>NZ_JBIRPD010000012.1:0-263488 GCF_044332485.1 Streptomyces sp. NPDC017056 | reverse complement strand
GGCTTCCGGTGAAGGAAGCTGTCGGTTCGAATTCGAATCCGATTCCCCGTCGGAGGGGGTTGTTCGCGCCTTCCGGCGTGATCACTACTTTAGCGGTTTCGCCCGGTGACTCATAATCGAGTCGGCGGTTCGAATTCCGGCATGCCGAAATTGTTCCCGTTCGGGAGTCGTGCAGTAGTGATTGTGCCGCCGGTGCGGCGTGAGGGGCTGTCGCGGTGCCTGTCGGCGCCGTGGCAACTCGGAGAACACTACACGAGGGCTCGGAGCGCTTCAAACCCGTGCGCGGGGGGCGGCTCGGGGCGTAGCGTGGTCCGCATGACCTCGCATGCGCTCGTACAGCAGTGGTGGCCCGCCTGACGGCGGCCGCCCCCCAGTGCATGCAGACGACGGCCGCCGCTTTCGGCGGCCGTTTCGCGTATCTCCTCGCAGCCGGCCGGCGGGTGCGGCGGTCCCGGGACCAGTTCGGGAGACGAGAGATGACGCGGATCTTCAGTGGTGTGAAGCCGACGGGGCACCTGACCCTGGGGAACTACCTGGGGGCCCTGCGCCGCTGGGCGGACGAGGACCAGCACCGGGCCGAGGCGCTGTTCTGCGTCGTGGACCTGCACGCGCTGACCGTGGACCACGATCCGGCGCGGGTGCGCAGGCTCAGCCGGCAGGCCGCCACGCTGCTGCTCGCCGCGGGCCTGGATCCGCGGCTGTGCACGTTGTTCGTGCAGAGCCATGTCGACGAGCACACGCGGCTGGCGTATCTGATGGAGTGCACGGCCTCCGACGGCGAGATGCGGCGCATGATCCAGTACAAGGAGAAGGCGGAGCGCGAGCGGGCGCGGGGCGGGAGCGTACGGCTGTCGCTGCTGACGTATCCGGCGCTGATGGCCGCCGACATCCTCGCGTACGGGACGCACGAGGTGCCGGTGGGTGAGGACCAGACGCAGCACGTGGAGCTGACGCGGGACCTGGCGGTGCGGTTCAACCAGCGGTACGGGCAGACGTTCGTCATTCCCAGGACGACGCACCCGAAGGTGGCCGCGCGGGTGATGGATTTGCAGGACCCGACGTCGAAGATGGGGAAATCGCACGCCCGTACCGCGGGGATCGTCTATTTGCTGGACGAGGCAGAGGTGGTGCGGAAGAAGGTGATGCGGGCCGTGACGGACGCGGGGGCGGATGTCGTGTACGACCGGGCGGAACGGCCGGGGGTCGCGAATCTGCTGGATGTGCTCGCGGCGTGCGTCGGGGGTGACCCGGTGGGGCTGGCCGAGGAGTACGACTCGTACGGCGCGCTGAAGAAGGACGCGGCCGAGGCGGTCGTGGAATTGCTGCGTCCGGTGCGTGAGCGGCATGCCGAGCTGGTCGCGGACCCGGGATATGTGGACTCCGTCCTGCGGGACGGGGCCGAGCGGGCCCGGGCCATGGCGCGGCCGCGGGTGGACGCGGCGTACCAGGCGGTGGGGTTGCTGCCGGCGAATTGAAGGGACGGCCGGAGGTGTGGCCACCGGCGTGTGGGGGTGGCACGTCGGTGGCCGGGAGGCGTGCGGCGCGGGTCAGCCGTTGCCGGAGGCCAGTTCGCGGCTGCGGTCGCGGGCCGCTTCGAGGGCGGCGATGAGGGCGGCCCGTACGCCGTGGTTCTCCAGCTCGCGGATGGCGTTGATGGTCGTGCCCGCGGGTGAGGTGACGTTCTCGCGGAGGGTGACCGGGTGCTCGCCGCTGTCACGGAGCATGGTGGCGGCGCCGATGGCGGCCTGCACGATCAGGTCGTGGGCCTTGTCGCGCGGCAGCCCGAGCAGGATGCCGGCGTCGGTCATCGCCTCGACGAGGAAGTAGAAGTAGGCGGGTCCCGAGCCGGACAGGGCGGTGGCCGCGTCCTGCTGGGTCTCCGGGACGCGGAGGGTCTTGCCGACGGTGGCGAAGATTTCCTCGGCGCGGGTGAGGTGGGCCGCGGTCGCGTGGGTGCCGGCCGAAATGACGGACATGGCCTCGTCGACGAGGGCGGGGGTGTTCGTCATGACGCGTACGACGGGGGTGGCGTCGGGCAGCCGCTCCTCGAAGAAGGCGGTGGGGATGCCGGCGGCGCCGCTGATGACGAGGCGGTCGGCGGGGGTGTGCGGGGCCAGCTCGGTCAGCAGCGTGCCCATGTCCTGCGGTTTGACGGTCAGGATGAGGGTGTCGGCGGACTTGGCCGCCTCCGGGTTGGTGACGGGGGTGACGCCGTAGCGGGTGCGGAGCGCTTCGGCGCGTTCGGGGCGGCGGGCGGTGACCATCAGGTCGGAGGGGGCCCAGCCGCCTCGGATCATGCCGCTGAGGAGGGCCTCGCCGATTTTTCCGGTGCCGAGTACGGCGACCTTCTGGGTCATGTTGCGGTTCACCTCGCCGGTGGGGCTGCGGATACGGGCGGCCGGGCGGGCCGCTGGATGCCCGGTCATCCTCGCATCGCGGGGTGGCGGAGGGCGGGGGCGTTCACGTTGTGGGCACGGCGGAGGCGAACGGGGCGGGGTCTTACGAGGCGGGGGGCCTATGGGGTGCGGCGGCGGAGGGTGGTGGTGCCGAGGGCGAGGACGACGAGGGCGCAGGCGGTGACGATGAGGATGTCGCGGAGGAAGGCGCCCGTGGGGGCTGGGTGGGCGAGGATTTCGTTCATGGCGTCGACCGCGTAGGACATCGGGAGGACGTCGGAGACCGCCTTGAGGACCGGCTGCATCGTGTCGCGCGGGGCGAAGAGGCCGCACAGGAGGAGCTGCGGCATCAGGACTGCGGGCATGAACTGGACGGCCTGGAATTCGGACGAGGCGAAGGCCGAGACGAAGAGGCCGAGGGCGGTGCCCAGGAGGGCGTCGAGGACGGCCACCAGGAGGAGCAGCCAGGGGGAGCCCGTGACGTCCAGGCCCAGCAGCCAGACGGACAGGCCGGTGGCCAGGGCGGACTGGACGATGGCGAGGGCGCCGAAGGCCAGCGCGTAGCCGCCGAGGAGGTCGGCCTTGGCCAGGGGCATGGCGAGGAGGCGTTCGAGGGTTCCGGAGGTGCGCTCGCGGAGGGTGGCGATGGAGGTCACCAGGAACATGGTGATCATCGGGAAGACGCCGAGGAGCGCGGCGCCGACGCCGTCGAACGTGCGGGGGTGCGCGTCGAAGACGTAGCGGAGCAGGGCGGTCATCACGCAGGGGACGGCCAGCATCAGGGCAATGGTGCGCGGGTCGTGGCGCAGTTGGCGCAGCACCCGGGCGGCGGTGGCCAGGGTGCGGGCCCCGGAGACGGGAAGTTCCGCGGGGGTCATGGGGTCGGCTCCGGGGAGTGAGGGGTGGCATTTTCGGCGGCCCGGGCCTCGTCGACGAGGCGGAGGAAGGCTTCCTCGACGGTGTCGGTGCGGGTGCGGGCGCGCAGCGCTCCCGGGGTGTCCTCGGCGAGGATGCGGCCCTCGCGCAGCAGGACCAGCCGGTGGCAGCGCTCGGCCTCGTCCATGACATGGGAGGAGACCAGGAGGGTGGCGCCGCGGTCGGCGGCGAGGCGGTGGAAGAGCTGCCACAGGTCGCGGCGGAGGACGGGGTCCAGGCCGACGGTGGGTTCGTCGAGGACGAGGAGTTCCGGGGTGCCGAGGAGGGCGACGGCCAGGGAGACGCGGCTGCGCTGGCCGCCGGAGAGGTGGCCGGCGAGGGTGTCGGCGTACGGGGCGAGGTCGACGTCTTCGACGGCGCGGCGGACGCTCTCCCTGCGGCCGGCGCGGGCGGCCCGGCCGGGGTGCAGGACCGCGGCGAAGTAGTCGAGGTTCTGGCGGACGGTGAGGTCGTCGTAGACGGCGGGTGCCTGGGTGACGTAGCCGATACGGGGGCGCAGGCGGGCGTGTCCCGCGGGCCGTCCGAGGACGTCGAGGGTGCCGGTGGCCTTGGCCTGGGTGCCGACGACGGCGCGCATCAAGGTGGACTTGCCGCAGCCGGAGGGGCCGAGGAGGCCGGTGATGCGGCCGTGCGGGACGTCGAAGGTGAGGTTGTCCAGGACGGTGCGGCGGCCGCGTACGACGGTGAGGGCGCGGGCCCGGACGGCGGGGTCCGTGGTGTCGGCGGGTCTGGCGGGGGTGGCCGGTTCCGCTGGTCCGGCCAGGCCGCGACCATAATTCATCATGTGTTGAATATGGCGCCGTACGCCTGGGCGCGTCAAGGCGTACGGCGCGCTCCGGCGACCGCCGGGGGGACGGGAACCGACCGCTCCCCTTCGCTGACTCAGCGTTTACATGACGGTTACACAGAGGCTCGCTCAATTCCCTGTCCTCCTGGACACAATGAAGTTGACTGCCCAACCACTGCCGGAGGGGGCCGACGTCATGCGCCGCGTGCTGCTGTTCGTCATGGCAGCGCTGCTGGCGTTCCCGGTCCGCTTCGACGGGGCCCACGGGCAGGCGGCCGGCGTCGGGGCCTCGGCACGGGTCGGCGCGCACGCCGCGAGCGCCGTCGTCCCGTACGCGCACGACGACCGCGATTCCGCCGACACGGCGACCGAGCGCTGCCCGACCGGACGCAGCGCACGCTCCGCGACCGGCATACCGGCCTCCCACCCCGGCGGCGACCAGACCAGGTGCGCGACCGACCCCACCGTCCCGCCGGCCGCCGCCCCGCACCCGACGGCCCCGGTCACCGGGTGCCGCGCCGTACCTCTGACGCGCTCGGGCCAGCTCCCCATAAGCCATCGCGTCTTCCGCTGCTGACCGACACCGGCACCGGTGCCGACGCCGGCACCCACGCCGCCGAGAGGTCTCCCGGCGGCGCCTGACCGCAGGCGCCCCCGGGCGGTCCCCCGTGCCCGCACGGCACACGGTTCACGGATCGCACGGATCGATCCGGGAATCCGCCTTCCCCGCCCGGCGCAGGTCAGCGCCGCGCGGTCCACCGCAACGCGCCGGAGGCATTCCCATGCAGAAAATCACCGATATACGCGCGGATTTCACCGCGTCCCTCGTCGTCTTCCTCGTCGCCGTCCCCCTGTGCGTGGGCATCGCCGTCGCCTCCGGAGTACCGGCCGAACTCGGCCTCGTCACCGGGATCGTCGGCGGCCTGCTCACCGGTTTCCTGCCCGGGAGCAGCCTCCAGGTCAGCGGGCCCGCCGCCGGCCTGACCGTCCTCGTCTACGAGGCGGTGCGGGAGTTCGGGCTCGGCGCCCTGGGCGCGCTGGTGCTCGCGGCCGGCGCGCTCCAGCTGGCCATGGGCGCGCTGCGGCTGGGGCGCTGGTTCCGCGCCATCTCGGTGGCCGTCGTCCAGGGCATGCTCTCGGGCATCGGGCTCGTCCTGATCGCCGGGCAGCTGTACGCCCTGACCGACGCCAAAGCGCCCGGCACCGGGCTCGCCAACCTCGCGGGCCTGCCGGAGCTGGTGGTCGACACGATCTGGTCGGACCAGGCGCTGACCGCGGCGGCGATCGGTGTCGGCACCATCGCCGTCCTGGTGCTGTGGCCCCGCTGGCGCCGCGCGGCCCGTGTACTGCCGGCCCCGCTGGCGGCCGTGGCGCTGGCCACCGCCACCGTGGCCCTCCTCGGCCTGCCGGTGGCCAGGGTCGAGGTCGCGGGGCTGGTGTCGGCCGTGCAGCCGCCGGGCGGCGCGGACTTCGCCCGGCTCCTGGAGGTCGGCGCGGTGGGCACCGTGCTGGCCTTCACGCTGATCGCGTCGGCGGAGTCGCTGTTCAGCGCGGCGGCCGTGGACCGGCTGCACGCCGGGCCGCGTACGGACTACGACAAGGAGCTGATGGCGCAGGGCGCGGGCAACGCGGTGTGCGGGCTGCTGGGGGCGCTGCCGATGACCGCGGTGATCGTGCGCAGCGCCGCGAACGTCCGGGCGGGGGCCAGGACGAAGGCGTCGCGGGTGTTGCACGGCGTGTGGCTGCTGCTGTTCGCGGCGGCGTTCCCCGCGGCGCTCGGCGTCGTGCCGCTGGCCGCGCTGGCGGGGGTGCTCGTGCACGCGGGTTTCAAGCTCATTCCCGTACGGGAGTTCGGGCCGCTGTGGCGCGAGCACCGGGGCGAGGCCGTGGTGTTGGCGGGGACCGCGGTGGCGATCGTGGCGACGAACATGTTCGAGGGGGTCGTCGTCGGCCTGCTGATGGCGGTCGCGAAGTCGGCGTGGGAGACCTCGCATGTGCACCTGGAGGTGTCGGGTCCTGAGGGCGGGCCCCTGTACGTACACGCTCTCGGCAACGCCACGTTCCTGCGGCTGCCCCGGCTGCTGGACCAGCTGGAGGCGCTGCCGCACGACCGCGACGTCGTGCTGGACCTCTCGGGGCTGCGGCATCTCGACCGTGCGTGCGCGGCGGCGCTCGGCAGTTGGGCGGAGCGGCGGCGGCCGGCGGACGAGCCCGGTGCCGGAGCCGCAGCAGTCCGGACATAAGGGTGGATAAGTACCGTTAAGTGGAAGGGGGCGGCGTTGCGGGGTCAAAGGGCCGTAGGGTCGGGGAGCTTGATCCACCCGCCCTACGACCCTAGGAGCCCCGTGATCCGCCGGCCTCTCCGCTACTGCGGTGCGACCGCCGCGCTCTCCGTCGCCCTGCTGCTTTCCTCCTGTACGAGCGCGTCCCGCCTGGACGGCACGCACGGCGCGGGCAGCGTGCAGGACCCGCTCTTCCGCGCCCTCGGCAACGGCGGCTACCAGGTCGGCCACTACGGACTCGACCTCGACTACGACGTACGCGGCGGCACCCTGGACGCCACCGCCGAGATCAGCGCCACGGCGCAGGCCGACCTCGCCTCCTTCAAGCTGGACCTCCAGGGCATGAAGGTGCACGGCGTACGGGTGGACGGCAAGGACGCCGAGTTCACCCGCAAGGGGCACAAGCTGACGGTCCGCCCGCAGGAGACCGTGAAGAAGGGCGCCACGTTCCGTACGACGGTCGAGTACGACGGCGAGCCCGAGGAGATGACGGACCCGGACGGCGCCACCGAGGGCTGGGTGCGCACGGAGGACGGCGCGTTCGTCGCGGGCCAGCCGGCCGGGTCCATGACGTGGTTCCCCGGCAACAACCACCCGGGCGACAAGGCCGCGTACGACTTCAAGATCACCGTGCCGGACGGGTACACCGCCGTCGCCAACGGCGAGCTGCGCGGCAGGAAGAGCGACAAGGGCCGGACCACCTTCGAGTGGCACAACGCCGAGCCGATGGCCACCTACCTCGCCACCGCGACCATCGGGAAGTTCACCGTCAAGGAGTCGCGCACGAAGGACGGGCTGCCCGTCTACACGGCCGTGGACCCGGCGGAGGCCAAGGAGAGCGCCGGGCCGCTGGGCAAGCTGGACGAGATCCTCGACTGGTCGGTGAAACGGTTCGGCCCGTATCCGTTCTCCTCCGCCGGGGCGATCGTCGACCACACGCCCGAGCGCGTCGACTGGGGCGCCCTGGAGACGCAGACCAAGCCCGTCTACGCCGGCGCGCCGGACGAGGGCACGGTCGTGCACGAGACCGCCCACCAGTGGTTCGGCGACTCGGTGACGCCGAAGACCTGGAAGGACATCTGGCTCAACGAGGGGTTCGCGCAGTACGCGGAGTGGCTGTGGGAGGAGGACAAGGGCGGCCGGACGGCGCAGCAGCAGTTCGACGCGCTGTACGCCACCGACGAGGACGACGAGGACATCTGGGGCTTCCCGCCCGCCGACCCCGGCAAGCCGGAGAACGTGACCGGCGACCCCGTCTACAAGCGCGGCGCCATGGTCCTCCAGCAGCTCCGGAAGGCCGTCGGCGACAAGGTCTTCTTCGGCATCTTGAAGGACTGGCCGAAGGAGCACCGCCACGGCAACGCCGACACCCGGGAGTTCGTCGACTTCTGCCAGGACCGCACGGACGTCGACCTGGAGGACCTCTTCGACGACTGGCTGTTCGGGGACGGAAAGCCGGACTGGGAGTACTGACCGGGCCGGAAGAACCGGGGACGTCCGGCCGCGGGTGGGACCGGCCGCCCCTCCCCTCACAGCGCGTCGAAGTCCAGGTGCGCCAGCTTGTCGGGGTTGACGACCGCGTCGGCCTCCGTGATCCGGCCCTCGTGGACCGTGAAGGCGATCACCGCGGTCTGCTCCCCCACCGGGTCGACGAAGACCAGGCCCGGCGCGCCGTTGACGTCCCGTACGAACAGCCGCATCGTCTCCGGGTCGAAGTTCCTGCCGACCAGCCCGCACGTGTACCGGGCGACCTTGTCGCGGCCCAGTACGGGGCGGCGGGCCGCGGTGACCCGGCCGCCGCCGTCCGTGCGCCAGATGACGTCCGGGTCCAGTACGGACATCAGCGCGTCCAGGTCGCCGGCGGTGACGGCGGCGAGGAACGCCTCGACGGTACGGCGGTGCTCCGCGCGGTCCACGGTGCGGCGCGGGGCGTCGGCCCGCACCCGCTTGCGGGCGCGCGAGGCGAGCTGCCGCACGGAGTCGGGCGTGCGGCCCACCACGTCGGCGATCTCCGGGAACGGGACGGCGAAGACGTCGTGCAGGATGAACGCGGTCCGCTCGGCCGGGGTGAGCCGTTCCAGGACGGTGAGCAGCGCCAGGCCGACGGACTCGTCCAGGGTGACCCGGTCGCCGACCGCGTCGTCGGCGCTCCCGGCGACGACCGGCTCCGGCAGCCACGGGCCGACGTACGTCTCGCGGCGGGCCCGCGCCGAGCCCAGCAGGTCGTAGCAGACCCGGCTGACGACGGTCGTCAGATAGCCCGCCGGGCTGGCCACTTCCGTGGTGCCGGGCAGGGCCTGCCAGCGCAGCCACGTCTCCTGCACGGCGTCGTCGGCGTCCGTGACCGTACCCGTGATCCGGTATGCGACCGCCCACAGCCGGCCCCGCTGCTCCTCGAACCGCGCGAGCCGCTCGTCCCTCGCCGCCTGCGTCACGTCGTCACTCCTTGTCCGTACGGGCCGCCGTGTACGGGCCCCCTGAGTCAGACGGTCCGGCGGGCCGGAGTGTGACAGTCACGTCGAGGGCGTACGGCTCCTCGACCGTCCCGTCCGGGAAGAGCTCCAGCAGTGCGGCGCGCTCGGCCTCCAGGACGGGGCGGGCCGCCTCGGGCCCGATCGCGGCGAAGTACGAGCGGCTGCCGAGCATCGCGAGGTGGGTCTCCAGCGGCACCCGGCGGGTCCAGGCCAGCTCGCGCGACTCGGGTTCCAGGCCGAGGCCGAGACCGCGGATCAGGTCCGGGGCGCGGGGTGCGACGCGGTCCACGTGGTAGCCGGGCAGCGCGCGCTCGATCCGGGCCTCCTGCTCCCGGCACCAGGCCACGCGCGGGTCCGGAACGTTCCACCAGACGGCGAGCGCACCGCCGGGCCGCAGCACCCGCATCGCCTCCGGGACCGAGCGGGCCGGCGCGGTCCAGTGCCAGGACTGGGCGTACGTGACGAGGTCGAAGCCCGCGCCGCCGGCGAAGGGCAGCGCGTCGCCGAGGGCGCGCACGAGAGGGGTGCCGGGGCCTGCTGCACGCAGCTCGGACGCCATCGCGGCGCCCGGCTCGACAGCCGTGACACCCGCGCCGCGCGCCGCCAGCAGCCGGGTCGCGATGCCCGTACCGGCGCCCACGTCGAGCACCCGGGCACCGGCGAGCGGCCGGCCGGCGAGCTCTTCGAGGGCGTCGAACAGCGCGGGCGGGTAGCCGGGGCGGGCGGCGGCGTACTGCGCGGCGACGGCATCGAAGGACCGGGCGAGGACCGGGCGCGTCGGCCGGTGGAGCGGCGGCTGCGGCATGCGGGCATGGTGCCTCGCGCGGCGGGGGCGCGGGTGGGATTTTCCGACGGTTTACCGTTCCCGGCACCCGGCGGCACGGTCCGCATGCCAAGCGCGGCGCGACCCGGCGGTACCGCGCACCGGCGCTGCTAGGCGCGCTTCTTCTTCGACGCCTTCGGTGTCTTCTTGGCTGCCGGGTTGCCCGTGCGGGTGCTGCGGCGGCGCTCGTGGCGCTCGCGTTCCGCCTCGTACTCGGCGCGCCGCACCGCCTCTCCCGGTGCCTCGACGAGGCTGCGGCAGAAGTAGGCGAGCAGCGAGCCGATGAAGCCGATGAGCAGCAGGCTCTGCCCGGACCTGTCGGCCGGGCGGTCGGCGGGCGCGTCGGCGGCGGCGCGGGTCAGGCGTTCCCAGGTGCGGCGGAACGCGACCGCGCTGCACACCGCGAAGCAGACCACGACCAGGACGTTGAGGAACGAGCCGACCTCGGCGATCTCCAGGCCCTGGAAGGCGAAGCGCAGCACCACCGCGCCCGCGGCGGCGAGCGCCAGGGAGCCGGCGGCGACCCCGGCCCGGCGCAGGCCGTAGCCGCCGTCGTGGTGCACCCAGGTCGTCCCGAAAAAGCGGATCGCGGCCGGCTCGGGTCCTGTCCGGTCCGGGGCGGGCCGTGTCTCGTCGCTCATGGTGTCGATTATCCCCGGCGGGCCCCGGCGGCCGTACGGCGCGGCCGCCGGGCCGGTCAGTTCGCGCAGAGCGGGGCCACGAAGCCGTCGCTGCCGGTGCGGACGTAGCTGTCCGAGACGTACTGGCCGGGGGCGATGCAGTCCCAGATGTCGTTGGTGCCGTACGGGCCGCTGACCTGCTCGCCGTGGCGCTGGCAGCGGATGGCGACCCGCGCCCCGTACGGGAGCTGCCGGACGAGGGAGGCGCGGCTGCTGGGGCCGCTGCGGACGTTGAGGCGGTAGCCGGGCGCGACGGGGTAGGTCACCGCGGCCGTGGCGGCGGCCGTGACCTCCTCCGTGCCGGCGCCTTCGACCGTGCCGACGGCGTTCTCCTGCGTGCTGGTCATGGTGTGCTCCCCCGTGGTGTCGTCCGGTGGCCCGAAGCGGCCGGTGCGCGGCCGCGGCCGTGCACCGCGCACGCTAGCAAGCCTCACCTGTCTCGTACGCACCATCGACTAGGCTCCGTGCGTCGCATCTGCGGCCCATGACACGGGGGTGGGGAGATGCCGCCGCTGCGCGGTTCCGGGGCGGACCCGGAAGCGGAACGTCCGCAGTACGCGGGCCGGTACCGCCTTGACGCGCGCCTGGGCTCCGGCGGGATGGGCGTCGTCCATCTGGCGCGGTCGTCGTCCGGGCTGCGCCTCGCGGTGAAGGTCGTGCACGCCGACTTCGCCCAGGACCCCGAGTTCCGCGGCCGGTTCCGGCAGGAGGTGGCGGCGGCACGGCGGGTGAGCGGCGCGTTCACCGCGCCCGTGGTGGACGCCGACCCGGATGCCGCCCTCCCCTGGATGGCGACCCTCTACATCCCGGGCCCGACCCTCGGCGACCACGTGAAGCGGAACGGCCCGCTGCCGCCCGGCGAGCTGCGGCGGCTGGCCGCCGGCCTCGCCGAGGCGCTGCGCGACATCCACCGGGCCGGCGTGGTGCACCGCGACCTGAAACCGGGCAACGTGCTGCTCGCCGCCGACGGCCCCAAGGTCATCGATTTCGGTATCTCGCGGCCCGCGGACAGCGAGATGCGCACCGAGACCGGCAAGCTGATCGGTACGCCGCCGTTCATGGCGCCCGAGCAGTTCCAGCGGCCGCGCGAGGTGGGCCCCGCGGCGGACGTCTTCGCGCTGGGTTCCGTGCTGGTGCACGCGGCGACCGGGCGGGGCCCTTTCGATTCGGAGAGCCCGTACATCGTCGCGTACCAAGTGGTGCACGACGAGGCGGACCTGACGGGCGTCCCGGAGGACCTGGCGCCGCTGATCCGCACCTGCCTGGCGAAGCGGCCGGCCGACCGGCCGACGCCGGACATGCTGATGCGGCTGCTGAGCACCGAGCTGCCGACGGAGGTCCACGAGGAGGCGGCGCAGGAGGCGGCGGCGTACGCCGGTCCGCCGGCGGCCGCCGAGGCCGTCGTGCCCGCGCAGGTTGCCGCGCCGCCCGGGCAGGACGGGACCACGCATGTACGGGGCCGGGAGGCCGCGCCCCCTGCGGAGAAGGCCGCCTCCGCTCCCCGCCGCCGCTGGGCGGTCTGGTCGGCCGTGGCCGCCGTGCTGGCCGGCGCGGGTGCCTTCGCGGGCGTACGGGCCCTGGGCTCCGAGGACGCCACGGCGCTCCAGACGCGTACGGCCGGCGCCACGGCCGCCGCCTTCCGCCCCTGGCACACCCCGCTGGTCGAGCGGCCCGCCGGCCACCCCGCCGAGATGCCCTTCTGCACCTACGGCGGGTCCGCCCTGTTCTGTGTCGAGCGGGGCCTGAAAGCCGGGCGGGTCGATCCGGAGAACGGCACCGTGTCGTGGCGGAAACCAGGCGAACCGGTGCGCAAGGGTGACACCCCGCCGGGCGCGCCGGTGTTCTCCGGCGGGCTGCTCTACGTGCGCTCCCCCGACGGCAAGCGGCTGGAGGCGCTCGACCCGTCGGCCGGCGGGAAGGGCGCGACGCGCTGGAGCAAGGACCTGACGGGGTACGACGCCGACATCCGGTTCGTGGGCGGCGCCCTTTTGCTGACCGCGCGCGACGGCATGGTCACCGCCCTGGACAGCGCCACCCACCGGGAGCTGTGGCACCACCGCTACCCGGCCCAGCCGCTGGGGCAGTTCACCGCGTACGGGGACGGCCGTACCGCGTACGCGGCCACCGTCGCGGCGGACGGCGCCACCACCATGGTCACCGCGATCGACCCGGCGCACGGCACGCTGCGCTGGGAGCGGCGGCTGCCGGGCTCGCTCACCCTGGCCGGTGCGGGCACGTCCGGCTCGGTCTACCTCACCGCGGCCGACCCGCTCGTCGTCACCCGTACCGCGGCCGTCGTCCGCTACGACCCCGGCACGCACCGGGTGCGGCGGCTGCCGCTGGGCGCGCCGGTGGACGACGCGGCGGCCGTGGTGCGCGGCGAGACGGTCTATCTGCTGGCCTCCGGCGGCACGCTCCAGGCGGTCGGCGACCGGCGCTGGAGCGTGGAGACGTCGGTGAGCCGGGCGTCGGCGCCGGTGCTCGACCCGAAGGGCGAGCGGCTGTACTTCACGGGCGCCGACGGCCGGCTGCTGGCCGTGGAGACCCGGCGCGGCGCGCTGCTCGGCCAGACCCCGCCCCGGCTGGCGACCGGCCGTACCGGCTACCTGGAGAAGCTGCCGGCGCCGCTGCCCGATCCGCGGCACGGCCGGGTGTACGCGGCGGCGCCGGACGGCACGGTGTTCGCCGCCGACACGGAGAACCCCGCCCGCTGGTGAGGCGGGCGGGGTTCCCGGCGAGCCGCCGGAGCCCGTGTCAGCCCAGTTTCGTCACGTCGCGCACCGCGCCCTTGTCGGCGCTGGTCGCCATCGCCGCGTACGCGCGGAGGGCCTGCGACACCTTGCGCTCGCGGTTCTTCGGCGCGTACACGCCGCCCAGCGCCGCGCGGCGGGCCGTCAGCTCCTCGTCGGCCACGAGCAGTTCGATCGAACGGTTCGGGATGTCGATGCGGATGCGGTCGCCGTCCTCGACCAGGGCGATGGTGCCGCCGGAGGCCGCCTCGGGCGAGGCGTGGCCGATGGACAGGCCGGAGGTGCCGCCGGAGAAGCGGCCGTCGGTGACCAGCGCGCACGCCTTGCCCAGGCCGCGCCCCTTGAGGAAGGACGTCGGGTAGAGCATCTCCTGCATGCCGGGGCCGCCCTTGGGGCCCTCGTAGCGGATGACGACGACGTCGCCCTCCTTGACCTGCTTGCCGAGGATCTTTTCCACGGCCTCCTCCTGCGACTCGCAGACCACGGCCGGGCCCTCGAACGTCCAGATCGACTCGTCCACGCCCGCGGTCTTCACCACGCAGCCGTCCTCGGCGATGTTGCCCTTGAGGACGGCCAGGCCGCCGTCGGCGGAGTAGGCGTGGGCGAGGTCGCGGATGCAGCCGCCCGCGGCGTCCAGGTCGAGGGTGTCCCAGCGCTCGGACTGGGAGAAGGCGGTGGCGGAGCGCTTGCAGCCGGGGGCCGCGTGCCACAGTTCGACGGCTTCGGGGGACGGCGACCCGCCCCGTACGTCCCAGGTCTTCAGCCAGTCCGCCATCGAGGAGCTGTGGACGGTGTGCACGTCCTCGTTGAGCATGCCGGCCCGGTACAGCTCGCCCAGGATGGCGGGGATGCCGCCGGCCCGGTGCACGTCCTCCATGTAGTACGTGCCGCCCGGCGCGACGTTCGGCGCGACCTTGGCCAGGCAGGGCACCCGGCGCGAGACCGCGTTGATGTCGTCCAGGTCGAACCCGAGACCGGCCTCCTGGGCGGCGGCCAGCAGGTGCAGGATCGTGTTCGTGGAGCCGCCCATGGCGATGTCGAGGGCCATGGCGTTCTCGAAGGCGGCGCGGGAGCCGATGCTGCGCGGCAGCACGGTCGCGTCGTCCTGGTCGTAGTACCGCTTGGTGATCTCCACGACCGTACGGCCGGCGTTCTCGTACAGGGCGCGGCGGGCGGTGTGGGTGGCCAGTACCGAGCCGTTGCCGGGCAGCGACAGGCCGATGGCCTCGGTCAGGCAGTTCATCGAGTTGGCGGTGAACATACCGGAACAGGAGCCGCAGGTCGGGCAGGCGTTGTCCTCGATACGGAGGATGTCCTCGTCCGAGACGTTCTCGTCGACCGCGTCGGAGATCGCGTTGATCAGGTCCAGCTTGCGGACGGTGCCGTCGACGAGGGTGGCGCGGCCGGCCTCCATGGGGCCGCCGGAGACGAAGACGGTGGGGATGTTCAGGCGCATCGCGGCCATCAGCATGCCCGGGGTGATCTTGTCGCAGTTGGAGATGCAGATCAGCGCGTCCGCGCAGTGCGCCTCGGCCATGTACTCGACGGAGTCGGCGATCAGGTCGCGGGACGGCAGGGAGTACAGCATGCCGCCGTGGCCCATGGCGATGCCGTCGTCGACCGCGATGGTGTTGAACTCGCGGGCGATGCCGCCGGCCTCCTTGATCGCCTCGCTGACGATCCGGCCGACGGGCTGGAGGTGGGTGTGCCCCGGCACGAACTCGGTGAAGCTGTTGGCCACGGCGATCACGGGCTTGCCGAAGTCCTCGCGCGCTACGCCCGACGCCTGCATGAGCGCGCGGGCGCCGGCCATGTTGCGGCCATGGGTGACGGTGCGGGACCTCAGCTCGGGCACGTGGATCCACTCCCTCGGGTGCGTGTACGTCTTTCGTACGCCCAGTGCGCGTACGTACGTGAATCAGTCGAGACTACGCCCCGGCTCCAAGATCTGGACAGCTTCTCCGGAATGTGAGACGGGTGACCGCTGGGCGGACACCGGCGGCGGGCGCGTCCGCCCGGGTCAGGGCCCGGTCAGATGCTGCTGCACCACCGGCGCCACCCGGGCGACGATCCGCTCCGGGTCGGCCGACGCCAGCGGCTCCAGCTTGATCACGTACCGCAGCATCGCCGTCCCCACCAGCTGCGCCGCCGCCAGCTCGGCCCGCAGGTCGGCGTCCGGGACCGCCAGCTCGGCGGCGATCCGGCGCAGCAGCTGGCGGGCGACGAGCTTGCGGAAGACCGCGGCGGCGGCGTCGTTGTTCAGGGCGCTGCGGACGATCGCCAGCAGCGGCTCGCGGGTGACCGGGTTCTCCCACACACCGAGGACGAAGCGGGTGAGCCGCTCCCCCACACCCTCCAGACCGCCTTCGAGGACGATTTCAGGCGCGCTCAGTGCGGGCGCGAAGGACATCTCCACGGCCGCTTCGAAGACCTGCTCCTTCGTGCCGTAGTAATGGTGGACCAGCGCCGGGTCCACCTCCGCCGCCTTGGCGATGCCGCGGATCGACGCCTTCTCGTACCCGCGCGCGGCGAACTCGGCACGGGCCGCGGTCAGGATGCGCTCACGGGCACCGGGGCCGTCCACGGCGTCCGTACGGGCCGGGCGGCCGCGCCTGCGGGCCGGGCCCGCGGGCCCGGCACCGGTACTGCCGCTCGTCACGACCCGGGCACCCACGTCGGCGACGCGAGGTGCAGCCGCGTGAAGGCCAGCGCCTCCGCGAGGTCCGCCTCCCGCTCGGCCGCCGACAACGCGCGCCGGGTGTTGACCTCCACGACGATGTGCCCGTCGAAGCCGGTGGCGGCCAGCCGCTCCAGCAGTTCGGCGCAGGGCTGCGAGCCGCGCCCCGGCACCAGGTGCTCGTCCTTGTTGGAGCCGTTGCCGTCGGCGAGGTGGATGTGCGCCAGGCGCTCGCCCATCCGGTCGACCATGTGCAGCGCGTCGCTGCGCGAGGTGGCGGTGTGCGAGAGGTCGACGGTGAAGTGCCGGTAGTCGTCCTTGGTCGGGTCCCAGTCCGGGGCGTACGCGAGCATCTCGCGGTCCCGGTAGCGCCACGGGTACATGTTCTCGACGGCGAACCGTACGTCCGTCTCGCTCTCCATCCGCCACACTCCGCGCACGAACTCGCGGGCGTAGTTGCGCTGCCACCGGAAGGGCGGATGGACGACCACCGTCGAGGCGCCGAGCTTCTCCGCGGCGTTGCGTGCGCGCTGCAGCTTCACCCAGGGGTCCGTGGACCACACCCGCTGCGTGATCAGCAGGCACGGCGCGTGCACGGCCAGGATCGGCACCCCGTGGTAGTCGGAGAGCCGGCGCAGCGCCTCGATGTCCTGGCTGACCGGGTCGGTCCACACCATGACCTCGACGCCGTCGTAGCCCAGGCGCGCGGCGATCTCGAAGGCCGTCGCCGTCGACTCCGGATACACCGAGGCCGTGGACAGGGCGACCTTCGCATCCGGGATGCGCACCACTGGCTCCGTCACGAGGGACAGGGTACGGGCCGCCGCCGGAGGGCGTCGGCCTCGCCCCTATCCCGGAGGCAGGTGGTCCAGGCGGCGCAGGATGACGCCTTCGCGCAGCGCCCAGGGGCAGATCTCCAGCGTGCGCACGCCGAACAGGTCCATCGCGGCCTCCGCCACCAGCGCCCCCGCCAGCAGCTGGGAGGCGCGCCCCTCGGAGACGCCGGGCAGCTTGGACCGCTCGGCGCCGGTCATCCCCGCCAGCCGCGGCACCCACTCCTCCAGCGCCTTGCGGTCCAGCTCACGCTGCGCGTAGAGGCCCTCGGCCGAGCGGGCGGAGCCGGCGATACGGGCCAGCTGCTTGAAGGTCTTGGACGTGCCGACGACGTGGTCGGGCGTACCGAAACGCGTGAAATCGCTCACCACCCTGGCGATTTCGGCCCGCACCCGCTTGCGCAGGGCCCGTATGTCCTCCGCCTCCGGCGGGTCGCCGGGCAGGTCGCCCGCGGTGAGCCGGCCCGCGCCCAGCGGCAGCGACACCGCCGCGTCCGGCTCCTCGTCCAGCCCGTACGCGATCTCCAGCGAGCCGCCGCCGATGTCCAGGACCAGCAGCCGCCCGGCCGACCAGCCGAACCAGCGGCGGACCGCGAGGAACGTCAGCCGGGCCTCGTCCTCGCCGGACAGCACCCGCAGCTCGACGCCGGTCTCCCGGGCGACCCGGCGCAGCACCTCCTCGCCGTTGGCCGCCTCCCGGATGGCGGAGGTGGCGAACGGGAGCACGTCCTCGACGCCCTTGTCCTCGGCGACCTCGACCGCCGCCCGTACCGTCGCCACGAGCCGTTCCACGCCCGCGTCGCCGATCGCGCCGTCCTCGTCGAGGAGTTCGGCCAGCCGCAGCTCCGCCTTGTGCGACCAGGCGGGCAGCGGACGCGCTCCCGGGTGCGCGTCCATCACCAGCAGATGGACCGTGTTCGAACCCACATCGAGGACTCCGAGTCTCATACGTTGAACCTACTGCGACCTGGCCGGGAACCGACGGCGAGCCCACCGCCCGGAAAGAACTTCGGCAGGTGCCGGTCGCTTTAGGCTGGAGTAGTGGCTAAGACGAACAAGGCGAAGCAGGAAAAAGCCCTGAAGAAGGCAGGAAAGCAACGCGCTCGGGAGGCGCGTGCGGCGCAGGAGGCGCAAGGGGCTCGGGCCGACGAGGTCGGCGGCCTGGACTTCGCCCGCGCCTGGGTCACCTTCCCCGACCCCGCCGACGACGAGCAGGTCTTCCGGTGCGACCTGACCTGGCTCACCTCCCGCTGGACGTGCATCTTCGGCAGCGGCTGCAAGGGCATCGAGGCGGGGCGCGCGGACGACGGGTGCTGCACGCTCGGCGCGCACTTCTCCGACGAGGAGGACGAGCAGCGGGTCGCGGAGCACGTGGCGCGGCTCACGCCCGACCTGTGGCAGTTCCACGACGTCGGCACCTCCACCGGCTGGACCCAGGAGGACGAGGACGGCGACCGCCAGACCCGGCGCTGGAAGGGCTCGTGCATCTTCCAGAACCGCCCCGGCTTCGCGGCCGGCGCCGGCTGCTCGCTGCACATCCTCGCGCTGCGCGAGGGCCGCGAGCCGCTGGAGACCAAGCCGGACGTCTGCTGGCAGCTCCCGGTCCGGCGCACCTACGACTGGATCGACCGCCCCGACGACACCCGCGTCCTCCAGGTCACCATCGGCGAGTACGACCGCCGCGGCTGGGGCCCCGGCGGCCACGACCTGCACTGGTGGTGCACGTCGGCGACCTCCGCACACGGCGCGGGCGAGCCGGTCTACGTGTCCTACGGACCCGAACTCACCGAGCTGATGGGCAAGGAAGGCTATGCCCGCCTGGTGGAACTCTGCGAGGAGCGCCTGGCGGCCACCCTGCCGATGGCCCCGCACCCGGCGGACCCGGGCCCGGCGGGGGGCGCCTGCCGGTAGCCGGTGCCCCGGCGCCGCCCGGCGGGCCGGGGACGGTCATCCCGGCGGCTCCGGCGCGCTCGGCGAGGGGCTCGGGCCCACCGTCGGCTCCCCGGTCGTGGGCGCGGGCGTCGGCGAGGCCGGTGGCGTGGGCGGCTGCGACGGCCCGCTCGTCGGCGGGACCCCGGTCGGATCGGGCCGGGGCCCCGGCCCCGTCGGTCTTCCCGGGCCGGGACCGGGGTCCTCGCCCCCCTTGCCCCATCCCTCCAGCGTCACCACGGTCCCTCCGGGCGCCAGGAGAATCCGGGCGTTCCAGTACCCGTCGGGCTCCCGCTCGTGGTCCACGGACACCACGACCGTGGCGGTCTGCCCCGGCCGCAGCACTCCGGCGGTGGCGCTGAGCCGCAGCCACGGCGCGCCGGGCCGCGCCGACCAGTGGACCGGTGTCCCGCCGGACGCGGTGAGCGTGACGAGCGTGCTGCCGCCGCGCGGCTGCGCCGTGACGGTCAGCCGTCCGGGCCCGCTGCCGGAACGGTCGGTCTCGCCGGGCCGCAGGGGCGCGCCGTCGGCGCCGACGACCTGGACGGAGAGGTCGTGCCAGCCGCTCGCCGCGGCGAGGTACGGGGCGGGGGGTGTCCGGGCGCTGCCCGTGTTCTCGTACGGGTCGCCGCCGAGCGGTCCCCCGCCGTCCGATTCGTGCGCCGTCACCGCCGGGCCTTCGCGGCCCTCGCCGGTGAGGGGCGCGCCCCGGTAGGCGGCCCACAGGGCGAGCACCGGCGCGGCCAGCACGGTGGCGACCACGGTGGTGGTCACGGCGCGGGTGCGCAGCCGGCGCCTGCGGGTGCCGGGGTCCTTGGGCCCGACGGGGAATCCGCGCCGGTCGTAGCGAGGAGAACCGTTTACGCCGCCCGTGCGCCCCGTACGCCCCGAGCGCGGGAAGAGGCCCGCGCCCGCCCCGCGCTCGGCACGCCCCGAGCGCGCTTCCCGAGCCGCCTCCAAGGCCGCACACACCGCGGCGCGCGGGGCGGTGACCAGCGGTAACGTGCCGTGGTCGGCGGGCGCCGTACCGGGCCAGGGCCCGTGCGCGGTGGCCCGCTCGGCCGTACGGCGGCACTCGGCGCAGTCGTCCACGTGCCGCACCAGCTCCCGGCGCAGCGCGACACCCAGCAGCATCTGGGTGTCGCCCGCGAGCTGGGCGACGTCGGGACAGCGGCCGAACTCGACGACGGCGAGCGCGGCGCGGGTGCGCTCGACCTCGCAGGCGGCGGCGGCCAGGAGGGTGCGGGTGGCGACGAGGTCGCCGCCGAGGACCGCGGCGACCTCGTGGGGCGCCAGGCGGTGACGCACCGACAGCTCCAGCGCCTCGCGCTGCTCGGGTGTCGTACCGGCGGCCTCGGGCCAGGCCAGTGCGGCCAGTTCGCGCTGGCGGCGGGTGCTCAGGGCGGCCGAGGTGCCCGTGCCGAACGACGTTGTTTCCGGCGACGTTTCCGACGACGCTTCCGGCGACGTTTCCGCGCCGGGCGGGGACGCGCCGGACGGCGTCCCCCCGCCCGCCCCGGGGTACGCGCCGCTCCGCGGCGTCTGCTCCGCCAGCTGCCGCAGGCAGGCCCACCGGGCGAGCGCGTACAGCCAGGGCCGGTACAGCCCGTCGTCCGGCGGCCGGCGGCCGTGGTGCCGCTCGGCGACGGCGAGCACCTCGCCGAGGACGGCGGTCGCCGCGTCGTGCTCGCACAGGACGGACAGGCAGTAGGTGAACAGCCCGTCGAGGTGGGGCTCGTACCGCTCGGGGAGCGGCGGCCTGCCGGGCCGCGGGTCGCCGTCGAGCGCCCGGTGCGCGCCGGTGTCGTGCGTGGGGTGATCGGACCTGCTGCTCATCACCCGGCGACGGTAGGCGGATGATGCAGGCACTATCGCGCCGCACGGACACTTTTAATCCATACGGGTGACGTTCTCCCTCAAAAGGGGACAGTAAACCCCGCTTTCGCCTTCGATTCCCCTCACCACACCCCGCTCAGGGCGCCGACACGCCGCGCCCCCCCGCGTACCGCGCCCCTGCCCGCGGCGGCCTCCCGCCCGCGCTGTCACACCCCGCCACTACGGTGAACACCATGGCGACTCGTAAATCCTCGGCCAAGGAGCGGCCCTCGTACCGCTGCACCGAATGCGGCTGGACCACCGCGAAGTGGCTCGGCCGCTGCCCCGAGTGCCAGGCGTGGGGCACGGTCGAGGAATTCGGCGGCGCGCCCGCCGTCCGCACGACCGCGCCGGGGCGGGTCACCACCGCCGCGCTGCCCATCGGCCAGGTCGACGGCCGCCAGGCCACCGCCCGCTCCACCGGCGTCGACGAGCTGGACCGCGTGCTGGGCGGCGGCCTGGTGCCCGGCGCCGTGGTGCTGCTGGCCGGCGAGCCGGGCGTCGGCAAGTCCACCTTGCTGCTGGACGTCGCGGCGAAGGCGGCGAGCGCCGACCACCGCACGCTGTACGTGACGGGCGAGGAGTCCGCGAGCCAGGTCAGGCTGCGCGCCGACCGTATCCACGCCATCGACGACCACCTCTACCTCGCCGCCGAGACGGACCTGTCCGCCGTCCTGGGCCACCTGGACTCGGTCAAGCCGTCCCTGCTGATCGTGGACTCCGTGCAGACCGTCGCCTCCCCCGAGATCGACGGCGCGCCCGGCGGCATGGCGCAGGTCCGCGAGGTCGCGGGCGCCCTCATCCGGGCCTCCAAGGAGCGCGGCATGGCGACGCTGCTGGTCGGCCACGTCACCAAGGACGGCGCCATCGCGGGCCCCCGCCTCCTGGAGCACCTGGTCGACGTCGTACTGAATTTCGAAGGGGACCGGCACGCCCGGCTGCGCCTGGTGCGCGGTGTGAAGAACCGCTACGGCACCACCGACGAGGTCGGCTGCTTCGAGCTGCACGACGAGGGCATCACCGGCCTCGCCGACCCGTCCGGCCTCTTCCTGACCCGCCGCGACGAGCCCGTGCCCGGTACGTGCCTGACGGTCACCCTGGAGGGCCGCCGCCCCCTGGTCGCCGAAGTGCAGGCGCTGACGGTCGACACGCAGATCCCGTCGCCGCGGCGGACCACCTCGGGGCTGGAGACCTCCCGCGTCTCGATGATGCTGGCCGTCCTGGAGCAGCGCGGCCGGATCGCCGCCCTCGGCAAGCGCGACATCTACAGCGCCACGGTCGGCGGCGTGAAGCTGACCGAGCCGGCCGCCGACCTCGCCGTGGCGCTCGCGCTGGCCAGCGCCGCCAGCGACAGCCCACTGCCGAAGAACCTGGTCGCGATCGGCGAGGTGGGCCTGGCGGGCGAGGTCAGGCGGGTGACGGGCGTACAGCGCCGGCTGGCCGAGGCGGCGCGGCTCGGCTTCACCCACGCCCTGGTCCCGAACGACCCCGGCAAGATCCCGGCGGGCATGCGGGTGCTGGAGGTGGCCGACGTCGGCGAGGCGCTGCGCGTGCTGCCCAAGCGGCCGCGCCGCGAGGCACCGCGCAAGGAGGCCCCCGTCGAATAGCGCGGTCGCCGGTAGACTTTGCCCCGGTCTCGCCTGTCAACGAAAGTCATGCCGTCGGCCCGCGCAGCTCACCGGCTGCGTGACCAAGGCATCTGCCGGGCGGCCTGCGGCACCGACAGACCTTGCGACTAAGGAGTGCAGTGGCAGCCAACGACCGGGCATCGTCGTCTGGTGGCAGGTCCGGTTGGGGGCCGCCCACCCGGAGGTCGGGCGAGAGCGGCACGGAGGGCCTGATGCGGGCCTCGCTGAGCGCCGTGGCGCCCGGCACGGCCCTGCGGGACGGCCTGGAGCGCATTCTGCGCGGCAACACGGGCGGCCTGATCGTCCTGGGTTTCGACAAGACCGTCGAGTCGATGTGCACCGGCGGCTTCGTGCTGGACGTGGAGTTCTCGGCGACCCGGCTGCGCGAGCTGTGCAAGCTGGACGGGGCGCTGGTCCTGGACAAGGACATCACCAAGATCCTGCGGGCCGGTGTGCAGCTGGTCCCGGACGCCTCCATCCCCACCGAGGAGACCGGCACCCGCCACCGGACCGCGCAGCGCGTCTCGATACAGGCCGGGTTCCCGGTCGTCTCGGTCAGCCAGTCGATGCGGCTGATCGCGCTGTACGTGGACGGTGAGCGCCGCGTCCTGGAGGAGTCGGCGGCGATCCTGTCCCGCGCCAACCAGGCCCTGGCGACCCTGGAGCGCTACAAACTCCGGCTGGACGAGGTCGCCGGCACCCTGTCGGCGCTGGAGATCGAGGACCTGGTCACGGTCCGGGACGTCACCGCGGTCGCGCAGCGGCTGGAGATGGTGCGCCGCATCGCGACCGAGATCGCCGAGTACGTGGTCGAGCTGGGCACGGACGGCCGGCTGCTCTCCCTCCAGCTGGACGAGCTGATCGCGGGCGTCGAGCCGGAGCGCGAGCTGGTCGTGCGCGACTACGTGCCCGAGCCGACGGCCAAGCGGTCCCGTACGGTCCAGGAGGCGCTGTCCGAGCTGGACGCCCTCAGCCACGCCGAGCTGCTGGAACTGCCCATCGTGGCCCGCGCGCTGGGCTACAGCGGTTCGCCCGAGACGCTGGACTCGGCGGTCTCGCCGCGCGGCTTCCGGCTGCTGGCGAAGGTGCCGCGGCTGCCGGGCGCGGTCATCGACCGGCTCGTCGAGCACTTCGGCGGGCTGCAGAAGCTGCTCGCGGCGAGCGTGGACGACCTCCAGGCCGTGGACGGCGTCGGCGAGGCCCGCGCCCGGTCCGTGCGCGAGGGCCTGTCCCGGCTCGCGGAGTCCTCGATCCTCGAACGGTACGTGTAAGGCGGGCCGCGTAAGCCCGGTCATGCCGGGAATCCCGGAGTGGCCGGCGTGCCCTCCGACGTGCGGGGGCGGGGTGCCTTTCGGCAAGGGGCGACGCTGGGTGGCTCTACACTCACAGCGTTCTGTCTGATCGTCACTCAGAGAAGGCACCTTCCTTGCGTATAGCTCGCATAGCCACGGTCCTCGGTGGTATGACCGCCGCGACCCTGCTCACGATCGGCAATGCCTCGGCCGTCATTTTCAGCGTCGAGAAGGCCGACGACGGGCCGTGGCCGACCAGTCCTTCCTCCCTGTCGTGCGTGCACAACTCCGTCGGGAAGGCGTGCTTCCGCAAGGACGGGGACTGGTTCGAGATCGTCGACGAGAAGAAGGACGGGCACGCGACCCTCGTCGCCTGGCGCAGTATTTATCCCGAGTCCCAGGCGACCATTCGGCAGGGAACCATCTGGAACACAGCCGGTTACCAGACGTATCGGTACAAGAACAAGAAGTTCGAGAACGGCTGGGTCCTCGAGTTCCGGATCTGCGCGGGCGAGTGGGGCAACAAGCACGTGATCGACAGCACCTGCAGTGGGTGGAAGACGACCAAGTCCTGAACCGCGCGCCGCGGTGAGCCCGGGCGGCCGGGAACCGCAGCCGTGCGCGGGCCTCGCGAGCGGGGCCCGGTTCCCGGGCCCCGGCACGCCTCACAGCTCCCGCAGGAACGCTTCCTCACGCTCCGGTGCCAGCCCGGTCGTCTTGCTGTCGGTACGCAGCGGCGCCTCGCCGCCGAGTTCCCGCAGCCACTCCCAGGTGGCGGCCACCGTCTGCGCCACCGGCCGGCAGCGCAGTCCCGCGCCGTGGACCTTGGCGGCGTTGCCGCAGTGGATGGCGTCGTACAGCTCGCCCGGCGGCAGCCAGACGGGCAGTTCCGTCCAGGGCGCGAGGCCGGCCGCGAGGATCTTCTCCGGCTCCGCCCAGCGCAGTTCGGCGTCGGACCCGGTGACCTTGACGCAGGACTCCAGCAGTTCGCCCATCGTGGCGTGGCCCGGCTCGCTGATGAGGTTGTACGGGCCTGACAGCCCGGTCTCGACCGCGTGCAGAATCCATTCGGCGAGGTCGCGGACGTCGATGTACTGAAGCCCCAGGTCGCGCGGGCCCGGCGCGAGCACGGGGCCGCCGCGGGCGATGCGCGTCAGCCACCAGGGCAGCCGGCCGAGATTCTCCCCGGGGCCGAGGATCAGCCCGGCGCGGGCCAGCAGCGTCCGGTCCTCGCCGAAGGCCGCCAGCGCGGCCAGTTCACCGCCCCGCTTGTCCTCGGCGTACGCCACCGAATCCGCGTCCGGCGAGCCCTCCACCAGCCGGCTTTCCTCGGTGTGCCCGGGGCCGGCCGGCGGCGCGTACACCGACCCGGTGGACACGTACACATACCGCCCGGCCCGGTCGGCCAGCAGCCGGGCCGCGTCGCGTACCGCGGTCGGCGCCCCCTTCCAGGTGTCCACCACGACGTCCCACGTGCCGTCGGCGAGCGCCCCGAGGGTGGCCGCGTCGGTGCGGTCGCCGTGCAGGACCGTCGTGCCCGGCGGCGCCGCGTGCTGCCCGCGGTGGAACACCGTCACCTGCCAACCGCGCGCCAGGGCCGCATCGGTGACCGCGCGCCCCACGAACTCCGTTCCGCCCAGCATCAGTAGCCTCATACGGCCGACTGTGCCCGATCATGGACGGACGGAAAACGGCTGCACGCTCACAGCGCAATCGCGGACCGGGTACCCGTCAGCTTTCGGCCAGCGTGAAGGGCGTGCGCACCGAAGCCAGGCCGCCCACCTTGGCCTCGGCGACGTACGCGCCCGGCCCGACCGGAGCGGCGTTCGGCGTCGCGCACTCGGAGTCGCTGGGCCTGCGGTCCCACTCCACGGTCCGGGTGACCGAGCCGCCCGCCGGCACCTGCACCAGCGCGGTGCTGCCCGCGCCCGGCGGGCAGTCGCCGGAGGCCCACACCCGTTCGTCACCGGACTTCGCGGTGATCGTGAGCGCCGCCGACCCGCGGCCCAGGTCCACCTTGCAGGTCTGGTCGCCGGAGTTCTCGACCGTGACCTCGAACTTCGGCCGCTCGCCGGGCGCGTAGGTGCTCTTGAGGCTGCGCAGCTTCAACTCCGTGTCGGATTCGACGCAGTTCGGGAGCGCCGCGCCGGCCGGTACGGTGACGGCGCCGCCGCCCTCGCCCAGGGCGGAGCCGCCGCCGGACCTCGCGGACCCACCGCTGCCGCCCGTGCCGGCACCCGAGCCGCCGGATCCGCCCGAACCGCCGGAGCCCGTGCCGGACCCGCCGCCGCTGCCCGACTCGTCCCGGCCGCCGGGTTTTTGGTCGATGCCGGAGTCCGTCGCGTTCGGCCCCGGGGTGATGGACGTCGCGGGGCCGGGACCGCCGGGCCCCTTGCCCTCGGCGCCGGTCTCCCCGTCGCCGCCGCTCCAGTTGAGGGCCCAGACCACCAACAGGACCAGCAGGGCGAGGACGGCCAGCGCAACGGCCCTCCGCCGCCAGTAGATGGAGGAGGGAAGCGGCCCGATCGGATTGCGCAGAGATCCCACGCGGAAACTCTACGAGAGATCACCTGTCACACCGGCCAGTACCCGCCGCACGAAGCTGCAACTTTTAGCATCATCAGCCTGGAAGGGGGGCGCTGCGGGGCCGCGCTCTGTGATCACTTCGTGATCCACTGCGGTTCCCGGCCGCGCGCGGGCCCGGATTCCGTCGGGATACGCCCCTTCTGGTCATCCAGGTGCGGCTTTCCCGTAACAGTCCGTACCGTATGCGTTCATGTACAGCACCGATCTCTATCGCGACGTCACCGACTTCGCGCACGACACACCCGGCTGGATTCATTCGCTGGCCGCCGGCGGTACGGAGGGCGGCATCCTGCTGCTCATGGCGCTGGCCGTCCTGGGCTGGTGGCGCTCCCGCAAGGGGGAGGAGCGGCTGGTCGCGCTCGCGGTCCTGGTGCCGGTGGCCACGGCGGTCGCCTACCTGGTGAGTGAGGTCGTCAAGAGCTTCGTGGACGAGGAACGGCCCTGCCGGGCCGTGGCGGGCGCCGCCGCCTCCATAGTCCAGTGCCCCCCGCAGGGCGACTGGTCCTTCCCGAGCAACCACTCCACGATCGCGGCGGCGCTGGCCGTCGGCATCGTGTTCGCGTGGCGCGCGGCGGCCTGGCTGGCGCTGCCGGTCGCGCTGCTGACGGGCTTCTCGCGGGTCTTCGTCGGCGTGCACTACCCGCACGACGTGGTGGCGGGCCTGGCGCTGGGCACGCTGACCGCCACGCTGTGCGTCACGCTGCTCGCCCGGCCGCTGACCACGGTGGTGGAGCGCATGAGTACGGGGCGCTGGAAGATCCTGGTGCGCGCATAAAACGTTTCTTCGGTGGACCTCCGGCGACTCCGGCAGGTCCCCGGCAGGCTGGGGGCGTCCTACGGGATGCCCCCGTTTCGTTTCCCTCGTACTGCTGCCCCCCGTACCGCTTGCCGCCTGTGCCGCTAACCTTCGCGCCCCTCCGGCGCGTGCCACTCCTCCTTGTGCCCGAACCCGCGGCCGTTGTCGATCAACCTGAGCCAGTCCGGGCGCACTTCCCACAGCGCGGTGCGCTCCAGCGCCGCGCCGAGCCGTTCGTCGGCCGCGACGAACGGGAAGCGCTCCAGATACGTACGCCAGCCCGCCGCGCGGTCCGCGCCCGCCAGCGGCCGGACGACGCCCCGGCCCTGCACCCCGGTCAGCCCGGTCCACTCCTGCCCGTCGCGCTGGGCCGTGAAGGCGACGCGGGCGCCGGGGCCCGCCTCCGACGCGCGGGCGAACGCCCGGCCGTGCCGGGTCGACTCCGCGGTGACCAGGACGAGCGCGGGCAGCGGCCCGTCCGCTGTGGCGTAGAGCACGGCGCACGCCTGCGGCCCTTCGGCGTCGGTGTACGCGAGCGTCAGCGTCGTGTGCACCGCCAGGGCCCGGCGGATCGTGTCGGGACAGTCGCTCGCCGTGGTCATCGCCGCTCTCCCGCAGGTCCCGTCGTCATCCACACCATGGGGACATCCTCGCCCCCGCCGCCGCGCGGGACGCGGACGCCCCCTTCCGCGCCCTGGTGGGCGCGCCGGGACGTTCCCGCGAGCGGGTGGGCGCATCGTGGCGCGGGCCCGGCGCGTTTCACGGCGGAGCGCCGCCGTGCCAGGATCGGCCATGCCATGACTTCCACTCCTGCTGCCTCCGCCGCCACCGCCGCCGCCAACGAAGCAACCGAAGGGGCCCGGCTGCACGGCCCCGTCACCGACTGGTTCGACGAGCACGCCCGCGATCTGCCCTGGCGCCGCCCCGAGGCGGGCGCCTGGGGCGTGATGGTGAGCGAGTTCATGCTGCAGCAGACGCCGGTCAGCAGAGTGCTGCCGGTGTACGAACAGTGGCTGCAACGCTGGCCGCGCCCCGCGGACCTGGCCGCCGAACCGCCAGGGGAAGCAGTACGCGCCTGGGGCCGTCTCGGCTACCCGCGGCGCGCGCTGCGCCTGCACGCCGCCGCCTCCGCCATACAGGAGCGCCACGGCGGTGACGTGCCGCGCGAGCACGGCCAGCTCCTCGCGCTGCCCGGCGTCGGCGAGTACACGGCCGCGGCCGTCGCGTCCTTCGCGTACGGGCAGCGGCACGCGGTGCTGGACACCAATGTGCGCCGCGTGTTCGCGCGCGCCGTCGAGGGCCGGCAGTACCCGCCGAACGCCACCACGGCCGCCGAACGCAAGCTGGCCCGCGCGCTGCTGCCGCAGGACGAGGAGACCGCGGCGAAGTGGGCTGCCGCCACGATGGAGCTGGGCGCGCTGGTGTGCACCGCCCGCGGCCCCGAGTGTGTGCGCTGCCCGATCTCCGCGCAGTGCGCCTGGCGGCTGGCGGGCTCGCCCGCGCACGACGGCCCGCCGCGCCGCGGCCAGACGTACGCCGGTACGGACCGCCAGGTGCGCGGCAAGCTGCTCGCCGTGCTGCGGGAGGCCGTCGGTGCCGTGCCGCAGGCCGTGCTGGACGCGGTCTGGGACGAGCCGGTGCAGCGGGCGCGGGCACTGGACGGCCTGGTCGCGGACGGCCTGGTGGAGCCGCTGCCGGGCGGCTCGTACCGCCTGCCGCTCGGCCGGAGCACGTCCTGATGACGGCACCGTGACGGCGGGCCGGGCGCCGAACGCCCTGCGCACAGGGCCATAGCCCTTCCGGCCGCCCCCTGCTGTCCCCCGGGAGGATGACCCCGTACGGCCCTTGTCCGCCGGAGGTACGACCCCCGGCGGGCTGTTACACAACCGACGGTTTTCCGTGCACTCCCTGTGGGGCCCACGCACACTACGCCGCAACACCCCCTCCGTAGCGTCTTCCCCGTGCTGGAGATGACTGCCAGCGCGGTCAACGTGGGGAACGCAAGCGGATCGGAGGCGTCGGGATGGCGACCAGCGGCGGCAAGGTACTGGACTTCGAGGAGTACGTGCGGACGCGGCAGGAGGCCCTGCTGCGCAGCGCCCGGCGCCTGGTACCCGACCCGGTCGACGCCCAGGACCTTCTCCAGACGGCCCTGGTCCGCACCTACGGGCGCTGGGACGGCATCGCGGACAAGTCCCTCGCCGACGCCTACCTCCGCCGTGTCATGATCAACACCCGTACGGAGTGGTGGCGCGCCCGCAAGCTGGAGGAAGTGCCCACCGAGCAGCTCCCGGACGCGAGCGTCGACGACGGCACCGAGCAGCGCGCCGACCGCGCGCTCCTGATGGACATCCTCGGCGTGCTCGCGCCCAAGCAGCGCAGCGTCGTCGTGCTGCGACACTGGGAGCAGATGAGCACGGAGGAGACCGCGGCGGCGCTCGGCATGTCCACCGGTACGGTCAAGAGCACGCTGCACCGGGCCCTGGCCCGGCTGCGCCAGGAGCTGGAGAATCGCGACATCGACGCGCGCATGCTGGAGCGCGGCGAGCAGGAGCGGGAGCGGTGCGCGGCCTGACCGGCTGCGGTACCGGCGGCTTAGCCAGAGGGACTGTGAGCGGGAGCGGTTTGACCAGGAACAGGTTGGCCGGCGGCAGTACGGCACGGTTCCGGTCCGCACGGACCGGAACCGGACACGTGAAGAGCGGAGCGGCCATCGCCGGGGTGGCCGCCGTCTCGCTGCTGCTGGCCGGCTGCAACCCGGGCGGCGAGGGCGTAAGGACCGAGGGCACGGCGAGCAGCACGCCCGCGCCCACGGGCCGGTCGGCCCACGCGCCGTCCCCGTCGCCCTCGGCGTCGGTCGCGTACGAGAAGGTCGACGCGGTCGAGCTGATGAAGCACGACCCGAAGGTCGGCGCGGACGTCAAGAAGTCCCTGGCGAAGCCGTGCGCCGCGGACGAGTACCCGGTCGAGGTCACGTACGCGCCGCTCACCCACGGCAAGGACCCGGACGTCGTCGTCAACGTGATGACCTGCGCGGATTCCGTCGGCATCGGCTCGTACGTCTACCGCAAGAACGGCTCTTCGTACGACAATGTCTTCACCAACGAACAGCCTTCGGTGTACGCGGGCGTCAACAAGGGCGAGCTGGAGGTCTCCAAGCAGACCTACGACTCCGGCGACAAGGTGTGCTGCGCTTCCGGCGAGGATGTGATGACCTACCGCTGGACGGGTAGCCGGTTCGTCGAGTACGCCCGCTACCACACCGACTACAGCAAAACCGGGAGCACGGAATCCGCGTCCCCGGAACCGGCACCGGAGGATTGAGAACACCGCATGGCCGATACCCATGTGCTCTTCGTCGAGGACGACGACGTCATCCGCGAGGCGACGCAGCTCGCCCTGGAGCGGGACGGCTTCGTGGTCACCGCCATGCCCGACGGGCTGGCGGGCCTGGAGGCGTTCCGGGCCGACCGTCCCGACATCGCCCTGCTCGACGTGATGGTGCCGGGCCTGGACGGCGTCAGCCTGTGCCGCCGCATCCGCGACGAGTCGACCGTGCCGGTGATCATGCTGTCGGCGCGGGCCGACTCCATCGACGTGGTGCTGGGCCTGGAGGCGGGCGCCGACGACTACGTCACCAAGCCCTTCGACGGCGCCGTGCTGGTCGCCCGGATCCGCGCGGTGCTGCGCCGCTTCGGGCACGCCTCGGGCCCCGACGGCGCGGGCGCCGCGGCCTCGGACGCCCCCGAGCCGGCCGAGGCCGTGCTGCGCTTCGGTGACCTGGAGGTCGACACGGAGGGCATGGAGGTGCGCAAAGGCGGCCAGCCGGTCGCGCTGACACCGACCGAGATGCGCCTGCTGCTGGAGTTCTCCAACTCGCCCGGCACGGTCCTCTCCCGCGACCGGCTGCTGGAGCGGGTCTGGGACTACGGCTGGGGCGGTGACACCAGGGTCGTGGACGTCCACGTCCAGCGGCTGCGCGGCAAGATCGGACAAGACCGGATCGAGACCGTCCGCGGCTTCGGTTACAAGCTGAGAGGCTGACTCCTGCGGTGGTCAGGCTCGCCCTGCGTACCGGGCTGCGGTGGAAGCTCAGCGCCGCGATCGCGCTCGTCGGAGCGCTGGTCGCGATCGCGCTGAGCCTCGTCGTGCACAACGCCGCCCGCGGCTCGATGCTGGACAACAGCCGCGACGTGCAGACCGAACGGCTCAACTTCACGCAGAAGATCTACGAGTCCACGCACCAGCTGCGCTTCGGCGCGAAGCTGGACGACCCGGCGCTGCCGAAGGAGCTGCGGGACGAGGTCGCCAAGGGCAAGCGGGCGACCTACCTGGAGGACACCGGCCAGACCACGCCCAAGGTGTGGGCCGCCGCGCCGGTCGCGGGCGGCCGGGTGCTGTCCATCCAGGGCTACTTCCCCGACCGGTTCGCCGTCCTGGACGACCTCGACCAGGCGCTGCTGATCGGCTCGACGGCGGTCGTGGTCGGCGGCTGCGCGCTCGGCGTGCTGATCGGCGGGCGGCTGTCCCAGCGGCTGCGCAAGGCGGCGGCCGCGGCCGGCAAGCTGGCCGACGGCGACACCTCCGTACGCATCCGCGACGAGGTCGGCGGCCGGATCCGGGACGAGACGGACGACCTGGCGTGGGCGGTGGACGCGATGTCCGACGCGCTCCAGAAGCGCATCGAGGCGGAGCGCCGGGTGACCGCCGACATCGCCCACGAGCTGCGCACCCCGGTCACCGGGCTGCTCACCGCGGCCGAACTGCTGCCGCCGGGACGCCCGTCGGAGCTGGTGCGGGACCGGGCGCAGGCGATGCGCACGCTCGTCGAGGACGTCCTGGAAGTGGCCCGGCTGGACGGCTACGCGGAGCGCGCCGAGTTGCAGGACGTGGCGCTCGGCGAGTTCGTCACCCGGCGGGTGCGGGCCCTGAACCCCGACATCAAGATCGAGATCCTGCGGGACGCCGAGGTCTCCACCGACCCACGGCGCCTGGAACGCATCCTGGGCAACCTCATCGCGAACGCGGCCCGGCACGGCAAGCCGCCGATCGAGGTGACCGTGGAGGGGCGGGTCGTGCGCGTACGCGACCACGGCACGGGCTTCCCCGAGGCCCTGCTGCGCGAGGGCCCCAGCCGCTTCCGCACGGGCAGCAGCGACCGGGCGGGCCGCGGCCACGGGCTCGGCCTGACCATCGCCGCGGGCCAGGCCAGGGTCCTGGGCGCCCGGCTCACCTTCCGCAACGCCGACGAGCTGACGGACGGGTCCACGGGCGCGGTGTCCGTGCTGTGGCTGCCGGAGAACGCTCCCACGAACACGGGCAGCTTCCCCGTCATCCAGCTGCCGGACCGGTGAGGGACGGCGGCCACCCGGCCGTCCGGGGCCGCCGCGCCCGGCCCACCGCCCTCGGCGCGGTGGCTACTCCACGCACTCCCCCCAGTCCTTGCCCAGGTCGAGCTGCTCGTTCTGCTGGGTCAGCGAGAACCAGTTGCCGGAGTCGTCCCGGAAAATCGCCTCGGTGCCGTACGGGCGCTCCTGCGGCTCCTGGAGGAACTCCACGCCCTTGGCCTTGAGCGCGGCATAGTCGCCCCTGACGTCGTCCGTGGCCAGCACCCCGGCGCCCATCAGCCCCTTGCCGACCAGCTGCCGGAGCGCCTCGCCGGACTCCGGGTCCATGCCGGGCGGGCCGGGGACCATCAGCGTCAGCTCCATGTCCGGCTGGTCCTTGGCGCCGACGGTCAGCCAGCGCATGCCGTCCTCGCCGCCCATCCGCATGTCCGTGCGGACCTCCAGCCCGAGCTTCTGGGTGTAGAACTCCTTCGCCCGGTCCTGGTCCAGGACCCAGACGGTGGCGATGGCGAGTCCCTTGATCATGGCGTGCCTTCCGTTGTCTTGCGCGGTCCTCTTCACCGTAGGCAGCCCGTCCGCTACCCGCCTTCTTGAGAATTGCGGTCCTCCCGGCCCGCCCCGCCCCGGTCCTCGAAGCCCCGGCCCTCGAAAGACTTGGACCCGCCGGACCACAGCAGCGCATAGCAGCCCGGTATCAGCCCGGCGCCCTGTCCCACATGCCGCCGGCGGTACGCGCTCGGCGTCAGCCCCGTCTGCTCCTTGAAGCGGGCGGAGAAGGTGCCCAGGCTGCCGAAGCCGACCAGCCAGCAGATCTCCGTGACGGAGAGATCGGCCGTACGCAGCAGCTCCTCGGCCCGTTCGATCCGGCGGCGGCTCAGATACTGGCCGGGGGTCAGGCCGTACACCTGCTTGAAGGCCCGGATGAAGTGGAAGCGTGAATACCCGGCGTGGGCCGCCACCGCGCCCAGGTCCAGCGGCGAGGCCCAGTCGCGGTCCATGGCGTCCTTCGCCAGCCGCAGCTGGCGCAGCCGCGCGGGCGGCACGCGGGACACCGGCGGCACCGGGGCCGCGCCACCGCCGCCCGCGCGCCCGTCCCCCCGCTCGTCCCGCACCCCGTCACCGTTCACATTCCGATGCTGGCACGCGCCACTGACAACGGCCCGGCGGCAGCCTGCCGGCGGACACGGCAGCGGCCCCCGGCACGTACGCCGGGGGCCGCTGGCCAGGGAATTTCAGTGCCGGATCAGACGGCCTCCACCATAGGAGCCTTGCTCGCCTGGACCTCGCCGCCGTCCTGCGACCCTTCGGCCGGCTTGGCCGGGCCGCCGCGCAGCGGCACCTCCTTGAGGAACCAGGCCGCGGCGAAGCCGATGACGCTGATCAGCGCGCCCCACACGAAGACCTGGTGGGTACCGCCGGAGACCGCGTGCATGTAGGCGTCCCTGACCGCGGCCGGCAGCTGCGCCAGCTTCTTCGGGTCCATCTGGGCGCCGCCCGCGGTCGCGCCCGCACCCGCGGAGCCGAGCCGCTCGGTCATCACGTCCGTCACCCGGTTGTTGAAGATCGCCCCGAAGATCGCGACACCGAAGGAGCCGCCGATCGTACGGAAGAGGGTGGCGGACGAGGAGCCGACGCCCATGTCCTTCATCTCGACGCTGTTCTGCGCGATCAGCATCGTGGTCTGCATCAGGAAGCCCATGCCGGCGCCGAGCACCGCCATGTACACACCCGAGGTGAAGCGGGTGGTTTCGGTGTCCATCAGGGACAGCAGCGCGAGCCCCGCGGTGATCAGCGCGCCGCCGCCCACCACGAACATCTTGTACTTGCCGGTGTTGGTGGTGACCCGGCCCGCGACCAGCGAGACCGCCATCATCGCGAGCAGCATCGGCAGGAGCAGCAGGCCCGAGTTGGTGGCCGAGGCGCCCTGCACGGTCTGCTGGAACAGCGGCAGGAAGGTCATCGACCCGAACATCACGAAGCCGACCAGGAAGCCGATGACCGTGACGAGGCTGAAGTTGTTGTTGCGGAAGATGTGCAGCGGCAGCACCGGCTCGCGGACCTTGGTCTCGGTGAAGACGAAGGCCAGCAGGGCGACGACGCCGACCGCGCCGAGCCCGACGATCTGGGCCGACAGCCAGTCGTACTCGGTACCGCCCCAGGTGGTGATCAGGACCAGCGAGGTGATGCCGACGGTGAGCAGTACGGCGCCCACGTAGTCGATGCGCGCCTGTGCCCGCTTCTTGGGCAGGTGCAGTACCGCGGTCACCATGACCAGGGCGATCGCGCCCAGCGGCAGGTTGATGTAGAAGCTCCAGCGCCAGCCGAGGTGGTCGGTGATGGTGCCGCCGACCAGCGGCCCACCGATCATCGCGACGGCCATGACGCCGGCCATCATGCCCTGGTACTTGCCACGCTCCCGCGGCGGGATCAGGTCGCCGATGATCGCCATGACGCCGACCATCAGACCGCCGGCGCCCAGGCCCTGTACGGCGCGGAAGCCGATCAGCTGGCCCATGTCCTGGGCCATGCCGGAGAGCGCCGAGCCGATCAGGAAGATCACGATGGACGCCAGGAAGACGCCCTTACGGCCGTACAGGTCGCCCAGTTTGCCCCAGATCGGGGTGGAGGCGGCGGTCGCGAGCGTATACGCGGTCACCACCCAGGACAGGTGGCTCAGCCCGCCCAGTTCGCCGACGATCGTGGGCATCGCGGTGCCCACGATCATGTTGTCCAGCATCGCGAGCAACATCGCGATCATCAGCGCGAACAGCACCACGCGGACGCTGGCCGGCTGCTTCCCCCCGGCGTTCGCCGGTTCGGTCATGTCCCCCGTTGGGGTCGCTTTCTGTTGCGACATCCCCATCTCTGCTTCTCCCACTTACTTGCCGCCCGGCTAGTTGAGTACAGTGAAGAAGGTAAGCAACCAACTAGCCGGGCGTCAAGTAAGTTAATGGCGTCCGCCGGCCGGGACGACCGACGCAGGAGAACAGCAGCATGGGCACACCGCACGCGCGCAGGGGCAACACCCGCCAGCGCATCCAGGACATCGCCCTGGAGCTGTTCGCCGAACAGGGTTACGAGAAGACCTCGCTCCGCGAGATCGCCGAACGGCTGGACGTCACGAAGGCCGCGCTCTACTACCACTTCAAGACCAAGGAAGACATCGTCATCAGCCTGTTCCAGGACCTGGCGCGGCCGATCGACGAGCTGACCGAGTGGGCCGACCGGCAGCCGCGCACCCTGGAGACCAAGCACGAGATCCTGCGCCGCTACAGCGAGGCCCTGCGCACCGCCGAGCCCCTCTTCCGCTTCATGCAGGAAAACCAGGCGACCGTGCGGGACCTGAGCATCGGGGAAACCTTCAAGCAGCGCATGGTCCGGCTCACCGGGCTGCTCAGGGAACCGGAGGCGCAGCTGACGGACCAGGTGCGCTGCATCACCGCGATCTTCTCGATGCACGCGGGCCTGTTCGCCATGCAGACGCTCGAAGGCGACCCCGAGGACAAGCGCAAGGCCATCCTGGAGGTCGCCACCGAACTGGTCACCGCGGCCCAGCCGGGCCACGGCTGACGGCACCGGCGGCGGGGATCACACGCCGTCGCCGCGCGCCTTGAGGAAGCCGGTCGGCTCGACACCGGAGCCGTAGTCCGGGCCGGTACGGACCTCGAAGTGCAGGTGCGGGCCGGTCGAGTTGCCGGTGCTGCCGGACTTGGCGATCTCCTGGCCGGTCTCCACCTTCTGGCCCGGCTTCACCTCGGTGCTCGTCAGGTGCGCGTACTGGGTGTACGTACCGCTGTCGTGCTTGATCACGACCGCGTTGCCGTACGCGGGGCCGTCGCCGCCGCCGTTCGGGCCCGCCTTGATCACGGTGCCCCCGTGCACGGCGTGCACGGCGGTGCCGCTCGGCACCACGAAGTCCTGACCGCTGTGGTTGTGCGACCAGTGCTTGCCCGCCAGGCCGAACGTCATGCCCAGCGTGTAGTCGTCCACCGGCTTGACCCAGGAGCGGGCCTTCTCCTCGGCCGCCTTCTTGGCCTTCTCGGCCTCCTGCCGCTCCGCCTCGGCGGCCTTCTTCTGCGCGTCGGCCTGCGCGCTCACCGAGGAGCCGAGGTCCGCCGTCAGCCCGTCCAGGGCGAGCGACCGGTCGTCGCCGCCCGCCGCCAGCGCCACTCCGGCACCCATGGCCGCGGAGACGCCCAGGCCCGCCGCGAGCACGGTGGCGCGGGTACGGAGAACGGACTTCTTCGACAGGCGGTGCAGGGGGTGGTGCTTCGTCATACGGGAACTACCTCCGGGAAAGGGCGGGAAAGAGCGAGTCCCGGCCGTCGACCGGGAGCGCCCCACCTTGGTAACCCGAATCCGACAAGCTGCCAATAGGCGTTACTACTACCTCATCCCGTACCAAAAGCCGGGGAAATAAACCACACCGACTACCCTCGGCCCCAGGTCTCAAACCTCGCGCCCGCCGCCCCTTCCGGGCCGCCAGGCGACTCCCCCACCGGGCCGCTGACCTGTGCCTTTGCCCTCCTCCGGCAGGTGATCCCGTACACCGGGACCGTGCCCGTCCCCGGCCCGTGTCCACCGCACCCGCGATGCCCCGCCGTTTCCCGCAAAGCGTCCACTATTCCGCGTAGTGGGCACGGATCGCCCTGTGCGGCATGTCACCGGGCCCCGGGTTCCTTCCGCTTCCGCGCGGGTCTTAAGAGTGTCCGTATCGGGACCAATGGCCTCCCGAACGCAAGAAAGCGAAAAGAAGCCGACACCGCCCTCACCGGACGGTGGTTCCCCCGGCAGCCCAGGCCCCCGGAGGCCCTGTCTCCCCTAGGCTTGAAGCCCACAACGCGCGGCCCGGCCGGCGTTGCCCAGGTGATGGGGGATCACCGATGGACCCGATGATCGTCACTGCCCGCCTCGCGCCCAAAGTCGTCGCCCCGCTGGTCAAAAAGCTGTTCGTCCGCGAAGGGCCCGGCGCCGCACTCGTGGACAAGCCCGTACGGATCTCCGGCCTGCTCTCCTTCAAGGGCGAGAAGCGCACCCTCGGCGAACGGGACGTACGACGGCTCGCCGCCAAGCTGGTCGAGCGGGCCGTCACACCACCAGACCACGGCACGAACGGGCACGAGCGGCCCGTCGCAGCCGACGAGGAACGGGCGGTGACGGACGCGCTCACCCGCACGCTCTGGGCCCTCGGCGAGATCGACATGGACGTCGCCCAGGCCGCCCGCCTGGAAGCCGCCGACTTCGCCCGGCAGCTGTGCCGGGCGGCCCCGGGCGCCACCCGCGAGCTGACCCACGACGGCACCGAACTGCACGCCATCCTCGTGGGCACCGCCGCGCTGCACATCCTGCACTTCTTCAGCCAGCGCGCCGCCTTCGTCCCCCGCACCCTCGTCGAGCAGAGCCGGCAGCTCGCGGACATCGGGGACACCCTCGGGGCGCTGAGCGACCGGCTGCCCTCCAGGTCCGCCGAGGACGCCGCCTTCGAGGCCCGCTACGCCCACGACACCGCCGTCCTCCACAACCACCTCACCATCTTCGGCATCGACCTCGCGCACTCCCCGGACAGCTGGCCGCTGGACGCCGCCTACCTGGGCCTGCGCTGCGAAGCCGAGCCGCAGAGCGCGGAAGGCGGCACCACCCCCGAACCGGCCGTCCCCGCGGAGCAGGCGCTCTGCGGCCTGTGCCGGATCCTCATCCGGGGCGTGGCCGGCTCCGGCAAGACCACGCTCCTCCAGTGGCTGGCCGTCGCCACCGCCCGCGACGAGCTGCCCGCTTCGCTGCGCCGCGCCCTGCACGGCCGCGTCCCCTTCCTGCTGCCGGTACGCCGCTTCGCCCGCGACGGCTTTCCCAGCCCCGGCACCTTCCTGGCCGCCGTCGGCTACCCGGGCGCCGAGGCCCAGCCGCCGGGCTGGGCCGACCGCGTCCTGCGGGCCGGGCGCGCCCTGCTGCTGATCGACGGCGTGGACGAGGCGCCGGAGGACGAGCGCGAGGCGCTGCGCCGCCTGCTGCGCGACTGGACCGCCCTGTATCCGGGCAACGTCTGGATCGTCACCTCCCGCCCCTCCGCCGTACGCGCCGACTGGCTGACGGACGACGGCTTCGCCGAACTGTCGCTGGCCCCGATGAGCCGCGAGGACATCGCCGCGTTCATCCAGCGCTGGCACCGTGCGGCGGCCCAGCAGGAGCCGGAGGACCTCGACTGCCTCGCGGGCTACGAACACACCCTGCTCAACGCCGTACGCATCACCCGGGACCTTGGCAGGCTCGCCACCAACCCGCTGATGTGCGGCATGCTCTGCGCGCTGCACCGCGACCGCCGCGGCTATCTGCCCAACGGCCGCAAGGAGTTGTACGACGCGGCCCTGTCGATGCTGCTGGAACGGCGGGACCGGGAGCGGGCGATGGGCACCACGGACGGCATCGACCTGCCGCGCCAGCCCAAGATCCAGCTGCTCCAGAAGCTGGCCCACTGGATGCTCGTCAACGGGCGCTCGGAGATGGACCGCGCGATCGCCGTGGACACGCTCGCCCAGCACCTGCCCGCCATCCCGGACGCCGCCCGCCAAGGCGGCCCCGAGGAGATATACCGCCACCTGCTGAACCGGACCGGGCTGCTGCGCGAACCGTCCCCGGACACCGTCGACTTCGTGCACCGCACGTTCCAGGACTTCCTGGCCGCCCGCGCCACCGTCCAGCGCCACGACTTCGGGCTGCTCCTGAACCACGCCCACCTCTCCGAGTGGGAGGACGTCATCCGGATGGCCGTCGCCCTGGCCCGCCCCGACGAGTGCGCCGCGCTCCTCAACGGCCTGCTGGCCCCGCGGCCCGGCATCCGGGCCGCGGAGGCCCGGCACCGCAAGCTGCTCGCCGCCGCCTGCGTGGAGCACGCCACCGAACTGGACCCCGAGGTACGCCACCGGGTGCGGCGCTTCACCCGCGACATGGTCCGCCCCAGCACGGCGGCCGGTGCCCGCGCGCTGGGCTGGATCGGCCCGATCGTCCTGGAGATGCTGCCGGACCCGGCCGAGGTCTCCGAGGGCGAGGCGTACCTGCTCGCCGTCACGGCCACCTCCATCGCCGACGACATGGCCATCGACTACCTGACCGGGCTGCGCAAGCGGACGGAGCTCGACCTGCGAATGCAGCTGGCGGGCGCCTGGCGGCGGTACGACACCGCCCGCTACGCCCGGGAGGTCATCGCCCACCTCGACCCGGACCAGCTGTACTTCCCGGTGGCGGACGTGGAGGAGCTGCACGCCCTGCGCCGGCTCGGCGGCCGGCCCTACCTCCAGATCGCCGGGCGTTTCTCCGCGGCCGAGCTGATCGGCGGCATCGCGCCGGCGGACGGCCTCAGACGGCTCTGGCTGGCCTACGACCTAGGGATCTCCATGGAGTGGCTGGCCGCCTTCCCCCGGCTGGAACTGCTGACGGTCGGCGGCCGGCTGCCGCGCGTCACCGGCGTACCGGACGGCGTTCACGTCGTGGAACTGTGATGTCACAGCCGAATGGGCGTTACGGGCTCGCATTGCCGGGCTCGTAAAGCCTCGGCGCCTTGGAGTTACCGGGTCACCGGAAGTCCCGGGCGCACCGGAATATGTCCGTCCGCATTTCCCGTCCCGGTACGCCGGGCACCGCGGAAAGGTCTTTTCCCTTTACCGCCGGGTTTCCCGCCGCGATTCATGCCGGAGGCAAAACCGCGGGCCTGCCGTACCCGGCCGCGCCCGCTCATGACAAACGCCGCGGCCCGGAACCTGAAACAGGTTCCGGGCCGCGGCGTAGCCGTAGCGGTCAGGCGCCGGGCGCCCGGTCCGTCACGCGTCCTTCGACAGGTCCGGGCCGCCGGCCGCGGACTCCACGGGCGGGGCGTCGGGCAGCGCCGACTTCTCCTCGCCGCGGAAGGTGAACTTGGCGTTCTCGCCCTCACCCTCGATGTCGACGACCACGATGTGGCCGGAGCGCAGCTCGCTGAAGAGGATCTTCTCCGAGAGAGCGTCCTCGATCTCGCGCTGGATGGTCCGGCGCAGCGGGCGGGCGCCCAGCACCGGGTCGTAGCCGCGCTTGGCGAGCAGCTTCTTGGCCTCACCGCTGAGCTCGATGCCCATGTCGCGGTCCTTGAGGCGCTCGTCCACCTTGGCGATCATGAGGTCGACGATCTGGATGATGTCTTCCTCGGTGAGCTGGTGGAAGACCACCGTGTCGTCGACACGGTTGAGGAACTCGGGCCGGAAGTGCTGCTTGAGCTCTTCGTTGACCTTGTTCTTCATCCGCTCGTAGCTGCTCTTGGTGTCGCCCTGGGCGGCGAAGCCCAGGTTGAAGCCCTTGGAGATGTCCCGGGTCCCGAGGTTGGTCGTCATGATGATGACCGTGTTCTTGAAGTCCACCACCCGGCCCTGGGAGTCGGTCAGGCGACCGTCCTCCAGGATCTGCAGCAGGGAGTTGAAGATGTCGGGGTGGGCCTTCTCCACCTCGTCGAACAGCACGACCGAGAACGGCTTGCGGCGCACCTTCTCGGTGAGCTGGCCGCCCTCTTCGTAGCCGACGTAGCCGGGAGGCGAGCCGAAGAGCCGGGAGACCGTGTGCTTCTCGCTGAACTCCGACATGTCGAGGGAGATCATCGCGTCCTCGTCGCCGAAGAGGAACTCGGCGAGCGTCTTGGACAGCTCGGTCTTACCGACACCGGACGGACCGGCGAAGATGAACGAGCCACCGGGGCGCTTCGGGTCCTTGAGACCGGCCCGCGTACGGCGGATGGCCTGCGAGAGCGCCTTGATGGCGTCCTTCTGGCCGATGACGCGCTTGTGGAGCTCGTCCTCCATCCGCAGCAGCCGCGAGGACTCCTCCTCGGTGAGCTTGAAGACCGGGATGCCGGTCGCCGTGGCCAGGACCTCGGCGATCAGCTCGCCGTCGACCTCGGCGACGACGTCCATGTCGCCGGCCTTCCACTCCTTCTCCCGCTTCGCCTTCGCGGCCAGGAGCTGCTTCTCCTTGTCGCGCAGGCCCGCGGCCATCTCGAAGTCCTGCGAGTCGATCGCGGACTCCTTCTCCCGGCGCACGTCGGCGATCTTCTCGTCGAACTCGCGGAGGTCCGGCGGCGCGGTCATCCGGCGGATGCGCATCCGGGAGCCGGCCTCGTCGATCAGGTCGATCGCCTTGTCCGGCAGGAAGCGGTCGGAGATGTAGCGGTCGGCCAGCTGGGCGGCCTGGACCAGGGCCTCGTCCGTGATGGAGACGCGGTGGTGCGCCTCGTAACGGTCGCGCAGGCCCTTGAGGATCTCGATGGTGTGCGGCAGCGACGGCTCCGCGACCTGGATGGGCTGGAAGCGGCGCTCCAGGGCCGCGTCCTTCTCCAGGTACTTGCGGTACTCGTCGAGCGTGGTCGCACCGATGGTCTGCAGCTCGCCTCGCGCCAGCATGGGCTTGAGGATGCTCGCGGCGTCGATCGCGCCCTCGGCGGCGCCCGCACCCACCAGGGTGTGGAGCTCGTCGATGAACAGGATGATGTCGCCGCGGGTGCGGATCTCCTTGAGCACCTTCTTCAGGCGCTCCTCGAAGTCACCGCGGTAGCGGGAGCCGGCGACCAGGGCGCCCAGGTCCAGAGTGTAGAGGTGCTTGTCCTTGAGGGTCTCGGGCACCTCGCCCTTGACGATGGCCTGGGCCAGGCCCTCGACGACCGCCGTCTTGCCGACGCCGGGCTCGCCGATGAGGACCGGGTTGTTCTTGGTACGGCGGGACAGCACCTGCATGACCCGCTCGATTTCCTTCTCGCGCCCGATGACCGGGTCGAGCTTGGTCTCACGGGCGGCCTGCGTCAGGTTGCGGCCGAACTGGTCCAGGACGAGCGAGGTCGAGGGGGTGCCCTCGGCCGGGCCGCCTGCGGTGGCGGCCTCCTTGCCCTGGTAGCCGGAGAGCAGCTGGATGACCTGCTGCCGCACCCGGTTCAGATCGGCGCCCAGCTTCACGAGGACCTGGGCGGCGACGCCCTCGCCCTCGCGGATCAGGCCGAGCAGGATGTGCTCCGTACCGATGTAATTGTGGCCGAGCTGAAGGGCCTCGCGGAGCGACAGCTCCAGGACCTTCTTCGCACGGGGGGTGAAGGGGATGTGACCGGACGGGGCCTGCTGCCCCTGGCCGATGATCTCCTCCACCTGCTGGCGGACCGCCTCGAGCGAAATCCCGAGGCTCTCCAGGGCCTTAGCGGCGACACCCTCACCCTCGTGGATCAGGCCCAGGAGGATGTGCTCGGTGCCGATGTAGTTGTGGTTGAGCATCCGGGCTTCTTCCTGAGCCAGGACGACAACCCGCCGCGCACGGTCGGTGAACCTCTCGAACATCGTTAATCGCTCCTCAGAGCGGTCAGGCAGTTAGGGGTCGGTCCCCTCCCTGTCCTTCCGCATGCTAGTCCCGTGGGACGGGACAGCTCATTCCAACTGCCGACATCCGTCCGGATCACCCCCGCTTCGGCGGGGAAATCTGCTGCCGAACAGCCGACATCTGCTCCAACCCGATGGTGCGAGACGATGTTCCCGCAGGCCAGGCATATACGCCCTGGGGCAGTACGCCCGTGGCGAACGCGACCTCCGCCGACACGCCCGCCCGGAGTCCGCCGCCACCCCGGAAAAGGCGCTGCGAACGCCGCTGCACCGTCTCTTCCCACTGGGAATGTCCTACCCGCTGCCACTGACACTCCATGCGGCGCAGGCCCGTTCCATCCGCTACGGGCGAACACCCGAACGCCTTCGAATACGCCGTCACGCCCCTTCCCGCCCCTCCCGCGGCCACGGCACGTGTCCGCATGCCAACCCAGCGTAACTTCTCGGGGTTTCGCGAGTTGCACGGGTATGGCCGTCGCGCTGCCGCGCTCCCGTTCCCCTCTCACTGCCGTGCGGCAGTGGTACGAGGACGAGCTGCGCTGGCCGACCGCCGGCGGGGAGCCGGTCCAGCTGCTGACCGGAGTGCGCTTCGACGCCCTCGACCTGCCCGCCGACGCGGGCCGGGCCGTGCTGGCACGGGTGGGCCCCACGGGACCCGTGGCGATCGACCGCAGCGGCACCGCCGGTCCCAGAATGCTCGTGCTCGTGGCCGCCGGGGCCGCGGAGGAACTGCCGGAGTTTCTGGAATGGCTGGAATGGGGCTCGCTCGGGCTGGATCTGACCGCCCGCGGCGCCGGGGACCGGATGCCCGCACCGTCACCGCCCCCGCCACACTCCCGGTGGCCGTACGGAACCGGCCCGCGGGAGGCCGCGGGGTGGGTGCGGCCTCCCGAGCCGGGATGCGAGGTCGAGGCGACTCTGCCCACCACGGGGACAGGGGCAGGGCGCGGGGGCCGCGGTGCTCCCCAAGCGGGTCGCCAGGGGCGCGCCCCCGACCTCGTACGACTCGTGAGCGCGGCGGCGACGGAATGCCACCGGGCCCGTTTGCTGCGTCAAACTCGAAGACAAACGGATCGCGGGTACGGCGATCAGCCGTTGGCCTTCTCGAACGCCTCACGGATCTCCGCGGGCACACGGCCGCGGTCATTGACGTTGTAGCCGTTCTCCTTGGCCCACGCACGGATCTTCGCGGTGTCCGGGCTGCCACCGGAGGTCGCCCGCGCCTTACCGCGGCCGGCGGAACGGCCACCGGTCTTGCGGCCCGCCTTCACGAACTCGGCAAGCGACTCGCGCAGCTTCTGCGCGTTGTCGTCGGACAGGTCGATCTCATAGGACTTGCCGTCGAGGGCGAACGTGACGGTCTCGTGGGCCTCGCCGCCGTTGAGGTCGTCGACAAGAAGAACCTGAACCTTCTGTGCCACCGGTTTCCCTTTCATCGAATGCGGATTACGACGGAAAGCAAACCGCTTTTCCGGGAAAAACACAAACCCTTGGGTGGGGTTCAGTTGCTCGGCAGCCGGGGAACGCTTGCTTCCACAGTCATGAGATAGGGGCGCGATTCGGACATAGAACGCTGATCACAGGTGCAGAAGCATGCGGCTGTTGCCCAGGGTGTTGGGCTTCACTCGTTCGAGACCGAGGAACTCGGCAACGCCCTCGTCATAGGAACGCAGCAGCTCGCTGTAGACATCGCCGTCGACGGGCGTCTCACCGATCTCCACGAACCCGTGCTTCGCGAAGAAGTCCACTTCGAAGGTGAGGCAGAAAATGCGCCGCACTCCGAGCCAGCCGGCGGTGCGCACCAGCTTGTCGAGGACGAGGTGGCCGACACCGGTGCCCTTGAGCTGCGGGTCCACCGCCAATGTGCGCACTTCGGCCAGGTCTTCCCACATGACGTGCAGGGCCCCGCAGCCGACGACCTCGGCGTCCTGGTCCCGCTCGGCCACCCAGAACTCCTGGATGTCCTCGTAAAGCGTCACGGTGGCTTTGTCCAGCAGGATGCCGTCCGGTGAGTAGGAGTCGATGAGCCGGCGTACGGCCGGTACATCGCTGGTCCTGGCACGGCGGACGGTGAGCCCATTTGATAGCGACGGCATGCGGCGACGCTATCGCCCCGAGTCGCCGGGTCCCGCCCGGGGTACTTCCTGCGCATCCGCTTCCCGCGCTTCGGCGCCATCCGGGAGTCCGGCGGGTTCCCGCGGGTGTTCACCGGGGCCTTCGGCTGCGGGTTCCGCTCGGTCCGGCCGTTCCGCCGGTCCGGGCGGTTCGCGTTCGGTGCGCGCCTCTTGCGGCGGCGCGGGCGCGGGTTCCGCCGGTTCGTCGGCCTGCACCATGCGTACGGCATCCCGCAGGGCGTGGCGCTGTTCCGGCGACATCATGCCGAAGAAGGCCACGAGAGCGGCCGCGGGGTTGTCACTTGCGGACCACGCCTCGTTCATCAGTGCGGCCGAGTAGGCGGCACGAGTGGAGACCGCCTCATATCGATAGGCGCGCCCTTCGGCTTCCCGGCGCACCCAGCCCTTCTGATGGAGGTTGTCCAATACGGTCATCACCGTCGTGTAGGCGATCGACCGTTCCTTCTGCAGATCTTCCAGGACTTCCCGAACGGTGACCGGGCGGTTCCACTCCCACACCCGCGTCATGACCGCGTCTTCCAGATCACCCAAGCGTCGTGGCACACCAGCACAATAGTGGGAGATGTCACGAATGCCGGTTATAACCGGTTGCTTTACGCCGGAAAAAGCAGGTAAGGCCCGAGACGCACAATCTCGGGCCTGACCAGACGTTCACGGTGCGCAAGGCCGGTCAAACGATCGAAACAAACGATCGGGACCGCGCTCCGGCACCGGTCAGGCGCCGTGGGCCTTGGGCTCCTGACGGGCGCCCTCGGCGCGGGCCAGCGCGGCGTCGACGGCCGCGTCCTCCTTGGACTTGTTCTCGCCGCCCTGGCTCTTCACGATCGTCACGATGAGCGCGACGAACGCCACGGCCATCACCACGGGCGGTACCAGCGCTGCGACGTAATCCATGACCAGGGGCCTCCTTCGGGCGTGAGGCTTCCAGAGTACGCAGCGCTCACGCGGAACGGGCCGCGGGGGGCGGCGTCGGCCTGCGGCGCGGCGGGAACACGTCGCCCGGCGTGGGCACCGGCCTGCCGGGCCGCGGCGCCTTCGGCTGCGGGTGCGGCACGGGCCTGGGCGCCGGGTCGGGCTCGCCGGCGGTCCGGCCGCCGGGGAGGGCGCGCAGCCGGGCCCGTACGGACAGCTCGGCCAGGTTCTCGCAGCGGCGCAGCAGGGCGGTACGGCGCGCGCTCTCGGCCGGGCCCTGCCGCTGGGCGCACAGGGAGCGCAGGGCGGCGAGGTCGGCGGCCCCGGGGTCGTAGCCGACCGCCAGCGCCTCCTGGAGCTGCTCCAGATACCCGCTGGCGGAGCCGGGCAGGGCCTCCCGGTAGCGGGCGAGGTCGGCGAGGAGAAAGGCGCGCAGACGGCCGCCCTCGCGCGCCGCCTCGTCCACGGCCTCGGCCAGCCGCAGATACTCCTGGACCTCCTGGGCGCCGTCGGCGTCGTAGGCCGCCGGGGCGTCGGCGGCACCGGTGGTGTGGCGGGTCGGCTGGAGGGCGGCGGCGAGGGCGCGGCGGAGTACGCGCAACTCGTCGGCGCTGAAGGCCATACCGCCGCGGGATCCGTATGGCATAGGCATGGGGGTGACCTTACGTCCCTGGCGGACAAAATCCGCTTAATACCATTAGAACGGTGCAAGTGTCGCGCAACCAGCTTTAGCGAACAAAAGCCACTTGGGCCCGATTGATGGGCCAAATTCCGCCAAAACCGCCCAACCGGGCCATTCGCTCCGCCGGTTCGCCGACACCCGCACCCGTACCCGTACCCGGAACCGTACGTTCCGTACGGCTCAGCCCCGGGTGACGTTGCGCTCGTACACCAGGCGCAGCCCGATCAGCGTGAGCCACGGCTCGTGCTCGTCGATCACGGAGGACTCGCCGAGCACCATGGGCGCCAGCCCGCCGGTGGCGATCACCGTCACGTCGTCCGGGTCCTTGGCCAGTTCCCGCGCCATGCGCTGCACGACGCCGTCGACCTGGCCGGCGAAGCCGTACAGGATGCCGGACTGCATGGCCTCGACGGTGTTCTTGCCGATCACGCTGCGCGGCCGGGCCAGCTCGATCTTGCGCAGCTGGGCGCCCTTCACGCCGAGGGCCTCCACGGAGATCTCGATGCCCGGCGCGATCACACCGCCGACGTACTCGCCACGCGCGCTGACCGCGTCGAACGTCGTGGCCGTACCGAAGTCGACCACCACGGCCGGGCCGCCGTACAGCTCCACCGCCGCCAGCGCGTTGATGATCCGGTCGGCGCCGACCTCCTTGGGGTTGTCCATGAGGATCGGCACGCCCGTCTTGACGCCCGGCTCGACCAGGATGGCCGGCACGTCCCCGTAGTAGCGCCGGGTGACCTCGCGCAGCTCGTGGAGGACGGAGGGCACGGTGGAGCAGATGGCGATGCCCTCGATGCCGTCGCCCAGCTCCTCGCCCAGCAGCGGGTGCATGCCCATCAGGCCCTGGAGGAGCACGGCCAGTTCGTCGGCGGTGCGGCGGGCGTCGGTGGAGATGCGCCAGTGCTCGACGATCTCCTCGCCGTCGAACAGGCCGAGGACGGTGTGGGTGTTGCCTACGTCGATGGTGAGCAGCATGTCCGTCAGCGCTCCTCGCGCAGGTCGAGACCGATGTCCAGGATCCGGGAGGAGTGCGTGAGCGCGCCCACGGCCAGGAAGTCCACCCCGGTTTCGGCGTACGTACGGGCGTTGTCCAGGGTGAGCCGTCCGGAGGACTCCAGGATCGCCTTCCCGGCCACCAGCGTCACCGCCTCGCGGGTCAGCTCCGGGGTGAAGTTGTCCAGCAGGATCAGGTCGGCGCCCTCGGCGAGGATCGGCGGGATCTGGTCCAACCGGTCGACCTCCACCTCGATGGGCACGCCCGGGAAGCGGTCGCGTACGGCCTTGAACGCCTCGGCGATGCCGCCCGCCGCGACGACGTGGTTGTCCTTGACCAGGGCCGCGTCGGACAGCGACATGCGGTGGTTCACGCCGCCGCCGCAGCGCACCGCGAACTTCTCCAGGGCGCGCAGGCCGGGCGTCGTCTTACGGGTGTCGCGGACCTTGGCGCCGGTGCCCTCCAGGGTGTCGGCCCAGGCGCGGGTGGCGGTGGCGATGCCGGACAGCCGGCACAGCAGGTTCAGGGCGCTGCGCTCGGCGGTGAGCAGGTCGCGGGCGCGGGTGGTGACGCTCAGCAGCTTCTGGCCGGCCTCGACGCGGTCGCCGTCCTCCACGTGCCGTTCGACCTCGAACTCGGCGGTGCACACGATGGACAGCACGGCCTCGGCGACGCGCAGACCGGCCACCGTGCCCGCCTCGCGCGCCGTGAAGTCGCCGGTGGCGACGGCGTCTTCGGGGACGGTCGCGACGGTGGTGACGTCCACGCCCTGGTCGAGGTCCTCCTCGACGGCCATGTGGGCGATGTCCTCGACCTGTACGGGGTCCAGGCCGGCCTTGACCAGGAGCGCCGCGAGGTCGGGGTCGAGGCCGCAGGCGAGCGGGTCGAGTTCGTAGGCGTCGCCGGCGCCGCAGCCGCAGGAGTCGCCGCAGCCGCCGCCCTCCGGGGCCTCGGCCTCCGGACGGCCGATCTGGTGCAGGGGCAGGTCGTCGGGGGTGCTCACTGGTTCGGCTCCGTTTCGGGCGCGGGTGCGGCGGTCGTCGCGGGGAAGGCGGCGGTGTCGGTGGTACGGAAGTGCAGGGTGTGCGGCGGGCGGTGGGTGGCCAGGAAGTGGCGCCGCCAGGTGGCGTCGTCCCGGTCGGCGTGGTCCTCGCGCCAGTGGCAGCCGCGGGTCTCCTCGCGGCTGCGGGCACTGCTGACCAGTACCCGGGCGACCATCAGGAGGTTGGTGGCCTCCCACGCCTCGACGCCGGGCTCGGCGGGCTTGGGCCCGTCGGCAGGGGCCGGGTCGGCGGCGGCACTCTGCATCCGTACCAGCGCGGTGAAGGCCCCGGCGAGGCTCTCGGCGGAGCGCAGCACCCCTGCCCCGGCGGTCATGGTCCGCTGGATCACGGTCCGCGCCTCGGGGGCGAGCAGCGGTACGGGGGCGGCGGTGGGCGCGACGGCGGGGCCGGGCCGCCGGACGGGCGCGGCCGTGATGTCGTCCGCGATGCGCTCGGCGAAGACCAGCCCCTCCAGGAGGGAGTTGGAGGCGAGCCGGTTGGCGCCGTGCACGCCGGTGCACGCGACCTCGCCGCACGCGTACAGGCCCGGCACGGTCGTGCGGCCGTACAGGTCGGTCCGTACGCCGCCGGAGGCGTAGTGCGCGGCGGGCGCGACCGGGACCGGCTCGGTGACCGGGTCGATGCCGTGGGCGCGGCAGGCGGCGAGGATGGTCGGGAAGCGCTGCTCCCACATGGCGGCGCCGAAGTGCCGGGCGTCCAGGTACATGTGGTCGGTGCCCTGCTCTTGGGCGCGGCGCATGATGGCCTTGGCGACGATGTCGCGCGGGGCCAGTTCGGCGAGTTCGTGCTGCCCGACCATGAAGCGGGTGCCGCCGGCGTCCACCAGGTGGGCGCCCTCGCCGCGCACCGCCTCCGAGATCAGCGGCTGCTGGCCCTCCGCGTCCGGGCCGAGGTAGAGCACCGTCGGGTGGAACTGGACGAATTCGAGGTCGGAGACCTCGGCGCCGGCGCGCAGCGCGAGGGCGACGCCGTCGCCGGTGGAGACCGCCGGGTTGGTGGTCGCGGAGAAGACCTGGCCCATGCCGCCGGTGGCCAGGACGACCGCGGGGGCGTGCACGGCGCCCACGCCGTCGTGCTGTCCCTCGCCCATCACGTGCAGCGTGACGCCGGCCGTGCGGCCCTCGGCGTCCATGAGCAGGTCGAGGACGAGGGCGTTCTCGATCGTGCGCAGGCCCTGGAAGCGGACGGCGTCCACCAGGGCGCGGGAGATCTCGGCGCCGGTCGCGTCGCCGCCCGCGTGCGCTATGCGGCGGCGGTGGTGCCCGCCCTCGCGGGTGAGGGCTATCTCGTCGGTGCCGGGCGCGGTGTCGAAGCGGGCGCCGGTGGCGATGAGGCGGCGTACGGCGTCCGGGCCCTCGGTGACCAGGGTCCGTACGGCGGCCTCGTCGCACAGCCCGGCGCCCGCGACGAGGGTGTCCTCCAGGTGCTGTTCGGGGGTGTCGCCCTCGCCGAGCGCGGCAGCGATGCCGCCCTGGGCCCAGCGGGTGGAGCCGTCGTCCAGGCGGGCCTTGGTGACCACGACGGTCCGGCGGCCGGCGGCGGCGCAGCGCAGCGCGGCGGTCAGCCCGGCGACCCCGGAGCCGACCACGACGACGTCGGCCTCGATGGACCAGCCGGGGGCGGGGGCCTGGAGGCGGAGGGCGGGGGCGGGGGTGCCGGTGCCGTTCATCGGGGCGCTCCGAACGTGAGGCGGATGTTGTCGATGAGGCGGGTGGTGCCGACCTTGGCGGCGACCGCGAGGACGGCCTCTCCCTCGTACGTCTCGGGGACCTCGGTGAAGTCGGCCGGGTCGACGAGCGCCACGTAGTCCAGCACGAGCGGCGGTTCGAGGCGGGCGGCTTCCTGAAGGACGGTACGGGCGGCGGCGCGCGCCACCGAAGGGCCCCGCAGCGGGGTCGCGACGGCGTGCGCGAGGGCGTGCGCGTCGGCCGCCGCGCGGTCCTCACCGAGGGCGGCCAGCGCCGCCGAACGGTCCTGGGCCTGGCGGGCCGTGTGGGCCCCGTACGCGGCGCGGTCGCGCAGCGCCTCCTCTGCGGCGAGCCGGTCGCGGGCCGCGAACAGCGCCCGGGACAGTGCGAGCGCGGTACGGCGCTCGGCGGCCGAGAGGTAGCGGTTGCGGCTGGAGAGCGCCAACCCGTCCTCCTCGCGGACGGTGGGCACGCCGACGATCCGTACGCCGAAGTTCAGGTCGGCCACCATGCGCTCTATGACGGCCAGTTGCTGCGCGTCCTTCTGCCCGAACAGCGCCACGTCGGGCCGCGTGAGGTGCAGCAGCTTGCCGACGACGGTCAGGACGCCGTCGAAGTGCCCCGGCCTGCTGGCGCCCTCCAGGAGGCCGCCCATGGGACCGGCGGATATCCGGACCTGCGGGGCTCCTCCCGGGTAGACCTCGTCGGCGGACGGCGCGAACACCGCGTCGGCGCCGGCCTCGACGGCCAGCGCGAGGTCCGCCTCCAAGGTGCGGGGGTAGCGGTCGAGGTCCTCGCCGGCGCCGAACTGGAGCGGGTTGACGAAGACCGTGACGACGACCTGGCCGTCCGGCCCGACGCGGTCGCGGGCGGTCCTGACCAGCGTCGCGTGCCCTTCGTGCAGGGCCCCCATGGTCATCACGACGGCCCGCTCGCCGGGGCGGCGCGAAAGGCCGCGCAGCTCGGACGCGGTGTGCACGAGGCGGGTGCGCGGGGCGTTCATCGTTCGCCTTCTTCGGGGGCGCCGCCTGGCGGGTCTTCGCGGTGGTCGCCGGAGGACCGGGCGGCGCCGTCGCCGGCGTTCGACAGGACGCCCAGCAGGTCCTCGGCCAGCTCCGGCTTCAAAAGGCCGTGCGCCAGGGCGCGGTCCGCGGTCGTACGGGCCATGGCCAGGTATCCCGCGACGCTCTGCGGGGCGTGCCGGCGCAGCTCCGCGACGTGGGCGGCGACGGTGCCCGCGTCCCCGCGCGCCACCGGCCCGGTCAGGGCGGCGTCACCGGAGCGCAGCGCGTTGTCCAGCGCCGCGCCCAGCAGCGGGCCGAGCATCCGGTCCGGCGCGCCGACCCCGGCGTCCCGCAGCAGTTCCATGGCCTGGGCCACCAGCGTGACCAGGTGGTTCGCGCCGATCGCGAGGGCCGCGTGGTAGAGCGGCCGGGCGGCCTCCTCGATCCACTCCGGCTCCCCGCCCATCTCGATGACCAGCGCCTCGGCGGCCATCCGCAGGGGGTCCGGCGCCGTGACCCCGAAGGAGCAGCCGGCCAGCCGCTGCACGTCGACCCGCGTGCCGGTGAAGGTCATGGCGGGGTGCAGGGCGAGCGGCAGCGCGCCGGCGCGGGTGGCCGGGTCCAGGACGGCCGTGCCGAACCGGCCGGAGGTGTGGACGAGCAGCTGGCCCGGCCGTACGGCACCGGTCTCCGCCAGGCCGGCGACGAGCCCGGGGAGGGCGTCGTCGGGCACGGTCAGCAGCACCAGCTCGGCGCGCCGGAGCACCTCGGACGGCGGGACGACCGGCACGTCGGGGAGCAGGGCGGCCGCGCGCCGTACGGACGCGTCGGAGACGCCGGAAACGGCGACCGGCCGGTGCCCGGCGAGCTGCAACGACGCGGCGAGGGCAGGCCCGACGCGACCGGCTCCGACGACTCCGACGGTCAGCCGGGCGGGGCGGTCCTGGGCCTCGGTGGGTGGGGTTGTGTTCACGCGGCGATGGCCTTCCGTTCCAGTCCGCGGGGGGTACCGGACGATTCGTTCGCCATGCTACGCGAGTGTTCACGGCGGCCCTCAGGGCCGTACGCAAGGTGAGACGGGCGTCTCGCAGCGCGGCTGCGGCCGTGCCGCGCGGGGCCTGTGCGCCTGCCCGCCGGAGTTATCCACAGGGGTCGCCGAGGCGGGCGAGATCCGTCATGGTGGGGGTGGAAGCGGCGGAGGAAGCGAGGGGAGGGTGGGGCAGCGGCCGGGACGGGGCGGGGTGCGCGGAGCGGGTGAGCCGTACGGGACGCCAGGCCAGAGCGCGGCGTGCGGCGCGCCGGGCGCGGGCCAGCGGGCGGTCTTCCGGCGGGGTGACGACGGCCTGGAACCGCAGCCACAGACGGACTTCGCGAAGCGCCCGGACGTCGCCGGTTCCGGGGTGGGCGGGCGCGGGCTCGCCGTGCTGGGCGGCCCGGTAGGCGTCGAGCATGTGCTGCTGGGATGCGTTCATGGGCACCACAGTGAGGCTGCCCCGCGGTCGGCGGCCCATCGATTGACGGGAGCCGTCAATCGATGGCGTCGCAGGTCACGGGCGCACGCATGATGGGAGGTACGCCGGGCGGTGTTCCGGTCGGCGCAGGTTGACGACGGGTCCTGGCCGGGTGGCCCGGACGGCGGATGCGGCATCCGGACGGGGAGGGGACGGGCACATGAGTGTCTGGATCGATGTGGCGGGGCTGCCCGCCGAGCGCGTGGTGTTCAGCCCTTCACCACTCGCCGAGCTGGGCACCGCGCTGCACGCGCTCGCCGAGCCCGCACACCACCCGGGCCTGCACGGCTGGACGACCGCGACGACCAGCGCGCTCAAACCCGACCTGGCCGACCGGCTGCACGAGACGGACTTCCTGTGGGGCCCGACCTTCTCGGACATCTCGATGCCGTTCGCCGCGCTGGCGGACGCCGCCGGGCAGCCCGGCGCCACGCTCGCCGAGGACCTGGACCTGCTCGACCGGCTCGACGACGAGCTGTATGTGGACGCCGCGCTGGAGATCTCCTGCACCAGCACGTTCAGGCTGGGCGGCCCCTCGCCGCTCGTGGACGCCGAGTCCCGCCGGATGGCGCTGGAGCGGGCCGCCGCGCGGGGCCCGCGGCAGGCCGAGTTCGCCCGGCGGCTGCTCGCCGACCCGCCGGGCGTACGGGCCTGGCTCCGCCGCCTGTTCGAGGATTGCGACCAGGCGTTCTTCGCCGACGTCTGGAAGCGGGTGCGGGTCCAGCTCGCCGCCGACGCGCGGCACAAGGCCGAGGTCCTGCGCCACAAGGGACTGGCCGAGGCGCTCGCGGAGGTGTCGCCCGCGGTCTCGTTCGACGAGAACCGCTCCCGCGTCGTCGTCGACAAGCTGATCCACGGCCACACCACGGCCCTGGACCCGGCGGTCGGCCCGGGGATCACCTTCATCCCCACCTCGTTCGGCTGGCCGCACCTGCTGGTGCTGCACGCGACGGGCTGGCGCCCGGTGATCCACTACCCCGTGGCGGCGCCGGAGCTGACCGGCCCCGCCTCGACCGCCCTGCTCGAATCCCGGCTCGAAGCGCTCGCCCACCCGATGCGCCTGCGGCTGTGCCGCAACCTGGCCCGCACCGCCTACACCACCGGCGAGCTGGCCACCGCGCACGGCATATCCGCGCCCGAGGTCTCCCGGCATCTGGCCATCCTGAAAAAGGCCGGGCTGCTCCAGACGCGGCGCCGCGGCCGGTACGTCCTGCACCAGCTGGACGTCCAGGTGGTGGCGCGCCTGGGCAGCGACTTCCTGGAGGGCGTCCTGCGCTGAGGCGTTGCCGTACCGGCCTGGGCACACGTACCGGCCGGGGCACGCGTCCTGTACGGGGTGCTCGTCCCGTACGGGGCACGCGTCCCGCACGGGGGCGCTCGTCCCGTACGGGGGCGTTCGTCCCGTCAGTTCTCCTGGAGGAACTTCTTGGCGAGATCGTCGCCGCGGGACACCGCGTCGCTGTGGCTCTCGATGGGGGACGCCTGCGAGTTCTTGAACAGGATGTAGGTGACGCCGGATTCGGCACCGCCGGTGGCCGGGTCGGGGTCGATGCCGAGGCCCTTGGCGGCCGCGTACGACGCCTCACCGATGATCTTCTCGGGCCCGCTGTCGCCGACGACCGCGTACTCGACCTTGTTCTTGTAGATGATGGCGACGATGCCGCCGCCCTTGATGCCCGCGGACTCGAAGTTCCAGATGCCGCTGACCGAGGGGACGACGACATACGGCAGCTTCTCGGCGTTCAGCGGCTTGCCGTTGGACTGGTTCCAGCGGGTCTCCGGCTGGAACCAGGGGTCGGTGTCCTTGTTGCACTTGGCCGTGACCTGGCCGTCGCAGTCGATGTCCATGTCGGCCTTCCAGAACACGGCGCCCTTCTTGCCGCAGACCGGGACGGTCGCCGGAGTCTCCTCGTCGGTGCGGTACTTGCCGTTGGAGATCTGCGAGCAGTTGGTGACCTTGGCGAGCAGGTCGGCGGCGCTGACCGAGCCCTCCGTGACGCCCGGCCGCGCCGCGGCGGCCTGGGCGGGGGGCTGGGCGGTGGCGGGCAGCGCAGCGGCGGAGAGCAGCGCGGTCGCGGAGGCGGTGGCAAGGGCGAAGGTACGTCTGCGCACAGCGAGACCCCTCTGTTAGGAAAGTTTCCTTACCGAGCGCGCCCAATCTGCTCCCCGCGCCCCCTCCCGTCAACCCCGCACCCCGCCCAACTCGCGCCCCGACAGCCCCATTTGCGCCAGGCACCGTAGCTCCGCACGCCAAGCGCCGCCGCTCCGCACGCCAGGCCCCTCCCCTGCCCACGCCAAGCACCGGCACCATCCACACCAGGCGTCGCCGCTACGCGCTCGCGCCGCCGTTACGCGCTCGCGCCGCCACCGGCCCGTACGAGCCCCGTCTCGTACGCGAGCACCACCGCCTGCACCCGGTCCCGCAGCTCCAGCTTCGTGAGGATGCGGCCCACGTGTGTCTTGACCGTGGCCTCCGACAGCACCAGCTGCGCGGCGATCTCCCCGTTCGAGAGCCCCTGCGCGACCAGCAGCAGCACCTCCCGCTCGCGCTCCGTCAGCCGCCCGAGCTCCGGGCGGACGGGCTCGGCCCCGGTCGCCGGCAGCATCGGCGTGAACCGGTCCAGCAGCCGGCGGGTGGTCGAGGGCGCGACCACCGCGTCGCCGCTCTGGACCGCGCGGATGGCGGCCAGCAGTTCGCTCGGCGGCACGTCCTTGAGCATGAAGCCGCTGGCCCCGGCCTTGAGCGCGGAGAAGGCGTACTCGTCCAGATCGAAGGTGGTCAGGATTAGCACCTTCGGCGCGTCCTCCTGCTGCCCGCCCCCGCAGATCCGGCGGGTGGTCTCCACGCCGTCCAGGTGCGGCATGCGGACGTCCATCAGGATGACGTCGACCTTGGTGTGCCGGAGCACCTCCAGGGCCTCGACCCCGTCCCCCGCCTCGGCGACGACCTCCATGTCGGGCTGCGCGGCCAGCACCATGCGGAAGCCGGTGCGCAAGAGCATCTGGTCGTCGACGAGCATTACGCGGACAGTCATGGCAGGAGGTCCCTTTCAACGGCGGTGCGGGCGGTGGAGCCGGTGGTTCCGGCTCCGGGAGGGCCGGCCGTCGGCGGCGCGGCAACAGGGTACGTACGCGAGCGGAGCGGCCGCAGCGGGCCGGGGCCGGGGGCCGCGGCCCGCCTCACCGGCCCGACTTGAGCGGCAGCACCGCGCTGATCCGGAAGCCTCCTCCCGGCCGCGGGCCCGCGTCCAGGCTGCCGCCGACCATCCCGACCCGCTCGCGCATGCCGATGAGCCCGTGGCCGAGGCCGTCGGCGCCGCCGCCCGAGTACAGCTCGTGCTGGGCGCCCCGCCCGTCGTCCTCGACCAGGAGGTCCAGCTCGGCGTCCTGGTAGGAGAGGCGGACCGTGGCGCCGACGTCCGGGCCGCCGTGCTTGCGGGTGTTCGTCAGCGCTTCCTGCACGATGCGGTACGCGGTCAGTTCGACGCTGCTGGGCAGCGGGCGCGGTTCGCCCGCCACCCGGAAGTCGACGGGCAGTCCGGCCCCCCGCACCTGGTCGATGAGGTCCGCGAGCTGTTCGACGCCTGGCTGCGGTACGTACTCGCCGCCTTCGGGCTGCTCGCCGGTGCGCAGCACGCCCAGCAGGCGGCGCATCTCGGCGAGCGCCTGCCGCCCGGTGTCGGAGATCGTCTCCAGTGCCTGCTTGGCCTGTTCGGGCGCGCTCTCCAGGACGTACGCGGCGCCGTCGGCCTGGACCACCATCACGGACACGTTGTGCGCGACGACGTCGTGCAGCTCGCGGGCGATCCGGGCGCGCTCGGCGGCCACCGCGATCCGCGACTGGGTCTCGCGCTCCTTCTCCAGCCGGGCGGCCTTCTCCTCCAGCTGGGCCCAGTACGCGCGGCGGGTGCGTACCGAGTCGCCGAGCACCCACGCCAGCACGAAGGGGACGGTGAACAGGCCCGTGATGAACAGGGCCTCCGGGATGCTGCGGAGTGTGGGCCCGTTGCCGAACCGGACGACCGAGAGCACCGGGCCGATGAGGGCCCCGGCGAGGGCGACGCGGGAGGCCCAGCGCTGCGTACCGGAGGCGACCGTATAAATGATCACCAGCATCGAGAAGTCGGACAGGTTGGGCGGGATGTTGCACGCCAGCTGCACGGTTCCGGCCACGACCGCCAGCAGCAGCATCTTCCCGGGCGCCTTGCGCCGCAAGGCCACGACCACGCACAGCGAGACGGCGAGGCACAGCTTGACCGCTGTGTTCAGGCCGCTGTGCGCGGTCGCGGACGACACCAGCTCCAGACTGTTGAAGCCGAACAGGAGGACGGCCCAGAAGGTGTCCACTCCTGTCGGATGCCTGCGGAAGAAGTCGTAGAGACGCTGCACGTAACCCAGCGTAGGCAGGGCGTATAGGTGTACGGGTCAACCGGACGGGCGATCCTGCGCGCCGCGAGTACTCCGCAAGGTGGAGACCGGGTGCCACCCGGGTCGCGGTGCCCTCGGGGCGCACCCTTCCCCTCCAGGTCAACGGGTGCCGCGGACCGCTTACCGTGGTGCGGTGACACATGACTGGTGCGGCTGGCGGGACGCCACTGAGCGGGCGCTGTACGGTCCCGGCGGCTTCTACACCAGGGGCGAAGGCCCCGGCCCCGCCGGGCATTTCCGTACCTCCGTGCACGCCTCCCCCCGTTACGCCCAGGCGCTGGCCACGCTCCTGGGCCGCGTCGACGCGTCTCTCGGGCACCCCGGAGAACTGGCGCTGGTGGACGTGGGCGCCGGGCGCGGCGAACTGCTGACCGGCGTACTCGGGGCGCTGCCGGAATCCGTACGCGCCCGCGTGCGCCCGTACGCCGTCGAACGCGCCCCCCGACCCGCCGGCCTCGACGACCGCGTCACCTGGCTCGCCGAGCTGCCCGCCCCCGGCTCCCTGACCGGCCTGCTCTTCGCCAACGAGTGGCTCGACAACGTCCCGGTCGACGTCGCCGAGACCGACGAGGCCGGCGTCCCGCGCCGCGTCCTGGTGCGCGCGGACGGCACCGAACGGCTCGGCGACCCCGTGACCGGCGCGGACGCCGCGTGGCTCGCCCGGTGGTGGCCCGCACCGTACGACGGCCCCGGGCTGCGCGCCGAGATCGGCCACCCCCGGGACACGGCCTGGGCCCGCGCGGTCCGCACCCTGCGCGCCGGCCTCGCCGCCACCGCCGACTACGCGCACACCCGCGACACCCGCCCGCCCTACGGCACCCTCACCGGCTTCCGCGACGGCCGCGAGGTACGCCCCGTACCCGACGGCAGCTGCGACATCACCTCCCACGTCGCCCTGGACGCCTGCGCTGGCCCCGGCGCCGAACACCTCACCCAGCGGCAGGCGCTGCGCGCCCTCGGCGTCGACGGCAGCCGCCCGCCCCTCGCCCTCGCCTCCAGCGACCCGGCCGCCTACGTACGGGCCCTCGGCTCGGCGGGCGCGGCGGCCGAGCTGACCGACCCGGCGGGCCTGGGCGCCTTCGGCTGGCTCCTGCAACCGGTCGGCGGCAGTTGTACGGGGCTGCTCGCCCCCTGAGAGCCTGCGTCGTCACCCCGCCACACCGAACTGCAAGACTGTCCCCATGACGGAGACCACGGTCGGCATCGGCGGCGCGGCGGAGAGCACCGACATGGTGCTGAACATCGGCCCGCAGCACCCCTCCACGCACGGCGTGCTGCGGCTGCGCCTCGTCCTGGACGGCGAGCGCATCCAGCACGCCGAACCCGTGATCGGCTACATGCACCGCGGCGCCGAGAAGCTCTTCGAGGCGCGCGACTACCGGCAGATCATCATGCTCGCCAACCGTCACGACTGGCTGTCGGCCTTCTCCAACGAGCTGGGCGTCGTCCTGGGCGTGGAGCGGATGCTCGGCATGGAGGTCCCCGAGCGCGCCGTGTGGACCCGTACGCTCCTCGCCGAGCTGAACCGGGTCCTCAACCACCTGATGTTCCTCGGCTCCTACCCCCTGGAGCTGGGCGGCATCACGCCCGTCTTCCACGCCTTCCGCGAGCGCGAAGAGCTCCAGAACGTGATGGAGGAGATCTCCGGCGGCCGGATGCACTACATGTTCAACCGCGTCGGCGGCCTCAAGGAGGACCTGCCGGCCGGCTGGCTCGGCCGCGCCCGGCACGCCGTCTCCGAGGTCCGCTCCCGGATGGACGTCTTCGACCGGCTGGTTCTCGGCAACGAGATCTTCCGCGGCCGTACCCGCGGCATCGGCGTGCTGAGCCGCGAGGCGGTGCACGCGTACGGCGTCTCCGGGCCGATCGCCCGCGCCTCCGGCGTCGACTTCGACCTGCGCCGCGACGAGCCGTACCTCGCGTACGCGGAACTCCAGGACACGCTGGAGGTGGTGACCCGCGAGGAAGGCGACTGCCTGGCCCGCTTCGAATGCCTCCTGGACCAGACCCACAACTCCCTGGACCTGGCCGACGCCTGCCTGGACCGGATCGCGGACCTGCCGCCGGGGCCGATCAACCAGCGCCTCCCGAAGGTCCTCAAGGCGCCCGAGGGCACGACCTACGCCTGGACCGAGAACCCGCTCGGCATCAACGGCTACTACCTGGTCTCCAAGGGCGAGAAGACCCCGTACCGCCTCAAGCTGCGCTCGGCCTCGTACAACAACATCCAGGCGCTCACCGAGCTGCTGCCGGGCACCCTGGTCGCCGACATGGTCGCCATCCTCGGCTCGCTCTTCTTCGTGGTCGGCGACATCGACAAGTAGCCGCGCGGGCCGGGGCGCGCGCTACGTACGGGTCCGCGGGCGCTCCCGGTGCCACGCGGTGACGCCCAGCTTGCCGGTGGTGCCGAGGTCGACGTGTTCGCGCACGGTCTGCGGCCCGCCGCCGCCCTCGGCCGGTGTGATGTCCAGGAAGGCGCCGTTCGTGGCGGGCACCGTCGCGTCCGTGACCAGGTTGCGCCACATCAGTACGGCCACGGCCCGCTCGCCCGGCTTGAGCGTCAGCGGTTCGGGGCCGACGTCGTCGACGACGTCCGAGCCGTGGCTGATCTTCACGTCCAGCGGCTTGCGCTGCTCGTCCAGCACGCGGATGCCCGCGTAGCCGTTGACCTCGTAGGGGCGCGTCCCGCAGTTGGTCAGGGTGATGTTCATGGCGCGGGTGCCCATGGCTGCGTCCACCTGTGAACCCTTGATGACGACGCCGCTCCCCGGGCAGGCGGGCGCGGACGCGGAGGGCTTGGCCTCCGGGGCCGTCCGCGGCTTCGGCGCGGGCTCCGCCGAACAGCCGGCGGTGGCCAGCGCCGCGGCGGCGAGCACGGCGGCAAGCGCGTTCCGTACCGCCGGCTTGTCCACTGCCCCACCCCGCGCTGTCACCCGTCACTGATCGCCCGTCAGCGTACCCGCCGAAGCAGTGCCCGCCGGTCGGACGGATTACCGCGTGGCCTTAAGAGACCTCAGGTGCCGCCGCAGCACCGCCCGCTGGGCTTCGGGGGTGACGTACTCGGGCTCCAGCATCGCCCGGAGGTTGAGCCCGTCCAGCAGGGCGGACAGCCGCAGGACCTCCAGGTCGACGTCCAGGTCCGCCGGCAGGCCGCCCGCCTTCTGCGCCTCGCGCAGCACCCGGGACAGCAGAGCCCGCGTCCCGGTTTCCATCTCGACGGCGCAGACCCGCAGTTCGGGACGGGTACGGGCCGCGCCGCAGAACGCCGCCCAGAGCACCGCTTCCCGGTACCGCTCGTCGTCCAGGGCGAGGAACTCGCCGATCAGCTCCTCCACCTCGGCCGGGCGCTCGTGGTGCGCCGCCGGGTCGAGCAGGCGGTCCACGTGCGCGCGTACGCGCCGGTCGATGCGCGCGCTCAGCTCCCGCATCGTGAAGAGCAGCAGTTCGTCGTGGTCACGGAAGTAGTGCCGCACCGATCCGACGGCCAGTCCGGCGGCTTCGGCGACGTTGCGCAGCGAGGCGCCTTCCACCCCTTCGCGTGCGACGACGCGCAGGACGGCGTCGGCGACGGCCTGGCGGCGGGCCTCAGGGTCAACGATCTTCGGCATATTGCCATTGTGGCACGACCGAGCTAAATTGTTTTTGGCACGCCTGAGCTAAATAAGGCCCGCGCTCCGGCGCTCGGGCCACACCAAGGGGGAACATCAGTGAACGGCTGGCTGCTCGCGGCGATCGTCGCCGTGGTCCTCGTCCTCGTGATCGCCAAGCGCCTGAAGGGCGAACCGGTCACCGTACGCGACCTGTTCGCCGGCCCGGCCGTCCTGACCGGCCTCGGCGTCCTCTTCGTCACCAAGGCCGACGACGTGACGGGAACCGACATCGCCTGGGTGGTCCCCGGCGCCCTCCTGGGCCTCGCCCTCGGCGCCGCGCGCGGCCTCATGGTCCGGCTCTTCGAACAGGACGGCACCTTGTGGCAGCGCTACACGGGCCGCACCTTCCTCGTCGTCGTCGCGTCGCTGCTGGTGTCCGCGGGCTACGGGGTCTTCGCCGAGCACATGGGCATGCACGCCAGCGCGCGCCCGGTCCAACTCACCATCGGCGTCAGCTTTCTGGGCGAGTCCCTGATGATCTACTACCGCGGACGGAAAACGGCCGTACCGTTCGCGCCGGAGGCACCCTCTCTTGACCTTCGCGGCCTGCTCGGACGCCGGCACCGGTAGCGGACGCCGCGGTACGGCGGCCCGGGCTCAGGCGGCGGCGAGCAGGGCGGACGCCACCGCCTTGGCGCGGTGGGCAGGCGCCGCCGAGCGTTCGCGCAGGGCGGTGACCTGGGCTCCGTCGATCAACAGCACCAGCTGCTCGGCCAGTTCCCGCGTGGCGCGGGTGTACCCGGCCTCGGCGAGCAGCCCGGCGACGTACGAGGCCAGCGTGCGCTTGTGGGCGGCGGCGGCACGGTGCGCCGGGCTGGCCGGGTCGGCGATCTCCACCATCGTGTTGATGGCGGCACAGCCGCGGTAGTCGTCGGACCCGAAACGTTCGGCCAGGGCGTCGAAGAGGGCGAGCGGCGTGCCGCCCCGCTCGGCGACCGCGGCGTGCAGCCAGTCGAACCAGCGCTGCCCATGGCCGTCGACCACCGCCACGACCAGGTCGTCCTTGCTCGCGAAGTGCCGGTAGAACGAGGCCCGGCCCACCCCGGAGGCGGCGAGCAGCCGCTCGACGCCGACGGCGCGGATGCCCTCGGCGTAGAAGAGTTCCTCGGCTGCCCTGACGAGTCGTTCGCGGGCGTTGGTCGGCATACGGCCACGATAACCAACCTTGACTCCCAACGGAACCGATCGGTACCGTCTCGCCATCCCACCAGACGGTACTGATCGGTACCATTTCGGAGTCGGAGACCACATGCCCGGCAACAGCGCGCCCCACCCCGCACCCCAGCCAACCGGCGCGACCGGCTCAGGCGGCTCAGGCGGCTCAGGCGGCTCGGGCGGCTCGGGCGGCTGGCGCGTTAACGCGACGCTGCTCGCCCTCGGCACGTTCGTGGTCGGCACCGACGCCTTCGTGATCGCCGGCGTCCTCCCCGGAATCGCCGCCGACCTGCACATCGGGCTCGGCGCCGCCGGTCAGCTCGTCACCGTGTTCGCCATCGCCTACGCGGTGCTCTCACCCCTCCTGGCGGCGTGCACCGCAGGCTGGTCCCGGCGTGCCGTCCTGCTCACGGCGCTGATCGTCTTCGCACTCGGCAACGCGGCCACCGCCCTCGCCCCCACCTACCCCGCCGCGCTCGCCGCCCGCGTCGTCGCGGCGGCCGGCGCCGCGCTCTACACCCCGAACGCCTCGGCCACCGCCGCGGCGCTCGCCGGCGAGACGGCACGCGGACGCGCCTTCGCGCTCGTGAACACCGGCCTGACCTCCGCACTGGTCCTCGGGGCGCCGCTGGGCACCGCCGTCGGCGGCGCATACGGCTGGCGGACCACGATGTGGCTGGTCACCGTCCTGCCCCTGCTCGTCATACCGCTGCTCGCCGCCCGCCTGCCGCGCGTACGCATCGACACACCGCGCGGCCTACGCCGCCGACTGGCGCCGCTGGCGGACCGCGGGGTCCTCTACACGCTGGTGATCACCGTCGTGGTGTTCGTCGGGATCTACCTGCCCTTCGAGTACATCAGCGCGGTGTACGCGCCGGTGCTCGGCCGCGGCGACGGGGGCGTTGACGGAGGCGGCGGCGGGGGCCTGGCGGCCGTGCTGCTCCTGGTCTTCGGCCTCACCGGTACGGCGGGGAACCTGGTCGCCGGGCACCTCGCCGACCGGTTCGGGCCCCGGCGGGTGGTGCTCGCCGCCGCACTCGCGCTCGCCGCGGTCTTCGCACTCGTACCGCTGTGCAGGGACTGGCTGCCCAGCGCGCTGGTCGCGGTGGCGGTGTCCGGCTGGGTGTCGTTCTCGGTGACCACTCCGCAGCAACACCGGATCGCCGCGCTCGCCCCGCAGGCGCAGGCCGTGGTCGTCTCCCTGAACGCGGCCGCCATCTACCTGGCCGTGTCCCTGGCGGGCGGGCTGGGCGGCCTCGGGCTGGAGACGGTGGGCGCGGCCCGGCTGCCCTGGCTGGCCGCCGGATTCGCCCTGGCCGCCGCCGCACTGACGGCAGTCCACCGCCCACGCGCGGAGCGGAAGGCTCGGGAGGCCGGAGTGGCTTGAGGAGGCGGGAGTGAGTTGGGAGGCGGGAGCGGCTTAACGGCCGCCCCCGCGTCCCCTACGTGTACGTGCTGTACGTGCGGAACGGTCGGTCAGGAGGACACGGCGCTGCGCAGTTCCGCCATGTCGATCTGCTCGGTCTCGTCGTGGGCGGTCAGGTCGATGACCTCGCCCGAGGCCGCCTCCCCGTCCTCCGCCGCGCCGTCCGTGCTGTCCGCCGCCTTGGAAGCCGTCCCGGAAGCCGTCTCGCCAGCCGCCTCGGCAGCCGCGCCCGGCTCCCGTTCGGCGGCGGGCTTCGCGTCGTCCGTCGTACGGGCCTGGCCGCGCGCCGACTGCTCGGCCACCGCCTCGTCGCCGACCACGTCGGCCAGGTCCTCCTCCAGCTGCCTGACCGGCTTGGGCCGCCGCGTCACGGTCGACGGGCCTCCCGCGGCCGGGGCGGCGCCCGCTACGGCGCCGGTGCCCGTGGCCGTACCGAAGAAGTCGAAGCCGCCCTGCGCGCGGGAGGCGGGCACGCTCCGGCCCGCCACGGGCGCGACGACGGCCGCGGCAGCGGGCACCGGCCGCAGGCCGTGCGCCACCGGCGCGGTCGCCTCGGCGGCGTCCCGGCCCTCGACGGCGTCCCGGCCCCGGACCGTACGGTTCTCAGCCGTGCGGTCCTCAGCCGTGCGGTCCTCGGCCGTACGGTCCTCGGCCGTGCGGGCAGGCTCGCGCGGCGCCGGCACGGTGTCGCGGGCGGTCTTCTCCCCGCTGGTCTCCCGGGCGCTCTCCCCGGCGGTCTCCCCGGCGGTCTCCTGGGCGGCGGCCTGACGGGCCGGGACCTGGTCGGCCGCTGGCTCCGTGGCCGCCACGGGATTCCCCTGGCCGTCCTCACCGTCCTGGTCCTGCGCGCGCTCCGCCTGGCGGGCCGCGTTGCGCGGCAGGTGCCGCAGCGCCTCGGCCGCCCGGTGGTACATCACCGTGGTGAGCGCGCCCGGCGCGGCCTCCGACGGGTCCGCCGAGGCCCCGGACGTCAGCTCCCCGGCCGGGCCGCCCGCCTCGATCGCGAGGAGGCGGCGGCCTTCCAGGGCGCTGGCACGCTCGGTCTCGGCGGTGGCGTAGCGGCGCAGCAGCTCGGCGTGCTCGCTGCGCAGGCGGGCCAGCTCGGCCCGCTTGGACCGCAGCTTGGTGTCCAGCCTGCCGCGGATCTCGCGGGACTCCTCAAGATCCGTTTCGAGCTCGGCTATCCGCTCGTCGGTCTTCCACTCGTCCCGCACCCGGGCCTTCTTCAGCTCGGCGACGCTCTTGCCCGCCGTACGGTCCCAGGTGCGCAGCAGCACGGAGCCGGTGACCGCGGCGGCCGCCGCGCCCGTGGCGAGCACGCGCTGTACCAGGTCATCACCGACGAACCAGGCGCCCGAGGCGCAGACGACGGAAGCACCGGCGACCGTCACTGGGGGAAGAAGCCGGTGCAGGGGTGGCGAATGGCGGTGGCGTCCTCGTGGCATGGCCTGAAACTTACCGTGCGTGCGGAGCTTATGGGGCCCCGCCCGCCGATCCGTATCCCGGTGGTTACTTCTTCACCAGCCCCTTCGACTCCAGAAATGCGCTCGCGACATCAGCGGGCTTCTGCCGTTCGGCGTCGACCTTGCGGTTCAGCTCGATCAGATCGCCGGTCGTCAGCTTGTCCGTGAGCTTGCCGAGAGCCGTCTCGATCTCCTTGTCGCCGGCGCTCCCGGCATTCACCACGGGCAGCACGTTGTCGGCATTCTGGAGCTTCTTGTCGTCCTTCAACAGCACCAGTCCGAAGTTGTCGAGCGTGGCGTCCGTGGTCGTGGTCAGCACCATCTGGTCCGTGCCGTCCTTGACGGCCTGCTTGGCCTGCGGGGTGCCGACACCCTTCGGGTCGATGCCCGTCACGTCTATCCCGTACGTCTTCTCCAGACCCGGCTTGCAGTACGGCCGTGTCTCGCACTCCTCGCCCGCCGCCAGCTTGATCTTCTGCTGGGACCGGCCGAGGTCGGAGAGCGTCTTGAGGTGGTAGCGGTCGGCGAATTCCTTCGTCACCGCGAACGCGTTCTGGTCCGTCGCCTTCCCGGCCGGCAGCACCTTCAGTCCGCGGGGCGTGGCGAGCGCCTTCAACGCCTCGACCGTCTTGCCGATGTCGCTGGAGGCGACGGGCTTCGGGTTGGGGCCGTTCTTCTTGGCGTTGAGGAATTCGGCGAGGGTCGAGGCGTATTCCGGCACGACGTCGATCTGGCCCTTCTCCAGCGCCGGTTCGTACAGCTCGCGATTGGCGAGAGTCTTGACGGTGGCGTGGTATCCCGCATCGTTAAGGATCTTGGAATAGATCTCGGCGAGCACCTTCGACTCGGTGAAACCGGCCGACCCGACGACGATGTCCCCCTTCCCGCCACCGCTCTTCGCGCCGCCCTTCTCCTCCAGGCTCTTGCCCCCGCACGCGGCCAGCCCGCCGGCCAGCGCGAACACCGCGCCCGCGGCCAGCGCGGTACGGGCCGCGCGGCGTGTACGGGCCGCGCCTGCCGCGCGGACGGCGCGCGCGGCACCGAATGTCTTGTGGCTGTCCTTGGCCTGATCCTGATCCTGGCCCTGGTTCATACCGGTTCACCATCCAGTGGGAGAGAAGGAAAAAGTCTGTGTACGGGGACGTGGGCCGGTACGTACGGCCGGCCTGGCGCGGCCCCGCACCCGGCCGGCGGCCGCCGTCAGGCCGGGCTCGCGGCCGCGGACGCGTCGCCACCCGGCGTACGCGTCGTGCGCGACCGCCCCCGCCGCATCGGGTCGAAGGCCCGGTCCGTCAGCACCAGCAGCCCTTCGACCACCAGCGCCAGCACGGCCACCAGCACCGCGCCCGCCACCACCTGCGGCGTGTTGTAGTTGCCGAACCCGGCGGTGATGATGCGGCCGAGGCCGCCACCACCCGCCAGCGCGGCCAGCGTCGCCGTGGCCACGACCTGGACGCCGGCCGACCGCAGCCCCGTCATGATCAACGGGTACGCGAGCGGCAGCTCGACCCGCAGCAGCACCTGCGGCCCCGACATGCCCATCCCGCGCGCCGCCTCGACCACGTCCCGGTCGGCCTCCCGCATGCCCACATACGCGTTGGTCAGCAGCGGCGGCACCGCGAACAGCACCAGCGCGATGATCGTCGGCCAGTCCCCCGCCGTACCGAGCGGACTGAGCGTCAGCAGGACCAGTACGGCGAACGTCGGCACCGCGCGCCCGACATTGGAGATGTTGACCGCCAGTGCCCCGCCCTTGCCGATGTGGCCCAGGTACAGGGCGACCGGCAGGGCTATCAGGCAGGAGATCGCCAGGCACATCGCACTGAGGTAGACGTGCTCGCCGAGCCGGTGCCACACCCCCTTCTCCCCCGCCCAGTTGGCCGAGGTCGCCAGCCAGTCCCACGCTCCGGTTATCGCGTCCATCGCCTCAGGCCACCGCCTTCTTCGCCCGACCCGCCGACCGTTGCTCGCGCCGCGCGCGGGCCCGCGCCCGAGCCTGCGCCCGGGTCCACGGCGTCAGCAGCCTTTGCAGACCTATCAACAGGACGTCGGCGACCACCGCCAGCAGCACGCACAGCACCGAGGCCGTGAGCACCTCCGCCTTGAAGAAGCCCTCCATGCCGCTGGATATGAGGTTGCCGAGACCGCCGTAGCCCACCACGGCGCCGATCGTCGTCATCGCCACCGTCGAGACCGTGGCGATGCGCAGACCCGCCGTCAACGCGGGCAGCGCCAGCGGGAGTTCGACGCCGAAGAGCAGCTTCACGGGGCCGTACCCCATGCCGCGCGCCGCCTCGCGCACCTCCTGCGGCACCGAGTCCAGCCCCGCCAGGATGTTCCGCACCAGGATGGTCAGCGAATACAGCACCAGGCCCGTGACGACCACGGCGGCCGAGACCCCGAAGACCGGTGTCAGCAAGGCGAACATCGCCAGCGAAGGAACCGTATACAAGATCGTCGTCAGCCCGAGCACCGGACCGGCGGCGGCCCGCCAGCGGCGGGCCACCAGCGCCAGCGGAAAGGCGATCAGCAGCCCTATCAGCACCGACACGAGCGTGATGCCCACATGCTGGACGGTCGCGTCCAGCAATTCCCGGCTGCGTGTCCGGACGTACTCACCGCAGATCCAGTCGTTCGCCTCAAGGCAGCCCTGCGCACTCACCCGCGGTCACCTCCCCCGCCCTGTCGCTCACATTTTCGGTGACTGTCTGCGACCCTATCCCCCACCACTGACAATCCGACCGGCCCGCCATCCAGTCGTAACAAGACACACGCGACGGGACGGATACCGCGGGTAGGAGCCGGGAAGCACAGCGCGCCTACCCGGCCGGCGACCGTCCACACTGGGGAACCCACCATGATCCGTTTCGAGCACGTCACCAAGAGCTACGCCGACGGCACCACCGCCGTCGACGACCTCTCGTTCGAGGTCGCGGAGGGCGAGCTGGTCACGCTCGTCGGGCCGTCGGGCTGCGGCAAGACCACGACGATGAAGATGGTCAACCGGCTCATCGAGCCGACGAGCGGTCACATATACCTGGACGGCGCGGACATAGCGACCATCGATCCCGTCGAACTGCGCCGCCGCATCGGCTACGTCATCCAGCAGGTCGGCCTCTTCCCGCACAAGACCGTGCTGGACAACACCGCGACCGTCCCGCACCTGCTCGGCTGGCCTCGCAAGAAGGCCAGGGACCGCGCCGCCGAACTCCTCGACCTGGTCGGCCTCGACCCGTCGCTGCACGGAGACCGCTACCCCGACCAGCTCTCCGGCGGCCAGCGGCAGCGCGTCGGCGTCGCCCGCGCGCTCGCCGCCGACCCGCCCGTGCTGCTGATGGACGAGCCGTTCGGGGCGGTCGACCCGGTCGTGCGCGAACACCTCCAGACGGAGTTCCTGCGGCTGCAGTCCACGCTTCACAAGACGGTGCTCTTCGTCACCCACGACATCGAGGAAGCGGTACGGCTCGGGGACCGCATCGCCGTCTACGGGGCGGGGCGCGTCGAGCAGTTCGACACCCCGGCCACGGTGCTCGGGGCGCCGGCCACCCCGTACGTCGCGGAGTTCGTCGGGGCCGACCGGGGGCTCAAGCGGCTGTCGGTGACGCCGATCGAGACGGGCGACCTGGAGCAGCCGCCGGTGGTCCGGCTCGACGACGACGCCGCGCGGGCCGCGGCGCGGCTGGCCGAGGAGGGCGCGGCGTGGGCCGTGGTGCTCGACGCGGACGGCGGGCTGCACGGGTGGGTCTCGGCGGTGGGACTGGGCGCCGCGGGCCCCGAGGGCGCCGCGGGGCAGGAGAAGGCCGGAGGCGAGGTGCGGGACCACGCCCGGCGTATGGACGCGTGGCTGCCGCTCGGCGCGCCGCTGAAGCAGGCGTTCAGCACGATGCTCCAGCACGACGCGGGGTGGATCGCGGTCCTGGAGGGGGAACGGTTCCTCGGTGTACTGACGCCGGCGTCGCTGCACGCCGCGCTGCGGCGGTCCACGGCGGCGGACGCGGGGCACCTGGCGCGGGACGAGGTCGTGGTGGAGAGCGTGCCGGGCGCGTAGCCACACCGGGGAGCGGGCGGCAGGGGCGGCCGGGCCGGGCTCACATGCCGCGGTCCGGGCCGCTCCACGGCACCGGCCGTTCGCCGGCGGTCATCGGGAGGCGGCACAGCCGCACCGGGCCGGGGTAGAAGGCGGAGCTGTTGGGCCCTGCCATGTCCTCGCCGATCAGGTAGCGGTGAAGCCACTCGGCGAAGCTCATGTCGTACCGCGCCCAGCCGCCGTCCTCGTACCCGATCAGGAGCCACGGGGCGGGCCCGCACGCGTCGACGAGGAAGACCTCCTCCCCGCGGTCGGTGCCCGCTAGGGGCCACAGCCCGTCGCGGGTGCCGAAGCTCAGCTCCTCCAGCCCACACAGCAGGCGCGGGTCCTCGTCCGCGCTCAGGCCCTCCCAGTCCACCTCGGACCAGGCCAGGACCGAGTCCTGTATCCACCGGCCCAGGTTCCAGCGCTCGGTTGCCGGGTGGTGCAAATACAGGTGGCTGTTGAGGTGTACGGGGGCGTACGCGTCCACGAGGGTCCGGAAGTCGGACGGCAGCCGGAAACCGAGTTCCGCGTGCAGCCGCTCCCAGGCGGCGGGGTCCGCGTAGCGGTTCTCGGCAGGGCCGAGCATCGCCATGACGGCGGCCAGATGATCGGTCACGGTGTTCCGCCGGCTCCTAGGCCGGGCTTGCCCCCGCCTCGTCGTCGTCCTCCGGGAGCTTGCAGACGCGCTCCAGGAAGATGGCGGCCACCACCACCGCGGCGCCCGCGAGGACCGAGAAGCCGGCGTAGATGGCCTGGTCGCGGCGGGGGTCGACGTCCAGTCCCGCGGTCAGCAGGAAGACGCCGACGCCGCCGTAGAGGCCGGACACCAGGGAGGCCACCAGGGCGCTCGCCTGGCCGAAGACGACGGCGCGGGCGGCGACCAGCGGGTCGACGCCCTTGGCGCCGGCCCTGCGCTCGCGCTGGGCGTTCAGGCGGGCGCGCAGGGACAGGGCGGTGGCGGCCAGTACGGCGGCGATCAGGGCCAGCACGACGGGGGCCGCCAGCGGCACGCTGGGCAGCGTGCCGAAGGAGTCCCACATCCGGGCGCCGGCCCACGCCAGCACCCCGGCCGCCAGGAACAGCCCGACCAGCACCTTGATGTGTAGCTGCTTCACCGAGCGTTCGCCCCTCGTGCCCTCGTCCTCGTACGTGTGCGGATCGTGTGCCGGCCGGTACGGACCGCGGGCCGGTCCGTACGTCCGCAGAGCCTAACGGCTACTCCGGCAGCCGAAGTTCCAGGTCGGCGCGCGGCATGACGCCGTCGCGGCCGACCGCCGAGAGCAGCTCGACCACCGCGCCACGGCCCGGAACCTCCGCCTCCGGGTCGATGTCGTGCCACGGCACCAGGACGAAGGCGCGCTCGTGGGCCCGCGGGTGCGGCAGGGTCAGCAGCGGGTCCTCGGAGACGACGTCCTGGTACGCGAGGATGTCGACGTCGATGGTGCGCGGGCCCCAGCGCTCGTCGCGGACGCGCTCGAATGCCTCCTCGATCGCCTGCCCGCGCTCCAGCAGCGAGGCGGGCGGCAGCGTCGTCTTGATGAGCACCACGGCGTTGAAGTACGTCGGCTGGGACGCGGGCTCCACGCCCCACGGCTCGGTCTCGTACACCGGCGAGACGGCCTTGACCCGCACGCCCGGGGTGTCCTCCAGCGCGTCGATCGCGCCCTGGATGGTCTCCAGGCGGTTGCCCAGGTTGCTGCCGAGGGAGATCACGGCGCGTTTGGGGTTGGAGAGCGTCACGTCCGCCGCGTCCACCCGCTCCACCACGGAGGCGGGCACCGGCTGTACGGTCGGGTCACTGCTGGTCATACTCGGCTCCGGGTGATGGTGATGGTCACGTCGTCAAAGGGGACGGTGATCGGGGCGTCCGGCTTGTGGACGACCACCTCCACCTCCTGCACCCCCTCGTGCTTGAGGCACTGACCGGCGATGCGCTCCGCGAGCGTCTCGATGAGGTCGACGGGCTCGCCTTCGACGACGGCCACGACCTCCTCCGCGACGACGCCGTAATGCACGGTCTTCGCGAGATCGTCGGTCGCCGCCGCCGGGCGGGTGTCCAGGCCCAGCACCAGGTCCACGATGAAGGTCTGGCCCTCCTCGCGTTCGCGGGGGAACACCCCGTGGTGCCCTCTGGCCTTCAGCCCACGCAGCGCGACACGATCCACGCGAATCACACTCCCACTGGTCCCATTGGCACCTCTGGTACCACTGATCGTCGGAATCCGGGCGGGGCCAGAGACTCGTCCGGCACGCCGCCCTGTCATCGAATCTACCTGCGAGCACCGACAGCGCTTGCCCACGGGGGCCATGGACAAGGCCCCGCACGACTGCTACCCGGCGCCGCCGGGGCGGTCGAGCAGCCGTCCGCGCGGCCACTTACCCGCCGCCCCGCGGTCCCACCCCTACCCGTGGGCCACTTGGCTCGAACGGGTGCGCCGTAGTCGACCCTGCTGACGCTTTCCGCTGACGACCCCGGCCGAAGCCGTCCTCCGAGGTGGCCGGAGGACATCCGCACCCCGTCCACGGCAGGTTCCCGCGACGCCCGCGAAACCTCGCGAAGTCTTCACGCGGGTTTCACGTTCACATCCCGCCGCCCACACCCCCGGCGCCGGGCCCCTCCCCGTCGCCGTCCTCCCCGTCCTCGTCCTCGTCGTCCCGGTCCGCCAGCACGGGAGAGCCGTGGTGGGACCAGACCCGCCAGCCCTCCTCCGTGCGCCGGAAGACGTTGGTCGCGACGACCAGCTGGCCGATCAGCGGGCCGACCGAGCCGTCCTCCTCGGCAGGACCGCCGCTGAGAATGTTCTCCGTACAGGTCACCAGCGCGGTGTCACCGATGACGTCGATCTCCACATCCGTCAGGAAGAACTGGATGTACTCGGTGTTCGCCATGATCAGGGCGTACGAGCGCAGCACCTCGCCGCGCCCGCGCAGCACCGGCCAGCCCGGGTGCACCACGCTCACCTGGCCGTCCAGCCACATCTCGGACATGGCCGCGTGATCACCGCGCTCCATGGCCTCGTACAGGTCGGTGTTCGCCTGTTCGACCAGCTCGACGTCCGTCCGTGGACTCACACCGCTCCCGTCGCGTCCGCCGCACCCGCGGCGCCCGTCACCCTCGTCGCATCCGTCGTGCCCGCCGCGCCCTCCACGGCCCTGGCCACCCGTACCGCGTCCGCGCTCGCGCGCACCTCGTGCACCCGCACCGCCCAGGCTCCCTCCCGCGCGACGATCGCCGACACCGCGGCCGTCGCCGCGTCCCGCTCACGGGCCGGCGGCGGGGCGGCCTGCGCGTCCCCTGCCAGCACCCTGCCCAGGAAACGTTTGCGCGAAGCGGCCACCAGCAAGGGACGGCCCAGCTCCCGCAGCCGCGCCAGATGCGCGATCAGCGCGAGGTCGTGCCCTGCCTCCTTGGCGAAGCCGAGACCGGGGTCGACGAGGACGCGCTCGGGGTCGATGCCGCCGTCGACCGCCCGCTCCAGGCTCCGGCGCAGCTCCCCGACGACCTCGGTGACGACGTCCCCGTACACCGCCCGGTTGTTCATGTCGATGGACCGGCCGCGCCAGTGCATGACCACGAACGGCACCCCGGCCGCGGCCACCACCGGCACCATCGCCGGGTCGGCGGCGCCCGCGCTTACGTCGTTGACCAGCCGCGCGCCGGCCGCCACGGCCTGCTCGGCGACCGAGGCCCGCATGGTGTCCACGGACACCAGGGCGCCGGCGGCGCACAGCTCCCGTACGACGGGGACGACCCGGCGCAGTTCCTCCGCCTCGTCCACCCGGGCCGCGCCGGGCCGCGTCGACTCGCCGCCCACGTCCACCAGGTCGGCGCCCTGCGCCACCAGGTCCAGGCCGTGCTTGACGGCCAGCTCGGTGTCGAACCACTGCCCGCCGTCGGAGAACGAATCGGGCGTCACGTTCACCACGCCCATCACCGCGCAGCGGTCGAAGTCCGGAAGTCCGGCCACCCGGCCGCGCAAGGTACTCATGCGACCAGCCTAGGGCGCGCGGGGAAACGCGGCGCCGCCCGTCCCCCGGAGGGAACGGACGGCGTGCGGGTACGGGGCAGGTCGAGCCTGCGGTTCTTACGCTGCCCGCTCGACCTCGTCCGCGCTGATGCGGTCCTCGTTGTGCGCGCACGGCTGCGGCTCGGCGGCCTTGCGGCGGCGCAGCACCCGCGGCAGCTCCAGGTACCCCTCGGCCTGGAGGGTGGCCAGGCCGATGCGCGGGATGTCCCGGCTGTTGCGGAAGACCACGAAGCGCGGCTCCCAGCGTGGCTGGAACTTGTCGTTGAACTTGTAGAGCGACTCGATCTGGTACCAGCGGGACAGGAAGATCAGCACGCCGCGCCAGACCCGGACGACCGGCCCGGCGCCCAGCTTCTCGCCGCGCTCCAGAGAGGAGCGGAAGACCGCGAAGTTCAGCGACACCTGCTTGATCTTGAGGTCGGGGGCGGCCTGGAGGGAGGCCACGATCAGCAGCTCGTTCATGCCGGGGTCGGCGGAGCGGTCGCGGCGCATCAGCTCCAGGGAGATGCCGTCCTTGCCCCACGGCACGTAGTGCTGCATCGCCTTCAGGTCGCCGAACGGGCCGGGCTCCTCGCCCTCCGTTGGGGCCAGGTGAGCGGTGGCGATCACCGCGTCGCCGTCCCGTTCCGCGTCGATCCGGCCCAGCGCCATGGAGAAGCCGCGCTCGTCGTCGGTGTCCCGCCAGGCGTTCGCGGCCTCCTGGATACGTGCCAGCTCCGCCGGCTCCAGGTCGCGCACCCGGCGCACCCGGGTCTCGTACCCGTTGCGCTCGATGCGCTTGACCATCTGGCGTACGTTGCGCATCGAGCGGCCCGTGAGAGTGAAGTCGGCGACGTCCACGATCGCCTCGTCGCCCAGCTCCAGCGCGTCCATGCCGGTCTCGCGGGTCCAGACCTGGCCGCCGGTCTCGCTGCACCCGTGTACCGCCGGGGTCCAGGAGTGCGCCCGCGCCTCCTCCATGAAGCGCTCGATGGCGCCCGGCCACGCCTCCACGTCGCCGATCGGGTCACCGCTGGCGAGCATCACGCCCGATATGACCCGGTAGCAGACCGCCGCCTTGCCGGTCGCCGAGAAGACCGCGCCCTTGTCGTGACGGAGGGCGAAATATCCCAGGGAGTCCCGGCCGCCGTGCTTGGCCAGCAGCTCGCGCAGCCGCTCCTCGTCCTCCGCGGTGAGCCGGGCGGCCGGGTGCTCGGGGCGGAAGGCCAGGTAGGCGGTGGTGGCGACGGTCAGCAGGCCGAGGGCGCCGAGCGAGTAGCCGACGGTGTAGTCGACGTTGTTCACGTACCGGACCGGGCCCTCGAAGCCGAAGAGGCCCCACATGACGTGCTTGAACCGCTCCCACACCGACGGATCACCGATGATCTTGTGCGGGTGGGAGTTCACGATGACCAGGCCGAGGCCGAAGCTGATGCCGCCGAGGGCGACGAAGTTCAGCAGGGCCTTCACCCGGCTGCGCGGGTCCGGCAGCGCCTCGAAGGCGCGCCGGTGCCACACCAGGAAGGCCAGCAGGGCCAGCGAGAGGACCGCTCCGACGACGGAGTGCCGGTAGACGAGCTGGGCCGCGATGCCCACCGGGAGCAGCGAGACGGCCGCCACCCAGGCGCGGCGCTTACGCCGTTTGAGGCCGTGCGCGAGCATCAGGAGCAGGATGCCGACGACGATGGAGGAGGCCGCCGCCAAAGCGCTCACGGTGCCCGGCAGCACCTCGGCCAGGGCGTGCAGCCTGCTGTGCCGGAACCGGGGGAAGAGCCCGGCCACCAGGTTCAGCAGTCCGACGACCGCTCCGGCCGTCCCTACCAGCGGCGGCACCTTTTCCGGGCGGGGGCCGCGCAGCCAGCGTGGCGGACGCCACGCAACCGTCCCGGACTTTTCGCCATCTAGCCTGTCAGACATTACTTTCCCGTCGCCCCGGTCGAGAGAACGTGCGAGTCTTAGTCGCAGCATCTGGACTTTTGCGCCCTGTATGACGGCGTTTCAGGGCCCGGGGTTCCACCTGCGGCACGGATGACCGGCCGCCCGGAAGAAAGCACCACATGGGTCTCACCAGCAAAAAAGTGCTACTCCTGGCCGTCTTTTTCGCGGTAGCGCTCTTTGTTCTCACCATCTGGCTGTGGCCACGCCTGTCCAGGGCCAACTGGCGCACGCTGCTCGGCCGCGTCGGCCTCCTGCTGGCCACACAGCTGTCGATCTTCGCCGCGATCGGCCTCGCGGCGAACAATTCGTTCGGTTTCTACGCATCGTGGGCCGACCTGTTCGGTCAGGAGCAGGAACCGGGGGTGGTGACCAATTACGAGACCGGCCCGAACGGCACCAAGCTGAAGACGCTCGGCAGCGAGCACGTCAGCGTGCCCGGCGGGTCCAAGCCGCATGTGGGCGGCCGGATAGACAAGGTGCTGTTGCAGGGCGAAAAGTCCAAGATCAACAGCCCGGCGTTCGTCTATCTGCCGCCGCAGTACTTCCAGGCCAAGTACGCGAAGAAACGCTTCCCCGCTTCCGTGGTGCTGACCGGCTACCCGGGCACCGCGCAGGCCCTCTACAAGAAGCTGCACTTCCCGCAGACCCAGCACGAACTGGTCCGCAAGAACAAGATGCAGCCGACCATACTCGTGATGATGCGCCCGACCGTCGCGCCGCCGCGGGACACCGAGTGCGTGGACATCCCGAACGGCCCGCAGACCGAGACCTTCTTCACCCACGACGTGCGGCACGACATAGCCAGCCACTACCGGGTCGGCACCGACGCCGCGAACTGGGGCGTCATAGGCGACTCCACGGGCGGCTACTGCGCCCTGAAGATGCCGATGCGCTACCCGAAGGCGTTCTCCACCGGCGTGGCCCTCTCCGGCGCGTACAAGGCCCCGATCGACGCCTCGACCGGCGCCCTGTTCGGCGGCGACAAGCAGCTGGAGCGGGAGAACGACCTGCTGTGGCGGCAGAAGAACCTCCCCGCGGCGCCGGTGAACCTCCTCGTCACCTCCAGCAAGCAGGGCGAGGAGAACTACAAGGACACGCTGAAGTTCATCCAGCAGACCAAGTCGCCCGGCCGCGTCGCGTCGATCATCCTCGACAGCGGCGGCCACAACTTCAACACCTGGCGCCGTGAGATACCCGCCGCCTTGGAGTGGATGGGCGGCCACCTCAAGGCGTGACGCCACGCCCCCGGAGGCGGGGCACGTACGAAGCGGGCGGGGCCCGGTGGATAGTCCACCGGGCCCCGCCCGCTTCGTCGTACGCCACAGGCCCTCAGCGCGCCAGTATCAGGCTCATCGCCTCGGCACGGGTCGAGGCATCCCGCAGCTGGCCGCGGACGGCCGAGGTGGTCGTCTTGGCGCCCGGCTTGCGTATCCCGCGCACCGACATGCACATGTGCTCGGCCTCGATCACCACGATGGCGCCGCGCGCCTCCAGGATGCGCATCAGGGAGTCCGCGATCTGGGTGGTCAAACGCTCCTGCACCTGGGGGCGGCGGGCGAAGACCTCGACCAGGCGGGCCAGCTTGGACAGCCCGGTGATCTTGCCGTTGTCGGCCGGGATGTAGCCGACGTGCGCCACTCCGTGAAACGGCAGCAGGTGGTGCTCGCACAGCGAGACGATCTCGATGTCCTTGACCAGGACCATCTCGTCGTGCCCCAGGTCGAAGGTGGTCGTCAGGACGTCCTCGGGCTCCTGGCGCAGCCCCGCCAGGATCTCCTTGTACGCGCGCGCCACACGGGCCGGCGTCTCCAGGAGACCCTCGCGGTCCGGGTCCTCGCCGACGGCGATCAAGAGTTCGCGTACGGCGTTCTCGGCGCGCTTCTCGTCGAACTCGCCGATCTTGCCGTCGCCGTCCAGCGTCACCGGATCGGTCATCTTGTGCCTCGTTCCTGGTCCCAGTTGCGCCCGCTCCACAGGCGGAGTACCACACGTCCAGGCTAGAACCCGTGAGGCGCGGCTTTCATTCCGGGGCCGGTGTGGGTCCGCACGGAAACCGGCATCCGGGGCACCTCACGACGAAGACCGGGTCCGTACGGAACGTTCCGTACGGACCCGGTCTCCTGCCGGGCGGACCCGGTCATCGTCCTGTCGTCACCGCTCGCGGAGCGGTCAGCCCTCGGGGTTCTGCTCCTCGGGGGCCTCGGTCTTCTCGGTCGAGACACCGGAGGCCGAGGGGGCCGAGCCGTTGGCCGGCGCCAGCTCCTTCGGCGACAGCACCGGCGGGCGCGTCGACGGCGTACGCCGCGAGGAGCCGGTCCACGCCGGGCGGGCCGGGCGCTTGACGATGTGCTTGAAGACCTCGGCGACCTCTTCCTTGTTCAGGGTCTCCTTCTCCAGGAGCTCCAGAACCAGGTTGTCGAGGACGTCGCGGTTCTCGACCAGGATCTCCCACGCCTCGTTGTGCGCGGTCTCGATCAGCTTCTTGACCTCTTCGTCGACCAGCGCGGCGACCTCTTCGGAGTAGTCGCGCTGGTGACCCATCTCACGGCCCAGGAACGGCTCGGAGTTGTCGGAGCCGAACTTGATCGCGCCGAGCCGCTCGGTCATGCCGTACTGCGTGACCATGGCGCGGGCCGTCGCGGTCGCCTTCTCGATGTCGTTCGCGGCGCCCGTGGTCGGGTCGTGGAAGACCAGCTCCTCGGCCGCGCGGCCACCGAGCATGTACGCCAGCTGGTCGAGCATCTCGTTGCGCGTGGTCGAGTACTTGTCCTCGTCCGGGAGGACCATGGTGTAGCCCAGGGCCCGGCCGCGGGACAAGATCGTGATCTTGTGAACCGGGTCCGAGTTCGGCGAAGCGGCCGCGACCAGGGCGTGGCCGCCCTCGTGGTACGCGGTGATCTTCTTTTCCTTCTCGGACATGATCCGGGTCCGCTTCTGCGGACCGGCCACCACGCGGTCGATCGCCTCGTCCAGGAACTTGTTGTCGATCAGCTTGGCGTCGCTGCGGGCCGTCAGCAGGGCGGCCTCGTTCAGCACGTTCGACAGGTCGGCACCGGTGAAACCGGGGGTGCGCTTGGCGACGGCCGTCAGGTCGACGTCCGGCGCGACCGGCTTGCCCTTCTGGTGGACCTTGAGGATCTCCAGGCGGCCCTGCATGTCCGGGCGGTCGACGGCGATCTGCCGGTCGAAGCGGCCGGGGCGCAGCAGCGCCGGGTCCAGGATGTCCGGGCGGTTCGTGGCGGCGATCAGGATGACGCCGCCCTTCACGTCGAAGCCGTCCATCTCGACGAGGAGCTGGTTCAGCGTCTGCTCGCGCTCGTCGTGACCGCCGCCGAGGCCCGCGCCGCGGTGCCGGCCGACGGCGTCGATCTCGTCGACGAAGACGATCGCCGGGGCGTTCGCCTTGGCCTGCTCGAACAGGTCACGGACCCGGGAGGCACCGACACCGACGAACATCTCGACGAAGTCGGAGCCGGAGATCGAGTAGAACGGGACGCCCGCCTCGCCGGCGACGGCGCGCGCGAGCAGCGTCTTGCCCGTACCGGGCGGGCCGTACAGCAGCACACCCTTGGGAATCTTGGCACCGACGGCCTGGAACTTCGCCGGCTCCTGGAGGAACTCCTTGATCTCCTGGAGCTCCTCGACGGCCTCGTCCGACCCCGCGACGTCCGAGAACGTCGTCTTCGGCGTGTCCTTGGTGATCAGCTTGGCCTTGGACTTCCCGAAGTTCATCACCCGGGAGCCGCCGCCCTGCATCTGATTCATCAGGAACAGGAAGACCACGACGATCAGTACGAACGGGAGCAGCGAGAGCAGCACGCCGACGAAGGGGTTCTGCTTCGACGGGGAGACGGTGTACCCGTCCTTGATCTCGCCGGTCTGGTACCTGGCCTGCAGGGTCTTGGCCAGATCGACGCCCTGGTCGCCGATGTAGCTCGCCTGGAGCTTGTTGGAGCCGTCGACCTTGTTGTCGCCCGACAGCTCGACCTTGATCTTGTTCTCGTCGCCGGTCGTCAGCTCGGCGGATTTCACCTTGTTGTCAGTGATCGCCTTGACGACCTGACCGGTGTCCACCGTCTTGTAGCCGCCGGACGAGCCGACGACCTGCATCAACACGACCACGGCGAGGACGGCCAGCACGATCCACATGACCGGCCCACGGAAGTATCGCTTCACGTCCATCCATACGGAGCCCTCTGAGCCCCGTCCCTCCTGCCACAGTGAGGCACAACAGCCCTGTGGAGGGCTGGTCGTGCGTACGGTGTATTACTGGCCCGAAAAAAGACTGACCTTCGGACGGTACCCCAGCATTGTCACCCGACGACGCCGCCCACGGTTAACAATGCAGCTTCGGATGCCGTTCTCCCTGCTCCAACGGCGGGAAACCCCACGGGGTTCCCGCCGCCGGGCACCGGCCGGTCCGGGCCCCCGGCCGCCGTGCGGGCGGCCGGGCCGGCGGCGCCGCTCAGCCGCCGTAGACGTGCGGCGCGAGCGTGCCGACGAACGGCAGGTTGCGGTACTTCTCCGCGAAGTCCAGGCCGTAGCCGACGACGAACTCGTTGGGGATGTCGAAGCCGATCCACTTCACGTCGATGGCGACCTTGGCCGCGTCCGGCTTGCGCAGCAGCGTGCAGACCTCAAGGCTGGCGGGCTCGCGCGAACCCAGGTTCGACAGCAGCCAGGACAGCGTCAGGCCCGAGTCGATGATGTCCTCGACGATCAGGACGTGCTTGCCCTTGATGTCGGTGTCGAGGTCCTTGAGGATGCGCACCACTCCGGAGGACTGGGTGCCCGCGCCGTACGACGACACGGCCATCCAGTCCATCGTCACGGGGTTGGACAGCGCGCGCGCCAGGTCCGCCATGACCATCACCGCGCCCTTGAGGACGCCGACGATGAGCAGGTCCTTGCCCGCGTACTCCGCGTCGATCTTCGCAGCCAGCTCCGCCAGCTTCGCGTCGATCTCTTCCTTGCTGATGAGCACCGACTGAAGGTCGGAGCCCATGTCCTTGTCGTCCACCCGTGCCACTCTCGCTCGGTTCGGTGTCGTGAGACTCGTGAAGCGGGGCGGTGCCCATCGGTGTCCTGCGGCTCAGCCCTGCCGGATCACCAGTCTGCCACCCTGCCGTCGCACACCCACGCGCCCGGGGAGGTTCACGGTCCCCTGCCCGCGCCAGCCGGTGATCAGCCGGTCCACTTCCTCGATGTGGCGGGCGAAGAGCGAACCGGCCGGGGCACCGGCCGAGATGGCGGCCCTGCGCAGCACCCGGCGGCGGACCGCGGCGGGCAGCGCGTACAGCCCGGTGACGTCGAGGGTGCCGCGGTCGTCGAGGACCGTACGCTCCGCTTCGGCGGCCCAGGAGTCCAGCGCGTCGGCATCGTCCCGGGAGAGCTGGGCCGTACGGGCGAGGGCCTCCACGACGCCCTTGCCGAGCGCCTTCTCCAGCGCCGGCAGGCCCTCGTGGCGCAGCCGGGAGCGCGTGTAGAGCGGGTCGGCGTTGTGCGGGTCCTCCCACACGGGCAGCGACTGGATCAGACACGCCTTGCGGGCGGTCTGGCGGTCGACCTCCAGAAAGGGGCGGCGGTAGCGCCCGCCGCGGCCCGTCTTCGCCGCCATACCGGACAGCGAACGGGTGCCGGAGCCCCTGGCGAGACCCAGCAGGACCGTCTCTGCCTGATCGTCGCGGGTGTGGCCGAGGAGGACGGCGGCGGCGCCGTGCCGCTCGGCGGCGGCGTCCAGCGCCGCATAACGGGCGTCCCGGGCGGCGGCCTCGGGCCCGCCGGCCCGCCCCACCTCGACGGCGACCGCGTCGACCGGGTCGAGGCCGAGGGAGCGCAGGCGCGCGACGACCTCGGCCGCGCGGGTGTCGGAACCGTCCTGCAGGCCGTGGTCGACGGTGATGCCGCCGGCCCGTACGCCCAGCCTGGGGGCCTCGAAAGCCAGCGCGGAAGCGAGTGCCATGGAGTCGGCGCCGCCGGAGCAGGCGACGAGCACGAGCGGGGGCTCGTCCGGCGCGGCGGGCGGCAGCGGCGCCCCGGCGGACACGAGCGGCGCGCCGACGGGGCGGCCAGGGGCCGGGACCTGCGAGGAGTGGTGGTTCAGTACGTCGTGAAGCACGCGGCGGACCGCCACGCGTATCGCGGCGACCGCTGGATGGGGACCCATGTCCGTTTCCAATCGTCAGCTGAGGGCCTGGACCCGTACACGGCCCTTCGTCACACAGAGTGCCTAGATGGTGACAGAGGCGAGCCGTTCCCTGAGCATTGCACGCCTATCCTTCGCTCACGGTCCCTCAGAAGAGTGACAGCAGGGAGCGTTCACCCGCCCCGCAGTGCGCCCAGCTCACAACTCCGCCCCGCGGGGCCACACCCCCCTAGCGGTGCACCCGCGCGACCCAGTCCGCCGGTTTGGCGATCTCCTGCTTCGTCGGGAGGGTGTTCGGCGACGTCCACACCCGGTTGAAGCCGTCCATGCCGACCTCGTCCACCACGGCCCGCACGAACCGCTCGCCGTCCCGGTACTGGCGCAGCTTCGCGTCCAGCCCCAGCAGCTTGCGCAACGCCTGGTCGAGCCGGCCCGCGCCGCTCGCGCGCCGCTTCTGGAACTTCTCCCGGATCTCGGCCACCGACGGCACCACGTCCGGACCCACGCCGTCCATCACGTAGTCCGCGTGCCCCTCCAGGAGAGACATCACCGCCGTCAGCCGGCCGAGGATCTCCCGCTGCGCCGGAGTCTGCACCAGATCCACGAAACTGCGGCCCCCGTCGTCGCCCTCCTCGCCCTCGGGACGGCCGCCGGTCAGCGACTGGGCCGCCTCCCGCAGCCGCTCCAGCAACGTGCCCGGGTCGATCTCGGTCTCGCCCAGGAAAGACTGGATCTCGCCCTCGATGTGGTCACGCAGCCACGGCACGGCCGTGAACTGCGTACGGTGCGTCTCCTCGTGCAGGCACACCCACATACGGAAGTCGTGCGGATCCACCTCCAGCTCCCGCTCGACGTGGACGATGTTCGGGGCGACCAACAGCAGCCGGCCACCCTGCGCCGCGGCCGGCAGATCACGGGACGCGGGCGCGAACGTCTCGTACTGGCCGAGGACCCGCGAGGCCAGGAACGACAACAGCATGCCCAGCTCGACACCGGTCACCTTGCCGCCCACGGCACCCAGCACCGCGCCACCGGGCATGGAGGAACGACGCTCCTCCATCTTCTGCAACAGCGGCTTCAACACCTCCCGGAAGCCCGCCACATTCGCCTTGATCCAGCCGGGCCGGTCCACCACCAGTACGGGCGTGTCGTGCCCCGCCCCTGGCTCACCCTCCCCCTCCGGCTGCACCATGCGGGTGAACGCGCGCACATGCTCCTCGGAGGACTTCGCATGCCGCCGCAACTCGGCCACGATCGCCCGCGCCTCGTCCCGGCTCACCTCTGGCCCCGGCCGTACGAACCGGGTCGCGGTCGCTACCGCGAGATTCCAGTCGACCATCTCCACACCACCGATGCTCGTCATGGGTTCACGGTACGTGGGCGCATCCGCTGGGGGTAGCCGACGGCCTGCGGCGCTGGAGCGATGATCGGTGCCGGTCCGATTGCGGGTGCCGCGCCGTTCGCGCCTGCGGCGGGCGGTGGCCGCGGTGCGCTGCGCTGGGCCGGGTCGCATTCACAGTGCCGCGCCGTTCGCGCCTGCGGCGGGCGGTGGCCGCTGCGCGGGGCTGTCGGGTTCGGGGGCGGGCCTGCGCGGCAGGCCGCTCCGGCCCGCCCCCTTCCGTGGAGGGGTGAATTCGAAGGTTGGCGGGGGTTGGTCTCGGTGGTCGGCTGCCGGTCGTGGTGGGGCTCAGCGGCACCCGCAGTTGGCCACCTCTGTGGCCAGGCGGTCCAGTGCCTGTTGGGCGGCCTGGGGGTCGGTGGTGTTGTTGGTCATGAAGGCGAAGACCAGGAGGCGGCCGTCGGTGTCGACGACCGTGCCGGCGAGGGTGTTCACGCCGGTGAGGGTGCCGGTCTTGGCGCGTACGGTGCCGGCGCCCGCCTTTTCGCCCGTGTAGCGGCCGCTGAGGGTGCCGGTGAAGCCGGCGACCGGCAGGCCGGTGGCGATGGGGCGGAGTTCGGGGTGGCCGGGGGCGGTGGCCAGGACGAGGAGGCGGGAGAGCAGGGTCGCGGACACCTTGTCGGTGCGGTCCAGGCCGCTGCCGTCGGCGAAGACGGCGTCCGTCTGCGGGAGCTTGAGGCGGGCCAGCGTCTTGCGCACGGCCCGGCCCGCGCCTTCGAAGCTGGCCGGTTCGCCGGTGGCGAGGGCCGTCTGGCGGGCGAGGGCCTCGGCGATGTCGTTGTCGCTGTGGGTGAGCATCTGTTCGACGAGCGCGGCGAGCGGCAGTGAGCGGGTGGTGGCGAGCCGCGGTGCCTTGGCCGGGACCTTGGTCGGTACGGGGGCGCCGTCGACCGTGATGCCGCGGTCCTGGAGCAGGTGCGCGAAGGTACGGGCGGCCGCGGCGGCCGGGTCGGTGTCGCGGGGTGCGGGGCCGTGCTCGGAGCGGTCGAGGCGCGCCTCGTCGGCCATGAGGGGGACGACGGGGGCGATGTTCTCGTTGGGGCTGATGGGGTGCAGGCGGGGGCCCGTGTAGGCCGAGGTGTCGTATCCGAGGCGGACCTTGGTCGGGCCGCGCTTCTTGAGCGTACGGGCCGTGTCGTCGGCCAGTGTGCGCAGGCTGGCGGGCCGGTCCTGGGCGTCCTCCGTGGACGCGCGGGCGGTCAGGGTGGGGTCGCCGCCGCCCACGAGGACGACGCCGCCGCCCGCGTCCGCGACGACCGAGGTGTCGATGCGGTGTTCGGGGCCGAGCGTGGAGAGCGCGGCGGTGGCGATGGCCAGCTTGACCGTCGAGGCGGGGGTGGCCGCCCGGCCGGGTTCGGCGCCGAAGAGCTCGCGGCCGGTCGCGGCGTCCACCACGGAGGCGGTGCGGAGGGAGCCGAGCGCCGGGTCCTTGAGGAGCGGCGTGAGCCGGTCCGAGAGGGCCTGCGCGGTGGGGAGCGGCGGGGTGCCGGCGCCGAGCGCGGGGAGTACCGGGGGCGCGCTGGGTGGCCCGTCCGGGGCGTGACGCTCGCCACCCGTACCGCCGGCGGCGGCTGCGCGGGCCCGCTCGGCCGTACGCTGGCCGGAGTCCCAGGGCCCGGCGGCCGTGACCGCACCGGCCGCGACCACCAGGCCCAGGACGGTGGAGCTCGCCGTCAGCCGTACGGTCTGCCGCTGCTGCTTGGAGGCGGCCCACCAGGCGGTTCGGGCGGAGCCCATGGCGGACCGGGAAGCGGAACGCGCCGATCCGGTCGCCGTACGGGTCGCGGACACGGCGGCGGACCCCGCCGACCGCGCCGAGCGGGCACAGCGTTGCGCCGACCGTCGCGCTGACTGCCACCTGACCTGCCACGACCTGGTCTCCGGCACCTAGGACCAGCCCCTTTCGCCACCACACACCTGCGTGGGGGACACTTAATCACCAGACGTATGTGTTGATCATGGAGGAGCCACCCGTGGAGTTCGACGTCACCATCGAGATCCCGAAGGGTTCGCGGAACAAGTACGAGGTGGACCACGAGACCGGACGGATCCGTCTGGACCGTCGCCTCTTCACCTCGACCAGCTACCCCGCCGACTACGGATTCGTCGAGAACACCCTCGGCGAGGACGGCGACCCGCTGGACGCGCTGGTCATTCTGGACGAGCCGACGTTCCCCGGATGCCTCATCAAGTGCCGCGCCATCGGCATGTTCCGGATGACCGACGAGGCCGGCGGCGACGACAAGCTGCTGTGCGTCCCGGCGTCCGACCCGCGCGTGGAGCACCTGCGGGACATCCACCACGTGTCGGAGTTCGACCGCCTGGAGATCCAGCACTTCTTCGAGGTCTACAAGGACCTGGAGCCCGGCAAGTCCGTCGAGGGCGCGGACTGGGTCGGCCGCGCCGAGGCCGAGGCCGAGATCGAGGCGTCCTTCAAGCGCCTTGAGGCGCAGGGCGGCGCCCACCACTGAGCCTGCGGCTCGGGTGAGCGGTGAAAGGGCGGCACTCGTCGGTCGGGTGCCGCCCTTGCGCTGTTCAGGGATCGTGCGTACGCGCTAGAAGCCCCGTGTTCGCTTCGCCGCGCGGCGGTCGCCCGGCTCCTCCTGGGTCGCGCCGGGCGACTTCATGAAGAGGCGGGCGATCTCGCCGCCGAGGTTCACGCCGACGGCGATGGCCAGGGCCAGGGAGGCGGCCTTGATGAGGGACGAGACGCCGGGGCCGATGTCGCCCTGGGCGAAGTTGAGCAGGCCGAAGTAGGTGGCGCTACCGGGCAGCAGCGGCCCGATCGCGGCGGTGACGTACGGGAGCGCGGATGCGTACCGGTAGCGGCTGAGGAGCTGCCCGAAGAGGCCGACGAGGCCGGCCGCGATGGCGGTGGCAGGCACCGCGTTCATGTTGCTGACGTTGGCGAGCGCGCCGTACACGACCCACGCGACGCCGCCGTTGAGGGTGGCGAACAGGACGGTGTGACGTTCCTGCTGGAGCAGGACGCAGAAGGCAAGCGCCAGCAGCATGGCGGCGACGATCTGCACCGGTGGGTCGTTGAACAGGGCGAACCCGGCCGCCGGGTAGAGGTACTCCGGATTGAGCTGGAGCCCGATGTAGAGCGCAGCGAGCACGCCGATGACGATGCCGACGATCAGGTAGCCGACTTCCAGCAGGCGTGCCGAGGCGGTGATGTAGTAGCCCGTCAGGCCGTCCTGGACGGCGGCCACCAGCGCCCGCCCGGGAATCAGCGCGAAGAGGCCACCGGTGATCACCGCGGACGCCTGTACGGCGACGTGCGAGAAGCTGAGGGCGACCCCTATGGCGGCCGGCGGCATGGCCGCCACCACGAACTGGTAGAACTCCGGCAGCCCGCGGCTGGAGGCGAGCCAGGCCAGCCGGTCGCCGAGCATCGAGCCGATCGCGGCCGCGATGAAGACGATCGGCCCGCCGCCGACCAGCATGCTCGCCGCGCCGGACAGCAGCCCGGAGGCGAGGGTCAGCGCCCAACTCGGGAAGGGGTGGCGGTTACGGCGGATTTCGGCCAGGCCGCGGTACGCCTCCTCCAGGGTGATGCCCTCGGAGGTGATCTCGTCGACGAGGCGGAACACCGCGGACAGCCGGGTGTAGTCCACGCCGCGCCGCCGTACCGTACGGCTGGCCGTCACCGGGTCGTCGACCAGCGACGGCTGGTAGGAGATCGACAGCAGGGTGAAGGTGACGGTCGGCTCGACCCGCTCCAGCCCGTAGGCGTGCGCGACGCCGAACATCGCGGCTTCCACGTCCTCCGCGCCCTCACCGCCCGCCAGCAGGATCTCGCCGATACGCAGCGTCAGGTCCAGCACGCGCGGTACGGCGGGGCCGCTCTCCTCCGCGCGCTCCGCCCGCTCGGGGACGGGCCGCTCGCCGACCGGCATGCGCAGCATGGTGCGCATGCGGTCCTGCCAGGGCGTCTCCTTGGTGAGGCTGATGACGGGGATGCCGTGCGGCGGCGTGAAGGCCGGCCAGCCGGCCGGGGTCCGGTCGGGCAGCTGGTGCTGTCCCGTGGTGCTGCTGGTGCCGGCGGGCTGGGTGAAGGCGGAGCCTTCCGGCTCGGCCGGGGCCTCCGGTTTCAGGCCCTCCGGGAGGGCGAACTCCGAGGTGGGGTGCTCCTCCTCGGTGACCTGCGGGTAGGGCACGCCGAGGGGCGGGGTGAAGGCGCTGCGCGCCTCGTCCGACTGGGGCTTGCGGTCCTCGGTCTGGTCGCTGCCGCCGTTCTTGCCATTTCCGGCGCTCTGCGCGCCCCTGACGCCGTTCACGCCGTTCGTCCTGTTCGTGCCGTTGGTTCCGCGCTGGCCCCGTTGTGCGTCCGACGCCACGTCTCTTCGCTCCTCGTACGCCTCCTGCCGACCGTCAGGAACACGATGCCTGATGGTCGGCTGGGGCGCGCGGGGCGGGGCCCTTTCTGAGGTTCTTCTGCGCTGCGGGTTACCCCTGCGCACCAGGAGAAACCCGAGACTCGGATCTTCCTGGAGGGCCGCGAAACGGAAGGAAACCTTCCATTTCAGCGCGGCCGGTTTTGGCGGGTCCTGGCCTCACACGGCGGTGGCCGCCCGCACCGTCACGCGGTACGGGCGGCCACCGGCCGGGGCCTGGAGGTCACCGCTTCGCGTGCCGCCCGCGCCGGCCGTCGTTGGCGGGCCGTGCGGGCGCCTGCACGGCGCCCACCGGGTCGTACGGCGCCCGGTCTGCGGCCTTCTTGTTCTTGCCGCGGGCGCGCAGGTACTCGATGGCGATCGGGACGACCGAGACCAGCACGATCGCGACGAGGATCAGCTCGATGTGCTGGTGGACGAACTCGATGTTGCCGAGGGCGGCGCCGAGCAGGGTGACACCGGCCCCCCACAGCGCGCCGCCGATGAGGTTGAAGGTGATGAACGAGCGGTAGTTCATCTTGCTGACGCCCGCGATGATGGGCGTGAAGGTCCGCACGACCGGCACGAAGCGGGCCAGGATCAGCGACTTCGGGCCGTGCTTCTCGAAGAACTCGTGCGCCTTCTCCACGTTCTCCTGCTTGAAGAGCCTGGAGTCCGGGCGCTTGAAGAGCGCGGGCCCGACCTTGCGGCCGAAGAGGAAGCCGGCCTGGTCGCCGAGGACCGCCGAGACCACGACGAGCAGGCACACCAGCCACAGCGGCGTGTCCAGCTTGTTGGTCGTCACCAGCAGGCCGGTGGTGAACAGGAGCGAGTCGCCCGGCAGGAAGAACCCGATCAGCAGGCCGGACTCCGCGAAGACGATGATCAGCACGCCGATCAGCCCGAACGTGCCGATCAGGTAGTCCGGGTCCAGCCACTGGGGGCCGAGCGCGAGAGTATTCACGGGGTGAAAGCTCCTGGGTCGAGGGCGCCGGATCGTGCGGTGCGACGGGGGTACAGGCGCAGTGTGCGGCCCAAAGCTATCAACGCCGGATGAATGGGCTTGGTTCCAGCCGTCCCGTAACGGCCCCGGCGGGCCCGGCACGGCCGCCCCGGCGGCCGCGGCCGCCTCTCGCGCACCATGCCCGGACACCACCCCGCGCGTACCCGCGTCCCGCCGCACGCCGTGAGACGCTCCCCACGAGGAGCCGGCCCCCGGCGGGCTCACCGTACGGAGGGACAGGACACACGATGGGCATCGAGGAATTCGGCGGCGGCCAGGCCGCGCAGGCCGACGTGCTGGTGGTGACGACCAACGACGTCCCCGGATACGAGGTGCAGCGGGTCATCGGCGAGGTCTTCGGCCTGACGGTGCGCTCGCGCCACCTGGGCAGCCAGATCGGGGCCGGCCTGAAATCGATGGTCGGCGGCGAGTTGAAGGGCCTGACGAAGACGCTCGTGCAGACCCGTAACCAGGCGATGGAGCGCCTGGTGGAACAGGCGCGGTCCCGGGGCGCCAACGCGGTCCTGATGTTCCGCTTCGACGTGACGGAAGCGGCGGACGTGGGCACGGAGGTCTGCGCGTACGGGACCGCCGTGGTGATCGCCCCGAAGGCGGGCTGAATACGTCGTAACGGTGCCGTTGCGACCGTACGGGCCAGGGGGCGCGCTCCCCTGCCCCGTACGACTCAACCGTTGCGGGCCGCGTTGGCGACGATCGCGTCCCGCAGGTAGACCGCCAGGCCCGGCCGGATGGCCTCGTAGGTGGCGGTGAAGCGCTCGTCCGCGACGTACATCTCGCCGAGGCAGGTGTGCATCTCGTGCGAGCAGTCGTAGTAGCCGGACGCGATGGTCCGGCGGTGCTCCTCGGCCACGTCCATCGCCTCCGCCGAGTCGGCCGGCACCCCGCGCTCCATCGTCTCGGCCATCTTCCGGTGAACGGCGTCGAACTGCTCCGTCACCCGCTTCCAGTCCTCTTTGGTGTACGAGGCCGTCCGCCGCTGCGACTCCTTGTACGCGTCGGTGCTCCCCCAGCGCTCGCGCACCTCGTCGGCGTACTCGTCCGGGTCGAAGTCCCCGAACACCTCGAACTTCTCCTCGGGCGTGAGATTGATCCCCATCTTGCGTGCCTCCATGGCGTGTTCGACGGCGGCGGCCATCGCCTGGAGCTTGCCGATCCGTTCGCTCAGCAGCGCGTGCTGCCGCCGCAGGTGCTCCTGCGGGTCGGCGTCCGGATCGTCCAGGAGAGCCGCCACCTCGTCGAGCGGGAAACCGAGCTCCCGGTAGAACATGATCTGCTGGAGCCGGTCGAGGTCGTCCTCGCCGTAGCGCCGGTGGCCCGCGTGGTTGCGCTCGCCCGGCACCAGCAGCCCGATCTCGTCGTAATGGTGCAAAGTACGCACCGTCACACCGGCGAACCCGGCAACCTGCCCTACGGAGTAGCCCACTGCCCCCGCCCTCCTTCTCGGTACGCGCTCCACGATGAATCCTCACGCCACGTGAGGTGCAAGTCCGTATACCGGAAACCTCTGGGGCCAATGGGACGTGAGTGGCATCCTGCCGCCATGCTGGGGATAACCGATCTTCCGACCTACTTGGCGGGCCTCGCGCTCATCGTCCTGCTGCCGGGGCCGAACTCGCTGTACGTCGTCTCCGTCGCGGCCCGACGCGGCCCGCGCGTCGCCTACCGCGCCGCGGCCGGCGTCCTGTGCGGCGACACGATCCTGATGACACTGTCGGCAGGCGGCGTCGCCTCGCTCCTCCAGGCCAGCCCCGTCCTCTTCGGCATCGTGAAATTCGCCGGCGCGGGCTACCTGACCTGGCTGGCCGTCGGCATGCTGCGCGGCGCGTGGTCCCTGTGGCGCAACCGCGAGGCCGCCAAGGCCCTGCGCAAGAAGTCCGCCGAGACCCCGAAGCCGGCCGCGGAACGCCCCTACCGCCGCGCCCTGGTCATCAGCCTCCTCAACCCCAAAGCCATCCTTTTCTTCATCTCTTTCTTCGTCCAGTTCGTCGACCCGCAGTACGCCCACCCCGTGCTCTCCTTCCTCACCCTCGGCGCCTGGGCCCAGCTCTTCAGCCTCACCTACCTCTCCGTCCTGATCTTCAGCGGCACCTACCTCGCCGCCACCTTCCGCCGCCGCAAGCGCCTCACCGCCGGCCTCTCCGCAGCCGCCGGCACCGCGTTCCTGGGCTTCGCGGCGAAGTTGTCCCTGGCCGGCACCGGCTGACCCGACGGGCGCGGCCCGCTACAGCCCCGCCCAGCCCAGCCTCAGGTCACGGGAGTGCTCGCGTGTGCCGGGTGCAGGGGGGCGCTTGCCACCCCTGTTGCCCGGCCGCTGAGCGTGGCGTCCAGGGTTTCCTGGGCAGTACGCATCGCCTCGGCGTACTTCGGCTCGTACATGCGCTGCCAGGCCACGTCGGGGGCGACCTGCTCGACCCGGCTCATCACCCACCAGATGTTGCCGAACGGATCCCGCACCCTGCCGCCGCGGTCCCCCCACGCGCTGTCCGCCGCCTCGGTGACCACCTGTGCCCCGTGCGCGACCGCGGCGGCCATCGCGGCGTCCGCGTCCGGGACGTAGACCCGCAGCAGCGCGGGCATCACCGGCCAGTCGGCACGCCGGTCGAAGGCCAGCACGACCGTGTCACCGACGCGTATCTCGCCGTGGCCGATGGTGCCGTCCTCAACCGCCACCCGCGCGAGCTCTTGGCCGCCGAAGGCCGCGGCGACGAAGTCGAGCAGCGCGCCGGTGTCGTCGGTGACCACCCACGGCGCGACGTTCGTGTAGCCCTCGGGCGCAGCGTGGTTCATCGTTCTCGTCCCCTTCTTCGGCGGTGCGTGACGGGACGACACTAAGGCGCTTCTAGGACCGTTTCGGTCCTACAGGCGACAGCCACCCGGCTACGGCGCCGCAAGCGCATGCCGGCGCCGCCCGGCCGGGCAGGTTGCCGGGCGGCGCCTGGCGGACCGGCCGGCCGGGGCCGGGCCGGTCCGTACCGGCTCAGACCGCCGCGGCCTCGATGAGGACGTACAGGTCCGGAGCCGGCAGCGGGGTGACGCCGGTGATCTTGAAGCCGGCCGTGGCGCACAGTTCCTCGAAGTCGGCCCGGGTGCGCTCCCGGCCGCCCACGTTCACCAGCATGTTCAGGTCACTCAGGTAGGCCAGGGCGGACGCGCCCGGCTGCACGGTGTCGGCGAGCACCGGTTCGACGATCAGCAGCCGCCCGTCCGCGGGCAGTACGTCCCGGATGTGACCCAGGATGGCCGCGCACTGCTCGTCGTTCCAGTCGTGGATGACGCTCTTCAACATGTACAGGTCGCCGCCCGGCGGCGCGGCCGTGAAGAAGTCGCCGGTCTCCAGTGTCACGCGGTCGGCGACGCCCTCGGCGGCCAGTTTGGCGGCGGCCTGGGCGTGCCCTTCGGCGGAGTCGTAGATCACCCCGCGCGGTGCCGGGTGGGCCCGCAGAACGGCGGCGAGCAGGGTGCCGTCCCCGCCGCCCACGTCCACGATGGTGGAGAAGCGGCCGAAGTCGTAGTGCGACGGTACGTCCTGCGCCGCGATCCTGGTGCTCTGGCCCATGGCGGCGTTGAACACCTCCGACAGCTCCGGCTTGCCCTTGAGGTGGCTGAAGAAGTCCGTACCGAAGATCGAGTCGAAGGCGGGCGCGCCGCTGCGGACGCTGTCCTCCATGCGCTCCCTGGCCCGGGTCATGACCGGCTCGCTGAAAATGCGGGCCAGCGCGGCCAAGGAGTCCCGGGCGTCGCTGCGCAGCAGCGCCCCGGCAGCGGTGGCCTCGAAGACGCCCGGCTCGTGTTCGACCAGCAGATCCAGTCCGGCCAGGCCGCGCAGCAGGCGCAGCGTGGCCTGCGGGTGGGTGCCGGACGCGGTCGCCACATCGTCCGCCGTACGGGTGCCGTCGCCGATGCGGTCGAAGACGCCGAGCCGGACGGCGGCGCCGACGGCGTACGTGGCCAACTGCCCGAACAGCAGCTGGGAGACGGTGCTTCGAGCCGCGCGTGCCGATGTCGCCCGTTCCTCGTTCGCTTCCACGTCCGCTCCTTCGGGTCGCCTCGGACGCCGTTTCCGCACCGGTCGGACGGCCGGGAAACGGCACGGCGGGTCCGGCGGATCCGCACCCCCGTCAACGCGTAAGTTAGGTAAGCCTAAGTTCGTGGACCGGCCCGCGCAATACCTGTACGGAACAGTTGTCAAACCCGCACCCAACCGGGTTGTTGGCACTCCGTCCACTGTGCTCCACGACGGGGCGCGCCACACCTCGTCACCCGCACGAGTGGCGCTACGGTCGTTCACGGGACGCGTGGCCACGAACGCGTACACGATCCGGTACATGGGAGCACCAATGGCCGCAGAAGCCGAGTACCAGCAGGGAGAGCGTGCCACCCCGGACAGCTGGATGTACCCGCCGCCCGATGGCTGGACGTACGACCAGGTGAAAGAGCTGACCCTGCCGTACGACTGGGAACTCGTGGACGGGAAGATCGTGGTACGTGGAGCGACCAAGTGGTGGCACGACCTGGTCCGGGACGAGTTGTACTTCCGGCTCCGGAGTGCTCGGGTGGAGCCCTTCGGCGTCAACGTCGAGCGGTGGACCATGCTCGACGAGCGCAACGTCCCGAAGCCGGATGTGATCGTCTTCGACAAACGTGGTCTCGACAGCAGAACCCTTCACTGCACCCCCGCGCAGAACACCGTGCTCGCCGTCGAAGTAGTCTCGACCGGCTCCCGCCAGCACGACCGCTTCCTCAAGCCGGGCCTGTACGCCGAAGCCGGCATCGACTACTTCTGGCGCATCGAGCGGGACGAGGACGACTTGCCCGTGGTGCACGAGTTCTGGCTGCACCACGAATCGGGGGTCTACGTGCCCAGCCCCGAGCGCCCCGTCCATACCGGCAAGTTGGCCACGAGCCTCCCGTTTCCCGTCGACGTCGACCTGCGGGACCTCATCGAGGCATGAGCGGCCCCCTCACCTCCCCATCCTCCCGAACCTCCCCACCGCCAGCGGAAAAAACACCGCGAGCAGCGCCAGCGGCCAGGCCACGGCGAGGAGTTCCGCGTGCTGGGAGGCCCAGCTTCCGTCCGCCCAGCGCGGGTTGCCGAAGAGTTCGCGCACCGCTCCCGCCGTCGCGGACATCGGGTTCCACTCGGCTACCGCGCCCAGCCAGCCGGGCATGGACGCCTGGGAGACGAACGCGCTGGAGAGGAATCCGACGGGCCAGACCAGGATCTGTACGGCCTGGACGAGTTCCGGTTTGCCGGCCACCAGGGCCAGGTGGATGCCGATCCACAGCATCGCGAAGCGCAGCAGGAGCAGCAGCCCCACCGCGTACAGCGCGTCACCGAAGCCACCGTGCCACCGCCAGCCCATGGCCAGCCCGGCGCCGATCATCACCAGCAGGCTGACGGCCGACTCCAGCATGTCCAGGACGCTACGGCCGATCAGCACGGCCGACGGGGCCATCGGCATGGACCGGAAGCGGTCGATGACGCCCTTGTTGAGGTCCTGCGTGACCGCGACCATCGTCGCCTCCAGGCCGAAGGCCATGGTCAGCGCGAGCATCCCGGGGACCAGGAACTCCTTGTAGTCGCCGCCGCCCGGCAGCGCCATGCCGCCGCCGAGGAAGTACCCGAACATCACCAGCATCATTACGGGGAAGACCAGGCCGACGACGACCTGGACGGGCTGCCGGGCCCAGTGTGCGAGCCCGCGGCGGGTCATGGTCCAGGAGTCTGCAACGGCCCACCCGGCGGTACGCATGGCGGTGCGGGGCGCCGGTGCCGTAGCGGTGCTCATACGGTCGTCTCCTCCTTGGCGGGCCGGTGGGTGAGGTGCAGGAAGACCTCGTCGAGGGTGGGGCGGCGCAGGGCGATGTCCTGCGCGTCGATGCCGGCCGCCGCCAAGGCCCGTACGGTCTCGGTGAGTGCGGCCATCCGGTCGGTCACGGGCGCGCTGACGCGCCCCGCGTCCTCGTCGGCGACGGCGGGTCCGGCGGCGGTCTCCAGGACCGCCACAACGCGCGCCAGGTGGGCCGGGTCGTGCAGGACCACGTCGATCCGGTCGCCGCCGACCTCGGCCTTGAGTTCGTCGGCCGTGCCGTCCGCGATGACCCGTCCGTCGTCGATGACGGAGATGCGGTCCGCGAGCTGGTCCGCCTCCTCCAGGTACTGCGTGGTGAGCAGGACGGTCGTCCCGCCGCCGACCAGGGAACGCACCGCGTTCCACACCTCGGTGCGGCCTCGCGGGTCCAGGCCGGTGGTGGGCTCGTCGAGGAAGAGGATGCGCGGCGACATGATCAGGCTGGCGGCGAGGTCGAGACGGCGCCGCATGCCGCCGCTGTACTTGGCGACCGCCTTCTTGCCGGTGTCGGCGAGCGAGAAACGTTCCAGCAGCACGCCTGCGCGCGCGGCCGCCGCGCGCGCTCCCAGGTGGTAGAGCCGTCCGAACATCTCCAGGTTCTGACGGCCGCTGAGGTTCTCGTCCACGGCGGCGTGCTGGCCGAGCAGCCCGATCCGTACGCGTACCTCGTCGGGTCGGCGCCGTACGTCGAAGCCCGCGACGCGCGCGGTCCCGCCGTCGGGGCGCAGCAGGGTGGAAAGGATGCGTACGAGCGTGGTCTTGCCGGCGCCGTTGGGGCCGAGGATCGCGTGGACGGTGCCGCGGGGCACGGTCAGGTCGAGGCCGTTCAGGGCGGCTTTCCCGCCGTACTTCTTGGTCAGCCCTTCGACGAGGACGGCGGGGCCGGAGTCGGGTGCGGGAGGTGGAGTGGGAGCGGGGCCGGGCGAGGCGCTGGGCAAGAGGCCCTCCGAAGACAGTAGGCAAGTTTGACTACTCGCCCGAAGCTAAAGCACGAAACCCCACTAGTCAAACTTGATTAAGCGGAGTCCGGGGACTCCGGACCGCGCTGCGGGTCCGGCTCACCCGTCGCGTACGGGTTTTCCTGGCCTTCCGCGAGGATGCCGACGAACGGCTCTCCCTCGCCCGCGAAGACGTACGCGCCGCTCTCGATCCGGTCGATCAGCCCGCGCGTCCACTCCGCGCCGCCGTCCGCCGAGTGCACCCACATGTTCATGATCTCGCCGATGTGGCCGAGCTGCTCCGGGCCGCCCTCGGGCGTGTAGTACTCGGTGACCGAGTTCCGCCACTCCTCCAGGCCGCGCACCCGCTCCTTCAAGAGGGCCACCGCTTCCTCCCGGGGCAGGTCGACGATGAACCCGATCGCCGCGCTCAGCTCGTCCACCTTGCGGTCGTACTGGGACAGGGACTCGCGCAGCAGCTTGAAGAACTCCTCCGAGCCCGCTTCGGTCACCTCGTACTCCGTACGGGGTGGTCCGCCGGCCGGGCTGGGCGCGATGTCGTGCGCGAGCAGCAGTCCTTGCTTCGCCATCTGTTTCAGCGCGTGGTAGATCGACCCGGGCTTGGCGTTGGACCACTCGTGGGCGCCCCAGTATTCGAGGTCGTTGCGCACCTGGTAACCGTGCGCCCGCCCGTGCTGGCGCACGGCCCCCAGAACCAACAGCCGGATCGCCGACATCGTTTCCTCGCATCCTTCACACTCGCGCTGCGGCCAGCCTAGACCCGCCCTCTAATCAAGTTTGAATACCCGCCCTGCGCGCTTTAAGCTACCCGGCATGGCCGAGACCGTGATTCCGATCCTCCCGTGCCGCTCCATCGACGAACTCCTGGACTTCTACCGGGCCCTCGGATTCGAGGTGACCTCCTACCAGAAGAGTCCCAACCCCTACTGCGGCGTCCGCCTCCGCGGCATCGAGCTGCAGTTCTTCGGAATGAAGGCGTACGACCCGACCAACTCGTACAGCACCTGCTACGTCCTGACCGACGACGTGGACGGCCTCTACGAGTCCTTCCGCGCCGGCCTCAAAGCAGCGCTCGGCAAGGTGCCGACCCGGGGGCTGCCGCGGATCGGTGCGCTCAAGGACATGTCGTACGGCGTGCGGCAGTTCCTGATGACCGACCCCGGCGGCAACTGCATACGCATCGGCCAGCCGATCGCCGACAGCTTCGAGTACTCGGCCGTCCCCAAGGAGCGGTACGCGCGCGCCCTCCATCAGGCGACGCTGCTCGGCGAGTCCAAGGGCGACCACGCGGCGGCGGCCCGCGTCATCGACCGGGCGCTGGCGAAGGACGAGGCGCCGGGCGGCGGCCCGACACCCTCCCAGCTCCTGCAACTCCTCGTACTGCGGGCCGAGATGGCGGCGCAGACGGACGGCCCGGCGGCGGCAGCGCCGTGGCTCGACCGCGCGGACGCGGTCGAGCTGAGCGAAGCGGACCGGGCAGCGGCACGCGACACGCTGCGCCGGGCCGTGGACCTGCGCGCCGAAGAGGGCTGACGGAGCGGCCGCCCGGCCCGAGGGGTCCGGGCCCGTGGGACCTTCAAGGGGCTTTCAGCCCTGCGCCGCACGCTCCTCGTCGACCAGGGTGAAGGCGGTCTTGCCGTCCAGGGATTCGCGGATGACGTCCGCGTGCCCCGCGTGCCGGGCGAACTCCTCGATCAGGTGCAGGAGGAGCCAGCGCATCGACTGCTCGGCCTTCGGCGGGAACCAGGGCGCCTCGGGCAGCGGGAAGGTGCCGTTCAGGTCCGGCAGGGACGTGATGAACTGCTCGGTCTTGCGCGCCGTCTCCTCCCAGGCCGCGAGTATGGACGCGACCGTCTCCGCGCCCTCCAGCTCGAAGCTGAGGTGCCAGCTGTCCATGTCGCGTACGACGCTCGGCGGCACCTGCCGGGCCATTTCCAGCCACTGGAGTTCGACCTCCGCGACGTGCTTGAGCAGGCCGGACAGGGACAGCTCGCTGGCGGACGGCTTGCGCGCGGCCTGCTCGTCGGTCAGCCCGAGGACGGACCGGCGCAGGCCGCCGCGCTGCGCCTCCAGGAAGGCCAGGAGCGCGCCGCGCTCGTCACCGTGGGCTTCGGCCAGTACGTGAGTGGGCATGAGGTCCGCCTTTCGCCAGGGACCGGCGGCGATGGTGCCGCGGTCCGACACCCACGAAGTTACGCAGCATTGCGGACAGGTGCGGTCCTAGATCGAAAGAAGTCCGCGGCGGCGCGCCGCCGGGTTCAGAACGGGAACTGCGACCGGCCGTGCTGGATGGAGATCCACTTCGTGGTGGTGAAGGACTCCACCATCGCGTCGCCGTTCAGCCGCCCCACCCCCGAGCCCTTCTCGCCGCCGAAGGGCACGATCGGCTCGTCGTGCACGGTGCAGTCATTGATGTGGATCATGCCGGTCACGACGCGCTTGGCGAAGCGCACGCCCCGCTCGACGTCACCCGTGTGCACGGCGCCGCTGAGCCCGTACGGCGACGCGTTGGTGATCCGTACCGCCTCCTCGTCACCGTCGAACGGGACCAGCGCCACGACGGGACCGAACATCTCCTGGTTGAGGGCGACGGAGCCCTCGGGGAGCCCGGTCAGGACGGTCGGCGCGACCAGGGTGCCCCGGACGGTGCCGCGTACGAGCGCGGTGCCGCCGTCGGCGACGGCGCGCTCCACCAGCGCCGCGATGGCCTCCGCCTGCCCCTCGTTGATCAGCGGGCCGATGTGGGTGGCCGGGTCGCTGGGGTCGCCGACTTTCAGGCTCTCCACCTTGGCCACGAACTTCTCGGTGAACTCCCGCTCCACCGCGCGGTCCACCAGCACCCGGTTGGCGGCCATGCAGACCTGGCCCTGGTGCACGAAGCGGCTGAATACGGCGGCGTCCACGGCGTAGTCGATGTCGGCGTCGTCCAGGACGACCAGCGCGCTGTTGCCGCCCAGTTCCAGGACCGTGCGCTTGAAGTGCGAGGCGGCGACGGTGGCGACGTGCCGGCCGACCTTCTCCGAGCCGGTGAAGGAGATCACCTTCGGCACCGGGTGCTCGATGAGCGCGTCACCGATCTCCGCGATGTCGGTCACCACGACGTTGAGCAGGCCCGCCGGCAGCCCGGCCGTCTCGAAGATCTTGGCGACCAGGCCGCCGCCGCAGACCGGGGTGTTCTGGTGGGGCTTGAGCACGACGGCGTTGCCGAGCGCGAGCGCGGGCGCCACCGACTTGACCGACAGCAGGAAGGGGAAGTTGAAGGGGCTGATGACGCCCACGACACCGACCGGCAGCCGGTAGAGCCGGTTCTCCTTGCCGTCCACCGGGGACGGCAGGATGCGGCCCTCGGCGCGCAGCGCCAGCTGGATCGCCTCGCGCAGGAACTCCCGTACGAGGTGCAGCTCGAAGGCCGCCTTGGTCTGCGTGCCGCCGACCTCCGCGGTGATCGCCGCGGCGATCTCCTGCTCGCGCTCGTCGATCACCCGCAGCGCGCGCTCGAACACCAGCCGGCGGGTGTACGGGTTGGTGGCCCCCCAGGCCTCCTGCGCGCGTTCGGCGGCGCGGTACGCCTGGTCGATCTCGTCGACCGTGGCCACGGTTATGGACGCCAGCTTCTCCCCGTTGAAGGGGTTGAAATCGACGATGTCCCACGAGCCGCTGCCGGACCGCCACTCGCCGTCGATGTACTGATACGCCAACTCGTCGAAGAAGGACATGAGAAATCCCAATCTGGAGGACAGGGCGCGGTCGGAGCGCCCTAGCCGGGGGGTGCTGACTCCTGATTGGAACTCATGCTACCTACGGGTTAAGTCAGTTGGAGTAGACCACGTATCAAGTCTCTTGTCTCGGCCGGATTGGGACTGTCCTCCTGGAGGCGGTCCATGACCCGCGCATACTGGGCGACCTCGTCCCGCTTGTCGAGGTAGAGCGCGCTGGTCAGCTGTTCCAGGTAGACGACATCGGGCAGGCCGGGCTCCGGGAAGCCGAGCGTGGTGAAGGCGCCGCTCTCGCCCGCGTGCCCGCCGAAGCTGAACGGCATCACCTGCAAGCGCACATTCGGCCGCTCGGACAGTTCGATCAGGTGCCGCAACTGCCCCCGCATCACCTCGCGGTCGCCGTACGGGCGGCGCAGCGCCGCCTCGTCGAGCACGCAGTGGAACTGCGGCGGGCGCTCTGCCAGCAACAACTTCTGCCGCTCCAGGCGCAGTGCGACCCGGCGGTCTATGTCGGCCGCACTCGCATCCGGCATACCGCGGCGGACGACGGCGTGCGCGTACTCCTGCGTTTGCAGAAGCCCGTGCACGAACTGCACCTCGTAGGCACGGATAAGGGACGCGGCCCCCTCCAGCCCCACATATGTCTGAAACCAGCCGGGCAGTACATCGCCGTAACTGTGCCACCAGCCCGCCACGTTGGCCTCGCGGGCCAGGACGAGAAGCGCCTCGCGTTCCTGCGGATCGGTCACGCCGTACAGCGTGAGCAGGTCCTCCACGTCTCTCGCCTTGAAACTTACCCGGCCCAGCTCCATCCGGCTGATCTTCGACTCGGAGGCGCGGATGGAGTAGCCGGCCGCTTCGCGGGTGATCCCGCGCGATTCGCGCAACCTGCGGAGCTGCGCCCCCAGCAGGATGCGCCGCACCACAGACCCGCTCGATTCACTTGCGGACACCTTTCAGACCCTCCCGTGGCCCACCCCGTCCAACAGTGGGCCGCAGTCTGCCACGTCCGGGCTTCGTTGAGTGCTCATCCGGTTACCGATATGTGAGGTCCGTGGGGCCTCTCCACAAGAACGCGTAGGAAGAAATACGCGTGAAGTGGCACGGCCGCCCCCAAACCGGTCGCGTGCACGTGCATCTGCCCTTGCATCTGGCGTACGCATTCGGAACCATGGGCAGCGCACGCATGCACGCTCGTGAAAGATCCGCCAGACCAACGGATCCGGCTTGCCCGGCCAGGGTCAGGACGTCCGCGAATGCCAGGAGTGCCTCGCATGGGGACCAAGGTTTTGACCATGCTCCAGCCGTTATGGCAGGGCTTTCCTCCCGTCGACCCCCTGGCCGTCTCCGGTTCCGCCTCCTACTCGCTGCCGCCACGGTACGAATCGGTGCGCGGTGCCCGGCAGTTCACCCGCGAGACGCTCGACCGGTGGGAGCTGGAGGAGATCTTCGACGGCGTCGCCCTGGTCGTCTCCGAACTCGTCACCAACGCGCTGCGGCACACCACTCCGGCCGACGCGGCAGGTCCGCACGCGGACGGCGAACCGGACCACCCGCACGCGTACGGCCGCGGGCCCGAGGCCCCGCACGCCCGGCTGCACCTGATGCGGTGGTCGTCCCGGCTGGTGTGCGCGGTACGCGACTCCAGCGACGCGTCACCCGAGGCCGGCGTGGCCGACTCCTGCGCGGAGTCCGGGCGCGGGCTGCACCTGGTCGACTCGTTCAGTGACGGATGGGGCTGGCACCCACTGGCCGGCGCCCCGCACGGAAAGATCGTGTGGGCGCAGTTCCGGCTGCCCTGACCGGCGGATGCTTCGGGGCCTCGGGGGCACGGGGCCCGGGGGCCCCGGAGCATCCGCCCGCACCACACCCTTCTAGTCGCGTACCAGGTGGTCGAACTCGCCGTCCTTGACGCCCAGGATCATCGCCTCGACCTCGGCCGGCGTGTAGACGAGCGCCGGGCCGTCCGGGAAGCGGGAGTTGCGTACGGCGATCTCGCCGCCCGGCAGTCGGGCGAACTCCACGCAGGAGCCCTGCGAGTTGCTGCGCCTGCTCTTCTGCCAGGCCACACCGTGGAGATCCGTGGCGGCCATGCCGTTGTATGCGTGGGGCACAGGTGTCTCCCGGTGGATGCGGCGGTCAGCGGTGGCGGTGAGTGGCGCGCTGAGCGGTCGGACGTCGGTGATGGTCGGTCAGCGGCAGTCCGGACAGCGGTAACCGGTGTCAACTGCAACTGGTTGGGATCATAGCTGCGTTCATATGCCAATGCATGGTCGGATGCACGTGCACGACGGGCCGTGGCAACCCGATCACAGCTCGTCGAACACCATGCTCACGGGACGTATCACCGGACGCCAGAGTTCCCCGAAACAAGGAAACCGGTCCTCCGCAACACCTGTCGGTGCCCCGGAAGACCGGCCAGAACCCTGAGTTCCCCGTGAACAGCGGCAAATCCCCGCCGACCGCCGCCGAGCGGCCCCTCACTTCGAGGAGTACGGCAGCAACGCCATCTCCCGGGCGTTCTTGATCGCACGGGCCAGCTGCCGCTGCTGCTGGGCGCTCACCCGCGTCACCCGGCGGCTGCGGATCTTGCCGCGGTCCGAGATGAACTTCCGCAGCAGGTCGGTGTCCTTGTAGTCGATGTAGGTGATCCCCGCCGCGTCCAGCGGATTGCGGCGCGGCGCGGGCTTCTTGCGGGAGTCGTGCCGACGGGGCATGAAACGCTCCTGATGTCGTACGGGCCGGTCGCGACCCGTTGGCGGTCTAAGAAACAGGGTCGAGAAGCTCGTCGAACGCCGGCGCCAGCCGCTTCCACGCCCGCGGCCCGCCCGCGTACTCCTCGTCCGTCAGCAGGCAGGACTCCAGCAGCGACGCCAGGCCGTCCCGGTCCAGCCCCGGCGAGGTGAAGACCAGGTGCTGCGCGCGGTCGCCGTGCTCGGCGTGCCAGTCCATGGCGGCCGCGGCGCGGCGCACCGGCGGCACCAGCTCCCAGGCGGCGTCCGGCAGCGCGGCCAGCCACGGCCCCGCGTTCTCGACACACAGGGCACCGCCCGCCGCGTCCCAGGACAGCAGCGTGTCCGGCCGGTCGGCCAGCCAGAACCGGCCACGGCTGCGGGCCGCGGCACAGCTCAGGTCCTCCAGCGCCGCGTACAGCCGTGCCGGGTGGAAGGGCCGGGTGCGGTGCCAGACGAGCGTGCCGACACCGTCCGTTTCGGCCTCCTGCGGGAGCAGCGCGCACGCCGGGTGCTGCCGCGCCGCGGCAGCCTCCACATCGAACCCGGCGAACGCCTCGGCGGCCAGCTGCTCCGGGGAGCGGACGTCTACTAGCCGTGCCGTCGGATGCAGTTGGGCGAGCAGCGCCAGGTCGGCCGCGTCGCCCTCCTCCTCACCGGGCACGACGGCGAGCACCGGCGGGTACTCCAGCTGCCGGGCCCAGGTGTCCGCGACGGTCCGCTGGTCGGAGGCCGCGGCGGCGAGCCCCGCCTCGGCCAGGTCGTCGCCGCAGCCCAGGTACGGCAGCAGCAGCGCCGGGTCGACCGCGGTGATCACACCGGTCAGCGCGAGCGCCGCGCCGCCGCAGGCGGTGACGACCTCGGCCATGGCCTTGGGCTCCACGGAGTCCCACAGTTCGACGACGGCCAGCCGGCAGGTCCGCCCGTCGGCCAGCCGCTCCAGCTCGGGGACCAGGTCCTCGCGGAGCGCGCAGCAGGCGCAGTCGTTGACCAGCGGCGCTTCGCCCGTATCGAGGACTCCCCCGGCGTCCCGTACGGTCCGCTGAACCGTTCCTTCAGCGGCGGAGGCCAGGTCGTGATGGAGCGCGACGCTGCCGGGAACGGCGCGCAGCAGGCGCTCCACCACGGTACGGCGGGCATCCGAGTGCAGCCCGCCGACGATCACCACGGACAGCCGGTCGGCGGCGTCGCCCCCGGGGCCGCCTCCGGGCACCTCGTCCCGCGACGGGCCGCCCATCAGCGGGCCCCGCGCTTCCCGTAACGCCGCTCGAACCGCTCGACGCGGCCCGCGGTGTCCAGCACCCGCGCCGTCCCCGTGTAGAAGGGGTGGCTCGCCGAGGAGATCTCCACGTCGATGACCGGGTACGTGTTGCCGTCCTCCCACTCGATCGTCTTGTCGCTGGTGGCGGTCGACCGGGTCAGGAAGGCGAAGTCGGCGGCCCGGTCACGGAAGACGACGGGCCCGTACGCGGGGTGGATTCCAGGCTTCATGACGCTGCTCAGCGCTCCTCTCGGAAGTCGACGTGCCGCCCGGCGACCGGGTCGTACTTCTTCAGGACCAGCCGGTCGGGGTTGTTACGGCGGTTCTTGCGGGTGACGTACGTGTAGCCGGTGCCGGCGGTGGACCGGAGCTTGATCACGGGTCGTAGTTCGTTGCGGGCCATGGGCGCTACTATACAGAAATGGTTTCCATTTTCATTAGGAGGTTCTGACCTTGTCCGCCCACTGCCAGCTCACCGGCCGCACACCCGGCTTCGGCAACTCCGTCTCCCACTCGCACCGCCGCACGCCCCGCCGCTTCGACCCCAACATCCAGCGCAAGCGCTACTGGCTGGCGAGCGAGGGCCGGCACGTCCGCCTCACCCTCAGCGCGAAGGGGATCAAGACCGTGGACACGATCGGGATCGAGGCGGCCGTCGCCCGCATCCGCGCACGAGGGGAGAAGGTCTGATGGCGAAGGCAAGCAAGATCGCGAAGAACGAGAAGCGGCGCGCGACGGTGGCGCGCTACGCCGCCCGGCGAGCCCTGTTGAAGTCCGTCATCCGCAACCCGCACACCCCCGAACAAGAGCGCCTCGCCGCCCAGCACGAACTCTCCCGCCAGCCGCGCGACGCCAGCGCCACCCGCGTACGCAACCGCGACAGCGTCGACGGCCGCCCCCGCGGCTACTTCCGCGCCTTCGGCCTCTCCCGCGTCAAACTCCGCGAACAGGCACACGCCGGGTTTTTGCCGGGCGTGCGGAAGTCGAGCTGGTAGCGCACGCCGACGGCCCGGCCCGGGGTTGGGGACCCGGGCCGGGCCGTGGCTCGTGGTTTCAGAATTCGCCGGTGTCGATGTCGAAGTCGAACGGGGCGGGAAGAGTGATCGTCTTGGAAAACGCGACCGCGGCCTCGCGGGTGTACCTCTCCCCGGCGGGTTCGGAGTACAGGACCACCTGGCCCGCGTCCCTGTCGACCAGCAGATAGAAGGGGATGCCGGCACGGGCATAGCCCCGCATCTTCGGGCCGCGGTCGTTGTGAGCGGTGGACTCCGAGGTCACCTCACCGACCAGCATCACCGGTGACGGGTCGTGGTACTCCAACGTGTCGCTGAAACTGCCCTTCGGGGCGATCACCAGGTCGGGGACGACCTTCCCGGTGAGGGAAGCGCCCGGCACCCTGAGGCCGAGCCCCGTACGGGTGCGGAGCTTCGCGTCCTTCCGGCGGCCGGCAACCTGGTCCGCGACTTCGGACACGATCTCCTCATGCTCACCGTTGGCAGGTGGCACCACGTGGATTTCCCCCTCGATCAGCTCCACGCGCCACCCCTCGGGGGCTGCCGCGCTCAACGCTTCGAAGGCGTCCTCGATCGATGCGACCGTGTCCTCGTCGCCGACCGTGTGCGGACTGCGCTCTGGGGCTGCCAATGCCACGGGACCTCCTTCGTGCGGAGCGACACTGCCACCTTAGGCGATACCACGCGGGCGTTCGGGTGACTCTTCACCCGAACGAGCGTGCCCCTCTCTCAGCTGTCGCCGCCCTCGTCGATCAGGCGGCGGACCTCACGGCCGACGAGGCCGAGGCGGGCCTCGGCGACCAGGGGGACGGCGCGGCGCTGCCGGCGCGCCTCCGAGGGGTCGATGTCCACCGTGACCAGCGCGGGTTCCCACTTCGGCGCCTGCGCCACCACCGTGCCGCGCGGGTCCACCACGCGGGAACCGCCCCAGAAGGTGGCGCCGTGCTCGTTGCCCACGCGGTTGACGAAGACGACCCAGCACTGGAGCATCCGCGCCGTATAGGAGAGCAACGTGTCCCAGTACAAGCCGGTGTCCATGGCCTCCGGGTCGAGGCTGGCCGCGCTGTTGGTGGGAATGAACAAGACCTCGGCACCGTCCTGGACGGCGAGCCAGGGCAGGACCGGCTGCCAGGCGTCGTTGCAGACCAGCGTCGCGCCGCGGCCGCCGCTGGGCGATTTGACCAGGTCGTACGCGCGCAGCGACTGGCCGGGGCTGACGTGCTTGCGCTCCTCCCAGGCCAGGTAGTTCGGGAGGTACAGCTTGCGGTGGGTGTGCACGAGGGAGCCGCCCGCGTAGTAGGCGGCCGTGTTGTAGGCGCGCAGCATCGTGTGCTCGTGGAATCCGACGAGGACGTCCGGGCCGAGCACGCTCAGGTCGCGCAGCCGCTGGTCCTGCGACTCGACCGAGGCATCCAGGGACAGCGCGCCCAGGTGGTACCCGTGCAGGCTCAGCTCGGGGAAGACGACGACGTCGGCGCCCTGCTCCGCCGACTTCTCGACCTCCTCCCGCGCGGTGGCGAGGTTCGTGTCCACCTCGCCCAGCGCGCAGTCCGTCTGCGCCAGCGCCACCCGCATGCCCGCACCTCGCTTCGTCGGCCACGTGCCCTATGTCGCGTTTCGCTCCGGTATGGGCGGTACGAAGCCATGCTGGCAGAGGTTGGAGGTACGGGCGCGGCGGGCCCGGATCCCGCAGGCGGTCAGGCGCGGAGGAACTCCTCCATCGTGGTGACCAGAGCCACCGGGGCCTCGTGCATCGGATAGTGCCCCGACCCCTCCAGCGTGACGATCTCGACCTGCGGATACCACTGCTGCCAGGTCTGCCGCATCAGATCCGCGGTCAGCGCAAGATCGTAGGCGCCGACGACGACCCGAACGGGGACCGGATACCGCTTGACGGCGTCCACGACCGCCTCCGACAGATCCAGCGTCTGCCAGCTGGCCAGATAGGCGGCGTGCGCCTCCTCACGGGAGATGTCCAGCGAGTGCCGGACCATACGGTCCAGCCAGACCCGGCTCGTACGGTGACCGGTCACCAGATCGATGATGGCGCGCCGCTTGGCCGGGTCCGTGGAAGCCCCGTAGAACAGCTCACGCGTCGCCCCGTCCATCGGGTACGAGCCGGCCGGCACGGGCGCGACACCCAGCAGACGGTTCACCCGATGGGGCGCGCGGACCAGCACCTGCTGCGCTGCTTTCGCCCCCATCGAGTGGCCCACCAGCGAAAACCGCTCCCACCCGAGCTGGTCGGCGAGCGCCAGCGCGTCACCGGCGATCTCCGGCAGGTCGTAGCGGCCCGGGACGTACTTGCGGTCGCCGTAGCCGCGGCAGTCGAGAAAGACGAACGTGAAGGCGTCCCGGTCCAGGAAATCCAGGACAGAGCCCCAGGAGGCCGAGGTTCCGAACCAATCGTGAAGCACGATCACCGGGTTCGGTCCGGAACCGATGGCGCGGTGCGCGATGGCCATATGGGCGACTCCCTTGTCTGCCGTGGGTTACGGGGGCGCGTGGTGGTGCGGTGCGGGTTGGCGGGCGCATTCTCCCGCCGGTGGCGCGGGTCGGGAAGGGGCCGTAACCGGCCAGTGGCTCCCGTTGACGCACGCCCGCTGTGCGGGCGGCTTTCCCACTCGCCTGGTTCGCGCTTCGCGCGATTGCGCGTTCCGTCCGGTGGGTGGGGGGCCGGGGCCCCGCAGGGGGCACTCCTCACCGCAGTCGCGGAAACCATGTCTTGAACGCTGAACCTGGTGTAGCGACGTGTCGGCTGCGGGGAGCCCCCTGCGTGTCCCCGGCCCCGGGCCCGGATGGCGGCCACCCCGCCGTCGTGGCCGAGGCCCCCCGAAGGGGGCAGTTCTTTGTCTCTCCCCCCGGGGGCGAGGAGGCCGCCTCCTGGTTGCTGCGCTACTGGTGTCTTTCCCTCCCCCACCCCCACTCGCGCGGGGCTGCCAATCCGGCCGGAGGGGACGTGCAGGGGGGTGTCCCCGCAGCCGACAGCTCGCAACACCAGGTTCAGCTTTCAAGACATGGCGTCCGCGAGTGCGGTGAGGAGACACCCCCCTGCGCGGCCCCGACCCACGACCAAACCAGCGCAACCCCGCGCGACAGCGCGAACGCCGCGCGCAGCGCACCCCTGTCAGTGGCCGATGCGAAGCTAACGGTATGCGGTGGGTGGTCGGGGAAACAGAAGACGGCAGCGTACGGGCGTGCGCCGTAGACGAGGCCGGGCGGCCGACGGGGGCGGAGGTTCGCGCCGCAACCGTGGCGGAGGCCATCCGCGCGCACCCCACCGCGGACCGCTGGGTGTGGCGGAGCACCCACGAGACGTACCGGAAGCTGCTCGCCGCAGGCATCCGCGTCGAGCGGTGTTACGACGTAGAGGCCGCCGAGGCGTTGCTGATCGGGCACGAGGAGGGGCAGTCGGGCCAGCCGCGGTCGCTCGCCGCGGCGTGGGCGCGGCTGCACCGGCTGCCAGTGCCCGACGATCCGCCCGTGCGTGGCGCGGAGACGCAGCCGTCGTTGTTCGAGCCGGGCCCGGTTCCGCTGCCGCCGGGGGTGGACGAGTTCACGGCGCTGCTGGAGGTGTACGCCGGGCAGTTGGCGCGTACGGAGGAGACGGCGCACCCGGGCCGGATGCGGTTGCTGCTGGCCGCGGAGTCGGCCGGCATGCTCGTGGCGGAGGAGATGCGCCGGGCCGGGCTGCCGTGGCGGGCGGACGTGCACCGGGAGCTGTTGGACGAGCTGCTGGGCGAGCGGTATCCGGGTGGGTTGGAGCCGCGGCGTATGGCGGAGCTGGCCGAGGAGGTGTCGCGGGCGTTCGGGGAGGGTGTGCGGGTGCGGCCCGACTTGCCGGCGGAGATCGTCAAGGCGTTCGCCGGTGCCGGGATCGCGCTGCGTTCGACGCGTAAGTGGGAGTTGCAGGAGGTGCGGCATCCGGCGGTCGCGCCGTTGCTGGAGTACAAGCGGCTGTACCGGCTGCATACGGCGCACGGGTGGGCGTGGTTGCAGCAGTGGGTGCACGGGGGCCGGTTCCGGCCGGAGTATCTGCCCGGGGGCACCGTGTCGGGGCGCTGGACCACGAACGGCGGTGGTGCGTTGCAGATTCCGAAGGTGGTGCGCAGGGCCGTGGTGGCGGATCCGGGCTGGCGTCTGGTGGTTGCCGATGCCGAGCAGATGGAGCCGCGGGTGCTGGCGGCGGTGTCGCGGGACCGTGGGCTGATGGAGGTGGCGGGCAGCGGGCGTGACCTGTATGCGGATCTGGCGGCGCGGGTGTTCGGGGGTGATCGTATGCAGGCGAAGTTGGCGCTGTTGGGGGCCGTTTACGGGCAGACGTCGGGGGACGCGCTGAAGCATATGGCGGATCTGCGGCGGCGGTATCCGGACGCGGTGGAGTACGTGGACGCGGCGGCGCGTGCGGGTGAGGAGGGGCGGCTCGTGCGGACGTGGCTGGGGCGTACTTGTCCGCCGGTTTCGGTGGTGCCGCCCGACGAGGCGGGGCTGCCGCAGGAGGAGGTGCCGGTGTACGGCAGCACGGCGGGGGCGCGGGCGCGCGGGCGGTTCACCCGGAATTTCGTGGTGCAGGGCAGTGCCGCCGACTGGGCGCTGCTGATGTTGGCGGCGCTGCGCCGTTCGCTGGCGCCGCTGCGGGCGGAGTTGGTGTTCTTCCAGCACGACGAGGTGATCGTGCACGCTCCGGAGGAGGAGGCGGAGACGGTGGCGGGGATGGTCGCGGAGGCGGCGGAAGTGGCGGGGCGTATCGCGTTCGGTGAGACGCCGGTGCGGTTTCCGTTCAGTACGGCGGTGGTGGAGTGTTATGCGGATGCGAAGTGAGTGGGGCGGGGGTGGGGTAGGAGGGGTGGGGTGAAGGAGGGGTGCTGTGTACGTTCATCCTGAGCTGGCGCCGGTGCTGGAGCAGTTGCCTCCGCTTGCTGATCCGTATGCCGACATCGAGGGCACCCGTGCCGGGCTGCACGCGCTGGCCCGCCATTTCCCGGCGGATCGCGGGGGCGTGGTGAGCGAGCGGTTCGCGGTGCCGCGGCCGGACGGTTCGGCGCTGGCCGTCGAGGTGTACCGGCCGGCGGGGGTGCCGGGGGCGTTGCCGGTGGTGTTGCAGTTCCACGGTGGTGGATACACGTTCGGGCAGGCGCCGCCCGGTGAGGACCGTACGGCGATCGAGCTGGTCCGCGAGGTGCGGGCCGCGGTCGTCTCGGTGGAGTACCGCCTCGCTCCGGAGCACCGCTGTCCCGCCGCGGCCGAGGACTGCTATCTCGCTGTGGAGTGGGCCGCGGGGCAGGCCGCGGCGCTCGGTGTCGACTCCGCGCGCCTGGCGGTCAGCGGGCATTCCGCCGGGGGCGGTCTCGCCGCCGCCGTCACTCTGATGGCCCGCGACCGGGGTGGTCCGGCCCTTGTGCACCAGGCTCTGGTCGTGCCCGACCTGGACGACTCGGCGGGTACGGGCCCGACGCCGGCGGACGCGGACCCGCGGCTTCCGGACGGGCCGTTCGTGCGGCAGGGCTGGCGGCACTACCTGCCGGAGGGATCCGGCGCGTACCCGTACGCCGCGGCGGCCCGCGCCGACGACCTGCGCGGCCTGCCCGCGGCCTCGATAATCGTCTGCGGCCTCGATCCGTTGCGGGACACCGGCCTCGCGTACGCCCGGCGCCTGACGGACGCCGGTGTGCCGGTCGCCCTGCACTACGTTCCGGGGGCCTGGCACGGCTTCGAGATGTTCGCGCCCGAGTCCCGGCTCGCACGGGACGCGACGGCCCACTGGACCGGTCGGCTGCGTGCCGCGCTGCACGGGGAGCGCGGCTGACCTGACAGGGCCTCAGCGGTGCGGTGAGATGGACTGCGGTACGAGTCGGCTACGGAGGGGGCACACCGGGCATGAGCGAACGACGGGAACCGGGTACGGAGAAGCCAGGCGGTTTCGAGCGGGTGAATCCGCCCGAGCTGTCGCCGCCGACCGGATTCAGCCACGCGGTGCGGGCCGCGCCCGGCACGGTCGTCTTCCTGGCCGGGCAGACCGCGCTGGACGGGGCCGGCCGCATCGTCGGCGACGGCGTCGTCGAGCAGTTCGAACGCGCGCTGGTCAACCTCCTGACCGCTGCGGCGGCCGCCGGAGCGGGCCCCGGCGACCTCGCCAAGCTCACCGTCTTCGCCGTGGACGTGGCCGACTACCGCCGCAACGCCGCGGCCATCGGGCAGGTCTGGAAGCGGCTGGTCGGCGGCGACTACCCGGCGATGGCGGTCATCGGCGCGACCCGGCTGTGGGACGAGGCGGCGCTGGTGGAGATCGAGGGATTCGCGGTCGTGCGTTAGGGCTGTCGGCCGTAGGCTGCCCGCCGATGCACGCTCACCGCCCGCCGGGTCCCGGCCTTACGCCACCGGCTGTTCCCGGTGCAGTGCCACCAGGTCGGCCGCGTCCCGCTCGTCCAGTACGAGCCCGAATTCGGCCGCCAGTACGGCGGGGATCTCGTCGGCCGGTACCTGGCGCACCTCGCGGGACCAGTCGGCGCGGGTCAGCGTCAGCTCCGTGCCGATCAGGGTGCGGCGGAGGTCGGGCCCGGGCTGCTGGACCACCATGCGGCCGGTGAACGGCGAGCGCGGGTGCGTGGAGATGTAGTAGTTGAAGACGCCGTAGTCGGCGGGGTAGCGGGCCTCGGGGCCGAAGGCGTACAGGTCGAACCAGCCGTCCTCATGCCGCGAGCGCAGTACCCAGGTGCCGTCCGTTCCCTCCCTGACCAGGCCGAACGTCCAGCCGCCCTGGCGGGCCTCGACGCCGTCGCGCAGCGGGACCGGCTCCAGCAGCGCTTCGCCGCCGAAGCCGACGTCGGTGATCCAGTCCTCGTCGTCCAGCCGCACCTTGAGCAACGCGTGCGTGACCGGGCGGATCTTGGTCTCGCCCATGCGGATGCGGGCGCCCAGGCCCGAGACCGCGAAGCCGAGGCGGTCCAGGGCGGCCGCGTACAGCAGGTTCTGCTCGTAGCAGTAGCCGCCGCGGCGGCGGCCGACCATTTTCTCCTGGAGGGATTTCAGGTCCAGCAGGACCGGCCGGCCGAGGACGATCTCCAGATTCTCGAAGCCGAAGGTGGCGGCGTGCCGGGCGTGCAGCTCCCGCAGTGCGGCGAGTGTCGGCGCGCGCTCGCCCTCGTACCCGATGCGTGCGAGGTACGCGTCGAGGTCCAGCTGCGCCCCGCCCCAGACGGTGTCGGTCATGGTCGTTCCTCTGCTCCTTCTGCGCCCTGGGGCGGCTTACGCGCGTACGTCCGGCGGGGTGCCGCCCCTGCGACCCTACGAGACGGCCGGGGCCCTGCGCAGCGGGCCCGCCACCGCCAGCACTCCGGCCAGCAGCAGGGCCGCGAGCGCCGTGACGAGTACGGGGGAGAGCGCGGCCGGCTGCCCCTCGGGCCGGGTCGCTCCCATGTAATCGAGGAACGACAGGCCGTTGAAGACGCTGTACCAGAGCGGCAGGTACAGGGCCTGGAAGAGCCGGTGAGTACGGGAGAGCGAGCCCAGGGCCAGGGCCAGGGAGGGTATGAACAGCGCTCCGCCCACCCAGGAGGCCACGCCCTGCCACTCCCCCGCCATCGCCAGGCGCAGCAGCGGTACGCACCCGACGGCAGCGGTGAGCACCAGGCCCGCCGTCCATTCGGCGAGCGCGCGGCGCCTGGCTGCCGGGTAGCTGCCGAGCAGGGCCTGCACCCCGTTCTCGTGCCGCTGGGTGCCGAGCCTGGACCAGATCAGTACGGGCCAGATCCAGGCCAGTGGCAGGACCACGCGGCCGATGCCGGAGGTCGGCACGCAGAAGCCGACCAGGGATATGAGGGCCGCGCCGGTCCACCACCACCAGGCGACTCCCTGGAGAAGGATGCGCAGTTCGCCGTGGAGAAGGCGGTGGTAGCCGGTGCCGGTGGTGGATGGAGTGGTGGTCAGGGTTGGGGGCGGTAGGGGCGTGGTGGGTGCGGGTGCCGGAGTCGGCGCGTCGGGCAGAGCCGGGCCCGGGGCTGGGTGCCCCGGGACCGGCTGCGCCACTCGGCCTGCCTTCGCGCCGCGCGCTCCCCCGCGCGCCGGATCGAAGCGGCCGAACCAGAGGGCGGGCAGCAGCGCCAGCGCCGCGGCGGCGAGGACGACCGCCACCCGGCTCAGCACGAACTCCCGCTCAGGGGTGAAGCCGTGCCACACGAAGGTGCGCAGCGGCTGTTCCAGGTAGGTGAAACCGAGACTGAACTCGCCACTTATAGAACCGTGTTGGGCGATGAGGTCGTCCCGCATCGTGGCTACGGCGCCGTGTATTCCGATGCCGCCGAGCGGGGCGTGCGGCCGCTGCCCGCCCAGGACCAGCACCATCCAGACGAAGAACCAGACGACGTTCCCCACCCCGCCGCGCAGCACCGGTATCGATTCGAACAGCAGCGCCGCGGCCGCCGTGACGATCATCAGCGGCAGCGCGACCAGCACGAACGGCATCAGCAGCGCCAGCGGGTCGACGGTGTACGACTCACCGCGCGCCAGCTGCATGACCAGCGCGGTCACCGCCAGCACACCCAGCATCGAGGCGAGCACCAGCACGTTGCTCAGGAGCTTGCCCGCGAAATATCCCGTGGTGCGCAGCGGTGTGGCCGCGAGCAGCCGGCCCACGCCCGAACGCTCGTCCCTGGCCAGCGCGTTGCGTACGACGTAGAACCCGGCCAGTGGCAGCCACAGCGCCGCCGCGAGGGCGGTGGCCACGCCGACGTACGCGCTGTTGTACGTGCCGCGGAAGTCGCCTACCTGGAGGATGACCCAGTGCGAACCGGGCTGCGGCACGGCGAGGTAGCCCAGGCCGACCGCGGCCAGCAGCGTCACGGCGTACGCGGGCCGGCGCACCCGGTCGCGGAAGTCGGCCAGCGCCAGGCCGCCGAGCATGCGCGGGCTCATCGGGCGCCTCCAGCGCCGACCGCCGCGAGGTAGGCGTCCTCCAGGTCGGGCGTCAGCGGCAGCGCGCCCTCGTACGGCCGCGTCGGCGACAGCAGCCGGATCCGTACGCCCCCCGGCGTACGGACCATCCGGCTGACGGTGTGCCGCGCCTGCAGCGCCGGTACGTCCCCCGGGGCGGCGGTCACCTCCCATACCTGCCCCGCGACCTGCGCGAGCAGCTCATCCGGGGTGCCCCGGCATAGCAGCCGGCCGCCCGCGACGACGGCGATGTCCCCGGCCACCGACTCGATGTCGGAGACGATGTGGGTGGAGAGCAGCACCACGCGCTCCATGGCCAGTCCGGCGAGCAGGGTGCGCAGCCGGGCCCGCTCCTCCGGGTCGAGCCCGGCCGTCGGCTCGTCGACGATGAGCACCTTCGGGTCGGCGAGCAGCGCCTGTGCGATGCCGACCCGGCGCAGCATGCCGCCCGAATAGGCGCCCAGCGGCCGCTTGCCCGCCTCGGTCAGGTTGAGCAGTTCGAGCAGTTCGCCGATGCGGGTACGGGCGCGGCCGGCGGGCACGCCCTTGGCGGCGGCGAGGTACGCCAGGAATTCGCGCGCCGTCAGGTTCGGGTAGACGCCGAAGTCCTGCGGGAGGTAGCCGAGTGCGGCGCGCAGCGGCTCGGGGCGACGCACCGCGTCCTGGCCCTCGAAGAGCAGCTGTCCCGCGGTGGGCCGGGTGAGCGTCGCGGCGATGCGCATCAGGGACGACTTGCCCGCGCCGTTGGGCCCGAGCAGGCCGAGCAGGCCGGGGCCCATCCGGAGGGTCAGGCCGTCCACCGCCTGCTTGCCGCCGCGGTAGACCTTGCTGACGCCGAGGAGTTCGAGAGTGGTCATGAGCGGGCCTGTTCCTTGTCGCGCGGCCGGTTCTGGCCCGACAGGTCCGTCTTGGCGCCGTCGCGCAGCACGGTCACGCCGCGCGGCACCTCGACCTTGAAGCGGGCGTCGCAGATCGCCAGCCCGCTGCACCCCGCCTCCAGGTCGAGCGTGTCCCCCTCGAGCTCCCACCGCAGGTGCTTCTCGCCGCTCTTCGCGTCGAACCAGCGGGTGACCCTGATGTCCTGGCGGTCGGTGGCGACCAGGTCGACCGGTATCTCGTGGGTCTTCACGTCCAGCGTCCGCCCCTTGAAGGCGAAGGTCTTCACCGCCGGCTCGGCACTCTTGGCGTCCACGGAGCAGCCGGTGAGCGCGACGCCCAGGGATACGACGGCGCAGGCCGCCGCGATACGGGCTATGGCCGTGCGGCCGCCCGCCCCGAGCGGGGCCGCGCTGCTGCGTGTACGTGTCCTGCGAGAAACCACCGGAATCGATCCTCCGAAGTGCGGGTTGGCTGCACATGTCGAGGATCGGCGTTCACGGGCCGGGCCACATCTGCCGTTCGGCAGATATCGCGGTGGTTGTTCGCGGCGGATGTTGCGGGAGTGCCGGAGGAGGGTCAGGTGGCCGGGAGTACGGCGCTGACCCGCCAGCCGGGCCCGTGCCGGCCGCACGACAGGGTGCCGCCGAGCGCCTCGACGCGGGCGGTGAGCGCCGCGAGGCCGGTGCCGCCGCCGTTCCTGGCGGGCAGGCCCAGCGGGCCCGAGAAGCGCCCGCCGCCGTCGTCGGTGACCGTCACCGAGACCGCAGGCCCGCCGCCGTCCGGAGCCCGGGTGACCTCCACGTCCACCCGTCCGGCACCGGCCGCGTGCCGGCGGATGTTGGTCAGGGCCTCCAGCACCACGCGGTGCACCGCGTCCTCGGTGGCGCGGGGCAGCGTGCCCGGCAGGCTGTCGTCCAGGGCGAGCGTGACGCGGACGCCGGTGCCGTTCGTGCGGCCCGCTCCGGCATCGCCGCCGTCTTCCCCGCTCCCCCGTCCGCCGCCGGTCGCGGCGAACCGTTCGACCATTCCGGCCAGGTCCGCCAGCCCGTGGAGGCGGGTCGGCGGCAGTTCGCCCTGGTCGGCGGCCTCCGGGTGCTCGTGCCCCGCCACGGCCGTCCGCCGGTCAGCGGCCCCGCTGCCCTCCGGGGCGCGCAGTGTCCGTACCGTACGGTCCATCGAATCCAGGGCCCGCAGCCCCGCCTCCTCCAACCGCGCCAGCAGCTCCGCCGTCTGTTCCCTGTCGTACTCCGCGACCCGCGCGGCCTGCACTTCCAAGACGATGCCCGTCACCTCGTGCGCGACGAAGTCGTGCAGGTCACCGGCGACTTCGAGGCGCTGGTCGCGCATCGCCCGCGCCACCGCACGGGCGCGGCGGTCGTCCTGCGCGCGCAGGTACAGGCCGGTACCGGCCGCGGCCACGGCCAGGAACAGCGCCAGCGCGCTCAGCACGACGACCGCGCTGCCCTTCACGGGCGGCTCGGCGTTCAGAAAGCGCAGCGGCAGCAGGACGAAAGCGGCCACCACCAGGAAGCCGCCGATCGCGGCCTGCCGGGCCGGCTCCCGGCGGATCTGCCGCCCCGCCAGCACCAGCAGTGCCGGGATCTCGGCCGTCTCCCACAGTGCCGCGTAGTCCTTCGGCCCGCGGTACAGGATGTCGGCGGCCAGGGACAGGACGGCGACCGTGGTCACGGCGGTGGTGAGCGTGACCCGGCCCCACGGCCAGCGCATCGGCGCGGCGAACGCCGCCACGGCGGCCGGCACCGCCGCGACGAAGGACGCGAACGCGAGTCCTTCCCTGCCGAGCGGCAGCGGGAGCAGCACCAACAACGCCAGGGCCACGCACCATCGAAGCCGCCGGGTGGATACAGGAGGGGCAGCCCGGTCCGGGGACGCCACGCTCCCGGCGTCCTTCACCACTGCGTGCGCTCCCGTCCCGCGTACCCCATCTCCCAGGCGTGCACCGCGATGCCGACGCGGTTCCGTACGCCCAGTTTGCGCTGGATGCTGGCCACATGGGTCTTGACCGTGCCCGCCGAGATGAACAGCTCGCGGGCGATGTCGGCGTTGGTCAGTCCCGCGGCGACCTGCCCGGCGATCTCGGTCTCGCGCTCGGTCAGCGCCTCCAGGGCGCGCGGCGCCGCCGGCCGGTCGACGGTGACGTGCTTGAGCAGCCGGACCGTGATCGAGGGGCTGATCAGGCTGTCCCCCGCGACGGCCGCGCGGACGGCTTCCACCAGCAGGCTCGGGCCGGAACGTTTCAGTAGGAAGCCGCAGGCGCCGTGCCGCAGGGCGGGGTAGACGTACTCGTCGAGGTCGAAGGTGGTCACGACGACGACCCTGACCTTGGGCAGGGCGCCGTCCCCGGGCTCGGCCGGGCCGGTGCCGGCCAGCCGCCGGGTGACCTCCAGGCCGTCCATCCGCGGCATGCGGATGTCGACGAGCGCCACGTCGGGCCGCAGCGTACGGGCCGCCTCCAGGGCCGCCACGCCGTCGGCCGCCTCGCCCACGACGTCGATGTCCGGCTGGCTCTCCAGTATCCGCCGCAGCCCCCGGCGGACCATCTCCTGATCGTCCGCGATCAGCACCCGTATCGTCACGACCGGCCATCCTGTCATGGCAGCGGCGGGCGGGCCGGAAAGCGGCCCGCGGGCCCCGGCGCACGGCTGCGGCCGGGCCCTTCCTCAGGCGCGACGCGGCCCCTCGGGTGCGAGCCCTCAGACGATGACCCCGTCGAACCCGTAAGTGGAGGCGATCCCCAGGTGGTTCTGCAGCGGTACGTCCCAGGCGAAGACGTCCAGCCGGTGGCCGTGCGCGCCGCGCAGCCGGTGGACGGCGGCCACGTACCGGGCGTCCACCTTGGACAGCTGGGGGTTGATCTGGTCGACGTAGCGCGCGTATGACGGCAGGGCGTTCAGCGGCGGGTTGCCCAAGAACCCCGTACGCACCTCGGGCACCAGCCCGTGCACCGTCCGCACGCTGTTCGCGCCGAAGCTCTGCACCACCAGCCGGCGGCGTACGTGCTGCCGGTCCAGCCAGCCCGCCGCCGACAGCTCCTTGACGATGCGCCCCTCGATGCCGGGATACAGCTGCGGGTTCTTGATCTCCAGCAGGAGCCGCAGGTCGTGCTCGTCCATCCGGCGCAGGAACTCCCGGAGCGTCGGGACACGTTCGCGCGCGAAGCCCTTGCCGAACCAGCTTCCGGCGTCCAGCCGGGCGATCTCGGCGGCCGTGAAGTCGCGTACCCGCCAAGGGGCGCGCTGGGGGAACACCCGCTTGACGTTGGTGGTGCGGGTGAGCGTGCCGTCGTGCACCACCACCAGCTTGCCGTCGCGGGTCTGCTGCACGTCGTTCTCGACCCACTTGAAGCCCTGCCGCTCGGCCGCGTCCACCGCGGCGAGCGTGTTCTCCGGCGCCGCCCGCGAGGCGCCGCGGTGCGCCACGACGACCGGGCCGACGAGCCAGGGGAACCGCACGGCGTCGGCCACGCGGGCCGTCGCCAGGCCGACCGGTGAGGCGGCGTGCGCGGTGCCCGTGCAGGCCGGCCCCACGGCCGCGACCAGCAGGGCGCACCCGGTGGCCGCCGCGGTACGGAACGTTCTCTGGTTCATCGAGGGGCCTCCCGGGGCACGCCCACCGCAGACTGCAACGACTGGAGACACTTGCCCCGATATGCCCTTAAGCATTCAAGGGTGCCGCCATGCGGGGGCCAACACGCCGGGGAGCGCGCGCCCCGGCGCGCGGCGGACGGCGAGCCCCAAAAGGTCGGGCCGCCACCTCGCTCCTCCGGTCAGCGCAGCAGCTCCGGCCCCACCTCGGCGACGCCCGCGCAGCCCGCCAGCCCCATCGTCAGGTCGAGGTCCGCGAGCAGCCCCCGTACGACGTGCCGCACCCCGGCCTCGCCGCCGAGGGCCAGGCCGTAGACGTACGGGCGGCCGAGCAGCACCGCACGCGCGCCCAGGGCCAGCGCTTTCAGCACGTCGGCGCCGCTGCGGACGCCGGAGTCGAACAGCACCTCCGTCTCGCCGCCCACCTCGGCCACCACGTCGGCCAGCGCGTCGAGCGCCGCCACCGCCCCGTCCACCTGGCGCCCGCCGTGGTTGGAGACCACGATGCCGTCCATGCCCGCCTCGACGGCCCGGCGCGCGTCCTGCGGGTGCACGATGCCCTTGAGGGCGATCGGTCCGTCCCAGTGCTCGCGCAGGAAACGCAGCCGGTCCCAGGTGTGCGCGCGCCCGCTGAACATCGGCAGCCACTTCAAGACGGCGGCCTGCGGATCCTCTTCGACGGACCGCTCCAGGCGGGAGCGGAAGACCGGGTCGGAGAACGGGACGGCCACGCCGTTGCCGCGGATGAACGGCAGATACGCCTGGTCCAGGTCGCGCGGGCGCCAGGCGAGCTGCCAGGTGTCCAGCGTGACGACCAGGGCCGTGTACCCGGCCGCGCGGGCGCGGTCCAGGAAGCTGACGGTCACCTCGTCGTCGTGCGGCCAGTACAGCTGGAACCAGCGCTGCCCGTCCCCGTTGGCCTCGGCGACCTCCTCGATCGTGTGCGAGGCGGCGGTGCTCAGCACCATCGGCACCCCGGCCGCCGCGGCCGCGCGCGCGGTGGCCCGCTCGCCGTCCGGGTGCACGATGGTCTGCACGCCGATGGGCGCGAGCAGCAGCGGGGCGGCCAGTTCGCTGCCGAGCACGGTGGTGCGCAGGTCGCGCTCGGTGGCGTCGCGCAGCATCCGGGGGACGATGCGGTGCGCGTCGAACGCGGCGAGGTTGGCCCGTGCGGTGGCGCCGGTGCCGGCCGCGCCCGCCACGTACCCGTAGGGCCGCGGGCCCATCCGCTCGCGGGCGGCGTCCTCCAGGGCGGCGAGGTCGGTGGTGAACGGCGGGGTCTGGTCCTCCAGGCCCTTCAGGTAGATCTCGTACTGGTAGTCCGCGAAACCACGCCGGGGCGCCGTCATGTGCTCTCCTGCCTTCCCGTTGCCGCTGTTGCCGCGCCGTACGGGACGGCGCCGCAGCCCAACGCGCCGGGCCCGTCGGCCCGTACGGCACGCGGAAGGCCAACGCCGAACGTCGGCGCGGGCATTCTGCCACCCGTCCCCCGGCTCCCCAAGGGCATCACAGGCCCCGCCGGACTGCTGCTCAGCCCTCGGTCACCAGCCGGTACGCCCCCTCGCCCGCGCCGCCAGCGCCCGGCCGCACCAGCCCGCCGGTCGGCGCCGCGAAGTGGCTTCCGAGCACCAACGCGTTGGTCCGGGCCGCCTCGTCGAGCAGCCGCCGGCGCGTCCTGACGGCTTCCTCGGGGTCGAAGTCGACACTGCTGCACAGCTCCGGATGGGCCAGCTGCACGGGATGGTGCACGCAGTCCCCGGTGATGAGGGCCGACTCGCCCCGGCTGTGCAGCGCGACCGCGCTCTGCCCCGGCGTGTGGCCGGGCGCCGGTACGAGGGTGAGCCCCGGGACGACCTCGGTGCCGGGCGCGGTGACGTCGACCAGGTCCAGCAGGCCGTGCTCCTGTACGGGGTCGACCGAGTCGCGGAACATCTGGCGGCGGCTCTCCTCCATGTCGGCGCCGGACCAGTAGGCGTACTCCGCGCGTGCGGTGAGGTACCGGGCACGGGGGAACGTCGGCACCCAACTGCCGTCTTCGGAGCGCCGGGTGTTCCAGCCGACGTGGTCCGCGTGGAGGTGGGTGTTGATCACGTAGTCGACTCTCCCGGGCGGGAACCCGGCGGCTTCGAGCCGTTGCAGGTACGGCGTGTCGAGCTGGTGCCAGGCCGCGTTCGCGCGCGTCTTGCCGTTGCCGACGCCGGTGTCGACCAGCACGCGCAGCCCGCCGATCTCCAGGGCGAAGGTGTGCACGGCGGCCCGCAGGGTGCCGTCGGGGGTGGCGAACGACGGCTGCAACCAGGGAACTTCGGCGACGAGGCCGGGCGTGGCCCCCGGGAGCAGCCACGCGCCGGTCTCGGGCGGCAGCACCAGCTCGTCGATCCGGTGCACGACGATGTCGCCGATCTGCCAGACGGTCGCTGAATCGCTGGGCATGGTGACCTCCGTACGGGTTCGGCGCGGAACCGCCGCACCGGCAAAAGCGAAACATTTGCGTTTAGCGACCCTAGCCCCCTACGCTCACCAAACGCAAAGCATTAGCTTTTGCCGCGGCGGGGGCGCCCGTCCCGCCCCAAGAAGCCCCTCCGACCCCACCACCTCGCACGGAGGCCCTGTGCCCAGCCACGACCCCACCCCCTCCGCACCACCCCTGACCACCGAGGACATCACCCGCCTCGCCCTCCGGGCCGGACTGCCGCTCCCCGCAAACCGGCTGCCCGGCGTCACGGCCACCGTGAACGCCGTCGACACCGTCCTCGGCACCCTGCGCCGCCTCCCTCTGGGCGACACCTTCCCCGCCACCGCCTTCACCCCCACACCCGCCACCGCCCCGAGGACGGCCCCGTGAACTCCGCCTACCGACTCACCCTCACCGAAGCCGCCCGCCTCATCGCGGACCGCGCCCTCTCACCCGTCGAACTCACCACCTCCGTCCTCGACCGCATCGCCGCCGTCGACCCGAAGTCCGGCGCCTACGCGACGGTGACCGCCGAGGCCGCGCTGCGTTCCGCCCGCGAAGCCGAACGGGAGATCGCCGCCGGGCGCCACCGCGGACCGCTGCACGGCGTCCCCGTGGCGCTCAAGGACCTGATCGACGTCGCCGGCGTGCCGACCACGGCGAGCTCCCGGGTACGGGCCGGACACGTGGCCGACGCGGACGCCGCCGTGACGGAGCGGCTGCGCGCCGCCGGCGCGGTGCTGACCGGCAAGACCCACACCCACGAGTTCGCCTACGGCCTGATCACCCCGCAGACCCGCAACGCCTGGTCACCCGAGCACGTGGCCGGGGGCTCCAGCGGCGGTTCCGCGGCCGCCGTCGCCGCCGGCACGGCCACCTTCGCGCTCGGCACCGACACCGGCGGCTCGATCCGCGTGCCCGCCGCCCTCAACCACGTCGTCGGCCTGAAACCGACGTACGGCCTGCTCCCCCGGCACGGCGTGACCTCACTGGCGTGGTCACTGGACCACGTGGGCCCGCTCACCCGTACGGCGAGCGACGCGGCACTCGTCCTCCAGGCGCTCGCCGGACACGACCCGCGCGACCCGGCGTCCCTCGGCCACCCCCGCGAGGACTACACCCGCAACCTCGGCGCATCCGTGGCAGGACTGCGCATCGGCATCCCCACGGCCTACTACTTCGACCGCGTACAGCCCCAGGTGGCGGCCGCGGTCCACGCCGCCGTCGGCGCGCTCACCGCGCTCGGCGCCACCGCCGTACCCGTACACGTCCCGATGACGGAGTACGTCCACGCCGCCCAATGGGGCCTCATGGTGCCCGAGGCCACGGCGTACCACCAGGACACGCTGCGGGCCACGCCCGAGCTGTACTCCGAGGACGTACGGACCCTTCTGGAGGCGGGCGAGTTCGTGCCCGCCACCGACTACATCCGCGCGCAGCGCACCCGCACCCTCATGCACCAGGCGTGGCTGTCCCTGTTCGACGGCGCGGACGGCGCCGACGGCATCGACGCGCTCGCCGCACCGACCGTCCCCGCCACCGCCGCCCTCTCCGGCCGGCAGTCCTTCACCTGGCCCGACGGCTCGACGGAGTCGGTCTCCGACGCCTACGTACGCCTCTCAGCCCCCGCCAACCTCACCGGTTTCCCGGCCCTCTCCCTGCCCGTCGGCCTCGACGACCAGGGACTGCCCATCGGCATGCAGCTGATCGGCCGCCCCCTGTCCGAAGCGACCCTCTTCCAGCTCGCCCACGCCTACGAGACCACCGGCCACCACGCACCCGCGCTGGCTCCCCTGTAACGGGCCCGGAACCCGCGGACACACTTCCACTTCCTGGACACGCTCGGGCCGCCGTGCGGCGCTCAGCCGCCCGCGGCCACGCCCGCCAGCAACCTGGCCACCAGCCCCCGCGCGTACTCCACGCCCACCGGCCCGCCCGACGGCAGCGGGACCTGGCGGAACAGAATCCGGTACATCATCGGCGCGACCACGTGGTCCATGACCTCTTCCAAATCCGGCACCGCCTCGCCCCTGCCGGCGGCCCGCTCCAGAACGATCCGCACCTGGTCGGCCGCGTAGTCCGAACACTGCCCGGCATTGCCGCCGTCCGGATCCCCCGCCAGCGCGTCACGGATGTACGCACGTCCGGGCGGCGACGCCATCTCCTCGACGAACGCTTCGGCCCAGGCGGTGAGATCGGCACGGAGCGACCCGTGGTCCTCCGGCGGCCCCTCGGGCCGCAGCCGCTCCACCGCCACGTCGGACAGCAGTTCCTGGAGGTCACCCCACCGCCGGTACACGGTCGACGGCGTCACCCCGGCGCGTGCGGCGATCACCGGCACCGTCAGCCCGTCGCGCCCCCGCTCGGTGATCAGCTCCCGCACGGCCCGGTGCACCGACTCCTGCACCCGCGCGCTGCGCCCCCCGGGGCGGGCCGCCTTCTTGCTTCCCTTGGCCGCTGCCCCGGAACGTTCGCTCGCACTGCCACTCACACTTCCACCTTAACGCGAAAACTTTGCGTCAGTGTGTTCAGTGCGGTGGTCGGCCGCGAGGCGGGGCAGCAGCCGGGACCCGTCGCCCAGCGCGCGCCCGAAATCCTGGAACAGGCTGCGGACGTACCGCTCCGCGTGCGTACGGCCGGGAGGGGGATCGCGCGCACGATCGGCGCGCCGGTGACGAGGAGTTCGCGCAGCTCATCGACGCTCACGCGAGCACACACGGACATTGGCGTGGGCCTCGGCCGGCGCCGGGCTCAACGGTGTCCGAGCGTACGGTCGTTGATCACGCGTACGCGACCCATATCGCCGCCGCCACCGCCACCGCCGCGGCGACACACACCGCAGCCGCCACCCGCAGCCCACTGGCCACGGTCACAACGCCACGCCACAACGCCCCCTCACACCTCTCTTCTTTCCACTCCCGAATACACTTGCCAAGGCGGAAAGTAGATGCCAACCTAGCGATACAGCGCTACCGAAGCAGCTACACGGGGGGGGAAACATGAGTACCGATTCACCGGCGCAAGCCAAGGAAGCCCTGGCGCTCGCCGCGAAACTGAACACCGCGGTGCGGCGCGGCTCCCGCTGGTGCGTGCGCTACTTCGCGACGTACGCAGCGGCCGGCTGCGCCTTCACCTTCATCGTGGGCATGTCGGGCAGCGGCCCCGCGTTCGCCGTGGCCACCGCGGCATGGGTGCTGTTCGTCGTCGGCATCTCCATCTGGGCCGCCCGCCAGCAGGTGCACCGCAAGGGCTTCGGCCGGCGGCAGAGCATCGTCATCGCGACCTGGGGCGCCGTGTACGTCACCGCCATAAGCGTGGGCACCTCCCAATTCCCCGGCAATGCCGCCTGGTGGGGACCGGCGGCACTGGCAACCGCGATACCGCCCGCCATCGGCGCCATCCGGGAGAACCGAGCATGAGTCACCCCCGGCACCGGCTGAACGATGTCATCCACTCACCGGTGCGGTTCTCCATCGTGGCCACCCTGGCGGCGTCCGACAGAACCGAGTTCCCGTTTCTGCGCGACACGGTCGAGGTCAGCGACTCGACCCTCTCCAAGCACATCAGCGTGCTCGAAACCGCCGGCTACGTGAAAGTCACCAAGGGATACGTGGGCAAGCGCCCCCGGACGTGGCTCTCCATCACGCCCAAGGGACGCGGCGCCTTCACGGAACACTGTGAAGCGCTACGTGCCATCGCCTCCGGAAGGCTGGACGAAGAGCCGCGCTGACGCTTCCTCCGGCTCCTGGGCGATCCGGCCGTGCCACTTCGGCAGGGCACGTGGTCGTCCTCGTCCCCCCTCATCGAGGGGTGTCGAACCGAGGCGTTTCTAACCGAGGGGTTCCGAACCGGGGCGGCTCAGCCTGCCTGCGGCCAGCGCTGTGGCCCGCTCCCGCTCCCGTTCCCGCTCCCGCTCCCGCTCTCGCTTCGTTCCGGCCGGTGGCGTGAGGGCGGTCAGTGCGGGCGAGGTGAGTGCCGTGGCGTTCAGCGCCACGAGGACGAGCATGGTGTACAACTGCGCGCCGATGAGGTGGAGGTCCAGTCCGGCGGTCAGCACGATGAGTTCGGTCAGGCCGCGGCAGTTCATCAGTGCGCCGAGTGAGAGGGCGCCGCGCCAGTCCAGGCCACGGGCGCGGGCCGCCAGGGCGGTGCCGCCCCATTTCGCGGCACTCGCGACGAGCAGAATCGCGGCGCACCACAGCCACGCGCTCGGGTACGGGCCGAGGGTGCCGATGTCGATGCGCAGGCCGGTACTGGCGAAGAAGAGCGGGAGGAGGAGGGGAATGGCGAACTGATCCATTCCCTCCGCCACCTGGCGGACGGACGGGAGGTCGTGCGGGGCGGCGACGCCGAAAAGGAAGGCGCCGAGGATGGCGTGCACGCCGATGCGGTCGGTGGCCAGGGCGGACAGGCAGAGGCCGCCGGTGAGGAGCACGAAGGTGACCGCGGGCCGGGTGCGCCGCAGGATCCAGGCGAGCAGCGGGCGGACGACGCGGAGCATCAGTGCCGCGAAGGCGACGGTGAGCAGGAGCGTCCACAGGACGGTGACGGTGGAGGTGCTGCGGGCGAGCGCGGCGACCAGGGCCAGCAGCGACCAGGCCAGCACGTCGTCGAGGGCGGCGCAGGCCAGGGCCAGGGTGCCCAGGCGGGTGCCGGTCAGGTCACGATCGGTGAGGATGCGGGCCAGGACGGGGAAGGCGGTGATGCTCAGGGTGATGCCCAGGAAGAGGGCGAAGGGGAGGCGGCCGGCGGTCTCGGGGGCGTAGGGGCCGTACAGGGCGAGGGCGAGCAGGACACCGCACAGCAGGGGAACGGCCAGGCCGGTCAAGGCAACGGTGAGGGCGGTGCGGCGGTCGCCGCGCACCTCTTGTGGGTCCAGTTCCCGGCCGAGGAGGAACATGAAGCTGAGCAGGCCGAGCTGGCCCAGGGAGTCCAGGACCGGGGTGAGGCCGGGCGGGAAGAGCGTGGCTGTCGCCGACGGCCAGGCGCGGCCGAGCAGGGTCGGGCCGAGGAGGATGCCGGCGGCGATCTCGCCGATGACGGGGGGCTGTCCCAGCCGTCGGCACAGTGCTCCCCCTGCCCAGCATGCGGTGAGCACGAGGGGCAGGGAGAGCAGCAGCGTCGGCAGGACCGACGGCGTGGTCACAGACTCAGCATCTTCAGGGGCTCGGCGTGGGTGATCTCCGCGACCCGCTCAGGAGTCAGCCCGGCCCGGTCGAAGGCTTCCCGGCTCCACTTCAGCCATGGCTCGATGTCCATCTGGGAGGGCTGTCCCAGGTCCGAGCTGTACACGACCCTCGGGAGGAGGGACAGGACGTCGGCGAAGTCGGTCCAGTCCTGGTATTCGAGGAGGCGGGTGAGTGCCGTCTGCTCGGTCCAGACCTGCTCGGCGGCGGCTACCTCCACCAGGTCCTTGCAGGCCAGTCCGGTCATCGGGTTGGCGGGCTGGTTGAGCATCAGGCGGGGCAGGTCCAGCCGTACGGCCTCGTCGACCAGGAGGCGTACCTCGTTGCCGTCGGCGTGGCCGGTGGAGATGACCACCGGCAAGTCGCGGGCGGCGCGCAGCAGTTCGCGGACCTCCGGGCGCAGCACATGGTTGTCGTCGGCGACGGTGAGCGGTCGCTGGCCGTTGGCGAGGAGCGGATGGGAGGGGGTGCGGGCCAGCCGGCTGCGGTGGGTGCGCCCGGTGACGGTGGGCAGGTGGACGATCAGCCGCAGGCCGCTGTCCTCGCCGTGCTGGATGACGGCCTGCTCAACGGCCCGGAGATCGAACCCGCCGGCCAGGTCGTTGAGGACGATCGAGCCGGAGACGGGCAGGCCCTGCATGCGGGCTTCCCATGCCTGGGCCGCGGTCGAGCCCAGGTGGTTTTTCAGGACGACCCAGCCATCGTGCCCGGCGTAGACCTCGCCGGCGGTGACGGCGGTGTGGCGGCGCAGATACGCGTCCGGGCCGACGTGGTAGTGGACGTCGATGAAGCGGGCGTCCCGCGGGGCCTGCGGGGTGGGCCGCTCGGCAGCCGGCTCCGCGGCAGTGGTTCTCTCGGTGGGTTCAGCGGACGTCATGGCTGTCCCCGTCCTCCCACGGACGCGCGTAGCCGAAGCGGGCGCGTGCCTCGTCCAGCCTGCTGCCGCCGAGCGCGGCTTCCCGGATACGGGATTCCGTACGCTCCACGGCCTCTGCCCGGCGGACGACCTCCTCGACGAGGTCGGCCGGGATGCGCAGCGCGCCGTTGTCGTCGGCGAAGATCCAGTCACCCGGAGCGACGGGGGTGCCGGCGATGTCGACCTTGGCGCCGGTGCGGTCCAGCACCACCCGGTTCTTGCCGCTGACCATCGTCACGTCGGTGCTGAACAGGGGGTATCCGGCGGTGCGGCTCTCTTTCACGTCGCGCACCGAGCCGTGTACGACCGTGCCGGCGATGCCGCGGTGCAGGGCGACGGAGCTCAACAGGGAGCCCCAGTTGGTGCAGGTGCGGCTGCCGCCGTTGTCCACGACGACGACCGAGCCGGCCGGCACGTCGTCGATGTAGTTGGCGGCGTTGTGGAAGGTGGTGCTGTCGTCCACGGCGCGGTAGCGGACGGTGAAGGCCGGTCCGCAGGCGACGGTGCCGGGAGTGCGCGTGGCGATGCCCGGCAGTACGCACGGCGGGGTGCGCAGGCTGTCCATGGCGTCGGAGAGGGCGGCGGTGTCCAGCCGGGACAGGCGCTCGCGCAGCGCTTCGGCTTCCGCGGGGGCGGCGGTGGTCATGCGGATTCCTCCGTGGGCGAGTGGTGGCGGCCGGTGAGGTGCCGGGCGAGGGACCAGGCGGCGAACTCGGTGAAGTAGGTGGTGACCTCGGGCCCGCGGTTGGGCACGCTCAGCTCGCCGGTGTGCTCGCCGGTCTCGTCGCGGACGGTGCAGGTGAGGGTGACCGTTCCGGTGTGGGTCTTGCGGTCCCCGCCCTGCCAGACGCCGGACAGGGAGACGCCGAGTGCGTCCGAGCCGTCGCCGGAGTCGCGTTCGCGGGCCAGCTCGGCGGCGAAGAGGCCGTCGGTGAGCCGGTCGTCGAGGTCGAGGACGAGGCGGCGCTCGTCCAGCAGCTCCGCCAGCTCCTGTACCGCGGTGCGGTCCCGGTCGGTGACGATGTGGTCGGCGAGCGCCGCGTCCAGGCGCTTTGCCAGGTCGTCGGCGTGTTCGGGCGGGCAGCCGAGCCGGATGTCGACGTACGGGTAGTGCCAGCGGTAGGCGGGCTTGACCGGCGCCCCGCTGTCGCGCACGAGCGTGTCGACCAGGGCTGCCGCATCCGCCTCGATGATGCCGAGCGTGCGGCGGAACACGGTGGTGACCTCGGCGGGCTCGGAGATGTGCGGCAGGCCGTCGCGCAGGACCGCCGCCAGCATCGGAAGGCATTCCCGCGGCGGGCCGGGGAGCATGATGACGGTGCTGCCCTGGGCCTCGGTGCGGCAGCCCCACGCGGTGCCGTTGGTGTTCGGCAGCAGTTCGGCGCCTTCGGCGAACAGTGCCTGCCGGCGGTTGTCGTCGTGGATGGTGACACCGAAGCGGGTGAGGCGTGCCACGACTGCCTCCCACGCCTCCTCGCGGTGTTCGAGCGGGCGTCCCAGCGCGCGGGCCACGGCGCTGCGGGTCACGTCGTCGGAGGTGGGGCCGAGCCCGCCCATCACCACGATCACGTCGTCGCGGCCGATGGAGGGGCGGATGGCGTCGGCGATGGCGGCCTCGTCGTCGCCGATGGTGTGGCGGACGCGGACCGGGATGCCTCGCTCGCCGAGCATCCGGGAGGCGTTGCCGGCGTTGGAGTCCTCCAGGTCGCCGCGGAGCAGTTCGTCGCCGATGGTGACGATGGCGGCGGTCGCCGCGGTGGCGGCGTGCGGCACCGTACGGCAGGCGTCGATGACCGCCTGGGCCGCTTCGGTGGTGGTGGCGGTGCCGCCGAGGTCGTAGGTGACGCGGTCGCGGCGGCGGGTGACGTGGCGTACGGCGTCCGCGACGCTGCCTGCCTCGTCCTTCAAGCCGAGGTGCTCCAGCATCATGCCGATGGTGAGAAACGCGGCGACGGGGTTGGCGCGTCCGCGTCCGGCCATCGCCGGGGCGCTGCCGTGCACGGGCTCGAAGTAGTTGCCGGACTCGCCGATGTTGGCGCTGGGTGCCAGGCCCAGCCCGCCCATCACGCCACCGCCGAGGTCGGAGAGGATGTCGCCGAACATGTTCTCGGCGACGATCACGCCGAAGCGCTCGGGGCGGCGTGCCATCCACAGGGCGACCGCGTCCACGTTGAGGACCTCGAACGGGATCTCCGGGTAGTCGGCGGCGATCGCCTCCAGCCGCTCCAGGACGTATGCGCTGCTCTGCCGCAGGACGTTGGGCTTGTCGGCGAGGGTGACCCGCTCGTAGCCGTGGCTCCGGGCGGTCTCGAAGGCGAAGCGCAGGATGCGGTCCAGGCCGTGCGAGGTCTGGAGCCTGATGCTGGCGGTGGCGCCGGCGCGGCCGCTGCGGCGGACGTTGGGGTGCTCGGCGACCAGCGGCCACATCTCGTCCGGTACGCGGTTCCAGTCCAGGCCGGCATACAGGCCCTCGGTGTTCTCGCGGACGACGCAGAAGCGGTACGGGGTGCCGCCGCCGAGGTAGTTCTCCACCGGACGGAGGTTGGCGAACAGGTCGAGGCGCTGGCGGAGTTGGATGATGGGCGAGATGTACTGCGGAGCCTGTTCGCGCAGTTCGGGGGCCAGCTCCGCCAGTGCTTCGCGGCGTGGCTTGCTGGTGGTCGCGCCGAGCAGGACGGCGTCGCTGCGCCCGATCAGGTCCCAGGTGCGGTCGGGTACGGGGTTGCCCTCGGTGCGCCAGCACTCCCAGCCGATGTCGCCGAATTCCAGGTCGACGGGCAGTCCCAGCGCCTCGATCACCGGCAGTGCGGCGTCCAGGACCTCCGGCCCGATCCCGTCGCCGGGCAGGACTGCGACGGTCTTGCGGTTCATGACTTCTCAGCTCCCAGAAAGCGGGCGATGGTGGCTCGGGTGAGGGCCGGCTGGTCGGCGTGCGGGCGCATGCCGGCCTCCGGGATGCCCACGAGGTGGTGCTGCGGGCAGTGGCCGGTGGCCAGGTGACGGCGCTGGACGAGCAGCGACTGTTCGCCGTAGACGTGCAGCAGGGGTCCGGGAAAGTCCCGTACGGGCTGCCGCGCGTCGGCGTCATGCAGCAGTCGCAGGCCGGTGGACAGGCGCCAGCCGGCCAACTCCTCGTCAGGTGCGAGGTTTTGAGCGGCCTTGGGGTTGTCGCGCGGCGGCTGTACGGTGCCGGACTGCCGGGCCGGGCCGCGGACGACCTCTTCGAGGAGGCGCAGCGCCGCGGACAGGCCCTGGGTGCCGACGGCGGCGGCGATCCCCTCCAGCTTGGCGTTCAGCTCATCGTCGGCGACGGTGGGGCCGGAGAGCAGCAGCGCTCTGGCGCGGTGGGTCCACTCGCACGTAAGCAGGGCCTGGACGACGGCGCCTCCCAGCGCGTTGCCGACCAGTACGTCGGGGGCCGCGGCCGCTGACGTGCCGCGCGAACCACCGACGTGCGAACCGCCGCCCTCCGCGGTGCCTCCGTGCAAACCACCGCCCTCCGGTGCGAGGTACCCCGCCCAGCGGTCCACGAGCGCCTTCAGGTCGTCACCGTCGCGCAGCAAGGACAGGGTGTCGTAGATGGTGATCCGGTGCCCCGAGGCGAGCAGCGGTTCGGCGACCTGCCGGAAGAACGCGCCCTCGTCCCAGCGGGGCATGACGGGGGCGAGGACGACCGCGTGGCGCGGTGCGCCGGAGTCGCCCAGTACGGCGCGGGCCGGGTCCGGCGCGGCAGCGCGCGCCGGACCCGGGTGCGGGGAACGCAAGGTCACCGGGCGCCCGCAGCGGTCAGCTCGCGGGCCGCCGAGAAGGCGTCGCCGATCCGGTCCACGGGGAGCTTGGCGCGCTCCTCGACGGACAGGTCGAAGTGCCCCAGGACCAGGTCGGGCAGCGGCAGCGAGGGCTTGGCCTCGGCGATCTCGGACTCCATACGGTGGGCGAGGCCGAGGATGCGGCCGAGGTCGTACGTGTCGCTGTCGGTGCGCCTGCCGAGGTAGGCCAGCCACTGCTCGGTGACGAGGTTGCCCGGGCCCTTGCCCATGCCCAGGACGGAGGAGTCGATCCAGGTGGCGCCCGCGTCCACGGCCGCGATCGCGTTGGCCAGCGCCAGGCCGAGGTTGTTGTGGGCGTGCAGGCCGATGGCCGCGTCGGTCACCGAGCCGACCAGGTTGACCAGTTGGGACACCTCGCTCGGCAGCATGCTGCCGTTGGAGTCGGCCAGGTAGACCACGTCGGCGCCGGCGTCGCCGGACATCGCGGCGAGTTCGACCAGCCGGCGCCGGGCCAGCTGGCTGACGCGGGTGATGTTGACGGTGGTGGTGAAGCCCAGGTCGGCGGCCTTGGCGAGCATGGCGAGCCCGGGCTCGGGGGTGCCGGAGGGCAGGCAGAACCGTACGAGGCGGATGCCGGCCTCGTACATGCGCTCCAGGTCGTCCTCGGTGATGTTCTTCGGGTGCAGGATCATGCAGAGGCGGTCGGGAGAGACGACCTCGGCGACCGCGCGTATGTAGTCGTCCGCGCCCACGCCGGTGCGGCCGAGGCCGGGCTTGGGCTTGAACGAGCCGTTGCGGTAGCCGATCTCGACCCACTCCATGCCGGCCGCGACGCTCTCCCGGGCGTGGTCCAGCGCGTAGTCGAGCGGGAAGTCGAAGTTGTTGCGGTATCCCCCGTCACGCAGCGTCACATCAAGATTGACGATCATTACCCCTCCACGTATGCCGCATGCAATTGGCGGGGTGACGGCCGGCGTGCGAATCCGTCGCGACACGACGAATTCATGATGAGTTGACACGCTGTTGCCTTGGCGGGATTCTCCCCTGACAAATCCCGCATCACCCCGTTGGCGAAATTCACGGTTCGGCCGCCCGTATTTTTCAGCCGGCACAACACATCGGCGAGGGCGAGACCGGAAGATCGCTGACTTGAAATCTACCACCCGTCTTCCATCGAACCGCAATGCAGAAGTAAAGAATCACCCATGCAGGATCTTTCGGTTCTCCTCCGCAACCTTTCGGCGAACCTGTGTACTTGTTGCCGTAAGCAACTCCAGACGGCCCGGATCCGCGTTTGCCCGCAGGGCGAGAAACATGCAGATGGTGATGGGGTTTCCCGTGAGCGGAAGCAGCGCAATCCGACGGGAGGAGACCGTGCCGGCCGCCGTCGGGTACACCGGGGTCCAGCCGGCCGCGCCCGCCCCGATCTCGGCCAGGGTGTCCTGGAGCCCGGTGGAGGGCGGGCCGAGGGTCGGCTCGAAACCGGCCTTGCGGCAGGCGGCGAAGACGGTGTCGAAGAGCACCGGGTTCTCGCCGCGGGAGGCCATGCGCAACGGCAGCCCGGCCAGGTCGGCCAGTTCCAGGTGATCGCGTCCGGCCAGCGGGTGGGAGGCAGGCAGCGCGACCACCAACGGGTCGTACCAGAGGGTAAGAAGCCGCAGGCCAGGGGCGCTTTCGACGCCGCGGACGAAGGCCGCGTCCAGCCGCCCGGCACGTACCTCTTCCAGCCGCGTGTGGACGTCGAGGGTCTGGAACTCGAAGCGGGTGCCGGCACCGCGCTCCGGCAGCGCGTCCAGGAAGTCGTCCAGCCGCCCGCCCAGGGCGGAGCTGATGCCGACGCGGATGGTGGCCTCGCTCTGGGCGGCCAGCCGCTGGGCCTTGGCCGCGAAGGAGTCCAGGGCCTTGAGCAGCTCGCGGCCCTCGGGCAGCAGGGCCTGGCCGACCGGCGTGAGGGTGACGGTGCGGCTGGAGCGGTCGAAGAGCTGGGTGCGCAGTTCCCGTTCCAGCCGGCGCACCTGCTGGCTGACCGCGGGCTGGCCGATGTGCAGCCGCTCGGCCGCTCTGCCGAAATGCAGCTCCTCGGCGACGGCAACAAAGTACTGAATCTGGCGCAATTCCACAGGATCCCCCCATCCCTCGAAGCGATCCTTAATGTTGAAGGTTAATATTCCGGCCTTCGGGATCGCCGCGGGGGGATCTTCGCACACCGAGGAGCGGCACCGCCACCGACGGTGCCGCTCCTCGGAGTACAGGTTCTTTACTCGGCGGTAGCTCCTTGCAAATTCCCGACCCGCTGTTCGCCACCGTGGATTTCAACGTCCCGGTTTTGTGCGGTGGTGGTCTGCCGCGCGGCCAGCGAAAGGAAGAATGCGAAAGCGGCAATTCCCACCACGGCGGCGGCCACCACGAACCACCCCAGCGCGAACAGGTCACCCGACGGCAGCCGGCTGGAGAGGAAAATTCCCAGCGAAGCGGCCAGCAACTGGAGCGCGCCCATCAGACCGGAAGCCGATCCGGCCGTCGCGCGGAAGGTCGTCACCCCCGCGCTCATCGACAGCGGCAGCAGGAAACCGTTACCGAAAGTCATCACCGGCATGAAGACCAGGACCAGCAGGCCCCACGGCGCGCCGACCCCGCTCAGCCCCAGGCCCAGCATCATCAGTGCACCGACGAGGAAGAAGCCGTGGCCCGCCCACAGGAGCTGGTTGACCGGCCTCTTGCGGACCAGGGTGCGCGAGGTGAGGTTGCCCGCGACGTACGCGATCGAGACGGTGATGTAGCAGTAGCTGGTGGTCTCGGTGGCCAGGCCCATCTTCTCGAAGACCAGCGGGGAGGCCGCCAGGTAACCGAAGTAGCCGCCGTACGCCACCGCCAGGTTGATCGTGTACGCCCAGAACAGCGGGCGGGTCAGCAGCTTGGGGTAGCTCCTAAGCGTGGCGCCCAAGTGCTTGCTGCGCCGCTCCGGCGGCAGGCTCTCGGGGATCGAGGTGATCATCACGACCAGCGTCACGAAGCCGATCAGCGCGGTCACCACGAACGGCGCGCGCCAGGAGACGTACGTGGTCAGATAGCCGCCGACCAAGGGGGCGACGGACGGCGAGACACCCACGATCGGCATGACCGTGGCGAACATCCGGGCCGCGTCCTTCTCCTCGTACAGGTCGCTGATCACGGCCCGGCCGAGCACCATGCCCGAGCCGGCGCCCAGCGCCTGGAGGAGCCGGCCGGCGCCGAACACCTCGACGGTGGGCGCCATCGCGCAGATCAGCGAGGCGACGACGAACAGGCCGAGCCCGGAAACGATGACGCGCTTGCGGCCGTACGCGTCCGACACGGGCCCGTAGACCGCCTGCGAGACCGCGATGCCGATCATGAACGCGCTGAACGTCCACTGCACGGACGCGACCGGGGTGTCGAAGGCGTGCGCGGTGGCCGGCACGCCGGGCAGGTTGATGTCGGAGGCGAACAGGCCGCCGGCGTTCAGCGAGCACAGGACGGCGAGCAACAGCGCGTAGGGCGTGCGTGTTGATGCGGTCTTCATGACAACTGGCAACTTCCTTGGGTCAAGGGCGGGTCGGTGGTGGACTCACCCGGCGGGGACCGGCGTTCGGGCGATCTCCGCACCGGCCGTCCGGCCGAACGTCAGCGCCCGCAGCACCGAAGTGGCCCCCGGGTAGCGGCTGTAATAGAGCCCGGCGGTCTCGCCGAGGGCGTACAGGCCCCGGATCGGCCCGCCCTTCTCGTCCAGCACCCGCGAACGGGCGTCGGTACGCAGGCCGCCGAAAGTGAAGGTGATGGCGCAGTGCACCGGCCAGGCCATGAACGGACCGGTGTCCAGCTCCACGGCCCAGTTGGACTTCGGCGGCACCAGACCGACGGTGTGCTTGCCGTCGAGCCGCGTGGGGTCGTAGGGAGCGGCGGACCGGCAGGCGTCGTTGAACCGGTTCACGGTCCAGGTCAGCTCGTCGGGCGCGATGTCCAGCTTGCGGGCCAGCTCGTCGACGGTCGGCGCCGTGATCGGGTCCTTGTCCGTCAGCAGCGACCGTTCGTGCCCCTCGATCTGCACCAGCTTGGCGTCGCAGATGAGATACGCGGACTGGCGCGCTTCCCGCCAGATCCGGTAGGCGACTTCCTCGAAGGTGTTGTCGGGGGTGTCCGAGCCCTCGTCGAGGAAGCGCCGTCCGTCCGCGTTGACGAGGATGCCGTACGGGTAGGCCATGACGAGCGCCTCGGCCTGGTGGCTGCGCGGGTCCACGGGCTCGCCGTGGAAGCGGTCGTACTGCCCGCTGCGGGCGGCGCCCACCGCCACCGCCATCTCGATGCCTTCGCCCTTGTTGTTCTTGCCGCCGGGCGCGATGGGCCGCAACTCGCCGGCGGTCGGACCCACATAGCGGTCCAGCAGTTCCGGATTGCCCTGGAAGCCGCCGCACGCCAGGACGACCTGCCGGGCGGCGATGTGCCGCGGCTTGCCGCCCTCCTGGACGTGGACGCCGTTGACCGCGCCGAAGGCGTCGGTGCTCAGCGACGTGGCCCGCACGCCGTAGGCGATCGAGCCGCCGAGCCGCTCCAAAGACTTGGCGAGCTTGTCCACGAGACTGGCGCCGCCGCCGGCGGGCATCAGGCGGGGGCCGCGCGCCGTGACGAAGTACGTGGGCCGGGTCTCGAACTCCACGCCATGGCGGTCGGCGAGCCAGCGCACGGTGGGCTCCGCGTTCTCGCACAGCGCCGCGATGTAGTCGGGGTCCGATCGGCCCTCGCTCAGCTCGTGCATCCGGCTCTCGAAGTCGTCCGCCGGTGTGCCGTCCGCGGTGAGCCGGAAGAACGAGCCGGTCCAGGTGGTGTTCCCGCCGCGGTTGTAGCGGCTGGCCCGTTCCAGGACCAGGACCCGGCTGCCCGGGGCGTTCTCGGCGAAACTGACCGCGGTCGCCAGCCCGCCCGCACCGCAGCCCACGACCAGCAGATCCCAGGGACCGGCGGCATCGGCGGCGGCGTCGGAAGACAGTACGGCGGTGTCCAGCACGTTGCGCTCGGTCACGGCGGCTCTTCATCTCCTGTTCGGGCGGGGGGCGGGACGGCTAGGACGGCCGGGCCGGGGGCCGTTTCCGGACGGGGTACGGGGGCAGCCCGGCCCGGAAACGGCGGCTGTGGGGTGTCAGCGCTTGGCGGCGCGGGCGGCGAGCGTGTCGCCGCCGATCGACCAGCTGTCGGTCGCGATCTCCTGCACGGTCACCCACACGCTCTCCGGCTTGCTGCCGGTGGCCTTGACGTAGGCGTCGGTCAGCTCACGGACCAGCTCGGCCTTCTGCTCGGCGGTCTTGCCGGGGGTCTGCTGCACGTGAATGAGAGGCATAACGGTCTCCGTGGGGGTTGGGGTCGGACTCATGACGTACGGTCCCGGGCCGCTGGGCAGGGGATCCGCCGTGGATCCAGTCCAACACCGGGCAGCGGGCCGTCCAAGACGCAATCCGCTCTGGCACCGATCACGAATCGTGATGGGTCCGGGGTGGCTCACCGGCCCCGTTCCCCGTGCGTGCACGAACGGCCTCTCAGATCTTGCGCACCGCGATGACGGCCGCCAGGCCCATCGCTACGAGGCACACCACGACCACGCCCGTCCACCCGGCGCCGTGATACGCGGAAGCGGCCAGCGTGCCGCCGATGCTGTTGCCGATGTAGTAGATGGTCAGGTAGACGGCGGACGCCTGGGCACGGCCCGTCGCCGCGTTGCTGCTCACCGAACTGGAGGCGATCACATGGCCGGTGAAGAAACCGGCGGTGACCAGGACCAGGCCGGCCACGATCGCCGCGACGCTGTCGGCCACGGTGACCAGGACGCCCGCAGCGGCCACCACCATGCCGGCGTACAGGACCGGGCGCCGCCCGAAGCGCTCGGCGAACCGGCCGATGTAGGCCGAGGTCACCGTACCGACCAGGTAGATCAGGAAGAACGCGCCGATCACACCTTCGGGCAGGCCGAACGGCGCCGCCGACAGCCGGTAGCCCAGCACCGTGAACACCGCGCCGAAGACGACCATGAACAGTGCGCCGAGGAAGTACAGCCGCAGCAGCAGCGGATTGCGCAGGTGACCCGAGACCGTACGCGCCACGGCGCGCGGATTGACGGGCGCGGGAGCGAAGTTGGCCGCCTTGGGTACGGTGAGGCGGAAGACCACCGCACACAGGAGCGCGACGATACCGAGCACTCCGAGTGAGACCCGCCAGTTGCTCCACTGTGCGACCAGGCCCGCCACGAACCGTGAGCTCATCCCGCCGATGCTGTTGCCGGCCAGGTACAGACCTATCGCCGAGGCGACCGCCTTGGGCGAGACCTCCTCGGCGAGGTAGGCCATCGCGGTGGCCGGGAGTCCCGCCACGGCGAGGCCCTGGAGGGCCCGTAGCGCGATGAACGCCCCGATATCGGTCACGAACGGCAGCGCCAGGCCGATCACGGACGCGGTGAAGACGGAGATCGTCATGACGCGTGTGCGCCCGTACCGCTCCGACAGCGCGCTCAGCGGTAACAGCGCGACGGCGATCGCCGCGGTGGTGGCCGAGACCGTGAGGCTCGCCTCGGCCGGGGTGATCCGCAGCTCGTCCGAGATCTCGGGCAGCAGTCCCTGGGTGACGTACAGCAGCAGGAAGACGGCGACACCGGCCGCGAAGAGCGCGGTGATGGCGCGGCGGTAGGCCCGGGTCCCGGGAGCGAGTCTGGTGTTGCCGGGCGGGGCCGCGGGCACGGGAGAGGGGGCGCCGGCCCCCGTAGTTGTATCCACCATGCGTGCGACGCTAAGCAGCACCGATCCATGCGTCCAATAGCGGAATGCTGGGATACTGATGCAGTTGTGCATGAGTAGGGGTGGCGCATGCCGGAGCATGAAGTCCCGGACGGACACGAGAAGTCGGCGGAGTACGACATCGGCCCCCGCGGGTCCCCGATCCCGCTGGACCCCGACTCGGCTGCGCTGCTGCTCTCGCCCCGGCTGGCCCAGTTCGTGGCCGTGGCCAGGACCCAGCACGTCACCCGGGCCGCCGCCGAACTGGGTCTGCCGCAGCCGACGTTGAGCCGTGCCATCGCCCGGTTGGAGGCGGACCTCGGCGTCCAGCTGCTGTCCCGGCACGGCCGCAACGTCCGGCTGACCTCCTCGGGCCGCACCCTCCTCGCGCACGCCGAACGCGCCCTGGCCCACGCCGAACGCGGCGGCCGGGCCGTACAGGAGGACGCCGATCCGCACAGCGGCCGGATCGCCTTCGGCTTCCCGCACACACTGGGCCCGTCCACCGTGCCCGACCTGCTGCGCGAGTTCAGCCGGCGCCGCCCCCGCATCCGCTTCCAGCTGATGCAGGACTACGGTGCCGCGCTGCTGTCGCGGCTGCGGACCGGGGAACTGGACCTCACGCTCATCGCGCCCCCGCCCGACGAGCCCGACGTGACCGCCCGCCGGGTGCACCGGCAGCGGCTGCGCCTCGTCGTGCCCGGCGGCCACCCCCTGGCCGGGCGCCGTCAGGCCCGGCTGGAGGAGGTACGAGACGACGCCTTCGTCTGCCTGCCCTCGGGCTACGGCCTGCGGCAGATCACCGACCGGCTGTGCGCCGCGGCCGGCTTCACCGCGCGGATCGCCTTCGAGGGCGAGGAGGTGGAGACCCTCCGCGGGCTGGTGGCCGCCGGCCTGGGCGTGGCCCTCCTGCCCGCCCCCGCGGTGCCCCGGCCCGGCGTCGTCGAGTTGGACGTCGAAGGGCCGGACGCGGTCCGCGACATCGCCCTGATCTGGATGCGGGGGCGCCAGGAGACGGCTCCGGTCGCCGAGTTCAGGAGATTCCTGCTGGCGCGCCGCGATCGTCTGCTGCGCGACTGACGACGGCATCGGGAGCCTGCCGCGCCTCCTCCAGCTCCCGGCCCGCCGTCTCCCGCCCCTTCAACCCGATGGCGACGGTCGCCACGGCCATCGGCACGGCGGCACACAGCGCGATCACCCGCATGCCGGGGTACTGCGCCAGCAGCAGCCCGATCAGCGGCGGGGCGAAGAGCCCGCCGGCCTTGCTGCACGCCGCGGTGAAACCGCTGGCCGCGCCCCGTACGTCGGTCGGGTAGATCTCGGCGGCGTACGGGGCCAGCGCCGCCACCACTCCGCTGGTGCCGATGAGCAGCAGTGCGAGAAGGAGGTAGGTGACCGGCCCGGCGTCCGCGCGGCCGAGGGCGGCGAGGCCCAGCAGCGCCACGACGGTGACCGCGCCGGAGAGGACCATGGTGCGGCGGCTGCTCCAGCGGGCGTAGAGGTACGCCACAAGGACGGTACCGGGGATGGCCAGGAGGGAGGAGAGCGGCAGTACCTGGGACCCGGCGGACTTGCCCAGCAGCGTGGGCAGGAAAGTCATGAAGCCCCAGTTGACGATGGACCAGGAGATCGCGTACCCGCCGACGACCAGGGTCTTCACCACCATCCGGCGGCCGAAGAGGGCGGCCAGCGCGCCCTGCCTGCCCGGTGGGTCAACCGGGTGGTCCGCCGGTGCGTCGCTGACCAGCACCATCCGGTAGTCGGCGACGATCCGCTCGGCCTCGGCGATCCGCCCGTAGCGCACGAGGAAGCGCGGGGACTCGGGAATCCACCGGTTCATGAGGATGACGGCGACGGCGAACGGGAAGTGCACCAGCCACATGACGCGCCAGCCGAAGACCGGGATCAGGGTGGCGGCCAGCGCGCTCGTGAAGAAGTACGCGGCGACCGTGGCCAGGCCCGCCTGGAGCACCATGACGATGCTGCGCTGCCGGGCCGGAACCGACTCCGCCATCAGCGCGTACGCGACGGGCAGCAGCCCGCCGGCGGCGATCCCCATCACCAGGCACATGACGAGGTTCCACTCGAAGGTGGGCATCACGGCGCACACGGTGGTCGTGATGAACATCAGGGCGGACAGCAGGATGGTGGCGCGCCGCCCCAGCCGGTCGGCGAGCCAGCCCCAGACCAGCGACCCGGTGATGGTGCCGGCCAGTGCCACGACCGGCAGCGCGGCCGCCTCCGCGGGGCCGATCCCGTACTCCTGGCGCAGTCCGGGGATGATGAACGCGAGGGTGGCGGGCTTCATCACATCGATGACCAGCGCGAGCGAGAGCGCCGCGATCAGCCGCCGATGAGCCGGGCTCAGCCGGTCCTGCGGGCCGGGCGCCACGCGGTAGCGGCCGGCTGCCGACGCCGCCTCGTCCGAGGGCCGGCGCCGGACCAGGCCGAAGACGGCGGCGGCCAGGCCGACGACCAGCAGGAGCATGCCGGCGACCATCTCGGGGGGACCGCCCATCGCCATACCGGCCATGTGGTGGTGCATCGAGCGCATGGCGAAGAACATCGGCAGGTGCAGGGCGACACCGGCGCAGGAGAGGACCACTCCGGCCCAGAACCACCAGGGGCGGGCGATGCCGGCGCTCTCGTCCGTACGGGACATGGTTACGGTCCGCCTTTCCGGTCGCCGTCAGGCGCCTGTCGCGGGGGCGGTGGCCCGCAGCTGCCCGAGGTGCCGGTGCCACAGGTGGTGGGGGTCGGCCTCGACCTCGCGCAGGACCTCGCGCATCTTGCCGAGCGCGGCCGGCTCCTCGGCGTCGTACACGTCGCCCTGGAGCATCTTCAGGACGTCGCCGCGGTAGCGCGGGTCCTGGACGAAGGCGGTGAAGAGGATGTTGAGGCGGTAGTAGATGGAGATGAACTCGTACCAGTTGTGGACGGCCTTGCGCAGCTTGCCTTCGTACGCCGCGAACCGCTGCCGGGTGAAGTCGCCGGCCGCGTGTGCCGCGATGATGTCGCGGGCGGCCATCCGGGCGCTGTTGAGGGCGACGCTGACGCCGCTGGAGAAGATCGGGTCCACGTAGCGGGCCGCGTCGCCGATCAGCAGCCAGCCGTCGCCGCACAGTTCGCGCACCGCGTAGCTGTAGTCGCCCTCGGACTTGAAGGGCCGGACCCGCCTGGCGGCGCGCAGCGCGCGTCCCAGTTCGGGGCGGGAGTCGATGGAGTCCCAGAAGAAGGCTTCCAGGTCGTTGGCGGCGGCCTCCTTGAAGCGGCTCTTCTGGGTGACGACGCCGATGCTGGTGATGGTGTCGGTGATGGGTATCTGCCACACCCAGGTGTCGCTGAGCGGCAGGAAGTGGATGAAGATGTAGTCCGCGCGGTCCTCGGTGCCACTGACCGCCTGCCGGTCGAGGTCCTCGAACCAGGTGTGGACGGCGTACTGGTCGAAGACCGGGTCGGGCTCCTTGAGCTTCAGCTGCCGGCCGAGCAAGGTGCCGCGGCCGCTGGCGTCGACGACCATCCGGGCCCGTACGGTCTCCTCGACGCCACCGGTGCCGCCGGTGCGGTAGGTGAGGCGCTTGATGTCGCCTTCCAGGTCGACACGCTGTACGCGTGCGCCCTGGCGGACCACCGCGCCCAGTTCGGAGGCGTGGTCCAGCAGCAGTTCGTCGAAGCGCGCACGGTCCACGTGGTAGGTGTGGTCCTGGTGGACGTCCGGCTGGTCGCGTTCGCTGAACCGGATGTCGGCGAGCCGGAAGCCGCGGTGCAGACCCTGGAACCCCATCCGGGGGATCGAGTCGTCCACCGCGGCGGTCCAGGCGGCTCCGTACTTGCGGGGGAAGCCCGCCTTCTCGACCTTCTCCAGGACGCCGATCTCCGCCAGTACGGGCGTGGTGGCCGGCACCAGGGATTCGCCGACGTGCGGGCGCGGGAAATGTTCGGCTTCGAGGACGACACAGGACAGTCCGGCCTGCGCGAGATAGGACGCCATGGTCGACCCGGCGGGGCCACCGCCGATAATTCCGACGTCGTACAGGGAAACAGACACGGGCAGCTCCTCCACGGACTGGCCTTTCACGGGTTGGCCGAAAATTAGCAGCACACAGGGCCGGGCACCAACCATTGCCAGTAATTTCTGCCGCGCACCGCCGGTGCACCGGAAAAACCCGGGGAATCGATCAGGAAACGTGATCGATTCATTGCGAATCGGGTGTGGTTCGCCCGCTTCTCCTGTGGTCAGCTTGCCGGGTCCCAAATGGCCCGGCAGCACGAGAGGGTGCACCACGATGACCAAGGACGAGGCGGTCGACGCCGTCAGGGAGTACCTCCAGAATGTGGTGCTGGGCTCCGCGGAGGAGGAGATCGCGACCGACGCGCCGCTCCTGAAATGGGGCATTCTCACCTCGCTCACCACCGTGCAACTCATCGGCCACATTCAGTCGGCACACGGAATCATCATTCCGCACGACCAGGTGATCGGCTCGAATTTCGCGACGATCGACAGCATCGCGACGCTGCTCGCGGAATTGCCGGAAACTTCGGTACGGGCCTGAGGAGTAATCACCATGACCGATTTCGATATCGGAATCATCGGGGGCGGACCGGGCGGTTCCACGGCCGCGTCCTATTTGGCGCGAGCGGGGCTTTCCGTCGCCGTGTTCGAGGGCGAGAACTTCCCGCGCGAGCACGTCGGTGAATCCCTGGTGCCGGCCACCACGCCCGTACTGGAGGAGATCGGCGCGCTGGGCAAAGTCGACGCGGCCGGCTTCCCCAAGAAGTACGGCGCCGCCTGGACCTCACCGTCCGGCGCCCGCGCCAGTGACGCCTTCAACGTCGCCGACCTGGCCTTCGCCGAGGACGAGGAACTCTGGGGCGGCCAGACGTACACGTACCACGTGGACCGCGGCCGCTTCGATCAGCTGCTGCTGGAGCACAGCGGCAGTCTCGGCGCCAAGGTCTTCGAAGGCGCCCGCGTCCGCCGGGTGGACTTCGACGGCCCGCACCCGCGCATCGTCCACGCGTCCGGCGGCGGCCAGAGCGAGGCCACCGTGCGCATGGTGATCGACGCCAGCGGACGCGGCACCGTCCTGGGCCGTCAGCTCGGCCTGAAGGTCACCGACCCGACCTTCGACCAGTACGCCGTGCACGGCTGGTTCACCGGCCTGGACCGCGACGTCGCCGCCCGCGACGGCGGCCTCGGCAACTACCTCTTCGTGCACTTCCTGCCCGCCGAGGACAGCTGGGTATGGCAGATCCCGATCACCGACACCGTCACCAGCGTCGGCGTGGTCTCCCGCAAGAGCCGGCTGAGAGACGCCGGAGGCGACCGGGAGCGGTTCTTCTGGGGCGCGCTGGAACACCGCCCCGAACTGGCCGCCGCAGTGCGCGCCTGCACACCCGTCCGCCCGCTCAAAGTGGACGGCGACTTCAGCTACGCCATGCGGCAGATCACCGGCGACGGCTGGGCGATGGTCGGCGACGCCGCCCGCTTCGTCGACCCGATCTTCTCCAGCGGCGTGGGCATCGCGATGCACGGCGCGCGGCTGCTGTCCCAGGACGTGCTCGCCGCCGCCGAGGCCGGGGACTTCCGCCGGCCGCGGTTCGCGGAGTACGAGGCCAAACAACGCCGCGGCCTGACCAATTGGTACAACTTCATCACCATCTACTACCGCCTCAACATCCTCTTCACCGCCTTCGTCCAGGACCCCCGCTACCGGCTCGACGTGCTGCGACTGCTCCAGGGCAACGTCTACAACACCGACCAGCCGCCGGTCCTGGCCACGATGCGCGAGGTCATCGAGACCGTCGAGAACAACCCGGACCACCTCTGGCACCCGCACCTCGGCTCGCTGCGCGCCCCGGCCGCCGCGCCGCTGTTCTGATGCCGGGCCCCGTGCGTCCGGAGCGGCCCTGGCTGCGGCCGCTGGCCGGGGACGAGAGCGCGACCTCGACGCTGGTGTGCCTTCCGTACGCGGGCGGCACTCCCCGCGTCTACGAGGACTGGGCCCGCCACCTGCCCCCGCACGTACGGCTGCTGGCGGCGGACCTGCCCGGACACGGCCTCCTGCGCGGCGACGAGCCGGTGACCTGCGACCTGTCGTACGTCACCGACACGCTGTGCGCCGAACTGCCCGACCCAGGGCGGGCCGGCCGGCTGGTCCTCTTCGGCCACAGCCTCGGCGGCTGCCCCGCCTTCGCCCTCGCCCGCGCCTGGCGCGAGCGCTGGGGCACCGCACCGCACGCCCTGGCCATCGCCGCGTACGACGCGCCCTGGGCGCCGCGCCACCTGCCCTACTTCGCGGAGCTCGCCGCCGACGAACTGTGGCAACGCGTCGGCGAGTTCGGCGCGATCCCCCAGCCCATGCTGGAACACCGGGACCTGGCACCGCTTCTCGTACGGTCCTTGCGCGCCGACATCGCCATGGCAGAGAGCTACCGGCATACGCCCGCGCCGCCGCTGGACTGCCGCGTCTCGGTCTTCGGCTGGGCCGGGGACCCGCTGACCACGCCGGAGGGCCTGGCGGCCTGGTCCGACGAAGCAGCGCCCGGCGCGTACCGCCGGCACCTGTACACCGACCCGCCCGGCGGGCACTTCTTCGCGGAGCGGGACCCGGGCCCGGTGATCGCCGCCCTCCTCGCCGACCTCGACATCCCCGCCTGAGCCCCGCCTGAGCCCCGCCGAACTTCCGAAGGATTCCGTGATGGACACCCACGAACACACCCCGCTCGTCACCCAAGGAAGCTCCGGCTTCCGCGCCGACGACCTGGTCCAGGCGGCGATGGACTGGCACTTCGGCCCGGACACCGGCTCCCGCTTCTGGCTGGAGAAGGCCCGTACCTGGTCCTTCGACCCGCGCAAGGACATCACCACACTCGCCGGCCTCGCGCTGCTGCCGGACGTCACCGACGAGATCCGCAGGGCCCCGGTCGGCGACCTCGTACCCAAGGGGCTGGCCGGCTCGGGGCCGATGCGGGTCTTCGAGACCGGCGGCACCACCGGCCGCCCGCGCCGCATCGTCGACTTCGGCGAGTTCCGGCGGCAGGCCGGCTGGTGGTCCTCCTTCCTGGACCGCGAGCAGGTCCCGCACGGCGGCAACTGGCTGCTGATCGCGCCGACCGGCCCGCACGCCGTCGGCCACGTCCTGCGGGAACTGACGGCGCTGCGCTCCGCCGTACCCCTGCACATCGATCTCGACCCGCGGTGGGTCAAGGAGCTGATGCGCACCGGCCGGGGCCAGGAGGCCCAGGGCTATATCGAGCACCTGGTCTCCCAGACCATGGACCTGCTGACGACCCAGACCATCGACGTGATGTTCTGCACCCCGCCGCTGCTGGAGGTACTCGCGCAGTCGCCGCGCGCGGTGGACCTGATCAACCGCAGCGTCCACACCATCCTGTGGAGCGGGGCCTCGATGGACCGCGACACCCGCGACATCCTGCGCCACGAGGTCTTCCCCGGCGTACGGCTGCGCGGCGCGTACGGGAACACGATCACCGGCGTCTCGCCGGAGTACGTCCCCCTGCCGTCGCAGAGCCCGGCGCACGACGACGGCAGCGCGGTCTTCGTCCCCTGCTACACCGGCTTCCTCATGGAGATCCTGGACCCCGCCTCCGGCGAGCGGGTCCCCTACGGCGCCCGCGGCCGGGTGCTCGCCCACACCCTCACCCGCGAGACGCTGCTCCCCAACAACCTCGAACGGGACCTCGCGACCCGTATCGCGCCGCTGCCGGGCCACCCGGCCGACGCGGTCGCCGACGTCGCGCCGTACGCCGAAGCCGACAGCGAGATCATCGAGGGCGTGTACTGAGCATGCCCGCCACCAGTGCGCCCGCGCGGCGGACCGTTCACGCCCTGGTCCCGGCCGGGAGTTACGCGCCGCACCGCCGCGAGGCCGTCCCCGATGTGGCCGGCCGGCCCTTCGCGGACCTGTCGATGGTGCCGCGGCTGGCCGTGGCCCGCACCGTCGAGGCCATGCGCCGGGCCGAAGCTCCCGCGCCCGAGGAAACACGGAAGGTGATCGGCGCCGCAGGGCGCCTCTTCGCCACCGCCACCCTGGACGGCGAGAGCCCGGCCGACTACTGCCACGCGGTGGCCCGTACGACCGGACTGCCGCTGGCCACCCCGCGCGCCGCGCTCCGCCTCTTCGAGACCGGCGCCGCCGCCATCGCGGACGGCGCGGACGGCCAGCGGCCCACGGCAGTGGCGGCCCGCTACCCCTGGACAGGCCGGGCCGCCGGGGCCCCGGGCGCCGTCTGGACCCGCCGGGGCGACGTCCTCGCCGTCCTCGCACCCGGCAACCACCCCGGGCCGCACCTGGAATGGCTGACCGCGCTCGCGCTCGGCTACCGGGTCGCGGTACGCCCCTCCCGCCGCGACCCGTTCACCCCGGCACGGCTGGTCCACGCGCTACGGGCGGCGGGCCTCGACCCCGCGCACTGCGTACTGCTCCCCGGCGGCCACGAGGTCGGCGACGCGCTGGTGGCGGCCGCCGACCGGTCCGTGGTCTTCGGAGGCGACGATGTCGTACGCCGCTACCGCGGGGAGGCGTCGGTCTTCGTCCAGGGCCCCGGCCGCTCCAAGATCCTCGTCACCGAAGGCACGGACTGGACACGGCACCTGGATGTCATCGAGGAGTCCGTCACCTCCGGCGGCGGACTCGGCTGCGTCAACGCCACCGCGCTCCTCGTCGAGGGCGACCCGCGACCGGTGGCGCAGGCGCTGGCCGCCCGGCTCGCCCGGCTCCCGGCCCTGCCACCCGAAGCCCCCGACGCGGTCCTGCCCGTCGCACCGCTCGCCCGCGCTCATGCGCTGCGCGAACACCTCGCACGACGGGCGGCGGACACCGAGGCACTGCTCGGAGCGGACGGCCTGGTCGCAGACCTGGGCGACGGCAGCGCCGCGCTCCGCCCCGCCCTTCACCTCGTAGCGGACCCGCAGGACCCGGTCCTCGGCGCCGAGATGCCCTTTCCCTGCGTCTGGGTGGCGCCCTGGAACCGCCGCGACGGCCTCGGGCCACTGCGGCACAGCCTTGCGCTGATGACGCTCACCGACGACACCGAACTGGTCTCCCGGGCCCTCGCCGACCCCACCATCCGCAATGTCTTCCTCGGCACCCGCCCGACGAGCACCTACGTGCCCGGTCTGCCGCACGACGGGCACCTCGCCGAGTTCCTGATGACCGCGACCACCGTCGTGCCGTAAGCGCCCGTGTCTTGACAGGACCGCCCCAGCGAACCCGCGCAGCCACCACACCTACCGGAAGCAGAACAGAGCACCCATGAAGTTCCTCCTCTTCATCACCCCCACCATCCCGGCCACCTTCGAGGAGCGGGAGCGCCTGCGGCCCATCGGCCGCAACAACGACAAGTACCAGGAGATGCTCACCGAGGTCCGCGAGATCGCGCAGCTCGCGGACGAGGTCGGCTTCGACGTGCTCTCCACCACCGAGCACCACTTCCACTCCGAGGGTTTCGAGATCTCCGTGGCCCCGCTGCTGCTGTTCGCGGACCTCGCCGCCCGCACCGAGCGCATCAAGTTCAGCCCGCTCGGCCTCGTACTCCCCTCCTGGGACCCGCTGCGCGTCGCCGAGGAGATGGCGATGCTGGACCACCTGACGAAGGGACGTGTCTACGGCGGCTTCGCCCGCGGCTTCCAGGACCGCTGGCTCAACGTGATGGGGCAGCACACGCGGGTGCGCGGGACTCCGATGGACGGTTCGGAGACCGACGATCACAACCGCAGTGTGTACGAGGAGTACATGAAGATCGTCAAGATGGCCTGGACCCAGGAGACGATCGACCACAACGGCCAGTACTACCAGGTGCCCTTCCCCTACGAGCAGGGCATCACGCGCTGGCCGGCCCAGGAGTGGACCAAGAAGTACGGCGCCCCCGGCGAACTGGACGAGAACGGCGTCATCCGCCGCGTCTCGGTCGTCCCGGCCCCCTACCAGCAGCCCCACCCGCCCCTGATGCAGCCCTTCTCCCTCAGCGAGAAGACCATCCGCTACACCGCCCGCGAGAACATCACACCCTGGATTCTCGGCCCGCGCCCCGAAAAGTTCGTCGACCTGTGCCGCGCGTACCAGCAGACCGCCGCCGAGCACGGACGCGACCTGAAGCTGGGCGAGGGCGTCGGCGCCATGCGCTCCCTCCACTTCGCCGACACACAGCAGGAGCTCCACGACATCACCGAGCGCACCACCTACGCCGCCTTCAACGAGTACCTGGGCGACTTCGGCTTCTGGGAGGCGTTCCGGCTGGCCGAGGACGAGGAGAAGTACCCCGGCCAGATGCTTCCGAAGAGCGAGTGGACCGTACAGCGGATGTTCGACTCCCAGTACGCGCTCGGCGGCACCCCCGAGCAGGTCCGCAGCCAGGTCGCCGACGTCGCCTCGTGTTACGGCAACGGTGGCGAACTGAGCTGGTTCGGCCTGTACATGGAGCAGGGGCTGATGCCGCTGGAGGAGACGAAGAAGCAGCTGCGCCTCTTCGGCGAACACGTCATCTCGCAGTACCGCTGAGCGCTCCCCCCTGGCGCACGCCACTCGACCGCCCCGCCTCTCCGAAGGACCCGCCTCTCCCGAAGGACCCGCCCATGGACTTCTCCTGGACCGACCAGCAGCAGACCGTATACGACCGCGTCCTGGCAGGCGCCCGCGCGCTCGGCGCGCAGACGGCGCCCGTGCCCGACCCGGTCCGCGGCCTCTGGCGCGGCTGTGCCGAACTCGGTATCACCGGCCTGTCGGTACCCGAGGAGTGGGGCGGGCGGGGCTACGACGCCGTGACCACCGCCCGCGCGGTCGAGGCTGCCGGGCGCGGCTGCCCGGACATGGGCCTGCTCTTCTCCGTACTGGCCCACCTCTTCGCCACCGCCATGCCGATCGTGGAGCACGGCGACGACACCCTGCGCAAGGAACTCGTCCCCCCGCTGGCCGCCGGCGCACGGATCGGCGCCAACGCGATCACCGAGGAAGCGGCCGGCTCGGACGTCACCGCCCTGCGCACCACCGCCGAACGGCACGGCGACCACTACGCCCTCAACGGCACCAAGACCTTCGTCAGCAACGCCCCCATCGCGGACCTCCTGCTCGTCTACGCCGTCACCGACCCGGCCTTCGGCTTCCTCGGCGTGACCTGCTTCGCCGTGGACCGCGACACCCCCGGCGTCACCATCGGCGCCCCCTTCGACAAACCGGCGCTCACCACCTGTCCGGCGGCCACCGTCACCTTCACCGACGCGGTCGTGCCCGCCACCCGCGTCGTAGGGCGCCCCGGGCAGGGCGCTGCCATCTTCCAGTCCTCCATGCGCTGGGAACGCAGCTGCCTGTTCGCCGCCTACCTGGGACAGATGGACCGCCTCATCGACGAGACGGTCCAACACGCAACCACCCGGCAGCAGTTCGGCCGCCCCATCGCCGCCAACCAGGCCGTATCCCACCGCATCGCAGAGATGAAACTCCGCCTCGAAACCGCCCGGCTCCTGCTCTACCGCACCTGCTGGCTCCTGGACCGCGACGAGCACACCCCGCTCGACATCGCACTGGCCAAGCTGCACACCGCCGAGAGCGCCGTCCAGACCGCCCTCGACGCCACCCAGCTGTTCGCGGGCTCGGCACACTCCACCCGTACGGACATCGAACGCGCCCTGCGCGACGCGCTGCCGGCCCGCACCTTCTCCGGCACCTCCGACATCCAGCGCGAGCTGATCGCCAAGGGACTCGGACTGTGACCCGCGCGCCACACCTCCACGACTTGGTGTCCCACGCACCCCTCCTCCACGACTTGGTGACCCGCGCACCCCTCCTCCACGACTTGGTGTCCCGCGCCGCCCGCCACACCCCCGACGCGACCGCCGTCACCGACCCCACCATCACCCTCACCTACGCCCAACTGGACGCACTCAGCGACCAATTGGCGTACGCCCTGCACTCACTCGGCGTCTCGCCAGGCGACCGGGTGATCATCTGGGCCGACAAGACCGTACGCGCCGTCGCCGCCACCCAGGCCGTCCTGCGCCTCGGCGCCGTCTACGTCCCCGTCGACCCGCGCAACCCCGCCCACCGCGCCACGCAGATCATCGACGACTGCACGCCCGCCGCGGTCGTCACCACAACGGACCGCGCCCCCACCCTGGCGCACCCGGCGGCCACCACACTGCTACTCGACACCCCGCTACCCCCCGGCCGAAGCGCCACCCCACACGGCACCCCACCGACAACACCCACACTCACACCCACACCCACACCCACACCCCGCTCCCCGCGCCCACGGCTGTCCTCCGACTCCCCGGCGTACATCCTCTACACCTCGGGCTCCACCGGCCGCCCCAAAGGCGTCTGCCTCAGCCACCGCAACGCCCTGGCATTCGTCAACTGGGCCACCGAAACGCTGCACGCCACTCCGGCCGACCGCTTCGCCAACCACGCCCCCCTCAACTTCGACCTGTCCGTCCTCGACCTCTACACCGCCTTCTCCGCCGGAGCCTCGGTCCACCTCATCCCTCCCGACCTCGCCCACACTCCGCGGACACTGACCGACCTGCTCGACCGCCAACGGCTCACCATCTGGTACTCGGTCCCCTCCGCCCTCCTCCTGATGATGCGCAACGGCGGCCTCCTGGACCGGCAGCTCCCGCACCTGCGCGCCGTCCTCTTCGCCGGCGAAGTGTTCCCGCCCGACGACCTCCACCGGCTGCGCCGCCACTGGCCCGGCAAACGCTTCCTGAACCTCTACGGCCCCACCGAGACCAACGTCTGCACCGCGTACGAACTCCCGCCACCCCAGGCCCGCACCCCCGCAACTCCCACCCCCATCGGCCGCCCCACCTGCGGAAACGACATCACCATCCTCGCCCCCGAGGGCGCCCCCACCGGCGAAGACGCCATCACCACCGGGGAACTCGCCGTCGCCGGCCCCACCGTCATGCTCGGCTACTGGAACCAGCCCCCGCACCAGGGCTGGTACCGCACCGGCGACCGGGTACGCAGGGACGAGAACGGCGACCTCCACTACCTCGGTCGCCTCGACGACACCGTGAAAATCCACGGCATCCGGATGCACCTCACCGAGATCGAAGCCGCCCTCACCTCACACCCCCAGGTCTCGGAAGCCGCGGCCCTGACCACCGGCTCCGCCCTCGACACCCGGCTGACCGCCTTCATCGTCCCGGCCACCACACCCGCCCCCACCCTCCTCACCCTCAAACGCCACTGCGCCACCCGCCTCCCCCAAGGCATCACCATCGACGCCGTCCAAACCCTCCCCGCCCTCCCCCGCAACACCAACGGCAAACTAGACCGCCACCAACTAACCCCCACCCCCACCCCCCAAACACCCTAGAAACACAAAAAGCCAGGCCAGAACAACTCTGACCTGGCTATCCCGCCGCAACCGCCGAAGCACGGCCTGCGGCAGACGTCCGCGTCGGGCGCCCGTGCCCGGCGAGCGCAGGGGGCGTCAGGGTTTCGGCGATGACCCGCCTGGCCGGGGCGACCGCCGTGGCCTCTCGGCCTCCGTTGCTGCGGGCCAGAGCCAGCCTTGGCTGGCTGGTGCCAGAAAACCGCGACGGCCCCGCTGTTGTCAGTGGCTGGGAGTATCGTCGTTCAGCCACGGTGCTCGCCATGCCGACTGCGCGGCGGTGGCCCCGGAAGCGCGCTGGTATCGGAGAGCGCCTCGTCATGGCGGTCCGGCGAGACCGGCGGTGACCAGGTGGGGAACACCGTGACTGAAGCGACGGACGACTGAGGCGACGGACGACGAGATGGCGCGGGATTACGACAGTCAGCTACTGGAGTCGGTGGCAGTGCGCCGCCGCAGGTTGCGGGATGCTCTGTTGTTCGGTGCGCAGCGAGGACGGCGTACAGCGGATGAGCGGCTCGGGAAGGTGTTTGCGGGGATCGCGATCACGGCTGTCCTGTGTGCGGGGTGCGTGGGGTGGTCGTTCCTTCAGCACACGCTGGCGACGCAGAAGGCTGAGCAGGAGAAACAGCAGCGTCAGGTGCAGCCGTACGGGCAGCCGACGAGGCCGGCCAGATCCTAGAAGTGCACGGATCAGGTTCGGACAGGGTCTGCCGCATTCCTGGGGGTGCGCGAAGGTCTCCCGATGGCGGGAGAAGGGTGCCCTGACGCGGGGCCTGGGTGGAAGCATGTTCGGTTTGGCCGAAGAGTTCGTCAATCCCGCGATGGTAGGTTCGGGTAAGTGGTGAGCAGAGCAGCGAATTCCCGGGCGCAACTGAGCCGAGTGACGTTGGTCGGCGAGCGACGCCGGGCCGATGTCGTGCTGCTCTCCGATACGCCGATCGGGCAGCTGATCCCGGATGTCCTGCCATTGCTGGGCGATCGGCCCGCTTCGCGGCCGGTAGCTCGGCAGTTGATTACGTCCGACGGCTCCGTCCTGCCGCATGACAGCACGCTGGCGTCGGCCGGGGTTGCCGACGGCGCCGTGCTCCGGCTCGTCACGACGCACTCTGTGCCGCCCGCACCAGTGGTGCACGACGTTACCGACCAGGTGACTGACGACCTCGACTTGCGGGCTTGGCGCTGGCGTCCCGCGGCGCGCCGGGCCAGTGCGGGGGTGGCGGCCGTCGCCTTCGCGGTGATCGCCGCGCTGCTCGCCCGCCGTGAGTTCCCGCTCGGAGCCCTCGTCGGTGCACTGTCAGTCGTATCGCCTGTGCTTCTGGCTGCCGGTGCGCTCGTCGCCAAGGTCGGGCGGGGCAACCGGGGCCTGGCGACCGCGCTCCTGCTCACCTCTGGCGGGCTCGGTGTGCTCGCGGCGTGGACTGCTGCCGATGCGTTCGGCTGGCCAGGCATCGGACGGCTCGCTGCCGTAGCGGGCGCGCTGGTCGTGACACTCGTGTTTCTCGGTTACTTCTCTCCGCTGGGCAAGGGTGGGCTGGTCGGTGCGGTGACCACCGCCGCGATCGCCGTGGTGTGGGAGGTGGTGGCCGCGGTTCAGGGGGATCCGGCCCGGCTCGGTGCCGTCATGGCGGTGTTCTCGCTGGTGGTGCTCGGTGTACTGCCGCGGCTCGCGCTGATGGCGTCGGGGCTCACCACGCTCGACGACCGGCGCTCGGGCGGCGCGCCCGTCAGCCGTCACCAGGTGGGCACCGCGCTGGCGGCGACGCACCGCGGCCTTGCCCTCTCGACGATCGTCACCGCGATGTCGGCAGCCGCTGCCGGCTGGCTGCTCACACTGGCGGAGAAGCCGACCGTGTGGACCGTGGTGCTGGCAGCGCTCGTTGTCGTGGTGCTGGTGTCGAGAGCGCGAGCATTCCCGCTGGTCGCTGAGGTTGTCGCACTCCTGGCTGCCGCGTCGTGCCTCGTGGTGCGCCTGGTGATGTGGTGGATGGAGCATGCGGGAGGTGCCGGACCGTTGGCTCTGCTCTGCGCCGCCGCGGTGCTGCCGTTGGCCGTCTTGGCCGTGCAGGTGCCCGAGCATGTGCAGGTGCGGCTTCGGCGCATGGGCGACCTGATCGAGTCCATCGGCCTGGTGGCGCTCTTCCCGCTCGCCGTCGGCGTGTTCGGCGTGTACGGGCGGTTGCTCAACCAGTTCTGACAGTTTTGAGTCGTTGTGCCGCCGCTCCGAGCGGGGCAGCAGGTTGGGGGTGAAGGTCAGGCATGCCGAGCGGAGACGGCTGGCAGGGTGATGTGCTGCGCGACCTGGCGGAAGGCGGTATCCAGCAGGGTGCGCAAGGCCCCGGTGGGCAGGCGCTGCGCGCTTCCGCGCCGGGCCCTGCCCAGCACGTGCAGGACATCCCGGTCCCGGACGCCGCCCAACGCGGTGACGTATCGCAGCAGGCCGGCTATCCGTATGAGGGGCAGGATCAGCAGTCTTCGGCCGCGTACGCCCCGGACTCCCGGCCTCGGAGCGCTCCTGACTCCCGCACTGTGGTGGACGAGGGCCTGCTCGGCGCCCTGCGCAGCAAGCCGCAGCACGGCGAGCCCTTCGCGGCGCGCGCCGCGCGTACCCTGCGCCGTGCACTCTCCTCGTCCGCCGCGCGCGAGGTTGCCGAGGCCACCCGCACTGCCGCGGTGCTGCAGCAGCCCGTGACGACGGGTCGGCAGATCGCCGTCACCTCCATCCGGGGCGGTTCCGGCAAGTCGACCGTCACCGCTCTGCTGGGCACCGCGTACGCGCATTACCGGCGGGATCCGGTCCTCTTCATGGAGGCCGACCCGGCGCTCGGCTCGCTGCCGTTGCGTCTCGGCGCCGAGACGGTGCGCTGGACGACCGGCGATATCGCGGACATCGTGAAGCCGGACATGTCGCTGCTGGATGTCACCGGCTATCTCGTCCGGCTCCCCAACGGCTCCTGGCTGCTGCCCGCGAGCCGGGGGCAGATCGGTGTGATGCTGGACAGCCGGGCGTATGAGCAGGCCGTGGTGGCGCTGCGCCGGTACTTCGGCGTGGTGGTCATCGACTGTGAGACGCTGCCCGCCGAGGTCGCCCGGGTGGCGATGGCCGCCGCCCATGGCCGTGTCCTGACCGCCCCCGCCACGCCGGAAGGCGTCACCAGCACGTACTCGGTGCTGCGGTGGATGCAGGGGCTGCCCCGGCGTGTGATCACCGGCACGGTCGTCGTGCTCACCGAATTGGTACCCCGCTCCGGGCTCGATCTCGATGAGGCTGCCCGGAAACTCGAGTCCACCGGAGCAGGTGTCCAGATCCTGCCGTACGACCGGCATCTGGCGGCCGGCGGCCCGATCCGTACCGAGTTGCTGGCCCACCCGACCAGGGAAGCCGCCACCCGCCTTGCCGCAGACGTCTTCCAGCTCTGCCTCTCCCGGAAGAGTCACTGACCAGATGCCGAGCCCGACCAGATGCCGAGCCCGATCGTGAACGACGGACGACGATGACTACCCGACTGATACACCGCCCGGCCAGGACCACCAGGCCACCGGCCGCTTCCGAGGCGCGCGTCATCGAGGCCCCGCCCAACCTTCCCGAGGGGAAGTCGGGCAACATCGCGATGTCGCTGCTGCCCGTCGCCGGCGTCATGTCGTCCGTGGTGATGATGACGGTCGTACGCAACAGTCAGTTCGCCGCGCTGGGCGCGATCATTCTCGTCGTCACCGTCATCGGGTCCGTCGCTCTGGTCTTCTCGCAGCGCGGCAAGGCTCAGCGCACTCGGCGCACTCAGCGCGAGGCGTACCTGGCCTACCTGGAGGACCTGCGCGAGGAACTGGCTGCCGAGGAGCGCCGCCGACGCGACCGTGCCGGCGTCCTCAACCCACCCCCGGCTGCTCTCTACGACGTGGTGCGCGACCCGGCTCGCCTGTGGGAGCGCCGCCGCGTCGACGGGGACTTTCTCCGCGTGCGGGTCGGCACCGGCGAGATGCCCGTGCGCGATCTGCAGATCGCTCAGCAGGGTTCGTCGGTGCTCACCCCGCCGGACCGTTTCATGCTCAATGAGGCATCGGCGCTGATGGCGCGCTTCCGCACCGGCACCGAGCTGCCACTGACCGTTCCGCTCGACCGGGTCGGCAACGTCAGTGTCATCGGCCCCCGGGAAGACTGTCTGCGCGTGGCACGTGCCCTGCTTGTCCAGGCCGCTGCCCTGCACGCGCCGGACGACGTGGCGATGGCGCTGGCAGTGCCCGGGGACCGGATCGCCGATTGGGAATGGGGCAAGTGGCTGCCGCACCTGCTCGATGGCGAGCAGTTCGACGGCCCTGTCGCCGCTCGCCGTATCGCTCCCTCTCCGTACCAGCTCGCCCGGCAGATCGGTCCAGAACTGCGGCGGCGCGCCTCCTACGCGGCCGAGGTACGGCGTGGCCTGTCCGGCAACGACGCGCTGTCCATGACATCCCGCCTGCTCGTCGTCGCGGACGGACACGGAGACGACGCGGTCGACCTGCCGCGCCCCGACGAGGCGGTCGGCCTGCGCGAGATGGGAGTCACCGTCCTGCATCTCCTGGAGCACCGGGTTCAGGAGCCGGGGCATGTCGGTGTTCGGATCACCGTGGACGGAGATCAGGTGGTCGTCGAAGACCTTCGTGCACAGGAGCCGGTCAGTGGCCGCGGCACCGTGGACGAGGTCAGCGGCCCGTTCGCGGAGGGCCTGGCCCGGATGCTGGCGCCGATGCGTCTGTCCGCCGAATCACTCGCCGATGCGCCGCTGACCGGGCCGGTGGATTTCGCCGGACTCCTCGGCATCGAGGACGTGGCACAGCTCGATCTGTCGCGTCTGTGGGCGCCGCGCGGCGAACGTGCCTTCCTGCGCGTACCCATCGGTGTCAACGACTCCCACGAGCCGGTGCTCCTGGACCTCAAGGAGTCGTCGGAACTGGGCATGGGGCCGCATGGCCTGTGTGTGGGCGCCACCGGTTCGGGCAAGTCCGAACTGCTGCGCACCCTCGTCCTCGCCCTGGTGACCACGCACCCGCCGGAGGACCTCGCGCTGGTCCTCGTCGACTACAAGGGCGGCGCGACCTTCGCGCCGTTCGCGGACCTGCCGCACGTCGCCGGTGTCATCACCAACCTGGAGAACCAGGCGGGCCTCGTCGAGCGCGTCCACGCCTCGCTCGCCGGCGAGGTCAAGCGCCGTCAGCAGGTCCTCAAGGACGCGGGCAATGTCGCCGACATCGGTGACTATGCCGCGCTGCGCGCCAGCCGTCGGCCCGATCTGGAGGCGCTGCCGCATCTGTGTGTCGTCATCGACGAGTTCGGTGAACTGCTCACGGCCAAGCCGGACTTCATCGACCTGTTCCTGTCTATCGGCCGCATCGGCCGCTCGATCGGAGTGCATCTGCTGCTGTCCAGTCAGCGCATCGAGGGCGGCAAGCTCAAGGGTCTGGACACCTATCTCTCGTACCGGCTGGGCCTGCGGACCTTCTCCGCCGACGAATCCCGTACGGTCCTGGACACCACGGACGCCTTCCACCTGCCGCCGCTGCCCGGATTCGGCTATCTCAAGGTCGACACCAGCCACTACGACCGTTTCAAGGCGAGCTACGTCTCAGGCGCCTACCGCGGCCCCGTACAACGCCCGGAGGAAGCGGACAGCAGGCCCCTCGCCCTCCCCTATGAAGCCTTCAACGCCACGTCCCCTGCGGAGGGTGCGGAGGCGCAGGAGCCGGCGATGCGGCGCCGGGAGATGGGGCCGACCGAGCTGGGCGTCATGGTCGAGCAGCTGGCCCATGCCGCCGGTACGGTGCGCCGCATCTGGCTGCCCCCGTTGCCCGATGCGCTCGCCCTGGACACGGTTGCCGGGCCGCTGGGCGTGGGCGCGCGCGGTACACAGCTCGCGGGGCGCCGCGGCCTCCTGGAGATACCGCTCGGTCTGCTCGATGATCCGGCCAGGCAGTGGCAGGGCCAGTGGTACCTGGACCTGACGGTGGCAGGCGGTCACGCCGCTGTCGTCGGCGGTCCGCAGTCCGGCAAGACCACGCTGCTGCGCACCCTCGTCCTGTCGCTGGCGCTGACCCACACCCCGCAGGAGGTGGGCGTCTACGGCCTCGACCTGGTCGGCGGCGGTCTGCAGGCCGTGGCGGGGCTGCCGCACGTCGGGGGCGTCGCGGGCCGCGCCGACCGCGAACGCGCGGCTCGCACCGTCGAAGAGATACGGAACATGCTCGCAGTCAGGGAGGAGTTGTTCCGCGAGCACGGCATCGACTCCGTGGAGCAGCTGCGCGACCTCCACACGGCGGGCCGGCTGCCCCAGCTGGCCTCCGCTGAGATCGTCCTGGTCATCGACGGCTTCGGCGCGCTGCGGGACGACTTCGAGGCGCTGGAGGACGACGTCGCCGACATCCTCCAACGGGGCGGCGGGTACGGCATCCACGTCGTGGCGGGCATGCTCCGCTGGAACGATGTCCGTATCGCCGTCCAGTCGAACTTCGGCACCCGCGTCGAGCTGCGGCTGAACGACCCCGGCGAGTCCAGCATCGACAGCAAACTGGCAGCGACCCTCTCACCCGACGAGCCGGGCCGTGTCCTGACCGCGGGCAAGCTCTTCGCACAGGTCGCGCTGCCCCGTACGGACTCGCTCGCCGACACCGCGGACCTGGGCGCGGTGCTGGAGCGTGCGGCCCGGACGATCCGTGCGACCTGGAGCGGCGAGGTCGCCCAGCCGGTACGGGTGCTGCCGCACCTCCTGGAGCCCCGACTCCTGCCGGGCCCGGTCGCCGAACCTCAACGGGTGCCGATCGGCCTGGACCAGACACAGCTCGAACCCGTTCTGCTCGACCTGTTCCAGCACGACCAGCACCTGCTGGTCATGGGTGACAGCGAATGCGGCAAGACCAACCTCCTCAAGGTCATCGCCGCCGGCCTCATCGAGCGCTACGGCGAGGACGAGCTGGTCTTCGCCGTCATGGATCCCAGGCGCAGCCTGCGCGGCGCGGTCCCCGAGGAGTTCAACGGTGGCTACGCGTACAACCCCAAGCTCTGCGCGGGCCTGGCCACAGGGATCGCCACCGTGCTGGAGCAGCGGCTGCCCGATGACAGCGCGCGGCTGGAGGACCTGGAACCGGGCAGCTGGGGCGGCGGCCCGCGGATCGTCGTCCTCGTCGACGACTACGACGTGCTCACCACCGCAGGCCAGGACCCCCTGGCCCCCTTCCTGCCCTACATCCCCTCCGCCGTGGACATCGGCCTGCACTTCGTCCTGACGCGCCGTGTCGCAGGCGCTTCCCGCGGTATCTACGAACCCCTCGTCCAAGGACTGCGCGAGTCGGGGTCCTCGGCCCTCGTCATGGCGGGCGACCGCGGCGAAGGGCAGCTCTTCCCCGGCGTGTACGCCTCTTGGCAGCCTCCCGGCCGCGGCGTCCTCATCCGCAGGGGCCGGCCCAACCGCCTGATCCAGACGGTGCGCTCCCCGCGGTGACCCACCGGCGACCGCTCCCGCGCACCAGCTTCACGACACGTACGGCATCCGTGCCACGAATGACGAAGGACCGGACGACCACATGACCAAGGACGTCATCGCCCTCACCCAACGCATGCCCAACCCGTCGGCCATGCTCGCCGGCCTGCTCTCCGGAGGCCCCGACAAGCTGGTGGACACCGCGGGCGAGGGCGCCCTTATGCGGCTGTGCGACGCGGAAGGCCGACCGCTGGTCTCCGTCGAGGCACCGTTGCTCGTGCAGGTCGCCGGTGAGGCCGAGCGGCTGCTGGGGGCCACCCCGCCGCCGGTTCCGTACTGGTGGACGGAAGCCCGCGCCACCACCGGCGTCGAACACGCCGAGCACCTCGCGGGCACCTTCGCCGCCCGGCTGGCCACACTGGCCGATGGCTCCGCCTGGCCGCCCGAAGCCGCGCAGTCCCTGGCCGTGGTGCAGACCGACGACGTGGGCGTCGTGCCCGCACCCGCCGCGCAGCCCACGGTCGACGTTCTCACCGACAAGGTCGCCGTCGTTATCCAGGACCGCCCGGTGGTGGCCATGACAGCCTGGCTCCAGGACGCCTTCCGGACTGCCGGCGACGCCGGGCTGGGACTTCAAATCGTCTCCCCGGCCGGGACCACGCTCTCCCCGGCCGTACTCCATGGCCTGAGCAACTGGCCCTGCCGCTGGGTCGTGCGCGACGAGCGGGACGGCTACTACGACGGGCAGTCCGGAGCCGTACTGCGCTGGCAGGACGGCATGTTCACACCGGTAGCGGGGCCCGCACCGACCGCCGACGACCCGGGCACCCCGGTGGCCGCCTCCTACCAGGAGGTCACGGATACCGGGGAGCGTCAGCTTGCCGTGACGTTCCGCACGGCCCACCCCGCAGACGAGCGTCTGGTCCTCGGCGGCGCGCTGGAGTCGATATGGCGTGAACTGACCGGCAAGCCTCCGGCCGGGTGGGGAACCGCCGAGCCCGCCAACCTTCCCTGGTCACCGCGCCAGATGACCGACATCGCCTACGAAAGGGCACCCGAGCCGACCTGGTTCGTGGTGGTCGGCAGCCCGGGCCGGCCGGGCCTTGCCACGGTGCGCGTCAGCCGTACGAAGGCGGGTGTGGAGGAGCACGTCACGCTTGCGTTCGGCTACGGAAGCGACGAGGAACTGCCGGTGGACGCGCTGCCCGGGGCCGCGGAGATGCTCGCCACCCGCCACAGCCTGCTGTCGATGCTCGTCCAGGTGCGCAAAGCCCGCCGGGACCTGGCGGTGCCGCCCCGCTTCGAGGGGCCCGGTGTTCCCCTGGCTTTCGTGCTCGGCGCGGAGGAGGTCCGCCAGATGCCCGGCGACCGCGCCCGGAAAACCCCGCTGCCCCAGCCGCCCGTCCCGCTCGGCCCGAAGACGCGCCCCGCGATGTACTACCCGCTGCCGGGCGACCCGTTGGACCTGTCGGGCTGGCAGGACTTCGAACGCCTGATGCGCCACCTGAAAGGCACGTGAGAGCACCCGAGCCGGGGTGGGCCGACCGCAGGTCTCCCCACCGAACACGGCGTGCCGGTGCGGCGGCGCACGACGAATCCGGGCGCGTTGTCACACCTTCGTCATAGCATGAGGAAAGCGGATTGCAGCAACGATCCGCAGTTGATAGGCATGGCCATACCTGTGATCGTCACGTCTGGTGGGGGAGCACACAATGAAGTTCGATATGGGAGCGCAGACGCTCTCGACCCTGAGGTCGAAGTCGCAGGGGTCGAGCTCGGAACTGGGGACGTTGATTCACCAGCTCGTACAGGCAGCACAGCCGTTGGAGGGCAAGTTCAACGGTTCGGGCAAGGCGGCATTCGACTCCTTCAAGTCGCGCGCGGACGAGATCACGGCGGCCCTGAACAGCGCGCTGGCCGCGATTGTGGGCGGCCAGTCGGGCATGGAATCGGCATTCAGCTCCGGCGTCCAGGAACAGGCCGACAATGCGCGGTCACAGATGTCGGCCGCGAACTTCGACGCGGCCCGCTTCTCGGGCCGCTGACAGCCGCCGTCCGGCATACCTACTCATATTTCGACGGGGAGTGATTGTGATGGCTGCTGGCATGGACCGGCGCTCGTACGACACGGGAGCCTCGACGGAGGCGCAGGGCAATGTCCAGGCGGTGATCGGACGTCTGGAACAGGTGATCGCGGAGCGCGATGCACAGGTAAAGGCGGCGATGGCGGACTTCACGGCGGATGGCGTCGCCGAGGAGTACCACGGCAAGGAAATGCGCTGGAACCGCGCGTCTCAGGAAGTCAAGAACATCATCCAGCTGCTGAAGACGACGCTGGAGAAGAACGATGCGACCGCGCACCAGACGCTGGCGCGCGCGAAGTCCGCGGTCGACAACATCGGCTGAGTCAGCCCTCACGCACCGGCAGGAGAAGTCACCCTTCACGGTGCGCCGACGGGGGCCGGCCGGTGGGGGACCGGCGTCCCACAGCCGTGACGGGATGCGACGACAGAGAGGCACACAGGGGGCGTTCATGGCTTCGTGGGACATCCAGCCACAGGGCGTGCAGGGGCAATTGAAGGTCGTCGGCACGCACGCCGAAGATCTCGGGAAAGCCCTCACCACACTGCTCACGGACATGCAGGAGGCGGCTGGCGCGGCAGGCACGGCCGTGCCGGGATCGCAAGCCGCCACACGTCCGCTCGGGCCAGTGCTGCCGCAGGAGGCTCCGAAGTGGTCGTCACGGATATCCACAGGTCCGGTCGCCGCAGCACTGTCCGAGTACGCAACGAAGCGCAAGACGGATTTCAAGGCGATGGCCGATCGCTGCCAGGCCGCCGTCCTGGGCGCGGCCAAAGCCACCAATGAGTACGTCCAGGGCGACCTGGAAGCGGCCAAGAACGCGCAGAACGCGGCTAGAGCCGTGCGGGTGGATGCTCTCAAGGACTTCGGGGGGAAGAAGCAGTGAGCGATGCGCCGGTCGATCCGGCTGAGGTACCGGTCTTCACCGGCGATCTGGACCTTCTCGAAACCAAGGCGAAGGAACTGTCCAGCGGCGGCTCCAAGATCCAGACCATCGGCTCGGACATCCACAAGTCCTTCGGTGGACTGGCCGCCTACTACAAGGCGCCCGAAGCGGAGCAGTTGTTCGGCGTCACCAAACCGGTGGCGGACAAAGCACACGACATCAGCGGCGACATGCAGGTCATCAGCAAAGCGCTGAGCACCTACGCCCACGAGATCACTCCGCTGGTCAAGCAGTTCGAGCAGCTCAAACAGGAAGCCGCCGCCTTCCGCGACAAGGAAGCTGCCGACGAGGACTGGAACGAAGACGGCGACCTGATCGAGGAGAACCTCAACCGCCGCAACAAGATCGCCGAGGTCTGGGCCGCCTTCCAGCGAGCGGAACGCGACTGCCACGCCAAGATCGTCGCCCTGGTCGGCGGCAACGCGCTCCACGCGATCGACGCTTCTCACAAGAACGGCTACGGCTACGACGCCGAAGCCCTCAAGCAGTCCAAGCACCTGCCCTGGGGTGACGCGGTCGAGGAGTCCGTGCCCTGGTGGCAGATATGGGAGCACGCCTACGACTTCGGCAAGGGCTTCATCGTCGACGGTGTGGGGGGCACCATCGAGGGCCTGTACACCCTGTTCGGCGGACACGGCTGGGATGCCGCCAAGGAGGCGTGGACAGGACTGGCCAAGCTCACCACCGGAGTCGTCATCGGGATGGTGCCCCTGGTGAGCACCATCTACTGGACGACCTCGGAGGACAAACTCCCCTCCTGGCTGCGGGACTCGCGTAGGGCCGTGGTCGAAACCGGCAAGGCCATGCTGGCCTGGGACCAATGGGAATCGAACGGCTCCCGTGCCGCCGGCGCGGTCACCTTCAACATCCTGTCTGTCGTCCTCACCCGCGGTGCCGGTTCGGCCGTGCAGGGCGCGGGCAAAGCCGGGGCAGTGGCCAGGGGCCTGTCCATCGCCGGCAAGGTGGGCAGCGCCGTCGATCCGATGACCTACGTCATCAAGGGCGCAGGTGCGGGCCTGTCCAAGGTCGGCGATGTGATGACCCATCTCAAGGGCCTCGGCCACGTCGAGATCCCGAAGATCTCCGACGGCGCCTACAGCCTGCCCGAAGGCGCCACCAAGCTGTCGGACGGCACGATCCAACTCCCCAAGGACGCCCCCCTCCCAGAAGGGGCGACCAGCCTCCCCGACGGCAGAATCAAGCTGCCGGAAGACACGGTCACCCTCCCTCCGAATACGGTGAAGGACCCGTTCACCGGAAACTTCACGGACGACGCCGGCAACCTCTACGGCAAAAACGGCAACCTCCTCCAAGACGCCAAGAACGCCCCTCAGGGCAAGCCCGCCACACCCACCGCCGACGCGGACAACCCGCGGTTCGAAACCCCGGCTCACCAGGAGCAGCCGGTTCTGGCCGGTGTCGGTGGGCGGGGGGATGACGCTGTGCGGGGTGGGTCGGACGTCTCGGACCCGGTGCGCACCAGCGACGATACAGGTCACGGCAACACCAGAACGGCCGACAGCACCCCCACGGCACGCGCCGGTGACCATAATGCCCGGAGCGGCAACGCGGGCGACCACACGCCCACGAACAACCTGGACAACAGCTCCTCCTCGCGTGGGACCCGTACCTCGGACACGACGTCTTCAGGTGGAGGTCACAGCTCCGGGGATGCCCAGGGCCTCCCAAGCCAAGACAGTCACGGGAACGGCCCATATGGCGGCCATGACGGGTCGGCTTCGTCCGACGCCGGCTCCGGGAGTGGCGGCTCGGGCGGTGACGTTCATGAGGGGCACGGCCCAAACACCCCTGACAAGCAGCCTCCCGTACATCTGGAAGGCGATAGCGTTGCTCAACAGCCTTTGAACAAGATGGCACCTGAGCAGGAGCAAACGGTCACGGAAGCTCTGGTCGAGTCGAAGGTGCTTCCAGTGGACCGAGAACGCATGTTGACCCAACTCCGGAAGTCAGGCTACGGAGCAGCCGTCGCCGAATACATCGCCAGCGGGCGTTTCTCCGGCTGCCCAGGCTATAAGGACCTGCTCTCTCAGGTGAAGCAGAAAGACATGATGCCGGCTGTTCATCAGGCACTGGAGCACGCGGCTGAACTGCAGGCCAAGAACGTGGGAGACATTGGCTTCGAGTTGAAGCTGCCCGAACAGAATCTTGATCTTGACGTTCTGGTCAGGTCCGAGAATGGCATCGAGTACGGCGCCCAGCTCAAGGACCTGGAGAGCGCCAACGGAATCAAGTCGGCAGTGACGAAGATCGCGAAGTCACAATTGGCAGGGCCGGGCGTTAAGGTGAAGGCCGCGATTCTCGATATCGACGACGTCAAGGGAGAACTGACAGAACGCGCCTTGCATGCAGTTCAGAGGGCCGCGGACCGGACCAATGCTTCCTTTGAGCTACGCTTCAAAGACGGTTCTCTCACTGTATTCCCGACCAACGCGATCACACCGTAAGGAAGTTACATGCCGACTTTGATGCGTGCACCGCGCGAATGCGGTTCATGGTTCTGGGATCTTGAGGACGTAACCGCGCCAGGTCTGGAAGCAGCTCTTGAGACGGCCGCACGCATGTCTGCCGTCCTGCAAGCTAACGAGTTGCTGGAACCTGCCTCCTTGGAGTGGAGCTGGTTTGAGGTGGGCAAGGGCGGGCTCGGAATCCACAGCCGTCTCGACATCGTGGGGCGCTCCCTGGATGACGCCGAGGTCGTCGAACAGGTGAGGGCATGCCAACCGGTCGGCTACCCGTCAGCAGAGATGTCGGAGATCTCGGTGGTCGGTTCGGGTGTCTGGATCGACGCTGACGGAAACCGTAAGCGTGAACACGGCCTGGTTGAACTCAGCGTATCTCCCGATGTCATCGGCCCCTCGGCGGAACTGTCGGTCTATCACGATGTATGGGCCCTGTGCGACTTTCGAGGAATTCCGCATCCTGCCCTGCATGCACGCAATGCCCCTCGCCTAGCGTCAGCGTTGCACAGCTTGGACGACTTGCTGGGAGTCGCGGCCGAGCCCGGCGAGCCGACCTATTTCGGGGTTGCCGAAGGTCATGGGCTCAAGGCTCCCGACATCATCGACGGGCTCGGGCCCGACCTGACCGATCTACTGTGACGAAAGGCTATGCCGGGTAGACCGCCGAAATGCTCGTTTTTGAAATCGCGCGCTCCTCCTGTGCTGGTGCCAAGCTCGGCTATGTGGAGATTCAGCTGTAGGAGGGCAAGTGAGCGCGCATGCCCCCGCCACTACGTCCGCACGGACAACGCGGCGGAAGCCATGAGACCAATCGCCAAGACCGACGACGTCGACCTGCCGATCCCGGCGGAGGGCAACGGCGGGTCCTGGGTCTTCAAAAACAGCCTTCCGCCTGCCGGCTCCGAGGCCAAGTTCGGCCGTGACCCATTCGTCCACGAAGGAGAACTCCGCCCGGCAGGAGGACATCGGCGCGGCAGTGTGCGGATACCGAGACGGCCAGCCGGTGGTGGACCTGTGGGGTGGAGTCGCCGACCCACCATTGGTCGTCCGTGGGCACAGAACACCCTGCAGCTCGTTTACTCAGCGACCTAAGGGGCGACCGCGACCGCCGCGCACATGCTGGTCCAGCGCGGCGAGCTGGACATGGACGTTCCTGTGGCCAAGTACTGGCCGGAGTTCGCCGCGAACGGCAAGGCGGACATGCCGGTGCGCTGGTTGCTGTCACACCGAGCTGGCTTGGTCACTCTCGACCAGCCAGTTCCCCTAGCTGACGCGCTGGCCTGGCATCCGATGGCGGCTGCGCTGGCTGATCAGCGCCCGATGTGGGTTCCGGGCACTGCGCATGGGTATCACGGCCGGACATGGGGTTGGTTGGTCGGCCAGGTGATCTACCGGGTGTCCGGCCGTACGCCGGGCCGCTTCTTCACCGACGAGATCGCAGGCCCCCTGGGTCTGGACCTTTTCATCGGACTGCCGACGAGCGAACGCGACCGAGTCAGCCGCCTGGTTCACCGGAAGCCGGATGTCGGTCTCACCACTGTGCCCCCAGACTCGATCCCGGAAGGGCTCCGCGAACAGGTCACCGCCTGGAGCGTTCCAAACTCCTTGAGTAACAGGGCCTACACGGTCACTGATCCAGCTGCGATCGGCTTCAACTCCCCCGAGGTACAAGCCGCGGAGCTCCCTGCGTCCAATGGCATCGGGACCACGAGCGGACTGGCACGCATGTATGCGGCACTGATCGGCGAGATTGCTGGCGTACGCCTGCTCGGCCCGGAAACCCTCGCATCGGCGACTAGGGAGCAGTCCAACGGAATGGACCAGGTGTTGATGGCGCCGAGCCGGTTCAGTTCCGGGTTCATGCTGCCCACCGGGGACAACCCCCTGACCGGGTCGAACTATTCGGCTACACCGGGCGAGGTGGCTCACTCGGCTTCGCCGACCCGGAACACGGCATCGCCTTCGGCTACGTGATGAACCACGTCATCAGCGACCCCGACGACGTACGGGCCGCATCGCTGGTAGACGCAGTACGCATGTCACTTACGAAATAGATGAACCTCAATGCGGGAGACTGCCTCCCTGCACTCGCCGCCGCACTGCGCTGATGGGTGCCCGCGCCGGCCGAGGTACACCGGACCGCAATCGACCTCGCGGTGGGCGAACGCCTGCACCCCGGCGCCCCGCAGCTGGACCGTCCCGTCACGAGCCCTTCGAATTGTGAAGCTCAGGCGATCCCGCAGTACCCCATGCGGGTGACAAGGAGGGCCCCGTGAACCACGCTCGGACGATTACTCATTAACACACCGTGACCACCAACCAATCCTGCACGGACGCCACCAGCTGCGCGTGCACCCGGCCGGCCTTCATGGTTGAGGTGGATGGCTTCCTCTGCGAAGCCGTTCCTGTCGCCGTCGACCACATGCCCCGGTGCACCCACTGTGCCGCTCCCTACCAGGAGCCCTGGCGGTTCGGCCAGGCTGTGCATCTCGACGATCCACGCGTGTGCGGCCAGCCCAAGAAAAATAGCCTGCCCTGTCAGTGGGACGTCGCCCGGGAACCGTGCCGTAATCACCTGAGCCCACAGGAGCGGGAACAACAGCGTGCCAGGGAGGCCGCTGAGGCCGAACGGCGTGCAGAGGAAGAACAGCAACGGCAGCAGGCCGACGTCGAACGGCGCGAGATCCTTTCCGTTGCTTGCCCCCACTTGCGGCACATCCGCGGCTGCCCTGTGCCGCAGCCCGAAAGGTGTCCCGGTGCGGCCATTGCACCAAGCACGACGCGCGTTCGCGGGCTTTCTCTGGGCTAAGAAATTAGTTCTTGAGGAGTATTCCTTCCGCTCAGGCAGAAAGGCTCCGGATCCTCCGCTGGACGGTGACTCCCGGAAGCCCCTTTGCCATCCTCTTCCGGACAAGACCGCACAGGCCGAGCCACGCTATGCGCGAGAACAGCAGAAGGCGGCGGAACGAAAGCTTCGCCGAGCCCAAAGACACGGTCACCCTCCCTCCGAATACGGTGAAGGACCCGTTCACCGGAAACTTCACGGACGACGCCGGCAACCTCTACGGCAAGAACGGCAACCTCCTCCAGGACGCCAAGAACGCCCCTCAGGGCAAGCCCGCCACACCCACCGCCGACGCGGACAACCCGCGGTTCGAAACCCCGGCTCACCAGGACCAGCCGGTTCTGGCCGGTGTCGGTGGGCGGGGGGATGACGCTGTGCGGGGTGGGTCGGATGTTTCCGATCCGGTGCGCACTGGTGACAAGGCGAGCCACGGCGGCACCGGGCCAGGGGACACCTCCTCCACGTGGCGCGCCGGCGACGGTAACGCGCCAGGCGGCAGGGCCGCCAACATGCCCACCAGCAGCCACTCCCCGGGCGGTGACGGGAGCACCCTCCACACTCAGGATGCCGGCGGACTGGACAACTCGCCGAACGGCGCCCGCCACACCGCCGAAACAAACGCGGGAGGCAGCGGCGACCACGGACACAGGCCAGCTGACGGTACTTCGGGCAGCCCGCTTGAGCAGAGCGGTGGCTCAGGGCATGAGGCAGCGTTTGGCTCAGACGCCAGGGGCGACTCGCCTAGAGGGCCGGACGAGCCGACTCCTGGGGATGCCGGGGCCGACCAAGTTCGAGTAAACGAGGCAGCACATCCACCCTTGGGTAACGGTCCTAGGCGTGCGAACGAACCACTCCCGGAACTGACAGCACAAGAGCGGGCTGACCACTGGAGCCACCTCGACAAGGTGGAGCAGCGCAGTCTTGAGGACTTCGACCACTTGCAGCGTGACCCTGATAAGAACGGGGGGATCTCTGAGCCGTCGAAGGATGAAGCCAGAGTAGGTTTGGACCTTCGGGAGCAGGCGCGGGTTCCTGACGACATCCAGCGCCCCACGGAAGCTGATCGCGGCGAGTTCTACTCGCCGAGTACAGGACGGTACTACGACATCAAGGGTGTCCACTCCGACTGGCCGCCGTTCAACAACGTTCGCGACAAGACGCAGCCCTTCAGAGGAGCGTACGACCCATCAAACAATGGAAGGTGGGTCAAGAAACTTTCCGAGCAGATCGTCGACAAGGAACGTATCGTTATCCTTGACGTCCGGAACGCAAACCAAGCGGCGATTGACGACATCAAGTCCATCGTCCAAAAGAATGACTGGGAAGATGATGTCATCTGGTATCCGTGACGACTGGGCGCCGCACGCGTTCCCTGCTGACCCTGTCGCAGCGAAACGCCTACAGGACTGGCTGCTTGCGGCTGATCGGCAAGGAATTGATGCGGTGGGTCTCGACTTCAGTGGCGCGGATCTTTCAGGGGGTGAGTTTAATGAGTCGTGGTTCACCGACGCGAAGCTTGCCAACGTAAATCTCGCCAGGACGGATTTTTATCGGGCCGACCTGCAGGGAGCCGATCTATCAGGGGCAGATTTGACCAGCGCCTCACTGGTGCGCGCTACCCTCGACGACGCGGTCCTGCAGGGCACAATCCTCGACGCGGCGGATTTCGTAAAAGCTTCACTTTACGGCGTGAACGCCTCGGGGGCAAGCTTCCGCGGCGCGCGACTGATGGGGGCATCTTTTCTGGAGGTGAACCTTTGTGGGGCGGACCTGACGGATGCGGTAGTGCAGGAGAATTCGTTTCAGGTCAAGGTCGACGATAGGACGATCCTACGCGGATTCTCCGGATCACTATTCGGGCCGGTTGAATACCTCGGGCAAGAAGGGGTACGCGAAATCGGTGGCGATGATCTGGAAAATTGGATCAATGGCAGAGGCGGTAACGTAACGGTTATCCCGCGGAAGCTGAAGTCTGGGAGCTGATATGGCCGTCACCGCTCCCCCGCGACGCCCACGACTCCAGTGACGGGCCGCCCACTCGTACCAGTCCGACGCCCTTATCTGTACAAGTAGCGCAACCGGCGACCGGGCAGATCCGGTCCGCGCGGGTAACGACATGGTCGGATACTGGCCGGTTCCACTGGCAAGCAAGGTATGTCTGCCTACGTCGAAGCCCTCATCCAGCGTCAACTGGAGCGCGACCGCCTGTGCGAGCTGACCAGGCAGCCGTCGAGGTCAAGCGAGCGGCCCTGCGCGGCGAGGCGGCCAACTCGACGGTTGCCGGGTGAGTGGGACACTCGTCCTGGACTGTGAAGGGCTGCCCAAACTCGTACGCCGCCCCCTGAGTTCACGCAGTGGCTGACGCAGCCGAGGCTGAGGACATTCGCGTGATCACCAGCTCCGTCACCCTCGCCGAAGCCCGCGGCCTTGAGGTCCACCAGGCCTAGTTCGACTACGCCATCCCCCGGGTGCACATCGTTCCGCCCTCCGAGCTGTCGCCTGTTAATCGAGCAAGCCCCTCGCATCAGCCGGCTGTACAGCCACAAATACGCTCTCGATGCAACCGTGACGGTCACCAGTAGCCTCGCCCGCCCCGGCGACGATTCTGACGTCGGACCGGAAGACCTTCTTACATTGTGCGGCCTAGACGTCCGCGTGGGCGCAAGTCCAAGTCTGTCCCATGAACTCCTCAAGGCGATCGCACTGCCAACGTGCTGCAGCTGACGGGTAGTTAATCCTGTCCGTCGTCTGCGTCAGTGGCCCTCGCGATGAGACTGGGCTTACCCTTTCATGCAAGAACCCCGGGGCCCCCGGCTTCCCGACCACGGTGGTGTGCGCGTCGCTACAGCGATCGTTCACAGGGGCCAGTCGTAGCCGAGGTCCGCCATACGCGCCCTGAGCCGGGACTCTGCAGCCTCATACTGGCGCCCGATGTCTGCCAGCGAGGTCGCATACCGCTCACCCCACGACCGAAAGGCGTCGATCAGGCGCTGCCGTTCCGCGACCAAAAGCTGCCGGACCCGTGAGCACAGGTCACCCCCCAAAGAGTCGAGAACTCGGCTGCGACCCAGGTCAGAGGGGAGGGTTGGCGGCCACGCCCCCGAGCGGTTCGGGCGGGAAGTGTCCCATGCGTCGACCACGCCGACAAAGCCTCTGTGGCCCAGTGTTCTGAGGTCATCTCGGTGATCCGCCCACCAAGCAGACAAAACACCTGCCAATTGATCTCGGTCCAGGATCAGCAAGGGCAGCAGCTCCTCGCAGAGCGATGCCCGGAGGCGAGAGCGCGTCGAGGGCATGAACAAGTCGTTGGTTCCTGCCAACTGTGTGAACAGGTCGCTCTGCTTCTGCCACCAGGCGCGGCAGCTCGACATGAACCGTTGCTCCTGAGCGCCGGCAAGTTCAGGGATCCGGGCTGCTGTCGCCTCGTCCCCCTCCGCGCGGAAGTCCCAGTAACCCCGGCGTGCGGGAACGAAGAGATCGCCAACATTGATACCGAAGGCGCCGAACCGCTCCATCTCCGGCCCGATTTCCCTCCATGGGACGCCACCCGTCAGCGCCGCTCCTATGTCCAGCAAGGGTTCAGCAGACGGGGCGGAATCCACGTACCTGCGAATATTGATTTTGAAGTCTTGCGCCTCGATCTCCGCCAGCGAAACGATGCGTGAGAAGCCCGACGCTGGCTCTGGCCGTCGCCACCGCCGGGCACGAACTGAGCCCGAGATCAAGCGCAAGGTTAAGGAGTTGGAGCGCCAGCGGGACCAGGGATGCGCGCCCGCCGCCGGCCGTAAGCCGACCGTCGCGGCATGGATGGAGACCTACCTAACCGACACCGCGAGCCTGACGCTCAAGCCGCGCTCGCTCGATGACTACTGGTCGAAGACTCGAAACGACATCAGCCCCGGCGTCGGCAGGCACCGCATCGACAAGTTGCAGCCCGAACACCTGGAACGGATGTACCGGGCCATGCTCGACGCCGGTCACGCCCCCTCGCACGTCGTGAAGGTCCACCGCATCCTGTCCCGCGCCCTGAAAATTGCTCACCGCCGCCGCATCGTCGGAGAGAACGTCGCCACACTCGTCGACCCACCGAGCATCGACGAGACCGAGGCCAACCCCTTCACCAAGGAGGAAGCCAAAGCCTTCCTCGAAGCCGCGGCGAAGCGCCCCACCCTCATGCGGTGGATCGTCGGTGTTGGCATGGGATTCCGACAGGGCGAGACGCTCGGACTGCGCTGTGCGTACGTCGACTTGGAAGCGGAGCTATTGCACCCCGCGTGGCAGTTGCAGCGCCTCACATGGCGGCACCGCTGCGACGACCCGCACGCCTGTGGAGCACGACTGCACCGCTTCGAGCCGTGCCCGCCGGCCTGCACCACGCACAAGAGCTACAAGCGCGGCTGCCCGAAACCGTGTAGCAAGACGTGCACCAAGCACGCGAGCGCCTGCCCGGAGCGCAAGGAAGGGGGGGCTCACCTTCACCCGGCCCAAGACCAAGAAGAGCCGGAACGCTGTGCCGATTGCGCCCGTCTTCGTTCCTTTCCTCTACGACCTCCAGGATCGACAGGCGGCGGAACGGGAAGCTGCCGGGGAGCTGTGGCAGGAGCACGACGTAGTGTTCTCGCGGCTGGACGGCCGGCCGCTGGACCCGCGCGCCGACTACGAGGAGTTCAAGGAGCTGCTTAAAGAGGCCGGGATCGATGACCGCCGTCTGTACGACGGGAGCCGCCACACTGCCGGGACGATCCTGAATGAGTTGGGCGTCGACATGCCCACCATCATGGAAATTCTGCGGAACACGCAGATCAGCCAGACCCGGCGGTACGTCAAGGGCCGGTCTCACCTGTCGAAGGACGCCATGCGGCGCATGGGCGAGTTCTTCGTGCCGCCGCCAGCCACAAATCCGGGCCCCACTGAGACCCAAAGTGAGACCGCCGACACCTGTGCGGTCCGCGCGCAGCGCCGTCGTCCCATCCGCTGAACGCAAAAGCCCAGGTCACACTGGGTGTGACCTGGGCTTCGTCTGAGCCGCCTAAGGGAATCGAACCCTTGACCTACGCATTACGAGTGCGTCGCTCTGGCCGACTGAGCTAAGGCGGCGTGGTGCGGAGCCTAGTCTACACATCGGTTGGGGGTGGTCCGAACCGGGTTTGCGGGGGTCAGGTGCAGCGCTTGCCGGTGGGTGGGGGTGTGCCTTCCAGGAGGTAGGTGTTGATGGCGGTGTCGATGCAGTCGCTGCCGCGGCCGTAGGCGGTGTGGCCGTCGCCCTCGTAGGTGAGGAGGGTGGCGGAGGAGAGCTGGGAGGCGAGGGAGCGGGCCCAGGGGTACGGGGTGGCGGGGTCGCGGGTGGTGCCGACGACGAGGATCGGGGCGGCGCCGTCGGCGGTGATGCGGTGCGGGGTGCCGGTGGGCTTGACCGGCCAGTAGGCGCAGTTGAGGGCGGCCCAGGCGAAGCTCTCGCCGAAGACGGGGGACGCCTTGCGGAAAGCGGGCAGGGCGGCGCGTACCTCGTCGGGGTCGGCGAAGGAGCCGGGGAGGTCGAGGCAGTTCACGGCGGGGTTGGCGAACATCTGGTTGGCGTAGGTGCCGTCCGGGTCGCGCTCGTAGTAGGCGTCGGAGAGGCCGAGGAGGCCGCGGCCGTCGCCCTTCTGGGCCTGGGCCAGGTATTCGCGCAGGACGGGCCAGGCGCCCTCGTCGTACATGGCGGCCGTCACACCGCTGGTGGCGAGGGACTCGGTGAGGGGGCGGGGGCTGCCGGTCGGCGCGGGGTGGGCGTCGAGTTTCTTGAAGAGGGCGGAGAGGCGGCGGCCCGCTTCTTCGGGGCCGGAGGTGCCGAGGGGGCAGTCGCGCTTCTTGGCGCAGTCCTCGGCGAACGCGGTGAAGGCGGTGTTGAAGCCGGCGGTCTGGTCGCGGTTCATCGTGCGGGCGGGCAGCGAGGGGTCCGTGGCGCCGTCGAGGACGAGGCGGCCGACGCGGGAGGGGAAGAGGCCGGCGTAGGTCGCGCCGAGGAAGGTGCCGTAGGAGGCGCCGACGTAGGTGAGCTTCTCGTCGCCGAGGGCGGCGCGCAGGACGTCCATGTCGCGGGCCGACTCGGCGGTCGACACGTGGCCGAGGCGGGCCCCGGTGCGGGTGCGGCAGCCTTGGGCGAAGCTGCGGAGGGCGCTGGTGAGGCGGTCGACCTCGGCGTCCGAGTCGGGGGTCTGGTCGATACGGGTGTAGTCGTCCATCTGGGCGTTGGACAGGCAGGTGACCGGTGCGCTGCGGGCGACGCCGCGCGGGTCGACGGCCACCATGTCGTAGCGCGCGCGGACCGCGTCGGGCTGGGGCGCGTACTGCTGGAGGTAGCCGATCGCCGAGGCGCCGGGGCCGCCCGGGTTGACGAGGAGGGAGCCGATGCGGCTGCCGGGCCCGGTGGCTTTCTTGCGGGAGACGGCCAGCTTCAGGTCGGTGGCGGCGCTCGGGGCGTCGTAGTCGAGGGGCGCCCTCATCGTCGTGCACTCGAAGCCGACGATGTCGCACTCGCCCCAGGTCAGCCGCTGGTTGTAGTACGGGCGGAGGTTGGCGGGGACGGTGGCCGGGAGGGGTTTGAGGGTGGCGGTCGCCGCGTCCCGGCCGGCGCCGCCCGGGTCCGTACGGCTGTTCGTCGGCTGTCCGGTGGACGCGCCGGAGGACGGGCTGCCCGACGAGCAGCCGGAGACGAGCAGGGCGGCGGCCGTCAGGGCGGTGCCGGCGGTGCGGAGCAGGCGGCTAGTGGCACGGCTGGTGGCACGGCTGGTGGCCATGGGCGGTCCCTCGGTCCCTGAGTCGGCAGCAGGCGGCGGCAGGCAGCGGCGGGCGGCAGTGGTGGGCAGCGGGCGGCAGTGGTGGGACGGAGCGTATCGGGGTCGGGACGGTGCGTGGAGACCCGTGCGCTCGTACGGGTGAGGGGGGAGGAGCCGGTCAGCCTTCGCTGGCCGGCCTTCGCCGCTCAGCCTGGCCGGGGTCAGCCTTTGCCGGTCAGCCGCGTCGGTCAGCCCTTTCGGAGGGCTGCTGTCATGGCTTCTACCGCCAGGAGCGGTGCCACGTTGCGGTCGAGGGCCTGGCGGCAGGCGATGACGGCTTCTATGCGGCGCAGCGTGCGCTCCGGGGTGGAGGAGGAGGCGATGCGCTGGACGCTGTCGCGGACCTCGTCGTTGGCGAGGGGGACCGTGGCGCCCAGTTGGACGGCCAGGACGTCGCGGTAGAAGCCGGTGAGGTCGGTCAGGGCCAGGTCGAGGCTGTCGCGCTGGGTGCGGGTGGAGCGGCGCTTCTGCTTGTCCTGGAGCTCTTTCATGGCGCCGGCCGTGCCGCGCGGCATCCGGCCGCCCGTGCCCGCCGCGGCGCCGAGCGCGGCGCGCAGCTCTTCCGTCTCCTTGGCGTCGACGTCCTCGGCCACCTGCTTGGCGTCCTCCGTCGCGGCGTCGATCAGCTCCTGGGCGCCTTTGAGGCAGCCGCCGATGTCGTCGACGCGCAGGGGCAGTTTGAGGACGGCGGCGCGGCGGGCGCGGGCCCGTTCGTCGGTGGCCAGGCGGCGGGCGCGGCCGATGTGCCCCTGGGTGGCCCGGGCGGCGGCGGCCGCGGCGTCCGGGTCGATGCCGTCCCTGCGGACCAGGACGTCGGCGACGGCGGCGACCGGCGGGGTGCGCAGGGTCACGTGCCGGCAGCGGGAACGGATGGTGGGCAGCACGTCCTCGATGGAGGGGGCGCACAGCAGCCAGACCGTACGCGGAGCGGGCTCCTCGACGGCCTTGAGGAGGACGTTGCCCGCGCCTTCGGTGAGGCGGTCGGCGTCTTCCAGGACGATGACCTGCCAGCGGCCGCCGGACGGGGACATGGAGGAGCGGCGGACCAGGTCGCGGGTCTCCTTCACGCCGATCGAGAGCAGGTCCGTACGGACGATCTCCACGTCGGCGTGGGTGCCCACCAGGCTCGTGTGGCAGCCGTCGCAGAAGCCGCAGCCGGGGGCGCCGCCGAGCGCGCGGTCCGGGCTGACGCACTGGAGGGCGGCGGCGAAGGCGCGCGCGGCGGTGTCCCTGCCGGAGCCGGGCGGGCCGGTGAACAGCCAGGCGTGCGTCATCTTGGAGGCGCCGGACTGCGCTATCGGGTCCGCGCCGGACACGGCCGCGCCCTCGGCGGTGACCAGCGCGTCCGCGTCGCGTGCGGCAGCGGCAAGCTGCTCCGTCAGGCGTTCCTGCCCGACCACGTCGTCCCACACAGCCATGTCGCTGCCCGCCGTTCCTGTCCGTCCTGCCCGTGCCGTACCGCCACCCGCGACGCCCGTTTCCCCGCGCCGTCGCGCCGCGCCCCGCGTTCGTTCCATTGTGGGGCCTGCCACTGACAGCGCGGCCGCCCCGGCAACGGGCCGGGGCCCCGGCCGCCGCGTTGTGCCGCTGCTGCCGGGGCCCCTCTCGTTCACCACGCCCGCCGTGACACCGGTCGTTTCACCGGCGCACCGGCCTCACCCCCGGCGCCCGCGCCCCCTGCCCCGCCGCTCGTCGTCCTCCCGCGGCCCGAGCAGTTCGTCGGCCAGCGTCGGCAGGTCGTCGAGCGGGGTCTCCTCCGCCCACTCCGGGCGGGAGCGGCCACGCGGCGCGGGGTCGGCGGGCTGTCCGGTGGCCGGGTCGATCTGCGGCAGTTCGCGGGTGCGCTCGACGCCGGACTCGCCGCGCGTCTCCGTGCGGCGGGTGTCCTCGTCCTTGCGGAACATCCACGGCGGCACGCGGTCCGCCGGGTCGTCGTCGCGGCGCGCCTGCTCCCGCTCCTGCCATCCCCGGCCGGGCTCGGGCCGTACGGGCGGCAGTACGGCCGTCTCGTCGGCGGCGCCCGGCGCGTCCCGGTGCTGCGGCAGCACGGCGGTCTCCTCGGCGTCCGAGGACCAGGCCGGCTCCGTACGGGACGCGGCCGAGTCCGTACGGCCGTGCCGCTCCAGCCCGGCCATCGGCGTCTCGGTCGTGGGCGCCTCCGCGGCCTCCGCCGCCCGCGCCGCCTCTTCCTCGGCCTTGCGCGCGGCTTCTTCCTCGGCCCTGGACGCCGCCTCGGCTTCGGCCTTGGCCTTGGCTTCCGCCTCGGCCGCGGCGGCCAGACGCGCCTGCTCGGCCCGCAGCAGTGCCTCCTCGGCCTTGCGCTGCTTCTCCAGCCGGCGTTCCTCGGCCTCCTTGCGGAGCCGGGCCTCCTCCTCCGCCTGCTTGCGCAGCCGTTCCTGCTCGGCCTGCCGCGCGCGCTCCTCGGCCTCGCGCCGCTTGCGCTCCTCCTCGGCGGCCTTACGGGCCTCCTCGGCGCGCTGCCGCGCTTCCTCCGCCTGGCGGGCCTCTTCGCGGGCCTTGGCCTCTTCGATCTCGCGGCGCTTGCGCTCTTCCTCCTCGGCGCGCAGCTTGGCGAGCTGTTCCTGCCGCTCGCGCTCCTTGCGCTCCTCCTCGGCCTTGCGCGCGGCCTCTTCCTCGGCCTTGCGCCGGGCCTCCTCCTCGGCGGCCTTGCGGGCCTCCTCCTGGGCCTTGACCTCGGCCTCGGACATCGGCAGTACCTGGTCGAGCCGGTGGCGTACGACGGTGGTGACGGCCTCCGGCTCCTGGCCCGCGTCCACGACCAGGTAGCGCGCCGGGTCGGCGGCGGCCAGCGTCAGGAAGCCGGACCGTACCCGCTGGTGGAACTCGGCGGGCTCGGACTCCATCCGGTCCGGGGCCTCGGTGAAGCGCTCGCGGGCGGTCTCCGGGGAGACGTCCAGGAGGACGGTCAGGTGCGGTACGAGCCCGTCGGTCGCCCAGCGGGAGATGCGGGCGATCTCGGTGGGGGCGAGGTCGCGGCCGGCGCCCTGGTAGGCGACGGACGAGTCGATGTACCGGTCGGTGATGACGACGGCGCCGCGCTCCAGGGCGGGGCGGATCACGCTGTTGACGTGCTCGGCGCGGTCGGCGGCGAACATCAGCGCCTCGGCGCGGTCCGACAGGCCCGAGGTGGACACGTCGAGGATGATCGAGCGCAGCCGCTTGCCGATGGCGGTGGCGCCCGGCTCGCGGGTCACCACGACCTCGTGGCCCTTGCCGCGGATCCACTCCGCCAGCGCCTGGACCTGCGTCGACTTGCCCGCGCCGTCGCCGCCCTCCAGGGCGATGAAGAAGCCGGTGGGGGCCGGCGCCTGGTCCGGGTCACCGCCGCGCAGGGCTTCGCGCAGGTCGCGCCCGAGGGGGACGCCCTGCCGGTCGTCGACCTTGCCGAGCACCCACGCGGCGACCGGCAGCAGCAGCGCGCCGACCAGCATCAGGGTGAAGGCCGCGCCGCCGTGCGAGAACACGTTCTTGTCGCCCGCCAGGTGGTGCGGGCCGATGGCGCCGGCCAGCAGCGGCGCGACGATGACGGCCAGCGCGACGACCAGCCGGACGACCGCGTGCAGGTGCTCGGTCGTACGGGCCGAGCGGGGCTCTTCGGTCTCCTGGTCCAGGAGCGTGTGACCGGTGTTGGCCGCGACGCCCGCCGCCACCCCGGCCAGCAGCATCAGCAGCACGACCGTCGTGGTGTCCGGGACCAGCCCGGCGGCCAGCAGGGCCAGGCCCGTGACGGCGACGGCGAGGGCTAGCAGGCGGCGCCGGGACAGTGCGGGCAGCACCTTGCGCGCGCCGCGGATGCCGGCGACGGGTCCCGCGCTCAGGCCCAGCACCAGCAGCCCGAAGGCGACCGGGCCGCCTCCGAGGTCACCGGCGTGCAGGACCGCGACCGAGACGGCGGCGGCGATCGCGCCGGCCACCGCGGCGCAGGCCAGGACCAGCAGCGGTACGGCGTTCGTGCGGCCCCGGTCGACTCCCGTGCCGGTCTTGGGGCGGCGCAGCCCCTCCAGGGGGGAGCGCGGGCGCGGCGTCTGCGTACCGGGAAGTTCCAGGAAGTACAGGATCGATACGGACGCGGCGAAGAGGCCGGAAGCCACATACGAGGCGAGCGCGGCCTGGTGGTCGGCGAACCAGTCGATGCCGTTGGCCAGCAGCTTGCCGATCAACGCGACGACGACCAGGCCGGCGGCGGCCAGCGGCAGCGACACGAAGGCCGTGCGCAGCGAGAGGCGGCGCAGCGCGTCCAGGTTGTCCGGCAGCGGACGGACCGACGCGCCTTCGGCGGGGGGCGCGGGCAGCAGTCCGGGCGCCGCGCTCTCCCGCGCGACGGTCCACAGGCGCTCGGCCGCGCCGGCGACGAAGACCGTCACCAGCAGCCAGATCAGCGCGCTGTCCGGTGTCCAGTCGATCCACAGCGGGGCCACGACCAGCAGCGCCAGCCGTACGCCGTCCGCGCCGATCATGGTCCAGCGGCGGTCCAGCGGGCCGGACGGCGCGGTCAGCGCGGACAGCGGTCCCAGCAGCACCGCCCCGAAGAGCAGCGTCGCCAGCATCCGGGCCGCGAAGACGGCGGCGACGGCCAGGGCCGCGCCCCGGTAACCGCCGCCGAAGGCCGCCTGGCCGCCGAAGGGTACGTACAGCGCCGCTTGCAGCGAGAGCAGTACGAGCACCAGCAGGGCAAGGGCATCGCCGATCGCCCCGACGAACTGCGCGCTCCACAACCGCTTCAGTGGGGAGAAGCGGAGCAGAGCTCGCACGGCGCGCTCGCGGGAATCCGCGGCGAGGGCGCCGGATGTGGGGGTCACGACCGTTGGGAGCTCGGCACGCGTCATCCCGCCAGCCTATCGGCCGGATATGACAGGTCCAGCTTCCACCCGAACACACGGGCGGGTGGAAGTCAGTCCTCCAGCAGGATGTCGTCGAAGATCTCGATCACCACGATGACGAGCAGACCGTGTGCGACGACGTACTCGATGAGGAGTCCCGGCGCCACCTGGGCCTTGCGGTCGTCCTCATGCGTGCCGATGTGCGCCGTGGCCTTGTGATACGGGTCGAGCGCGAGCTTGGCCAGCCCGCGTTCGAACATGTCCCGCCGCTCCGGCGCCATGGCGTCAGCGGTCGCCTTCGCCTCAACGGTGTAGGTGACGCGGTACGCCATCGTGCTCCTCTGCTCAGCTCTCCACGCTCTCGGCCGCCGCCTTCTTCGCGGCCGCCGCCGTGGTCTTCTTGGCCGCGGTCGTCTTCTTGGCCGTCGTGGTCTTCTTCGCGGCCGTGGTCTTCTTGGCCGCCGTCTTCTTCGCGGGGGCCTTCTTGGCGGCGGTCTTCTTCGCCGTCGTCTTCTTGGCCGGGGCCTTCTTGGCGGTCTTCTTCGCCGGGCCCTTCGCGCGCTTCTCGGCGAGCAGCTCGTACCCGCGCTCCGGCGTGATCGTCTCGACGTCGTCGTCCCGCCGCAGCGTCGCGTTGGTCTCGCCGTCGGTGACGTACGGGCCGAAGCGGCCGTCCTTGACGACCACCGGGCGCTCGCTGACCGGGTCGGTGCCCAGCTCCTTGAGCGGCGGCTTGGCGGCGGCGCGGCCGCGCTGCTTGGGCTGCGCGTAGATGGCGAGGGCCTGCTCCAGGGTGATGTTGAAGATCTGGTCCTCGCTCTCCAGGGAGCGCGAGTCCGTGCCCTTCTTCAGGTACGGGCCGTAGCGGCCGTTCTGCGCCGTGATCTCGACGCCCTCGGGGTCCTTGCCGACGACGCGCGGCAGCGACATCAGCTTGAGCGCGTCCTGGAGGGTGACGGTGTCCAGGGACATCGACTTGAAGAGCGAGGCGGTGCGCGGCTTGACCGCGTTCTTGCCGGTCTTCGGGGTGCCCTCGGGCAGGATCTCGGTGACGTACGGGCCGTAGCGGCCGTCCTTGGCGACGATCTGGTTGCCGCTGTCCGGGTCCATGCCCAGCTCGAAGTCGCCGCTGGGCTTGGCGAGCAGCTCCTCCGCGTACTGGACGGTCAGCTCGTCGGGCGCCAGGTCCTCCGGCACGTCGGCGCGCTGGTGGCCCTCGGAGTCCTTCTCGCCGCGCTCCACGTACGGGCCGTAGCGGCCCACCCGCAGCACGATGCCGTCGCCGACCGGGAAGGAGGAGACCTCCCGGGCGTCGATCGCGCCGAGGTCGGTGACCAGCTCTTTCAGGCCGCCGAGGTGGTCGCCGTCGCCGTTGCCGGCCTCGGAGGCGGCGCCGGCCGCCTCGCCCTCGCCGAAGTAGAAGCGGCGCAGCCACGGTACGGACTGGGCCTCGCCGCGGGCGATGCTGTCGAGGTCGTCCTCCATCTTGGCGGTGAAGTCGTAGTCGACGAGCCGCCCGAAGTGCTTCTCCAGGAGGTTGACCACGGCGAAGGACAGGAAGGACGGCACCAGGGCCGTGCCCTTCTTGAAGACGTAGCCGCGGTCCAGGATCGTGCCGATGATCGACGCGTACGTCGAGGGGCGGCCGATCTCGCGCTCTTCCAGCTCCTTGACCAGCGTGGCTTCGGTGTAGCGGGCCGGGGGCTTGGTGGCGTGGCCGTCGGCGGTGATCTCCTGCGCGGACAGCGCGTCGCCCTCGGCGACCTGCGGCAGCCGCCGCTCGCGGTCGTCCAGCTCGGCGTTCGGGTCGTCGGCGCCTTCCACGTAGGCCTTCATGAAGCCGTGGAAGGTGATGGTCTTGCCGGAGGCGCTGAACTCGGCGTCCCGGCCGTCGGCCGCCCGGCCGCCGATCTTGACGGTGACGGAGTTGCCGGTCGCGTCCTTCATCTGGGAGGCGACGGTGCGCTTCCAGATCAGCTCGTACAGCTTGAACTGGTCGCCGGTCAGTCCGGTCTCCGCCGGGGTGCGGAAACGATCGCCCGAAGGCCGGATCGCCTCGTGCGCCTCCTGCGCGTTCTTGACCTTGCCCGCGTACGAACGCGGCTTCTCCGGCAGGTACGCGGCGCCGTACAGCTGCGTCACCTGCGCGCGGGCCGCGGAGATCGCGGTGTCCGAGAGCGTCGTGGAGTCCGTACGCATGTAGGTGATGAAGCCGTTCTCGTACAGCTTCTGCGCCACCTGCATGGTGGACTTCGCGCCGAAGCCCAGCTTGCGGCTGGCCTCCTGCTGGAGCGTGGTCGTACGGAACGGGGCGTACGGGGAGCGGCGGTACGGCTTGGACTCGACGGAGCGGACCGCGAAGTCGGTGTTCTCCAGGGCGGCGGCCAGCGCGCGGGCGTTGGCCTCGTCCAGGTGCAGGACGTCGCTGTTCTTGAGCTGCCCGTTGGGGCCGAAGTCGCGGCCCTGGGCGACGCGGCGGCCGTCGACCGTGGACAGACGCGCGGTCAGGGTCGCGGGGTCGCTCGGGTCGCCGGCGCGGCCGGTGGAGAAGGTGCCGGTCAGGTCCCAGTACTCGGCGGAGCGGAAGGCGATGCGCTCGCGCTCCCGCTCGACGACGAGGCGGGTGGCCACCGACTGCACACGGCCGGCCGACAGGCGCGGCATGACCTTCTTCCACAGGACCGGCGAGACCTCGTAGCCGTAGAGGCGGTCGAGGATGCGGCGGGTCTCCTGGGCGTCGACCAGCTTCTGGTTCAGCTCGCGCGGGTTGGCGACGGCGGCGCGGATCGCGTCCTTGGTGATCTCGTGGAAGACCATCCGGTGGACCGGGACCTTGGGCTTGAGGATCTCCTGGAGGTGCCAGGCGATGGCCTCGCCCTCGCGGTCCTCATCGGTGGCGAGGAAGAGTTCGTCGGACTCGGCCAGCAGCTCCTTGAGCTTTTTGACCTGGTCCTTCTTGTCGCTGTTGACGACGTAGATCGGCTGGAAGTCGGCGTCGACGTTCACCCCCAGACGCGCCCAGGGCTCGCCCTTGTACTTCGCCGGGACCTCCGCCGCGCCGTTCGGGAGGTCGCGGATGTGCCCGACGCTGGCCTCGACCACGTAGCCGGGGCCGAGGTAGCCCTTGATCGTCTTCGCCTTGGCAGGCGACTCGACGATGACGAGTCGGCGGCCGCCGCCCTGTGCGGTCTCGCTGGTCGGGGACAACTTCGCTCTTCTCTCCGGTCGACGCTGGGGGTAACCCCCCGGGCCGGAGCTCTGGGGGACACTGCGGTGACGCTTGACGCTGCGGAGTGTGACGGTACATCCCGCCCTCGTGTCAAACGGAAAAACCCCGCAACGCCACTCGAACGGTAACCCGACTACATGCCTTCATGCCGCCCGGACCGGACACGGGCCGGTGCGCGGACCCGGCGCGTTCCGGACAGGCGGCACCGCCGGAAAGGTGCGAGAGGGCTCCTGAGGGCCGGGCGGCGCTGGCAGGATGGACGGTGGCCGTATCCGTTCTCATCACGCACTCTCGGGGGTAACCGCACCGATGTCGAACCAGTACCCGGACCCGCCGCGCGAACAGCCTGCCGCGGGCTCGTACGGACAGCCCGGCTCCGGCCCCCACGAGCAGGCCGGTCCCCACCCGTACGCGCAGCCGGGGCCCGCGTACGGCCAGGCCGGGCCGTACGGCCAGGGAGGGCAGCCGGGGGAGCCCGGCTACGGCTATCCGCACGCGGGCGGCGCGCCGCAGGGCGGCTTCCCGCCGGGAGCCGCTGGCGCCCCGCAGGGCGGCCCGATGATGCTGTCCCTCGGCGACATCGCCGTGTCGGGTGACACGATCATGACCCCGGCCGGTCCGATGCCCCTCAAGGGCGCCGTCTGGACCGCCACCGACATGTCGCGCACCGAGGAACGCATCCCCACGCACGCCGTCGTGCTGGCCATCGTCTTCTTCCTCTTCTGCCTGCTGGGACTGCTGTTCCTGCTGATGAAGGAGCGCACGACGGTCGGGCATGTCCAGGTGACGGTGAACAGCGGCGGGCGCTATCACTCCACCATGGTTCCGGTGCAATCGCCCGAGCAGGTCATGTATGTGATGAATCAGGTCAACTACGCCAGGTCGCTGAGCGTGTGACCGCCCCGTGAACGTTCCCGCCTCCCCCGCCGCCGTCCGGACCGCCACGCTGCGCCGCGCCGCGATCGCCCTGGGCGCCTGCGCCCTCGGCGCGGCCTATCTGTGGAACACCAATCCACACGAACCCGGGCACATCCTGCTGCCGTGCCCGTTCCGCTGGGCGACCGGGCTGCTGTGCCCGGCCTGCGGCGGGACCCGGATGGCGTACGACCTGATGCACGGGGACCTCGTCGCGGCCTTCCACGACAACGCCGTCCTGCTGACGCTGGGCGTGCCGGCCGCCGCGTACATGGTGGGGCGGTGGCTGTACGCGGGGCTGCGCGGCCGCCGCTTCCGGGCCCGCCTGGGGGCGCGCGGCAACGCCGTCGTGCTCGGGACCGCCGCCGTTTGGATGCTCGTGCGCAATCTCACGGGCTGAGCGCCCTGGGCGCCGACCACACGTGGCCGAGCACACGTGGCCGGGCGCACCACGAAGGGCGCGCCCGGCGGGTCGTGCGTAGCGAAAGGGCCGTACGGTGCGCCTCAGCGCACCGTGACGCTGATCACCGGCGAGATCGCGCCACCGCCGGCGACGCGCAGCTGGTTGACGCCCTTGATGCCGAGCTTGACGCGGAGCGAGTACCCGCCGGTCTTGTTGACGGCCACGCTCGCGGGCAGCGAGACCCACTTGGCGCCCTGCTTCTGCTGGACGGTGACCTTGGTGCCGGCCTTGACGCCCGTGGAGGTGCCGGAGATACGGAACTCCTGCCAGGCCCCGACCGTGCCGGTGCTGGCCTTGGCGGTGAGCGTCGCCTTCTGAGGAGCCTTGGCGGCGGCACTGTGGGCGGCGGGGGACGCGGGAGCGGCGGAGGCCGCGGCCGCGGTTCCGGCGACGAGCGCGGCACTGAGAACACCTGCGGCGGCGAGGCGGTATGCACGGTTCATGACGTGTTCCTCCCTGTTGGGCCGGTTGATGGCCTTCACACAGGAACACGGGCACATGGCCGCGACGGTTGCTTCCCGCAAGGATGAGAATTTCTTACGTGCCGGAAGTGAACGCCGTTACACGACTGTGCAGTTGATCGCGCAACGAAAAGGCCGGACGGCGCATCCGCGCACGGCGGCGCACACCGTACGCCCCCGTGCACCTCCGGCCCACGCTCCCCTCACCACCCCCGGGCCCCGCCCGTCAGGGCTGCGCAACCGGCTCCAGGAAACCCTGCCCGACCAGCATCCGGATGGCCTCCGGCGTCCGGTCGCGCAGCAACACCGGATCCTCGCCCACCAGTTGCGCGATCGCGTCCAGGATCCGCCCGGCCGGCAGCGACCCGTCGCACACCCCGGCGAAGCCCGCGCCGACCGTGTCCACCTTCGTGGCCCGCCGCATGCCGCGGTTCTGCCGCAGCACCACGTGCTCCGGGTCCTCCGCGCCGGGCAGCCCGACCTGCTCCTGCACGACCTCGTCGGCGAGCCGGAAATGCCCGGCCAGCAGGGCCGCGTCGTCCGTGGCGCGCAGGTAGTCCTGGCGCTCGAAGTGGGCCACGACCGCGGCGCCCAGCGGCTGTTCGACCGGGTGCGGCCACTCCTCGACCGTGATCGACGGATCCTCCGAGCCGGACTTGCGCAGCGTGATCCACCCGAAGCCGACGGCCTTGGTCTTACGGGCCGCGAACTCCTCCAGCCAGGCGTCGTACCGCGCCGCGTACTCCTCGGGCCCCGCACGGTGGTCGCCGCCGTCCCGCAGCCACAGCTCCGCGTACTGCGTCACGTCCTGCACCTCGCGCTGCACGATCCACGCGTCACAGCCGCGCGGCACCCACGAACGCAGCCGGTCGTGCCAGTCCTCGCCCTCCACGTGCTGCCAGTTGGCGAGGAGCTGGCAGTAGCCGCCCTCGTTCAGGTGGGCGGCCGCCTGCTGGACGAGGGTGCGGCACAGGTCGTCGCCGCCCATGCCGCCGTCCCGGTAGGTCAGCCGCGCGCCCGGCGAGATCACGAAGGGCGGGTTGGACACGATCAGGTCGTACGTCTCGTCCCCCACCGGCTCGAACAGCGAACCCTCCCGCAGGTCCGCTGCGGGCGCGCCGGACAGCGCCAGCGTCAGGGCGGCGATCCGCAGCGCCCGCGGATTCAGGTCCGTGGCCGTGACGCCGGTCGCGTACGCGGAGGCGTGCAGCGCCTGGATGCCGGAGCCGGTGCCGAGGTCGAGGACCTTCGGGACGGGCGTGCGGACGGTGATGCCGGCGAGCGTCGTGGAGGCGCCGCCGACGCCCAGCACCAGCTGCGAGCGGTCCACGCCCGCGGCCTCCTCGGCGGCCCGGATGCCGCCCGCGCCGCCGACCGCGCACCCCAGGTCGGAGACGATCCACCAGTCCTGGCCCTCGGGGCCGCCGTACGGGCGCACGTCCACGCTCGCCCGCACCTCGTCGCCGTCGCGCAGCAGCCAGCCGTCGGCGAGGCAGTCCGCCACCGGCAGCGCGGCGGCGGCCCGGTCGTACGCCACCGGGCGCTGGAGCAGGAACAGCCGCACCAGGGTGGGCAGCGGGCCCTCGCCCCTGGTCGCGCGGAGCGCCGGGACGGTCTCGCTGCGGGCCAGGGCGGCGTAGGCGGGCGCGCCGAGCAGTTCCAGCAGGCCGTCGGCGGTGAAGGCGGCGGCGAGCAGGGCCTCGCGCAGCCGGGCGGTGCGGGCTGCGGAGTCGGGGTCTCGAAGGTCTGCGGTGGGGAGGTGCGTACTCACGCTCCCATTGTCAGGGCAACCACTGACAAACGGCCACGGCCCGGCGCCGGCGACCCGCTCGGGCGCGGCGCCGGGCCGTGCCGGGCGCGGTGGGGGCCGGCCCGCGGCCGGGCCGGCCGGCGGCGTGTCGGTCGCACACCCGGCGCACCTGACGGCGTGTCGGCCCGTACCGGGGCGCGGGCCGGCGTGCGTACCGGTCTTCGGCTACTTCTTCGGAGAGGCCGACCCGCCGCCCTCGGTGGCCTTCTGGTTCTGGCAGCCGGGCTGCCTCGCGATGGCCCCGCCGACGTCGCCGGACTCCAGCTTCTTGAATGCCTGTTCGCTCTTCTTGTTGAGCTTGTTGATGCCGTCGGACAGCGTCCGCAGGCCGTCGGCGAACTTGGCCTTGTCTCCGGTGTCCAGGCCGTCGACCTGCTTCTTGAGGTCCGCGTAGCCCTTGGAGAGGTCGTTGAGCTCCTTGACCGCGTTCTTCTGGGTGTCCCCCGCGCCGTCGGCGGGCGGCGCGCCGGCCTGGTCGAGGGACTTCGCCAGCGACGCGTAGGCGTCGGAGATCTGCTGGAACGCCTTGGAGTCGGTCTCCTGGACCTTCTTGGAGTCGGTGTTGCCGCTGTCGGCCGTCTGCATGGACGTGTTGGCGTCCTGGATCTTCTTGAACTGTGCCTGGGCGGGGTCGCAGAACTTCTTGGCCCAGTCGTCGAGCTTTTTGTTGCCGTCGTCGCTGCAGCCGGTCAGCGCGAGCATCAATGCCGCACCGCCGGACAGCGCGGCCACAAGCGTCTTCTTCACCGGATTGGTCCCTTCCATGGCTCTCGGCCCCGGAACATACACGTCCGAAGGGCCCGCACCATGAGCCGGGCGGCCCGTACGACCCGCATTGCAGCCATTTGCACCAAGCCCCGGGCCATGGCCTGCCACACAGCGAGGCGGGCGGACGGCGCACTCAAAGCACGCCGTCCGCCCGCCCGTTGAGCGGCGCGAAAGCTCCGCCCGTCAGGAGACCACCGCCGGGTCGACGGTCTGGGCCACCTTCCCCGAGTTGTTGTCTTCGTCACCCACCGCGATGCCGCGGCGCTTGGAGACGTACACCGCGCCGACGATGACCCCGATGGCCAGGACCGCGACCACGATCCGTACGCCGATGTTCTTGTCCGCGCCGTAGCTGAACTTCACGACGGCCGGCGCGATCAGCAGCGCCACCAGGTTCATGACCTTGAGCAGCGGGTTGATCGCGGGGCCCGCGGTGTCCTTGAACGGGTCGCCGACCGTGTCGCCGATGACGGTCGCGGCGTGCGCCTCGCTGCCCTTGCCGCCGTGGTGGCCGTCCTCGACCAGCTTCTTGGCGTTGTCCCAGGCACCGCCGGAGTTGGCGAGGAACACCGCCATCAGGGTGCCGGTGCCGATCGCGCCCGCCAGGAACGAGCCGAGCGCGCCGACGCCGAGCGAGAAGCCCACGGCGATCGGGGTGAGCACCGCCAGCAGGCCGGGCGTGGCCAGCTCGCGCAGCGCGTCCTTGGTGCAGATGTCCACGACACGCCCGTACTCCGGCTGCTCCGTGTAGTCCATGATCCCGGGCTTCTCGCGGAACTGCCGGCGCACCTCGTAGACGACCGAGCCGGCCGACCGGGACACCGCGTTGATCGCCAGCCCCGAGAAGAGGAAGACGACCGAGGCGCCCAGCACCAGGCCCACCAGGTTGTTCGGCTGCGAGATGTCCAGGCTCAGGCCCATGCCCCGGGCGGCGTCCCCCACGTCCCGTACGGCCGTGGCGATGGCGTCGCGGTACGAGCCGAACAGCGCGGCCGCGGCCAGCACCGCCGTGGCGATGGCGATGCCCTTGGTGATGGCCTTGGTGGTGTTGCCCACGGCGTCGAGGTCGGTGAGGACCTGCGCGCCGTCGCCCGTGACGTCGCCGGACATCTCGGCGATGCCCTGCGCGTTGTCGGAGACCGGACCGAAGGTGTCCATCGCGACGATGACGCCCACGGTGGTCAGCAGCCCGGTACCGGCCAGCGCCACCGCGAACAGGGCCAGCATGATGGACGCGCCGCCCAGCAGGAACGCCCCGTACACGGCCAGGCCGATCAGTACGGCGGAGTAGACCGCGGACTCCAGACCGATGGAGATCCCGGAGAGCACCACCGTCGCCGGGCCGGTCAGGGAGGTCTTGCCGATGTCGCGTACGGGCCGCCGGGTGGTCTCGGTGAAGTAGCCGGTGAGCTGCTGGATGAGCGCGGCCAGCACGATGCCGATGGCGACCGCCACCAGCGCCAGCATCCGCGGGTCGCCGCTGCGCGCAAGGATCGCGGGGTCCGTGACGCCGGACAGGTCGGCATAGGAGGACGGCAGGTACGTGAAGACCGCGACCGCCACGAGCACCAGCGAGATGGCCGCGGAGATGAAGAAGCCGCGGTTGATGGCGGTCATGCCGCTGCGGTCGGCGCGCCGGGGCGCCACGACGAAGATGCCGATCATCGCCGTGAGCACGCCGATGGCCGGGACCAGCAGCGGGAAGGCCAGGCCCGAGTCGCCGAAGGCGGCCATGCCCAGGATCAGGGCGGCGACCAGCGTCACGGCGTACGACTCGAAGAGGTCGGCGGCCATGCCCGCGCAGTCGCCGACGTTGTCGCCCACGTTGTCCGCGATGGTCGCGGCGTTGCGCGGGTCGTCCTCGGGGATGCCCTGCTCGACCTTGCCGACGAGGTCGGCGCCGACGTCGGCGGCCTTGGTGAAGATGCCGCCGCCGACCCGCATGAACATCGCGATCAGCGCGGCGCCCAGACCGAAGCCCTCCAGGACCTTGGGCGCGTCCACCGCGTAGACGAGCACCACACAGGACGCGCCCAGCAGGCCGAGCCCCACGGTGAACATGCCGACGACGCCACCCGTACGGAAAGCGATCTTCATGGCCTTGTGCGAAACGGCCGTGAGATCCTTTTTCGCTTCGCCCTCGGCCGGCGTGGCTTCCCGGGCCGCGGCCGCCACGCGCACATTGCTGCGCACCGCCAGCCACATCCCGATATAGCCGGTGGCGGCCGAGAAACCGGCGCCGATCAAGAAGAAGACGCTGCGCCCGGCGCGCTGCGTCCAGTTGTCCGCGGGTAGCAGCATGAGCAGGAAGAACACCACGACGGCGAAAACGCCGAGGGTGCGCAACTGCCGCGCGAGATAGGCATTCGCGCCTTCCTGCACGGCAGCGGCGATCTTCTTCATGCTGTCGGTGCCCTCACCGGCCGCGAGCACTTGACGCACCAGCACCGCCGCGACGGCCAGCGCCGCGAGCGCCACCACGGCGATCACCAGCACCATGCCGCGGTTTCCCGACGTCAGCGATGGCTCGGCCAGGTATGAGGGGTGTTCCAGCAACTGAGGGGTGTAAGGCCCCGCCATTCGTCCTCCTTGACGTTTGGCACATGGGCGCGCGGATGCACGCTCAGGCGTCCTGAGCAAAGGTGTGGACGGATTGTAGGTAGCGGCACCGGATCAAAACAGTGCGCCTCAAAGGGAATTCGCCGGTGGCAGCCGAGATCGTTCGAAGCACGGGCGGAGATCGGACAGAGATCAGGCGAAGAAGCGGCGAAGATCGAAAATCGAGCGGCCGGAGAAGCCTCGCCGCAATTCGCCTGGACGAATGAATGCGAATAATTGGCTGACAACTGAGTGATGATCTCAGTGTCTTACCTAACGCCGCTGCTCAACGGAGCCGCGACGCGTGCGCCGACGGGTCGGCGGGGTACCGGACGGCCGGGGACGCGTGAGGACGTACGCGTGCGCTCGTCCGGCCGGCGGGGCGCCGACGGCACGGAGGGTGCGCCCCCGGGGCGACGCGCGGGCCGCGGGCGTCCGTCGGTCCGGACGCGCGACACCGCCTCGGAAGTACGCAGTCCGGTACGGGTGCGCGCGCTCCCGGGCGCGGCGGCGGACCGTACGCCCCGTACGGCCGAGTGGGCGTACCGATCTGGCCTGAAGAACGGGGTGCGCACAGAGGCGGGAAAGAGTCGGGGCGCGTACGGCCGAATGGTGGGGGGTGACGGGGGGTGTGACCGGGGGGTGACGCAGCCAGCGGGTGGCGGGGCGTCCTGGGGCGCGGCGTCCTGGGGGCGCGGCTTCGCGCGGTCGCGTGGGCCCCGGCGGGCCGGTGGTTCGGTTCGGGTAGCCCGGACAGGGCGGTCGGGCCTCGTACGGTGGCGCAGGGGGCGTCCACGGCGGTGCCAGGGGCTCCCGCGCGCTTGTGGAAACGCCGACGCGGCCCCGTGCCCGCTACGTACCCGCTACGGGAGGACCGGCGCCGTCACCGTCGGCCAGCTCATGCGGATGACGCCACCGCTCTCGCCCGAGGTCACCTCGACGTCGTCGACGAGCCCGCTGATGACCGCCAGGCCCATCTCGTCGTCGCCCTCCGCGCCGTCGCCGTTCTCCGAGACGGACGCGCCGGGCAGCGGCTCGCCGTCGATGCCGCGGACGCCGGGCACGGCCGCGGCACCGGCCGGGCTGCCGGGAACCTCGTCGCCCACCTCGATGGAGAACTTCTTCTCGTCCTCCACCAGGGCGACCCGTACGGGCGCCGCGATGTTGTTGGTGCGGTGCAGGCCCACCGCGCGGGTGCACGCCTCGCCGACGGCGAGCCGAACCTCGTCCAGCACGGCCTCGTCCACGCCGGCCCGTCGCGCCACGGCGGCCGCGACCAGTCGCGCGGTCCGGACGTGCTCGGGAAGGGCGCTGAAACGGAGTTCGACGGTGGCCATGCCATCCCCCTCGGTATGCGGGCGTGCAACGCAGGGGGCCGGACCGCCAAGCCCGGTGCCCCCCACTGCTTCCTGCCCCGCGCCCTCGGCGCGGGGCCCCGGAAAGCCGTCAGTCGGTGGCTGCGACGGCTTCGTCGACCGAGGTGTGAATCGGGAACACCTTGGTCAGTCCGGTGATACGGAAGATCTTCAAAATGCGCTCCTGGTTGCAGACCAGGCGCAGCGAGCCCTCATGGGCCCGCACCCGCTTGAGCCCGCCGACCAGAACGCCGAGCCCCGTGGAGTCCAGGAAGTCGACACGCTCCATGTCCACCACGAGGTGGTAGCTTCCGTCGTTCACGAGCTCGACCAGCTGCTCCCGCAGCTTGGGCGCGGTGTATACATCAATCTCGCCACCGACCTCGACGACCGTACGGTCGCCAACGGTCCGGGTCGACAGGGACAGGTCCACGGATCCTCCAGCACCTTGCTATCGAGCGGTCGCCCCCCATGGATCGGCAGCCGCGATGGCATTCAATCACTTACCAGCAGGCGTGCACGACGCCTTGTGAGCATTGTCCGTCACACCGGTGACACACTCGGTGCCGATGGCCTCCAATCAGCTGCCCCCGGACGCGGGCATCAGCCCCTCCCCACGCACGGTCCTGGACCGTCTCACCCAGGGGGCGTCCCGCGCTACGCGCATCACTCATACGGAGCACTTGCCCCCGCGCATCGGCAGCCATGCGGAATGGCCCGCACGGATCCGTCCCGAGGTGACCGACGCCATCCGGGCCGCCGGGATCGAGCGGCCGTGGGAGCATCAGGCCCGGACGGCCGAGCACGCGTTGCGCGGCGAGTCGGTCGTCATCGCCACCGGCACGGCCTCGGGAAAGTCGCTCGCCTACCTGGCGCCGGTGCTCTCCGGGCTGCTGGACGGAGCGGCGGCGCCGAACGGGCGCGGCGCCACCGCCCTGTACCTCGCGCCCACCAAGGCGCTCGCCGCCGACCAGCGGCGCGCCGTACGCGAACTCGCCGCGCCGCTCGGTACCGCGGTCCGGCCCGCCGTGTACGACGGCGACACGCCGGTCGAAGAACGCGAATGGGTGCGCCAGTACGGCAACTACGTCCTGACCAACCCCGACATGCTCCACCTGGGCATCCTCCCGGCCCACCCCCGCTGGTCCTCCTTCCTGCGCGCCCTGCGCTATGTCGTCATCGACGAATGCCACGCCTACCGCGGCGTCTTCGGCTCACATGTGTCCCAGGTCATACGCCGCCTCCGGCGTGTCTGTGCCCGGTACGGGTCCGAGCCGGTCTTCCTGCTGGCCTCGGCCACCGCCGCCGAGCCGGCGCAGGCGGCCGAGCGGCTCATCGGGCAGCCTGTGGCCGAGGTCACGGAGGACGCCTCGCCACGCGGCGAGGTCGTGTTCGCCCTGTGGGAACCGCCGCTGACGGAACTGCACGGCGAGCAGGGCGCCCCTGTCCGCCGTACCGCCACCGCCGAAACCGCCGACCTGCTCACCGACCTCGCCCTCCAGGACGTACGCACCGTGGCGTTCGTACGGTCCCGGCGCGGCGCCGAGCTGATCGCCCTGATCGCGCAGGAGCGGCTGGGGGCGATCGACCGGGCGCTGGCGAGCCGGGTGGCCGCGTACCGGGGCGGCTATCTGCCCGAGGAACGGCGGGCGCTGGAGCGCGCGCTGCACACCGGTGACCTGCTCGGCCTGGCCGCGACCACGGCCTTGGAGCTGGGCGTGGACGTCTCGGGGCTCGACGCGGTGCTGATCGCCGGCTATCCGGGCACCCGCGCCTCCCTGTGGCAGCAGGCCGGGCGCGCGGGGCGTTCCGGGCAGGGCGCGCTCGCCGTCCTCGTCGCGCGCGACGACCCGCTGGACACCTATCTCGTGCACCACCCCGAGGCGCTGTTCGACCAGCCCGTGGAATCCACCGTCCTGGACCCGGACAACCCGTACGTCCTCGCCCCGCACCTGTGCGCGGCAGCCGCGGAACTCCCACTCACGGAGCACGACTTCGCCCTCTTCGGCCCGGCCGCGCCCGGTCTGCTCCCCTCCCTGGAGGCCCGCAAACTGCTGCGCCGCCGGGCCTCGGCCTGGCACTGGACGCGCCGCGAACGGGCCGCCGACCTGGCCGACATCCGCGGGCAGGGCGGCTCCCCCGTACAGGTCGTGGAAGCCGGCACGGGACGCCTCCTGGGCACGGTGGACGCGGGCGCCGCGCACACCACCGTCCACGACGGCGCCGTCCACCTCCACCAGGGCCGTACGTACCTGGTGGAGCACCTGGACCTGGAGGACGACGTGGCCCTCGTCGTGGAGGCGAACCCGCCGTATTCGACGACCGCCCGCGACACCACCGCCGTCTCCATCCTGGAGACCGAGACGGAGATCGCCTGGGGCGACGCCCGCCTGTGCTTCGGCTCGGTGGAGGTGACCAACCAGGTCGTCTCCTACCTGCGCCGGCGGCTCATCACGGGCGAGGTGCTGGGCGAGACCAAGCTCGACCTGCCGCCCCGTACGCTGCGCACGCGGGCCGTGTGGTGGACGGTCACCGAGGACCAGCTCGACGCGGCCCGGGTCAACCCCGAGCAACTGGGCGGCGCCCTGCACGCCGCGGAGCACGCCTCCATCGGCCTGCTGCCGCTGTTCGCCACCTGCGACCGCTGGGACATCGGCGGCGTCTCCCTGCCCCTGCACCCCGACACCCTCCTTCCCACCGTGTTCGTGTACGACGGCCACCCGGGCGGCGCGGGCTTCGCCGAACGCGCCTTCCACACCGCCCCCGCCTGGCTCGCCGCCACCCGTAAGGCCATCGCCTCCTGCGAGTGCGAGGCCGGCTGCCCGTCCTGCATCCAGTCCCCCAAGTGCGGCAACGGCAACGACCCGCTCCACAAGCGAGGCGCGGTCCGCCTCCTGACCGAACTCCTCAAGTCGGCGCCGCACCCGGCATCTCCCGACGCGGAGGACACCGCCTGAGCCTCGCCTCGCGGCCGTCCCTTACTCCTCATCCACCTCCAAGCCCATCAACAATCCCCGGCGTCGATCACACTCAGGGCACGCGTCCAGTGGCCAACCGTTCGGTATCGCGGCGGGTATCGCCCCGGCCGGTGTGGACGTCGGCGGTCCTGCGCGGGCACGGATGTCCGCGCCGAAGGGGCCGGTACGGGCCCGGGCCGTGACGTCCGCGACGTCCCCGCGCACTGTGCAGCGCACCAGCCGGGCGCCCTGGGCCGCCGCCACCCTGCGGGCGTCACCGCAGGCGGCCGGCGCGCCGTGGACTGCCTTGCCGGCCGCGGCCAAAGCCGACAAGTCCGCCGCTGACGCCGCCCGGTGCCGTGCGATCACCGCCTGCGCCATGGCGATCACCACGGCGAACACCGCGCACAGCGCCATCGCCGCGAGCACCGCCCACACCGTGGCCGAGCCCTCATCGCCCCACCGTTTCCTCCGCAAGAGCCGCCGCCTCCCCTCTGAGTCCCACCGTCAGCGGCCCGACGCCCGGCGACGCCGCGTCGACCCGTACGCGGACCAGGTCGCCGTCCCGCGTCAGCGCCACCCGCGCACCGCGCGGAGCCGCGCTACGGGCCACCACGCCGACGACCCCCGGCGTCTCCGACCGGGCCGCCGCACGCGCTCCGGCCCGCGCGGCGTCCTCACACTGGATCTGTGCGCAAGCGACCATCACTCCCCACAGCAGCATCCCCGTGATCAGCACGAGGACCGGGGTGACCAAGGCCGCCTCCGCCGTCACGTATCCCGCGTCGTGGGACTCGTCGCGAGACCTTGCGCGGGACTCGTCGCGCTCGTCGTCAGACATGGACGCCGAGCGCCTTTCCGATCACCGAGCGCAGCGCCGACTCCATCGCGCCGCTCGTCAGCACCTTGTAGAGCAGCGCGGCGGCCGCGCATGCCGCGAGTGTCCCCAAGGCGTACTCCGCCGTGGTCATGCCGTGGTCCGGCCCGGCCTTGCCGCGAGCCGCCGCGATGCGGCTCCGCACAGCCATGCCGACTCGCCTCAACCACCGTCGTACGAACATCGTTTCCCCCTGTCGGTTCGGTCTGTTGAGTTCACTTACTTCGGTTCGTTCGTGCGTCAGTTGTGCGCCATGAGCCCCTGGGCCAGGCCGATCAGGACCGGAATCACACCGAGCACCAGGAAGGCGGGGAGGAAGCACGCGGCGAGCGGCAGCGTGACCAACACGCCCGCCCGGTGCGCCCGTTCGGCTGCCGAGCGGGCCGACTCGGCGCGCAGCCCCGCGGCGATCCGCGACACCCCGTCCACGGCCGGGACCCCCGATATGCCGGCCCGCTCCATGCAGCGGGCCAGCCCCTGCGCACCGGGAAGCGAGCCGAACCGCCGCCACGACACCGCGGGCTCGCCGCCCAGCCGGAGTTCGGCGGCCACGTGTCGCAGCCGCTCGCCGACCGCCCCTCCGAAGGAGCGCCCCACGGCCTCGGTGGACTCTCGCGGCCCGGCGCCCGCCGCGAGGCAGGCCGCCAAGAGGTCCGCGGCCGGTGCCAGCGCCGCTCGCAGGCCCGCCTCGGCCGTCCGCCGCGCCGCCCGGTCTCTCGTACGGCGCTGCCATCGCCCGGCCCCGTACGCCACGGCGAGTCCCAGTACGAGACCGGCCGCTCCGCCGACGAGAATGGTCACGACCGCCGCCACCGCCGCTGCCCCTGCCCACTCCCGGGTTACTTCGGCCCAACGCTTCCGCCACCTCTCCGGCACGGAGCGCCGGAGGCCGCAGCTCTCTTCGGCGGCCAGCAGCGCCCGCGCCCGGCGCCGCGCGGCCCGTACGCCGTGTGCTTCCCGTAGGGACGAGACCGCGCAGGCCCCGGCGGTGAGGACAGGGAAAACAATCCCCAGGGTGTGGATAACTTTTTGGATGCTTTCAGCGGGCATGGCCCACCTCGCCGACCGCCTCGGGAGGCAGCATGCACCGCCGCTCCCCGACCGCCTCGGGAGGCAGCGTGCGCGGCTGTTCCCCGGTTGCCGCGGGCGGGTGGTCGCCCGGCTGCTCCTCGGCCGCTCTGATGATGCGCGCCGTCCAGGCGATGCCACCCCACTCCAAGAGGCCGCCGATCAACAAACACACCCATCCTGCGGGCGTATGCAGCAGCACTCTCAACGGGTCGGCGCCCAGTGCGCTGCCCATCGCCAGGCCCGCCACGGGCAACAGCGCGAGCATCAGGGCCGTCGCTCGCGGGCCGGCCAAGTGCGCCCGTAAGTCCTCGCGTTGGTCGCGCTGCGCCCGTAGCCCCGTCGCGATGCGCTCCAGTCCGGCGGCCAGTCCCGCGCCGCCTTCCACGGCGACCTGCCAGCACGCCGCCACACCGGCCAGCCCTTCCGCGCCCGGCAACCACGCCGCCGCCCGCAGGGTCCGCGGCACATCCCCGCCGAGCCGCGCCGCGGCCACCACTGCCGCACCCGCCCCGCCGAGGCCCGGCCCCCCGGCCGCCACGAGCGCCTGGGCCGGCTGACGTCCGGCCCGCAACTCGCCCGCCACCGCCTCGCACAGCTCGATCACCGCCGCACTCCGGCGGTCCCGCTCCCGCACCCGCTCGCGGGACCTGAGCCACCGCCGGACCAGGAACAGCGCGACCACCGCGGCAAGTACGGGCAGCAGCGACCTCCCCAGCACGCCGAGGCCGGCCCCGGCGGGCAGGCACCACGCCTCCCGGGGGAGGCGGAGCAACCGCCGCGCGGCGCTCGCTACGCCCGCCGCCCTCCCCGGCCCCACCCGGCCACCGTCCGCGAACAGCACGCGCGCCCGCCGCACGCCCTCGTGCCGCACGCCCGACATCCAGGCCGCCACCCCCGCGCACAGCACTGCCGCGCACACCGGCACCGTGGCGACCGTCGTCGCACCGACGTCACTCATCGCTTGTCCTCCCCCGCTCGCACAGGTGCGCCAACCGCCGGCGGCCTGGCGCCTCTTGAAACCCGTCCGGGCCCCACACAGCGGCCGGTACGGTCACCACGAACCCGTCCCGGTCCCGCTCCAGGACGTCCACCCGCGCGAGCCGCCGCCGGCCCGTTCTGTCCCGTACGAGGTGCAGGACCACCGACAGCGCGGCCGCCAGCTGGCTGTGCAGCGCGGCCCGGTCGAGCCCCGCTGCCGACCCGAGGGCCTCCAGCCGCGCCGGGACGTCGCACGGAGAATTCGCGTGGACGGTCCCGCAGCCGCCTTCGTGGCCGGTGTTCAGCGCCGCCAGCAGGTCGGTGACCTCGGCGCCGCGCACCTCGCCGACCACCAGCCGGTCCGGCCGCATCCGCAGCGCCTGCCGCACCAGGTCCCTCAGGGTGACGCGGCCGATGCCCTCCTGGTTCGCCGGCCGCGTCTCCAGGCGCACCACGTGGGGGTGGTCCGGCCGCAACTCCGACGAGTCCTCGGCCAGTACGAGCCGTTCGGCGGGGCTCACCAGGCCGAGCAGCGTGCTCAGCAGGGTGGTCTTGCCGGAGCCCGTACCGCCGCTGATCAGGAAGGAGAGCCGGGCGTCCAGGACGGCCCGCAGGAGCCGGTCGCCGCCGGGTGGCACCGTGCCCGCCGCGGCCAGTTCGGCCAGGGTGAAGGCGCGGGGCCGCGGCACCCGCAGCGACAGGCAGGTGCCCGCGACCGCCACCGGCGGCAGTACGGCGTGCAGGCGCGTCCCGTCGGGCAGCCGGGCGTCCACCCAGGGCCGGGCGTCGTCCAGCCGCCGCCCGGCCACCGACGCGAGCCGCTGCGCGAGCCGGCGCACCGCGGCCTCGTCGGCGAAGCGCACGGCCGTCCGCTCCAGGCCGCCGCCGCGGTCGACCCACACCGCGTCGGGCGCGGTGACCAGTACGTCCGTCACCTCGGGCTCGGCGACGAGCGGTTCGAGCGGGCCGCTGCCGACCATTTCCGACCGCAGGGCCGCCACGACGCCCAGCACCTCGGCGTCGCCGAGCAGGCGGCCTTCGGCGCGCAGCGCCATCGCGACCCGCGCGGGCGTCGGTTCCGCCCCGGCCAGCGCCAGGCGCTCGCGTACCGCCTCCAACAGGGCGGTACCGATGCCCGGGGCCGTGCGGAGACCCCCTTCCGTAAGGGGGCCGGAGTTTGCAGGAGGGGCGAATTTTGTAGGAGGACCGGGTTCTGTAGGAGCGCCGGGCCTCGGGTCGAGAAGCGGGTTCCACCTCATGCGCTCCCACCCCCCACGGCCTGGCCAAGCTCCGCCCCGCCACCCGTCACCTGCTCGCCGCCCGGCAGGACCCGCTCCCAGAAGGCCGTGCCGAAGTGCCGCAGCGGGCCGCGGGGGTCGCCTCCAGGGGGCGCGCCCCGGGCCAGGCCGTCGGCGAGGCCGGATTCCCAGGCGAGTTCGCCGGCCAGCGGGAGTCCCAGCAGTCGGGCGATGTCGTCGGGCGCCGGCTCCGCGGCCCTTCCGACGGCCGGGTCGGACCCGCCGCGCGCCACCACCCGCAGGTCCGGCAGCACCACCTGGACGCCCGCCGCCACCCGCCGGGCCGCCGCGACCGCGCGCAGTTCGGCGGGGACGACCAGCAGCCCGAGGTCGACCTGCGCGAGGGCTTCCACCACGGCCTCGTCCAGCCTCCGCGGCAGGTCGACCACCACGGCACCGCCCCGTCTGCGCGCCGCCGCGACGACCGCCCGCATCGCCTGCGGCGGGATCGCCACGCAATCGCCGCGGTCCCAGCTCAGTACGCGCAGGGAGTGCAGCCGCGGCAGCGATTCCTCCAGGGCGCCGCCGGCCACCCGGCCCCGTGACTCGGCGAAGGCGGGCCAGCGCAGGCCCTCCTCCTTCTCGCCGCCCAGCAGGACGTCGAGGCCGCCGCCCAGCGGGTCCGCGTCGACCAGGATCGTCCGCCGGCCGGCGCGGGCCGCGGTCACGGCCAGGGCGCAGGCGAGGGTGCTCGCGCCGGCGCCGCCGCTGCCGCCGATCACCCCCACGGTCACGGCCGCGGGTCCGACGCCCTCCGCCGCGTCGGCGATCCGGTCCACGAGCCAGCTCTCGCCGTCGGGCAGCGCCAGCACCCGTTCCGCCCCCACGGCGACGGCCAGCTCCCACAGGCGGCGGTCGTCCGCGCTGCGCCCGACGAGCACCACGCCGCCGCGGCGGCCGGCCCCGCACAGCCAGGGAGCGCAGTCGGCCCCGACGATCACCAGCGGCGCCGCCGCCCAGCCGCGGCCCCGGCCGCGGGCGGAGCCGCCGTACGCCACTTCCGGTGTCGCACCGGCCGCCGCGCACAGTCTCAGAAGGTCGTCCAGGAGGTTGTCGTCCTCCGTGACGATCAATGGTCCGCCGGGCCGTTCACCGGTCGCGGGCGGCTGATCGGAAGTCATGCGTCCGGCCACGTTCCGTCTCCCTATCGCTACACAACTCACACATCCGCGAACTCGCGGAGTTTCACCGTGCAGCGATCCGGAAAATCCCGTGGATCTTGGTCCAAAACTGTGGACAACTCAATGGCTGTGAATATCCCAGTCACCTATACCGGCGACCTTGGGGACTTCCTTAGAGCAGCGCCACGACTACCCTGCGTGACGTGTAACGGGCGTCAGCAAGCCGGGGACGTACGGCGAAGGGGAAGCGGCTGATCCGCCTCGGACGGCCAAAAACGCGTCCGGACATGCGACGACCCCCGCCGGGGGGGAGAGCGGGGGTCGTCCCCACGGCCGACTCGGGGGGGGAGGAGTCGGACCGGGTTAGCACGGTCGCGAACGATCCGTGACTTCCATGGTGTACCCGAGAGCCTTCTCAGGCAAACCCACGCGCCACACCTTACGCCGAATGGTGGGCGCCTATGCTCGCCTCGTGGAAAACCACTCCGTGCCCCACTCGGCGACTCACTCGACACCCCGGACAGCCGCGTTCTTCGACCTGGACAAGACAGTCATTGCTAAGTCGAGCACGCTGACCTTCAGCAAGTCGTTCTACCAAGGCGGCCTGATCAATCGCCGCGCCGTACTGCGCACCGCCTACGCCCAGTTCGTGTTCCTCGCCGGCGGCGCGGACCACGACCAGATGGAGCGGATGCGCGAATACCTGTCGGCCCTCTGCCGGGGCTGGGACGTGGCCCAGGTCCGGGAGATCGTCGCGGAAACCCTCCACGAGCTCATCGACCCGCTCATCTACGACGAGGCCGCCTCGCTCATCGAGGAGCACCACACCGCGGGCCGCGACGTGGTGATCGTCTCCACCTCGGGCGCCGAGGTGGTCGAGCCGATCGGCGAACTGCTCGGCGCCGACCGCGTGGTGGCCACCCGTATGGTCGTCGGCGAGGACGGCCGCTTCACCGGCGAGGTGGAGTACTACGCCTACGGGCCCACCAAGGCGCAGGCGGTCAGGGAACTAGCCGCCTCGGAGGGCTACGACCTCGCGCGCTGCTACGCCTACAGCGATTCGGCGACCGATGTACCGATGCTCGAAAGCGTCGGCCACCCTTACGCCGTCAACCCGGACCGCGCGCTGCGCCGCGAGGCCGCGAACCGGGGCTGGCCGGTGCTCTCCTTCACCCGTCCGGTGCAGCTCAAGCAGCGGCTGCCGTCCCTGAGCATGCCGTCGCGGCCGGTGCTCGCCACGGTGGCCGCGGTGGGCGCGGCCGCCGCCACCGCGGGCCTCGTCTGGTACGCGAGCCGGCGGCGCCCGGCTTTTGCCCGTATCACCCGAGTTTGAAGACAAAAGTAAAGAACTGCGGCGAGGGGTTCCGCTTACCCCTCGCCAGGAGTACAAAGGGATTAACGGCCCGCGAGACCAGGGACATCCGAGAGGAAGACCTTCTACGCATCAAGGCCCCACGGACCGAAGCACGGAAGCCGGGCACCCACGCGACGCCGACCCGTCGATTACGGGCCAGCCGCACCAGGTAACGGACCAAGTTCTCCGACCTGATCGGCACATACGGAGCACGCTTGGTAACCCGGCGGACGTGCCAGCGGCGGTGCCGGAAGATTTCGGTACCGCCGCAACCCTTTGCCCGGAGCGCCCCAGGCGCCCCCTCAGGGCGAATCCGTCACGCCGCTCCGCGTTGCAGTGCCTCGCACACCGCCGTGCTCTCCCGCGCCCCCAGCTCGACCGCCCGGCCGCAGTGCGCGATCCAGGCCGCGACGCCCTCAGGCGTGCCGGACACGTAGCTTTCCAGTGCCGCCACGTAAGCGGCCCGGTCCTGCTCCGCGTAGCCGACCTCCGCCGGGCAGACCGACTTCGGGTCCAGCCCGCTGCCGACCAGCACGATGCGCTCCGCCGCGCGCGCGACCAGCCCGTTGTACGACCCGAAGGGCCGCAGCGCCAGCAATTCGCCGTGCACCACCGCGGCCACCACCAGCGCGGGCGCCTCGCTGCCCGCCAGCAGCAGCCGCGCCAGCCCGTCCAGTCGCCCGGCGACCTCCTCGGCGTCCGGCAGCGCCAGCTCCACCAGGGGCTCGTCGACCGGCTCACCCGCCAGCCGCGGCCGCCCCACCGCCTCCTGCGGCGCGCCGCCGCTCGCCGCCACCAGGTGCAGCCGCGCCAGTACCCGCAGCGGCGACTGCCGCCACACGCTCAGCAGCTGGCCGGCCTCGGCGGTAAGCCGCAGGGCCGCGCCGACCGTCCGGGGTTCGCCCTCGACGCCGAAGTCGGTCCGCCGCCGCACCTCCTCCAGTGCCCAGTCGGCGCCGGACAGCGCCGCGGAGGCACGCGCTCCGCGCAGCGCCGCCTCGGAGGTGATCTCGTTGCTGCGCCGCCGCATGATCCGGTGCCCGTAGACCCGGTCCACGCTCTTGCGTACGGAGTCCACGGAGTCGGCGACGCCCGGGAGCGAGGCCAGGGTCGCGAGCGGATCGGCTGTCGTACTCATGGGTACGACCCTACGCACCCCGGGCGCCGCAAGGCCGAACCGCTCGAAGGAGTGGTCTTCTTCACCCGCGGCTCTCACCCAAAGCAACCCGGCGATTACTGTTCGTGAACATGAAGATCGCTTTCGTGGGCAAGGGCGGCAGTGGGAAGACCACGCTGTCCTCGCTGTTCATCCGCCACCTCGCCGCCGCCCGCGTCCCCGTGGTCGCGGTGGACGCCGACATCAACCAGCACCTGGCCACCGCCCTCGGCCTGGACGAGGCGGAGGCCGCCGCGCTGCCGGCGCTCGGCGCCCGGCTGCCGCTGGTCAAGGACTACCTGCGCGGCACCAACCCGCGCATCGCCTCCGCCGAGACGATGATCAAGACGACGCCGCCCGGCGAGGGCTCACGGCTGCTGCGGGTCGTCGAGGAGAACCCCGTGTACGCGGCGTGCGCCCGCCCCGTGCACCTGGAGGGCGAGACGGTGCGTCTGATGGCGACCGGCCCGTTCGCCGAGTCGGACCTCGGCGTGGCCTGCTACCACTCCAAGGTCGGCGCGGTGGAGCTGTGCCTGAACCACCTCGTGGACGGCCGCGAGGAGTACGTCGTCGTCGACATGACGGCGGGCTCGGACTCGTTCGCCTCCGGGATGTTCACCCGCTTCGACATGACCTTCCTGGTCGCCGAGCCGACCCGTAAGGGCGTCGCGGTCTACCGCCAGTACAAGGACTACGCGCGGGACTACGGCATCGCCCTCAAGGTCGTCGGCAACAAGGTCCAGGGGCCGGACGACGCCGATTTCCTGGCCGCCGAGGTGGGCGAGGACCTGCTGCTGACGGTCGGGGACTCGGCGTGGGTGCGGGCCATGGAGAAGGGCCGGCCGCCCCGCTTCGACCTGCTGGAGGCCGACAACCGGCAGGCGCTCAAGGAGCTGCACGCCGCCGCTGACGAAACGTACGAGCAGCGCGACTGGGAGCGGTACACCCGCCAGATGGTGCACTTCCACTTGAAGAACGCGGAGAGCTGGGCGAACGCGAAGACGGGCGCCGACCTGGCAGCCCAGGTCGACCCCGCCTTCGTGCTCGCGGAGGCCGCAGGGGCCCCGCAGACCGTATGACTACTCCGCGCCCTGCCGTACGGGCTTGGCCGGGCTGGCCGAACCGCCGGGAGCGCTCGGCGCGCCGGGCCTGCTCGACGGCGTGGCCAGATAGCCTCCCCAGCCGCCCTTGGGCGCCCCGCCCACCGGCAGCGCGCGCAGCTTCTCCAGGACGCGCGGGTCCTGCGCGTCGAGCCAGTCGGCCAGTTGTTTGAACGTCACACAGCGCACGCCCTCGCGGGGGCAGATCGTCTTGATGGCGTCCTCGACGGCGCGCATGTAGGTGCCGCCGTTCCAGGACTCGAAGTGGTTGCCGACGACGAGCGGCGCCCGGTTGCCCTTCTCGGCCCGGTCGAACGCGGCGACGAGACCGTCGCGCATCTGCTTGCCCCAGGCGGCGTGCATCGCCGGGTCGCCCTTGGTGGTGCCGGACTGGTTCGCCATGAAGTTGTAGTCCATCGACAGCGTCTCGAAGGCACGCCCCGGCACCGGGATCTGCTGGAGGGGGAAGTCCCAGACGCCGTCGATCTGTCTGGGCCACAGCTGCCGGCCGCCGACGGAGCTGGAGTCGTAGCGGAAGCCCATCGACTTGGCGGCCGGGATCAGGTTGCGCTGGCCTTCGAGACAGGGCGCGCGGCCGCCGACGAGTTCCTTGCTGTAGTCGAAGGGCAGCGGCTTCTCTGATTTCAGGCCCGTGTGCGTCTTCCAGTTCTTCACGAAGGACTCGGCCTGCCGGATCTCGCTCTTCCACTCCTCGGGCGACCAGGTGCCCACCCCGCCGTTGGCGCCGCAGAAGTGGCCGTTGAAGTGCGTGCCGATCTCGTTGCCGTCCATCCAGGCGCCGCGGATCTGCTCCACGGTGTCGCGGACGCCCCGGACGTCGTTGAAGCCGATGTCGGAGGCTCCCTGGTTGTGCTTGGGCGGGTTGTACGCCTCCTTCTTGCTGCCCGGTAGCAGGTAGACCCCGCTCAGGAAGTACGTCATGCGGGCGTTGTACTTCTTGCCGACCGCCCGGAAGTGGGAGAAGAGCCGCTGGCTGTCCTCGCCGGCGCCGTCCCAGGAGAAGACGACGAACTGCGGGGGCCGGTCGCCGGGTCTCAGGCGTACGGCCTTCGGCTGCATCGGCTGGGCTCCCGTGTACGCGGTCGAGCCGTCGCCGATGAGCTTGGCCTGTTGTGCGGTGCGCTGCGGCGCCGCTTGGCGCCCTCCGGCGCCGGCCGGCCCGTCCCCGTCACCCCCGGCACAGCCGGCGACCGCCGCCAGCGCCGTCGCCGTGACGATCCCGGCCGTGACCTTCGATGCGGCTGCCATCAGCCACCTCACTCCTTGGACTGCGAACGTGCGGAACGGAAATCGAAAAAGCTGATAAACCGCTTACAAATTCGCATACGCCAAGAAATGGGCACGAAAGGACAAGCGACTCGACGCGATGTTCACTCGAAGGGTTGAACGATTGGCCCGAACGCCCGAAAAGACTTCTCTCTGCATTTACGCGTCATTACGCTTCATTTACCGATGCTTGAGAGTCACTGATCCGTCACCGACCGTGACGCGGTTCGGCCGGCTCGCGTCCCGCCGCAGTACACCGCCGCCCACGATCGCGCCTCGCGCGAGCGCGCCGCCCCGGAGGAGACGGGAATGTCGCAGCTCCAGAAGCCGCCAGGCCCACCGGCCGCACCCTCAGCACCGAGCACACCGGACCCGGACCGCCCGCCGCGCGGCCCCGGGGCCGGGGCCTGGCGCGGGGACCTGTCCGCGTCGGTCGTCGTCTTCCTGATCGCCGTACCGCTCTCACTCGGCCTCGCCCTCGCCACCGGCGCGCCCCTTCAGGCCGGCCTGGTCGCCGCGGCCGTCGGCGGCATCGTGGCCGGGCTGCTCGGCGGCGCGCCCCTCCAGGTCAGCGGTGCCGCGACGGGCCTCCTCGTGGTCACGGCCGAGCTGGTGCAGCGCTACGGATGGCGGGCCACCTGCGCCGTCACGGTCCTCGCGGGCGCGCTCCAGCTCCTGCTCGGCGCCGTACGGGTCGCCCGCGCCGCGCTCGCCGTCAGCCCGGCGATCGTGCACGGCATGCTCGCCGGCATCGGCGTCACGATCGCCGTCGGGCAGCTCCACGTGGTGCTCGGCGGCAGCCCCGACAGCTCGGCGGTCGACAATCTCGCCGCGCTGCCCGACCAGTTGGCGCACCCGCACGGTGCCGCTCTGCTCATCGGCGCCGTCACGGTCGCGGTGCTCGCCTGCTGGCAGCGGCTTCCCGGGCGCGCCGGGCGGCTGCTGCGTACGGTTCCGGCCCCGCTGGCCGCCGTCGCGGCGGCCACGGCCGCGAGCGCGGCCCTGCCGGTGCCGCGCGTCGCACTGCCCGACTGGGCCCCGCAGGCCCTGCCCGCCCTCCCGGACGCGCCGGCCCTGGCGCTCGCCGCGGCCGTCCTGACGGTCACCCTCGTAGCCGGCATGGAGTCGCTCCTGTCGGCCGTCGCGGTCGACCGCCTCGCCTCGGACCGGGACGGTACGCGCCCCCGCACCGACCTGAACCGCGAACTGGCGGGCCAGGGCGTCGCCAACATGGTGTCCGGGTTGCTGGGCGGCCTGCCGGTGGCCGGCGGCGCGATGCGCGGCTCGGCGAACGTACGGGCGGGCGCGGTAAGCCGGCGGGCCACCGTGCTGCACGGCGTGTGGGTGGTCCTCTGCGCCGGGCTTCTCGCCTCCGCCCTGGAGCTGATCCCGCTGGCCGCGCTCGCCGCCCTGGTCATGGCCGTCGGCGTACGGATGGTGAGCTTCGCGCACATCAAGCACGTCCAGCGGCACCGCGAGTTCCCGGTGTACGCGGTCACCCTGGGCGGCGTGGTGCTCTTCGGCGTCCTCCAGGGCGTAGCCCTCGGGATCGGGGTCGCGGTCTTCCTGTCGCTGCGGCGGCTGACCCACACCCGGGTCACGGTCGGCGCCGAAGGCGGCCGCTATCGGGTGCGCGTCAATGGGCAGTTGACCTTTCTCGCGGTACCGAGGCTGACCCGCGCCCTCGCCCAGGTGCCGGCCGGCGCGGACACCGCCGTGGAGCTGGGCGGCTCGTTCATGGACCACGCCGCGTACGAGGCCCTGCGGGCCTGGACGGACGCGCATCGAGCGGGCGGCGGCTGGGTGACGCTCGGCGGACGCTCCGGTCGCCCGATCGCGGAACCGGCGAGCGCCCACTCCTGCCGCCCGTGGACTCCGTGGCGCAACCACCACTGCACCCGCCCACTCCAAGGGGCCGCGACGGCACCCCACGCCATCAGCGACCAACTCCTCAGCGGCGTCAGCGCGTTCCAACGCCACACGGCCCCGCTCGTACGAGAGGAGTTGGCACGCCTCGCCCACGAAGGCCAGCGGCCCACCCAACTGTTCCTGACCTGCGCCGACTCCCGCCTCGTCACCAGCATGATCACCTCCAGCGGCCCCGGCGACCTGTTCACCGTCCGCAACGTCGGCAACCTGATGCCGCCCCCCGGCACGGACGCCGCCTGCGATTCGGTGGGTGCCGCCATCGAGTACGCCGTAGAAGTCCTGAAAGTCGGCTCACTGACCGTCTGCGGGCATTCGGGGTGCGGCGCGATGCAAGCGCTGCTCGGCTCCGACCACGAGCCGGGCGCGCAGACCCCGCTCGCGCGCTGGCTGCGGCACGGCCGCCCGAGCCTGGCCCGCATGCAGCGGATCGGCCGGCTGGGCCGGGGCGAAGTGGCCCTGGCCGACCGCCCGGTGGCCGACGACGTGGAACGGCTCGCGCTCGTCAACGTCCTCCAGCAGCTCGACCACCTCATGTCCTACCCGTGCGTCGCCCGCCGCGCCGCCGAGGGTGCGCTCACGCTGCACGGCATGTACTTCCACGTAGCCGAGGCCCAGACCTACGTATTGGACCGACCCACGGGCCGCTTCTACGCGGTCCGCCCGGAGGCGGCGGTGAGGGCGTAGCGCGCGCCCGCGCACCACTCGGCCAGCCCAAAGAGTGAGTGGCGAGCGCCCCGCTGACGGGCATACAGACGGCGAACGCAGTGCACGCACCCACGAAGAGGAGCCCCCATGCAGGAGCCCCTGGAGGACACCGACTACGAAGCCCCTGAACTGGCCGAGGCAGGCGACTTCGCCGAACTGACGCAGGGCTACTCCGGCACCTATTGGGACGGGTATGCCGGGTTCTTCGGCCAGCCCTGACCGCGTACCGCACAGCCCGCCGGCCCCTATGCCGGTGCCGAGGCGCAGTGGCAGGCCCGGCGCGGCGCGACACGCCCGGGCCGGGCGCCTCGCGCGCGTCAGCTCACGCCGCCCCCTTCACCCCCACCACCCGCCCGCGACCCCAGCCGTAAACGTCACTTGACCTGCGTATCAGGACAGGTCTACACCAATTTTGCCCGGCAACCCTTGTCAGGCCGGGTGGTGGGCTGATGAGCTATGGCCGGGACACATCGCACGCCCCGGGATTGGGAGATGACGTGAGCAACGAAAGCCTGGCCAACCTGCTCAAGGAGGAACGGCGGTTCGCTCCGCCCGCCGAGCTGGCCGCGAACGCCAACGTCACCGCAGAGGCGTACGAGCGGGCCGCGGCGGACCGGCTGGGGTTCTGGGCGGACCAGGCCAAGCGGCTGGACTGGGCGACCGAGCCCACCGAGACGCTCGACTGGTCCAATCCGCCGTTCGCCAAGTGGTTCGCCGACGGCAGGCTCAACGTCGCGTACAACTGCGTGGACCGGCACGTGGAGAACGGGCTCGGCGACCGGGTCGCCATCCACTTCGAGGGCGAGCCCGGCGACACCCGCGCCATCACCTACGCCGAGTTGCAGCGCGAGGTCTCCCAGGCCGCCAACGCGCTGACCGAGCTGGGCGTCACGGCCGGCGACCGGGTCGCGATCTACCTGCCGATGATCCCCGAGGCCGTCGTCGCCATGCTGGCCTGCGCCCGCCTGGGCGCGCCGCACTCGGTCGTCTTCGGCGGCTTCTCCGCGGACGCGCTGGCGACCCGCATCAACGACGCGGACGCCCGCGTGGTGATCACCGCCGACGGCGGCTACCGGCGCGGCAAGCCCTCCGCCCTCAAGCCCGCCGTCGACGAGGCGCTGACCAAGCCCGGCACGGAGAACGTGCGCAGCGTGCTGGTCGTACGCCGTACCGGCCAGGAGGACGTGGCCTGGACCGAGGGCCGCGACGTGTGGTGGCACGAGATCGTCGGGCGGCAGGACGAGACGCACACGCCCGAGGCGTTCGACGCGGAGCACCCGCTGTTCATCCTCTACACCTCCGGCACCACCGGTAAGCCCAAGGGCATCCTGCACACCACCGGCGGCTACCTCACCCAGGTGGCGTACACCCACCACGCCGTCTTCGACCTCAAGCCGGAGACCGACGTCTACTGGTGCACCGCCGACATCGGCTGGGTGACCGGCCACTCGTACATCACGTACGGGCCGCTGGCCAACGGCGCGACCGAGGTGCTCTACGAGGGCACGCCGGACTCCCCGCACCAGGGCCGCTGGTGGGAGATCGTGCAGAAGTACGGCGTCACGGTCCTCTACACCGCGCCGACCGCGATCCGCGCCTGCATGAAGTGGGGCGACGACATCCCCGCGAAGTACGACCTGTCCTCCCTGCGGGTCCTCGGATCGGTGGGCGAGCCCATCAACCCCGAGGCGTGGATGTGGTACCGCAAGCACATCGGCGCCGACCAGGCCCCGATCGTCGACACGTGGTGGCAGACGGAGACCGGCGGCATGATGCTCAGCCCGCTGCCCGGGGTCACGGAGACCAAGCCCGGCTCGGCGCAGCGCCCGCTGCCCGGCATCGCGGCGACCGTGGTGGACGACGAGGCCCGCGAGGTTCCGGACGGTGGCGGCGGCTACCTGGTGCTGACCGAGCCGTGGCCGTCGATGCTGCGCACGATCTGGGGCGACGACCAGCGCTACCTGGACACGTACTGGTCCCGCTTCCAGGACAAGTACTTCGCGGGTGACGGCGCGAAGAAGGACGAGGACGGCGACATCTGGCTGCTCGGCCGGGTGGACGACGTGATGCTGGTGTCCGGCCACAACATCTCCACCACCGAGGTCGAGTCCGCGCTGGTCTCGCACCCGAAGGTCGCCGAGGCGGCGGTCGTCGGCGCCACCGACCCGCAGACCACCCAGGCGATCTGCGCGTTCGTCATCCTGCGCGGTGGCGCGGCGGAGGACGAGGGGCTGGTGGAGGAGTTGCGTGCGCACGTCGCCAAGCAGCTGGGCCCGATCGCCAAGCCCAAGCGGATCATGCCGGTCGCCGAGCTGCCGAAGACCCGCTCCGGCAAGATCATGCGCCGGCTGCTGCGCGACGTCGCCGAGAACCGCGACCTGGGCGATGTGACGACCCTGACGGACGCCACCGTCATGGATCTCATCCAGTCGAAGCTGCCCGCCGCGCCCAGCGAGGACTGAGGGAAGGAACTTCCGTAAGGGCTTGGCGCGCTCGGGCAGAGCGCGTCCGGCGGTCGTCTTCCGGCGCCGCACGCTCGAACGCGTGTGCCGATGACTGACCGCTGACCAGAGGGGCACCCGTCCGCAGACCGGCCGGGTGCCCCTTCGCCCTGTTCCGGGCGTCCCGCACCCTTTCGCCGGGCAGCCGATCGCACCATATGCCCGTAAAGTGAAGATCGCCGGAATGTTCCCCGAGCGGCCCGGGTACAGTGGGGTCGCGTCAAGAACGCGACAAACCCCAAAGGTGCGCCGGGAAGTCTGGTCGGCAACTGCAACAGCCGTATCCAGCTGCCGAGACACCGGAGGTCTTCGCGTGAGCGCGCCCAACAACCGCCGATCCATATTCCTCGGGCGGATGTCCCTGCCCGAGCGGACCTTCATCGCGGATGCCCTGCGCGCCGAGACCGTGGGCGGCGTCCTGCTGCTGGTCGCCGCCGTCGTGGCCCTCGTCTGGGCCAACACCCTGGGGGACGCTTACGAGTCGGTACGGGGTTTCCACCTCGGCTTCGGCTCCATCGGACTGGACCTGTCCGTGCAGCACTGGGCCGCCGACGGCCTGCTCGCCGTCTTCTTCTTCGTCGCCGGCATCGAGCTCAAGCGCGAGCTGGTCGCGGGCGATCTGCGCGAACCCAAGAAGGCCGCCCTCCCGGTGGTCGCCGCGCTGTGCGGCATGGCGATGCCCGCCCTCGTGTACTTCCTGGTCAACACCGTCGGCGGCGGCTCGACGGACGGCTGGGCGGTGCCGACCGCCACCGACATCGCCTTCGCGCTCGCCGTCCTCGCGGTCATCGGCACGTCCCTGCCGTCCGCGCTGCGCGCCTTCCTGCTCACCCTCGCCGTCGTCGACGACCTCTTCGCGATCCTGATCATCGCGGTGTTCTTCACCTCGCAGCTCAACTTCCTGGCGCTCGGCTTCGCCGTCGTCGGCCTCGTCGTCTTCTACCTGCTGCTGCGCAAGGGCGTACGCGGCTGGTACGTCTACGTGCCGCTCGCGCTGGTCATCTGGGGCCTGATGTACAACAGCGGCGTGCACGCCACCATCGCGGGCGTCGCGATGGGCCTGATGCTGCGCTGCCACCGCCGCGACGGCGAGGAGCAGTCCCCCGGCGAGCACATCGAGCACCTGGTGCGGCCCGTCTCGGCCGGCCTCGCGGTGCCGCTGTTCGCCCTGTTCTCCGCGGGTGTGTCGGTCTCCGGCAGCGCACTGCACGACGTGTTCACCAAGCCGGAGACGCTCGGCGTCGTCCTCGGCCTGGTCGTCGGCAAGGCGGTCGGCATATTCGGCGGCACGTGGTGCGCGGCCCGCTTCACCAAGGCGGAGCTGAACCCCGACCTGCGATGGCCGGACGTCTTCGCCGTCGCCGCGCTCGCCGGCATCGGCTTCACGGTCTCGCTGCTCATCGGCGAGCTGGCCTTCACCGACGACCCGCTGCTCACCGACGAGGTGAAGGCGGCCGTGCTGACGGGCTCGCTGATCGCCGCGGTGTTCTCCGGGGTCCTGCTGAAGATACGCAACGCCAAGTACAAGAAGCTCTGCGAGGACGAGGACCGCGACGAGGACCAGGACGGCATCCCGGACGTGTACGAACTCGGCAACCCGGAGTACCACCTGCGCATGGCGAAAATCCTCGAAGCGAAGGCCGCGGAACACCGCCGCCTTGCCGAAGTGGCCTCCGGCGCCGACGCCGGGGACGATGGTCCGGCATGATCTGAGAGGCTTTGCATCCGGGAGAAGACAAGAGGGAGACGTCGATGAGCACAGCCGACGACGGCGCGGACCGCAGCCTCGGGCAGCTGGTGGCCTCGGCCACCGCCGAGATGTCCGCGCTGGTGCACGACGAGATCGCACTGGCCAAGGCCGAGCTGCGGCAGGACGCCAAGCGGGCCGGCATCGGCAGCGCCGCGTTCCTGGTGGCCGGCGCGCTGGCGCTCTTCGCGCTGCCCGTGCTGAGCTTTGCGGCCGCGTACGGCATCCACAATCTCGGCCTCGGCCTGGCCTGGTCCTTCCTGATCGTCGGAGGCGCCTTCCTGATCGTGGCGCTGCTGCTGGTCCTGGTGGCCGTGGCCAAGCTCAAGAAGATCAAGAAGCCCGAGAAGACCATCAGTTCGGCCAAGGAGACGGCCGCCGTACTGCAGAACGTCAAGCCGCATCCGCGCGCGGTCCCTGAGGGCCACCCGGTGCTGGAGTCTGTGACACGCTCCTCCGTATGACGGTTCCCGAAAGTTCCGACTCGGTCGTACGTCCCGACGGGCCCTGGACCCACCGGGACGTCGCGGCCAACGGCGCGCGCTTCCACATCGCCGAGATGGGCGACGGCCCGCTGGTCCTGCTGCTGCACGGGTTCCCGCAGTTCTGGTGGGCCTGGCGCCACCAGCTCCCGGCACTCGCCGAGGCGGGTTTCCGCGCGGTGGCGATGGACCTGCGGGGCGTGGGCGGCAGCGACCGCACGCCCCGCGGGTACGATCCGGCCAACCTGGCGCTGGACATCACCGGGGTCGTGCGCTCCCTGGGCGAGCCGGACGCCGCCATCGTCGGGCACGACCTCGGCGGCTACCTCGCGTGGACGGCGGCGGTCATGCGGCCGAAGCTGGTGCGGCGCCTGGCGGTGTCCTCGATGCCGCACCCGCGGCGCTGGCGCGCGGCCATGCTCGCCGACTTCCGGCAGAGCCGGCAGAGCTCCTACGTCTGGAACTTCCAGCAGCCCTGGCTGCCCGAACGCCGGCTGGTGGCGGACGACGCCGCCCTGGTGGGCCGCCTGATCCGGGACTGGTCGGGGCCGCGGCTGCCCGAGGACGAGGACGTCGAGGTCTACCGGCGGGCGATGCGCATCCCCTCGACCGCGCACTGCACGATCGAGCCGTACCGCTGGATGGTGCGCTCGATGGCTCGGCCGGACGGCATCCAGTTCAACCGGCGCATGAAGTGGCCCGTACGGGTGCCGACGCTGCACCTGCACGGCTCGCTCGACCCGGTGATGCGCACCCGCAGCGCGGCCGGCTCCGGCGAGTACGTGGAGGCCCCGTACCGCTGGCGGCTGTTCGACGGCCTCGGGCACTTCCCGCACGAGGAGGACCCGGTGGCGTTCTCCACCGAACTGATCAACTGGTTGAAGGACCCGGAGCCGGACCGGTAGGCCCGGGGCACCTGCGCCGGGTGGGGCGGCACGCCGAGCTGATCCGAACGCACGTATGTCGAACAGCCAATTGCCGCCCGCATAGGCCAATTGACGGCCCGCCGGGCGGTTACGGACCCCGGGGCCCGGGCAGAGTCGTGGGTATGGGCTGGACGCACGACTACCGTGACGTGGCACGCAACCGCCGCAGCAGCGCCGCTGCAGTGGGCACACAGGAGAGGGGCACCTCGGACCTTGTGTCCGGTGAGTCCCCCGACCTCGCCCACCCGCTGGGGATTCCGCGCATCCTGCGCCGCCGGGCGCGCTGGATGACCGCGCGCCTCAAGCATCCACGGGCCTGATCCCCGCCGGAGCCCGCCGGCACCGGCGGGGACCACCGGCCCTCACATCGCGCATCCCTGACTGTCCACCGGCCGCTCGGCCGTACGCCCCTTGGTGATGTCCTCGCGGATCTCGTCGGCGGTCAGCGCGTACCCGGTGTTGGCGTCGTCCCGGGACTTGGCGAAGACGACTCCGTACACCTCGCCGCTCGGCGTGAGCAGCGGGCCGCCGGAGTTGCCGGGCCGGACCGTGGCGTACAGGGAGTAGACATCACGGTCGACCGTGCCGCGGTGGTAGATGTCCGCGCCGTTGTTGGCCTGGATACGGCTGCGGACGCGGGCGGCGCGGACGTCGTAGCCGCCGTTCTCCGGGAAGCCGGCGACGATGGCGCTCTTGCCGCTGCTCGCGTCGTCCGGCGCGAAGCGCAGCGCGGGCGCCGGCAGCGACGGGACGTCCAGGACCGCGATGTCGCGCTTCCAGTCGTACAGGACGACCTTCGCGTCGTAGGTGCGGCCCTCGCCGCCTATCTGGACGGTCGGTTCCTTGACGCCGCCGACGACGTGCGCGTTGGTCATGACCCGGTGCGGCGCGAAGACGAAGCCGCTGCCTTCGAGGACCTTGCCGCAGCTCGGAGCCGTACCCACGACCTTGACTATGCTCTTGCGCGCCTGGGCCGCGACCGGGCTGCCGGCCAGCTTGGGGTCGGGCGCCGGCACCGAGTGGATCGGCTCGTTCGAGAACGGCGTGAAGACCTGCGGGAAGCCGTTCTGCGCCAGGATCGAGGAGAAGTCCTGGAACCAGGTGCTCGCCTGCCGCGGCATCACCTGCTGGACGCCGAGCAGCACCTTGGAGTTGCGGACCTCCTTGCCCAGCGTCGGCAGCGAGGTGCCGGCCAGCGCGGAGCCGATGAGCCAGGCGACCGCCAGCATCGCCAGGACGTTGACCAGCGCGCCGCCGGTGGCGTCCAGGGCGCGCGCCGGTGACCAGGTGATGTAGCGCCGGACCTTGTTGCCCAGGTGGGTGGTGAGGGCCTGGCCCACGGAGGCACAGACGATCACGATGGCGACCGCCGCGATGGCCGCGAAGGTGCCCGGTGTGGCGTCTTCGGTGATCTCGTTCCAGATCACCGGCAGCAGATAGACCGCGACCAGGCCGCCTCCGAGGAAGCCGATCACCGACAGGATGCCGACGACGAAGCCTTGGCGGTACCCGACGACGGCGAACCACACGGCGGCGACCAGCAGCACGATGTCCAGGACGTTCACGCCCGCCACCGTCTCACGCGCGCCGGTCGAGCGGGACCTGCTTGGTGCGGTCCCACGGCCGCTCCCACCCCGCGAAGTGCAGGATCCGGTCAATCACCCCGGCGGTGAAACCCCAGACCAGCGCGTCCTGGACGAGGAAGGCGGGGCCCACGTGACCGCTGGGGTGCCGGGCGGTGACCCGGTTCGCGGGGTCCGTGAGATCCGCCACGGGAACCGTGAAGACCCGGGCGGTCTCCGCCGCGTCCACCGCGCCGACCGGGCTGGGCTCGCGCCACCAGCCCAGGACCGGAGCGACGACGAAGCCGCTCACGGGGATGTACAGCCGCGGCAGCACGCCGAAGACCTGGACGCCGGACGGGTCCAGGCCGGTCTCCTCCCACGCCTCGCGCAGCGCGGCGCGCACCGGGCCCGGCCCCTCGGGGTCGCCGTCCTCGGGGTCGAGGGCGCCGCCGGGGAACGAGGGCTGGCCGGCGTGCGAGCGCAGGGTGCCGGCGCGCTCCATCAGGAGCAGCTCCGGGCCCCGGTCGCCGTGGCCGAACAGGACCAGTACGGCGGACTGCCGGCCGCCGCTCTCGGGCGGCAGGAACCGGCTGAGCTGGTGGGGCTCGATCGTGGCGGCGGCGCGGGCCACCGGCGTCAGCCACCCCGGCAGGCCCTCGGCGGTGACGGCCGCCTCGTACGCCGCGGTCTTCCCGTACTGCTCCCGTGCGCTCGTCATACGCGCCCCCTCAGGCCCTTGGATCGGTGGGATCGATGGTCATTCGGCCGTGGCCGGTCCTATTCGGGCTGAGTCCGTTTGCGGCCGGTTCGGTTCCGCTCCGGCATGTGACGGTTTCGTCCCGGCCTGGGCGGCGGTCAACGGCCCGCCAGCGGGGGCGCGGGCTGTCCCGGGTAGTCGGCCGGGGGCCGCAGCCGCTGGCCCGGCTGGCCGCCCTTCTCGTACTTGAGCAGCTTCTTCGCCTTCTCCGGGTCCAGCTCGCCCTCGCCGTACGAAGGGCAGTCGTGCGCGATGGGGCAGGCGCCGCAGGCGGGCTTGCGGGAGTGGCAGATACGGCGGCCGTGGAAGACGACGCGGTGCGAGAGCATCGTCCACTCGCTCTTCGGGAAGATCTCGGCGATCTCCGCCTCGACCTTCTCCGGGTCCGTCTGCTCCGTCCAGCCGAAGCGCCGGACCAGCCGCCCGAAGTGGGTGTCGACCGTGATGCCCGGTACGCCGTAGGCATTGCCCAGGACCACGTTGGCGGTCTTGCGGCCGACGCCCGGCAGGGTCACCAGGTCCTCCAGGCGGCCGGGGACCTCGCCGTCGAAACGGTCCCGCAGCGCCGCCGAGAGGCCCAGCAGGGACTTCGCCTTGGCGCGGAAGAAGCCGGTCGGCCGGATCAGCTCCTCCAGCCGCTCGGGATCGGCGGCGGCCATGTCCTCGGGGGTGGGGTAGGCGGCGAACAGGGCGGGGGTGGTCTGGTTGACCCGCAGGTCGGTGGTCTGCGCGGACAGGACCGTGGCGACCAGCAGCTCGAAGGAGTTGCGGAAGTCGAGCTCGGGGTGGGCGTACGGGTACACCTCGGCCAGCTCGCGGTTTATCCGCCGGGCCCGGCGCACCATGGCCACCCGGGACTCGGCCTTGGCGGCGGGAGCCTTGGCGGCAGGGGCCTTGGCCGCGGCCTTCTTGGCTGTCGCGGCGGACTTCTTGACGGTCGCGGCGGACTTCTTGGCCGTCGCCGCCGTCTTCTTCGCGGTCGCGGCGCTCTTTTTGGCGGGCGCCGCCGTCTTCTTGGCCGTGGCCGTCTTCTTCGCGGCAGTGGCACCGGTTGTAGCCGTGGCGGCCGACTTCTTACGCACCGCCGCCTTACGCGGCTTCTGTCCGGGTTTCACCGCCTTCGCGGCCTCGCCGGGCGCTTGTTCGCCCACAGCAGAATCACGGCCCGCACTCACTCGCTCAGCCCCCTTGCCCTGTGCTCTCACCGGCGTATTGGACACTCGGCCAGACTAAGGCCACCCACTGACATCCGGTCCGACCACCGGTGCTCGTGGGTCCAATCGGCCCCCTGCCGTATGGCTTGCGCCACGGGTCCGGCATCCTTGTGATTGATCGCACTGTTTTGCATTCCGGCATGATGGGGACCAAGGTCCCTTTGAGCATGTCGACAAGGAGAGATCTCGTGGACGACGTTCTGCGGCGCGCACCGCTCTTCGCGGCGCTCGATGACGAGCAGGCGGCCGAGCTGCGCGCCTCGATGGGAGAGGTCACGCTCGCCCGCGGCGACGCCCTGTTCCACGAAGGGGACCCGGGCGACCGCCTGTACGTGGTCACCGAGGGCAAGGTGAAGCTGCACCGCACTTCCCCGGACGGCCGGGAGAACATGCTCGCCGTCCTCGGCCCCGGTGAGCTGATCGGCGAGCTCTCGCTGTTCGACCCGGGCCCGCGTACCGCCACCGCCACCGCGCTGACCGAGGTCAAGCTGCTCGGCCTGGGCCACGGCGACCTCCAGCCCTGGCTGAACGCCCGCCCCGAGGTGGCCACGGCGCTGCTGCGCGCCGTCGCCCGCCGCCTGCGCAAGACCAACGACCAGATGTCCGACCTGGTCTTCTCCGACGTGCCGGGCCGCGTGGCCCGCGCGCTCCTGGACCTGTCGCGCCGCTTCGGCGTGCAGTCCGAGGAGGGCATCCACGTCGTACACGACCTCACGCAGGAGGAGCTGGCCCAGCTCGTCGGCGCCTCGCGCGAGACGGTCAACAAGGCCCTCGCGGACTTCGCGGGCCGCGGCTGGCTGCGCCTGGAGGCGCGCGCGGTGATCCTGCTGGACGTGGAGCGCCTGGCGAAGCGCTCGCGCTGACGCGCACCGGCTGCACGGCACAGGCAGCACCGAAAGGGTCCTTCTCCTGCGGGAGCGGGACCCTTTCGCATGAAACCGGCCGACCGGCCCTACGGCCCGCGGTCGGCTACGGCGCCACCGGCAGCTGCTGCGTCGCGCAGTGGATGCCGCCCCCGCCCTCACCGACCGCGTCGATCCTGAGCTGCCGGACCTCCCGCCCGGGGTGCAGCTCGCGCAGCGTCCCGGCGGCGCGGTCGTCGGCCCGGCGGTCGCCGAAGCACGGCAGGACGACCACGCCGTTCGCCACGTAGTAGTTGAGGTACGAGGCGAGGAACTCCTGACCGCGGTCACCGATCGCGTACGGGTCGGGCTCCGCGATCTCGACGAGTTCCAGCCGCCTGCCGCGGGCGTCGCGGGCCTCCTCCAGGACGCCGCGGGCCTGCTCGTACACCCGCGTCCAGACGTCCGGGCCGTCCCCGTGCCAGGGGCGGTTCAGGGCGACGACGCCCGGCTCCACGAAGCGCGCGACGGTGTCGACGTGGCAGTCGGTGATGTCCTCGCCGCGCACGCCCGCGACCCAGATCACCCGGGTCGCGCCCAGCACGCGCTTGAGCTCCCGTTCGATCTCGTCCCGGGTCCTGCCGGGGTTGCGGTCCGGGTCGACCAGCGAGCTTTCGGCGACGAGCAGCGTTCCCTCGCCGTCCGTCTCGAAGGAGCCGCCTTCGGCGGTGATCCCGGCGCTGACGCGGGCGATGCCCTCGTGGCGCAGCAGGTTCCGGGCGACCTCGGCGTCGTGCGGGTGGCGCTGTTTGCCGCCCCAGCCGTTGAAGTGGAAGTCGACGCCTTCGCGTGCGGCGCCCGGCCGGATGACGGTGACCGGCCCGGTGTCCCGTATCCACAGGTCGTCGACCGGGATCGGTACGACCTCCACCGACGTGCCGCACGCCCGGCGGGCTCGTTTCTCCTCCTCCGCCGGGCCGGCCAGCAGGGTGACCGGCTCGTACTCGGCGAGCGTGCGCGCCAGCCGGGCGATGTCGCGCTGCACGGCGGGGGCCTGGCCGCCCCAGAGGGAGCCGGCCGGCGGCCAGGCGAGATACGTCGCGGCGTGGGGCCGCCACTCGGCGGGCAGGTGTACGGCCGCCTCGTCAGGCATGTACATGTTCTCCCACTCCCGCTCCTCTATCCGGTTCCATCCGGTGGCAGCCGCCACGAGGCCGACTTCTGACTGAAATTTCAGTCAGGGCCTACGTCGAACGTAGCACCGGGAAGAACCGACGGCGACCGGGTTCCGGCCACCGTCCGCCGCGTCCCGGCCACGGAGTACGGTGGGCGACTGTGTCCGAGCGCCGAGTACAGATCCTGGAAGCCGCGACCCGCACCATCGCGCGGAACGGCGTACGCGGCCTGCGCGTCGAGGAGATCGCGGCCGCGGCCGGCGTGTCGACCGGGCTGATCTACTACCACTTCGGCGGACGCGCCGAACTGCTGCGCCGCACCCTGGACTTCATCGGTGAACGCGCCGAGCGCTACACGGCGCCGGACCCGGAGACCGCGCGCGCCGCGGGCCCGCGCGCCCGGTTGGAAGAGATGCTGCTGCGCGAGCTCCAGGACTCCCCCGAGATGGTCGAGAACAGCACCGCCTGGGGAGAGTTCCAGTCCAGCGCCGTTTTCGACGCGGGGCTGCGCGCGCAACTGCGCGAGGCGACCCGGCAGTGGACCGACGACCTGTCCGACCTGATCCGGGAGGCGCAGATCGCCGGGACGGCCGACCGGGACGCCTCGGTGGCCGACGCGGCCGAGCGGCTCACCGCGCTCGTGGAAGGACTCAGCACCCGCTGGCTGAGCGGTTCGGTACCGCTGGAGCGGGCCCGCGAGCTGCTGCGCGGCGGCATCGAACGCGAGCTGGGCCCGGCGGAATGACGAAAGCCGGCCCCCGCGACCTGTTCGAGGTCACGGGGGCCGGGTGCCGGGTCAGGGGGAAGTGCGCGGACTCCGGGTCACCGCGCGAAGGTGCCGTACGCCGCGGTCAGGAGGGCCAGGACGCCGGTGAGGGCCGCCACCGACGGCAGCGGCCACCGGATGCGTTCCAGGGCGTCCAGGCGGGCCTCGTGGTCGGCGAGCTGCTTGTCGGTCTGGTCGCTGCGCTGGACCAGCAGGGCGAGCGAGCCGTCGGCGCGGGCGAAGCCCGCCTCGACCGTGCCGCGCAGCCGTTCGAGTTCCACGACGACCGGGCCGGCGCCACGCGGTTCGTGATCGGTCATCAGCGGCCCCGGCCGGTGGACGCGAGCCGGCGCCAGTGCTCGTCGCCCGGCGGTTCGGTGCGCAGCCAGGCGGGCAGCAGGGCCTGCACGCCCGGCAGGGCCATCACCCGCGCGAGCCCGCCGGCCACCGCGAGCGCGCCCGCGACCCAGGGGAGGGCCGCCGGGACGCCCGACGCCTGGACGACGGCGGGCAGTACGAGGGCGATGCCCACGGCGGCCTGCACGACCGTGCGGACCGTGCGCTTGAGGGCGTCGTGCCGGGAAGAGTCGCTCATCGAGGGATCCTTTCGGTCGGAGAGAGGGTCGGAGGGGCGGTCAGGCGGCGCGCGGCACGCGCAGCCGGTCCCAGCTCACGCGCCCCGGTATGCCGTCGGCGTCGCCGCCGGTGTACCCGAGTTCGCGCTGCCAGGCGGCGTACGAGTTCCGGTCGGCGGCCGTCCATTCGGGGCCCGGGCCGACCTCGTACCGCCCGCAGCCTTCGGCCACCAGCCGCCGGCCCATCTCGGTGATCACCGGGCTGCGCCGTCCCGCGGCGAAGAACGCGGCCCCGGGGAAGGGTTCGCAGGAGGGTGCGGGGCCGGGCGTGGCGGGTGACGGCGCGCCGCCGAGGCGCTTGGCGATGCGCGTACGCATCGCCGCCATCGAGAAGGACGGGTCGATCTTGCGGGTCGTCCACTCCTTGTGGCCGATGACGCTCTCCGCGTGCCAGCCGTGGGCCCGGCACACCGCGGCGGCGATCCGCTCCACGGCGTCGAGCTGGGCGCCGGGGTAGGAGTCCCGGCCGTTGCCGAGGTTCTCGATCTCGAAGCCGTAGAAGTGGACGTTGCCGTCGACCGTGTCGGGCCCCGGCCGGGCGGGCGGCGCGGACTCGGCGCGTACGCAGTCGTACGCGGCCCGGGCGCCGCGGCCCGCGTGGTTGGTCCGGCCGTAGCCGACCAGGTGCACCGAGCCGTCCTTGGCGACGACACCGATGCACAGCGGTCCCGGCAAATCGTTCATGCCGTCCCGGCACAGGGCCACGCTGTCGCGGCCCGCCGTGTGATGCAGCATCACTCCGTGCACCGGGCCCCAGGGGCCCTTCTGGTTGCGGTTGTGGGTGCGCCAGCCGTCGTGCTCGACGACCCGCACGCCCTCGGCGCGCAGGGCGTCGAGGAAGCGCTCGGCGCTCAGAGGTATGGCCATGGGTGGGTCTCCGTACAGGTGCGTGTCAGGGGGTGCGGTGCGGGGGCCGCGCGAAGGTGGCGGCCCCGTGGGCGGTTCAGGCCGGGTCGACGCGGACGAAGCGGTTGTCGTAGTTGGCGGTGGTGGTCGCGGCGCTCGCCCGGTAGCAGGGGGTCGCGGTGTAGGCGCCGCCCGGCGTCAGGCCCGTGACCAGGAACTGGGTGGTGGACGAGGCGCGCGTCGGGCCGCCGGCCAAGGCGGCGCGCTCGTCGGCGGCGGCCAGGGTGACGGTGGTGCCCTGGCGGATGGTCGCCCCCATGTAGCCGACGGGGGTCCCGGAGGCCCCGGCGGCCGCGGTCACGAACATGTAGGCCCCCACGGTGACGATCACCTTGCCGGAGACCGGCGCGGTGAAGGCCGTCGGCATCGGGTCGCCCACGGCGTCGGTCAGCGTCTCGGTGTACGTGGTGGACACCGTCGTACCGCCGTCGTAGTTGGCGCGCAGGGCGGGGGCCGGCGTCACCTGGGACCAGTGGCCGGCGGCGTAGTGGAAGAGCCGGCCCGGGTTGTCGAGCCAGGCGACCATGCCCGCGACCGGAGAGGTGACCCGGGCGTCACGGGTGGCGGCGTCGGCGAAGCGCAGCACGGTGCGCCCGTCGACCGCTTCGGCCAGCGACTGGAGGTGGACCGGGATGTCGGCGAGGTCGGCGGGCTGGGGGTAGGGCAGGTTCCCGAGCGGGGTGGTCTTGCTCATGCGGTCTCCAGTTCCAGGGGTGGGAGGGGGCGTACGGGCAGGCGGAGGTGCCCGTACGCGGGTGGGCGGCGTACGGGTGAGGGGCCGCGGAAGGCGGTGGCCGGAACGGCGGGGCGGGGCCCGGGTCAGTACCCGACCTCCGGCGGCAGGGTGTCCACCACGGTCCCCGCGTCCCCTTCGCTCGCCGCCGGATCGTCGACCGGCACCGGCACGGCGGGGGCCGGCGGCGGCTGGCCGGGCTGCGGCCCTCCGTCGGACGGCGCGTCCGGCACGGGCTCCGTACCGGGGTCAGGATCGGGTACGTCCATCGGCGCCGCCCCGGCGCCCGGCAGCAGCGACTCGCTCATTGGGGGACCTCCTTGATCTCCAGCAGCTCCCGGTACGTGGTCTTCGCCGTCGTGAGGTCGGCCAGCGTCGGGTAGGCCGCGGTGACGGCCGCGTACCGCCGCCGCTGTCCGTACGCCGGGTCGACCGGCGGGTCCGGGGCCAGGCCCGTGTCCTCGGGAACCCCGTTGAAGGCGGCGCCCCTGAGGGTGAGCACCTGCTGCGGGGCGGCGCCCGCGGTGCAGGTCGTGCGGATGCCGACCACCCAGGCGAGGGTCTGGAGGCTGGCCCCGGCGGAGTCCACCACCCGTACGACGTCACCCAGCTGGACGCGCGGGTCGTGGAGGACCTCGACCTCACCGAGCAGCGGCACCGGGTACCGGCCGGCGGCCAGCATCACCTGGGAGAGCGCGGAGGCGGCGGCGGAGGACTGCACCCATTCCGAGGCGGGCGCCAGCAGCTCCTGTTTGCCGTAGTAACGCTGGCTGAGCGAGTTCCACCTGGCCACCTTGCGCTGCTTGGGGTCCTTGGCCGGCTTGAGGGTCTCGATGTAGACCGACGGTTTGCCGGCCTTGGTGACCGTCCATACAGGTGCCGTGCCGCGATTGGTGAAGCGCACGATGAAGGACGCGCCCACGCGCCGGCAGGCCACCGAGACGCTGCCCTTGACCGCGCTGCCGCCGGTGGCCGCCGTGCCGAAGCGCACCTTCGCGCCGCCGTCGATCGGCACGACGTCGTCGTCGGTGACGGGCGGGCCCACGTCGGACTCGTCCTCGGCCATCGCGTACGCGACCTCGACGGACTTCCCCGGGTCGATCTTGCGCACCGCCGTGTCGGTGACGGTGGTGCCGACCGTGGCGCCGATCCCTCCCCAGTCCTCGTAGGGCTGCTCGCAGTAGTTGCGGCAGGCGTCGATCTCCTCGGTGACGGTGAGGGCGGCGATCTCCCGGGTGCTGGAGACCGTGAGGTCGGCGCGTACGGGCGCGGTCTGGAAGCGGGACGAGTTGTGCCAGCGGAAGACGCCGTACTCGTCGAACTCCGCGGTGGACATGCTCGCCTTGGCGATCTCGGAGATCACGTCCCACTGCGAGCCGGACACCTTCGGTACGGAGATCAGCGGCAGGACGACGTCGTCGAGGACGGCGCCCTTGCTCCACTTGCCCCGCTGCTCCCACTGCTCGGGCGGGTACGACGCGGTGTCGGCCCAGATCCGGTCGGTCACCTGGAGGCACTCCACCGCCATGTCGGTGACGAGGTCGACGCGGTTGAGCTCGGAGCGCGGGTGGACGCCGTCGGCGCCGCCGAACGTGCCCTTGCCGCCCACGTGGTACGACCCGTCGGGGCTGGTCAGCCGCGGCTGGACGACCGGGGCCACGGTGGCGCCCGACGAGGTGGTGTCGACCATGAAGCCGAGGTGCCACACCCCCTTGAGGGCAGCGAACTTCGGGAACGTCCACTGGAGGGCCTGCCCCGCCCCGTTGATCTTGCCCGAGGTGACCGTGACGTTTCCCGTGCCGGTGTCGAACACGCAGCTGATGTGCCCCAGCGCGCCGGCGCTGCGGTCCATGACGACCTTCAGTTCGAACCGGTTGCCCTTGGCCAGCGCGGTGTTGACCCAGCACTCGACCTGGAAGACCCGGCCGGGGACCGTGAAGCGGGAGCGCGGCATCCAGGAGGCGGTCAGCCCGGCCGCCTTGGGCATGAGCGCCAGCTCGAAGGGCGCGCCCTCGCGGACCCAGTCGTACTCCGACGGCACGGGGAAGGATTCCGGCTGCCCGTAGGAGGCGTTGAAGCCGCCGTGCAGCGACGCGTAGAGCACGGTGAGCGGATTGACGTCGTCCGGATCGGTGTCGGGGTCGAACTCCGGTGCGCGCGGCGGCGGGCAGGTGTGGATGCCCGCCTGGCGCAGCAGCTCGTCCACACACCAGGTGCCGGACGCGACCGGCCGCTTCCAGTAGAAGCCGTGGTACGGCCGCGGCAGGGCGGCAGGGCCGCGCAGCCGCTCGGCGCCGTCCAGGCACTGGACGGTGACGGTGTCGGTGCCCGAGGCCGCCTCCCGGGACCGCACGGTCCCGCGGAAGGCGGGCAGCAGGCGGCCGGTGAGCCCGGCCCGGTGGACCGCGGACTGGCCAGGACGTACGGCGTCGCCGGTGGCCCGCGGCGCCCACGCCGAGTACAGGCGCGGACCCGGCACCCCGTCGGCGCCGCCGAGCTGCAACTCCAGCTGCGCCGAGGCACTGCCGGAGAACGCCCGCATCGACTCCGGCAGGTCGGTGTTGTAGGCCCGCTCCACCTTCCACGACTGGACCTGCGGGCCCAGTTCGCGCCCGCCGAGGCGCGTGGAGTGGGCGGGTGCGCGCAGCGGCGCGGCGAGGGCCGCGTCCAGCGCTTCGTCAGAAGGCTGCACCGAGCACCTCCACCAGATCGATGCTGATATTGCGATAGGGAAGGCGGGAAGCGGGCGTGTCGGTGAAGGCGGTGATCGCCATCGCCGGGCAGCCGTCGCCCAGCGCATACGGCTCCGGAGGCTCGCCCATCGTCAGGCAGGCGCCGCCCAGGCCGGTCAGGCCGGTCGCGCCGGGCTTGCCGACAGGGGTGACGAACGCGGCGCCCTCGGGGGCGGTGCCGGTCACCACGGGGCCCGCCGCGCTGACGCTGGACAGGTAGCCGCCGTCGGCGCCCTTCCAGTCCAGCTGGGCGGAGCACAGGCCCGGGTTCCAGTCCGGCGGCACCATCCAGGACATCGCCATACCCGGTACGACGGGGTGGCCGGCCCAGGTGTCGTGCCGCCAGCCGATGGCGGTGGCCGCGTCCTGGCAGTCGCCGATGACGGCGTCGCCGACGAACGGGCTGATGGTCAGGGCGCCGGACACGGTGAACCAGTGGTCGGCGCCGTTGGCGCGCTCGCTCTGCCCGGCGGCCTGGAGCGGGTCCAGAAGGTTGACGGAGGCGGGGTCGATCAGCGCGACGGCGCCGCCCGCGTACACGTTGCGGCCGAGCATGCCGGCGCCGTTGACGCGTCGCGCGAGCCGGGTCAGGTGCTGGGCGTCGGCCGGCTCCAGCCACTCCCACGCCAGCTTCAGACGGCGGGTCGTACGGGCCGGCGCGACCGCCGTCACCCGGCCCTCGAGGGACCGGAATTCGGACAGGTTCAGCTCGGCGCTGCGGTCCCAGCTGCGCGCGGCCTGACTGATCTCACGCAGCAGTCCGGGCTTGCCGATCCACAGGTTTCTGGGCATCCGGGCTCACCTCCTGGCGAGTTGGCGCCGGCCGAGGAAGACCGCGCGGGCGATGGTCTGGGAGTCGACCTGGACATGGACGGGACGGTCGGCGAGCTCCTCGACGGCGCGGGCCAGCCGGTGCAGGGCGGCGCTGCCGCCGGGGTGCCCGCCCATCAGCCGCTGCAGCTTGCTCAGCGGGATGACGGCCTCGGCCTCGCCGCCCTCGGCGATCAGCGCGAGGCGCCCGCCGCGGCGGGCCGGGACGATGCCGCCCTCGGCGAGGGCCGGGATGTTGGGCAGGGTGGGGATGCTCAGCCCGAAGGACTTGCCGCCGAAGACCGGCACCCAGCCCGGGATGTTCACCTTGATCCGGTTGAGGCCGCGGATGGCGCCGTTCATGGCGTTGATCAGGCCGCGGATCGGCGCGGTGAAGAGGTTCACCACGCCCCGCAGGACGGGCGTCAGGAACTTCATCGCCCGGTCCGTGGCGCTCTGGATCGCCCGCCAGGCGACCTCGAAGCCCCTCTTGGCGACCGCGACGACCTTGTCCATGCTGACGAACTTGGCGATCAGCGGCGCGAGCAGCGTCATGATCAGCCCGAAGGGGCTGGCGGACATCGCCAGGTTCAGCCCCTTCTGCGCGAGCGAGGCGCCCTTGAGGCCCTTGCCGAGCCCGCCCATGGACTTGCCCGTACGGTCCGCGTTCTTGCCTGCCTTGCCGACGGACTTCTCCACGGCGTCGGACTGTTTCTTGACGTCCCGCAGCGCCTTCTGCGCCGTGTTCGCGGACGACTTGAGCTTGTCCAGGGACGACTTGAGCTTGTCGGTGCCCGCCTTGGCCTTCGTGAAGGCGCTGGTGGACTGGGTCACGGACGTCTTGACCTTGTTGACGCCGGTGCCGGCCTGCGTGGCCCCCGTACGCAGCTTGCCCAGCGCGGTGTTGGCCTTGCCGGCGCCGGTGGCCAGCTTGGTCAGCGAGCCGACGCCCTGGGTCGAGGCGGTCCTGACCCGGTTGATCCCGCTCTGGGCCTGGGCCCCGGAATTCTTGATTCTGTTCAGCGCCCCCGTACCGGCCTGGGCGCTTCTCTGTAGCCTCCCCATACCGGACGAAGCCTGGGACAGGGAATTGCGCATTCCGCCCAGGCTCTTGGTTGCTTGGTTGACTGCCTGCTTGAAATTCATGTCCACCCCACGGTGAGCCGCTCAGGCGAGGGAAGATGCGGCGTTCTCGGCTTCCTTGGCCAGCGCCTGCATATCCTTGCGAAATTGAACGAAGGAGGAGCTGCTGGCCTTTCTAGCGTCGGCCACGGACTTCGCCTCCTGACTGGCCTTGCGCTCCAGCCGGTGCACTTCCTGGTACAGCCGGCGAACGTCCTTCTGAACTTTCTGCGCCTCTTTCAGGGACTTCTGCGCCTTTTCGGCGGCGGTGATCCGCTCGTAGTCCTGTCCGAAGGAGGGGTTCGCGGCGCCGCCACGCCGGGGTGCGGCGGCCAGCCGGCTCGCCCGCTCCTGGGCCTGCTTCGCCGTCCGGTACGCCTTGTCGGCCTCCTTCACGCCCGCCGCCAGCTTCTTGTCGGCGGCCTCCAGCTTCGCCTTGGCATCCCGCGCGTGCGGCCAGGTCCACTTCTGGACACCGGCGATGACGATGCCCTTCTCGTCCACCTTCAATCCGGTGAAGTCGATCTTTACGGGGGTCAGCCCCAGGGCAAGTCCGGTGAACCCGAACTTGAGGAATTCCACCGAGGTGGCGATGCCGTTCAGCTTGTGCTTGAAGACATCGGCCTCACTTTTCGTCCAGAGATACAGGACGCTGTCGTCCTTCTGTCCCATGTCCAGTCTCCTAGGAGGTTGCATGGCCCACCGATACCTTGTGCACGGTTCGCGCGCCCGGTACTGTCCGGCGAATGAACGGCCTCGCCTGGGTGTCCATAGCGGTATCGCTGTTACCGATACCGTTCATGATCTGGTTCGGTTTCCATCCGCTGTGGGTGGACCGGCGGCTGCGCCGGGCCGGCGTCGAAACCACCGCCGAATGCCGGGGATGCTCGGTGTCCGAGGGCCGTTTCTCGACGAGCTTCGAATTCCTGGACGCCGGGGGATTCCGTACGGTCTACATCTCACCGCTCCTCGACGGCCCGGTGGCCGCCGCGGGGGAAAAGGTGGCCATCGTCTACGACCCCCGCAAACCCGGGCGGGCCCGGACCCGCAGGGAACTGCGCCGGCGGTCGCCCGCCTGGTTCAGCCTGGGCGTCCTCGGCGCCATCGAGCTGTTCTTCCTGTGCTCGATGGCGGCGGTCTTCCGCTATTTCGACGTCTGGTGAACGAGGCGGTGCGGCAGGGCAGTTGTCCGGCGCGGCGGAGCGTACGGCTTAGCTGAAGAAACGAATCAGCTCCGCGGCGGACGGCCCCGCCGCATCCCCCGCCGGAGCCGCAGCACCCGACGCAGCTGCCTGCGCACCGTCGTCCACGGCCCCGGACTCGCCTTCCGGTCCGGCTCCCGGACGCCGGAGCGGCTCGGGGTACTCCAGCGGCTCCGTGTCCTCGTCCCTGTTGACCGTGGCGAACATCCAGTTCGCCACCGCCAGGTGGTCCGCGACCGTGGCCAGGAGGTGGTCGGTCACCGACCACTCGGCGGCCTCGTCGTGCAGCGCGCGGGCGACCGCGCCGTCGCGTGGCAGGTGCGCGAGCAGCACCGAGAGCCGGCGGGCGGACAGCCGGCCGCGGTGCCAGTCGAGCAGGTCCACGCCGTAGTGGTGGAGCAGGTCGGCTTCGAGGGCCTCGGCGTGTTCGTCGACGAACGCGTCGAGGCTCAGCCTTCCCCCAGGCCGAGCCCGGTCTCGGTGCCGTACGCCTCCAGGATCGCGGCGATGTCCTGCATCGTCGCCTCGTGGCGGTCGAAGCGCTCGAACTGCGCCTGGCCCAGCAGGATGCGCAGCAGCCCGTCGACGTCGTTGTCGTCCAGGGCGCGCAGCGCGCGGGCGGTGTCGCGGGGCAACTCGGTCGGCAGCTCGAAGACCTCGTCGTCCAGCTGGAAGGACCAGGCCGTGCCGAGCGCTTCGAGGCGCTGGGCGCGGGCCGCGTTGACGTTGAATCCGGCCATGCGGAAGGGCTCCTTCAAGAGTGGGGTGTGCGGGTGGGTGCCGGAGCGGGTACGGGCGGCGGCGTCCGGCCGCCGCCCGTACCCGGCGGCCGGATCAGGCGGCCGGGGCTCCGTAGGCCTTGTCCTTCATCAGGATGGTCGCCAGCGGCTTGGTGTCGTCCACGGCCAGCGCGGTGAAGGTGACGCCGAGCTTGACCGCCCCGGTGCGGGTCAGGGCCATCTCCTCGGTCTCGGTGACCTGGCCGCGCTGCATGATGAAGCGGTACGTGGCCTCACCGCCGTCCGAGAACTCGATGGCCAGCGCCCGCTCGTCCTTCTTCGGGTTGCTGGCCAGCTCGTACTTGAACTGCCCGTTGGCCGGGGTGCCGACCGCGGTGACCGCGTCGCCGCCCATGAAGAAGGGCAGCGTGTCCTTGTTGAGCTGGAGCAGCTGGAACTTCACGGTCAGGTCGCGGTCGGAGTAGATGAACCGCGCCGGGCTCACCGACTGCCAGGTGTCGACCGGGTCGATCTTGTCCTTCTTGTTGAACTTGATGCCGTCGGTCGTGGTGTAACCGAGGTCGGCCCACTCGGCGGACCAGGGGGCGGCGGTGTCGGCCGGGATGGCCGTGCCCGCCTTGGCGACGAGGATCTTGCCCGTTCCGGCGACGCGGATCTCGGAACCGTTGTTGCCTGCCATGGGAACTCCTGTGTGTGGTGGGTATGACGAAGGCCCCGCCGGTCTCGACGGGGCCCGTATGGGGAGCGGCGCGCCCCGGTGGGCGGCACGGCCGCGGGTGGAGCGGTCAGTTCGCGCGGATCAGCAGGCGCACCGTGGACAGGTAGCGGTTGCCGGCCGGGCGGTTGTAGTCGGGCAGCCAGCGCGGGCCGTCGGCCTCGACGACGTCGGTGACGTACGCGCTGCCGTAGGTGGTCCCGCGGGCCGTGAAGAGCGCGGCGCGGGCGGCCAGCGCCACCGTGTGCGCCGCCGTCTTGTCGGGTCCGTAGACCTCCAGGTCGACCAGCGGCTGGTCGAGCCGCTGGTCGTCCACCCAGGCACCGCCGGTCCGGGAGACCAGCACGGCCTTGGCCGTGCCGTCGAAGCCGGCGGGCGGCCGGTTGTCGACCACCGTGCCGGCCAGCTCGGGGCGGTTCTTGAGGTGGTCCACGACCAGGCGTTCCACGTCGGGGAAGGCGATCAGGGCATCACTCACATGCGGTCTCCTTGTCGACGGCTCCTTGGCGGAGGAAGAGGTGCGTGCGCGGTGCCCGTACGGGCGGATGGAGGAAGGAGTACGTACGGGCGGCGCGCCGCGGACATGCGAAACGGCGGGCCGTCCCGGGTAGTCGGGCACAGCTCCGCCGCTGCTCCAAGTGTGAACGACAGCGCGCGAGCGCGCAACCAAGGCCCGCGCCGGGCCCCGTACGCGCAACGAAAGAGCCCCGCCTCACCAGCATCTGGTGAGGCGGGGCTCATACGCCGGGCCTTCTCTTTAGAACCTGCCGCTACCGGTCACAGCTCGCTTCTGCGGCGGGTGGCCCGCTCGGCGGCGAAGACGTCCTCCAGCCGGAAGAGCAGCGCCCTCCCCTGCCGCCCGACCGCGGCCAGGTGGCCCTGCTGGACCCATTTGCGGATGGTGGCGGCGCTGACGCCGACCTCCGCCGCGGCCAGCGCGCCGGTCAGCAGCCCCGCGATCACAGGGCCGCCCCGTTCGCCGTGCGCCGCGGCCCGCCGGGGCCGCCGGTGCCGCCGAGTTCGGCCCACCGCGCCTCCGGCCAGGTGTGCCGGTAGGCGGGGCTGTCCGTGCAGCCGCAGTCCTCGTCCGTACAGCGGCAGGCCGGGTTGATGCAGAGCACCGCGCCGCGTACGGGAAAGGCGCGCAGCGACACCGAGTCGCACCACGGGCAGCGGCCGTCCACCCGCACCAGCGGTTCGACCTCGCCGAGCGCGCGGCCGCAGCGCCGCACCATCCGCCGGGCCTCGGCCAGTACGTGTGCGGCGAGCACCGGGTCGGCGGCGGCGCGGTCGAGCAGTTCGGCGATGCGGCGCAGCCGCGCCGGTACGTCCGCCTTGCGCGGCCGCCCCTCCCGGAGGCGGTCGCAGACCGCCTCCTCCAGTTCGACGACGCCGTCGGTGATGTCGCGCAGCGCGTCGGAGACCTCCAGGCGCAGCGGTGCCGCGCCGCCGCCGAGCGGGGCGATCCCGTTGCGCTCGTTCCAGCGGGCGGCGGCGCGGTCGGCGCGCGCTTCGTCGGCCTGCCGTTCCAGGGCCGCTTCGTCCAGGACGTAGGAGGGGCGGGAGCCGGGCCGGCCGGGGACGAGTTCGGTGACCAGCTCGGAGAATTGGCGGCTCAGCATGCCGAGCAGGGCGCGGGTGCGGGTCGCGGTGCCGGTCGGTGCCGCGGCCGCCGCGGCTTCGATGATCAGGTTCATGACAGAGGGACCTCTCGGCCGTTGCTCCAGAGCCGTCCGCCGCAGACGCCGTCGAACCAGGTGTTCGCGGGGTCCACGGTACGCAGACAGGTTTCGATGACAGGACAGGCGTTGCACGCACGCAACACGGGACGGGCCTCGGTGACCGTACGGGAGAAGACCGCGGCGACCGGAAGGTCCGCACAGCGGGCACGCTCCCGCCAGTCCGGGAATTCGGGGGCCGGCCGCGGTATGAGCGGGGTCTGCTGCGTCATGTGCACTCCGATGAGAGGTGACCGGACGGAGTGGGGGGACCGTGGGGGAGAATATTCGAACGCCTTTTCGAGGCTCTAAGAATCTTGCCACGTTGCGCGCACGCACGCAACTCACACACCCTTCACATCCCCTACACGACGCGTTCTTCCCACTCCTCTATGGCCACCGGACCCGCGGCATTTCGCTCGCGCACGCGCGTTAGGCTGTCGCGCGGATGGAGGGAGCGGACTGCCCATGAAGGACGAACTGGAGGACTTCGCAGCCTGGATGGAGGACCTGATGAGGTCCCGGGGCTACGACATCGACCATCCGCGCGGCGGCGGACGGTCCAAGATCGCCGACGATGCGGGGGTGCACCGCGCCGCGGTCACCCGGCTGCTCCAGCGGCAGAGCATGCCCGACCTCGCGACGATGCGCGGCCTGGCCCGTGCGCTGGAGGTGCCCGTACGGGACGTACTGATCCGATCGGGGAAACTGACCGAGGAGGACCTGCCACTGCCCGTGGCGTACTCTCCCCGCGGCACGGACCGGACCCGCGCCATCACCCTGGAGGAAGCAGCCGAACTTCTGGAGGTCCCGGAAGACCGGCGGGCACTCTTCGTCCAGGTGGCAGCACCGTTTCTGCCGTCGGAGGTGAGCAGCCCGCGGCAACGCCGGGCGGCGGGTGCCGGCTGAGGAAGGATCAGGGGGACACAGATGGGCCATGACGACGGGACAGCCGAACACCGGCGCCCCGGAGACGTCCGCGACGCCCCGGTGCAGGGCGACCGGGACTCCGCCCGGACCGTCACGCTCGGCTCCCGTGAACTGGCGGACCTGCTGCTGGAGATGGGCCGCGCGGCGACCAGCGGCGAGCTGGGCGTCTACCGGCACGACGAGCTCGACCGGGCACACGAATCGGGCTACGCGCAGGGGTGGCAGGACGCGGTGCAGTTCCTCGCCGAGCAGGGCGGCGCCGACCCGCAAACCACCTCGCTCGCCGAGGTCATCGCCCTCATGGACGCCCCGCTCCCGGCGCCGCGCGCCAGCGAACTGCGCACCCAGGAGCCCCTGATGCCGCACCGCAAGCGCAAGCCCGGCGAGCGGTCGGGGTGAGCGGTCGAAGTGAGCGGTCCGGCGCCTGCCGGGTGAGCGCCCCTCAGATCAGCCCGTGCTCCCCCAGGTAGTCCAGCTGCGCCCGTACGGACAGTTCGGCAGCGGGCCACAGCGTGCGGTCCACGTCCGCGTACACGCTCGCGACGACCTCCGACGGCGTCCGGTGCCCCGCCTCCACCGCCGTCTCGACCTGCGCCAGCCGGTTGGCGCGGTGCGCGAGGTAGAACTCCACGGCGCCCTGTGCGTCGTTCAGTACGGGCCCGTGGCCCGGCAGCACGGTCGTGACGCCGTCGTCCACCGCCAGGGACCGCAGCCGCCGCAGCGAGTCCAGGTAGTCGCCGAGCCGGCCGTCCGGGTGCGCGACGACGGTGGTGCCGCGGCCCAGGATCGTGTCGCCGGTCAGCACGGCGGCGTCGGCCGGCAGGTGGAAGGAGAGCGAGTCGGCGGTGTGCCCCGGGGTCGGCACGACCCGCAGCTCCAGGCCGCCCGTGGTGATCACGTCGCCCGCCGCCAGCCCCTCGTCGCCCAGGCGCAGCGCCGGGTCCAGGGCCCGTACGGGCGAGCCCGTCAGCTCGGCGAACCGCCCGGCGCCCTCGGAGTGGTCCGGGTGACCGTGCGTCAGGAGGGTCAGCGCGACCCGCTTCCCGGCCTGTTCCACGGCGTCGACGACGGCCTTGAGGTGGGTCTCGTCCAGCGGGCCCGGGTCGATGACGACCGCGAGGCCGGAGTCCGGCTCGGCGACGATCCAGGTGTTGGTGCCGTCCAGGGTCATCGGGGACGGGTTCGGGGCGAGCACGCACCGGGCGCGGTCGGTGGCGGGCCCGGCGATGTCCCCGCCTCGGGGCTGGCCGGGAAGGGCGGCTGCGTACGTCATGCGGTGGGCTCTCCGGAGGTCGTGGACGGGGCGGTGGCGGCCGGGGCGGACCGCGGCCCGGCGCCGATGCGCTTGGTGAACTCCTCGTGCCCCGGCCAGCTCAGCACGATCTCGCCGTCCCGGATCTCCGCCCGCGCGAGGACCGGCGCCAGATCCTGCCCGCCGGCCGCGGCGAGGGCCTCGGCGGCCGTCCCGTACGGCTCCAGGCCGCGCAGCGTCGAAATCGTCGGCGGCATCATCAGCAGCTCGCCGCGGTCGTAGCCGGCGGCGGCCTCGGCGGGGCGTATCCACACCGTACGGTCCGCTTCCGTAGAGGCGTTCCGGGTGCGCTGGCCCTCGGGCAGCGCGGCCACGAAGAACCAGGTGTCGTAGCGGCGCGGCTCGAACTCGGGGGTGATCCAGCGGGCCCACGCCCCCAGGAGGTCGCTGCGCAGCACGAGGCCGCGGCGGTCCAGGAAGTCCGCGAAGGACAGCTCGCGGGCGACCAGCGCCGCGCGGTCCGCCTCCCAGTCGTCGCCGGTGGTGTCCGCGACCACGGTCCCGGCGGAGGACCCGGCGAGCAGCACGCCCGCCTCCTCGAAGGTCTCCCGGACGGCCGCGCAGACGACGGCCTGCGCAGCCGCCTCGTCCCCCGCGCCGAAGCCGAGGCGGGCGGCCCACTCGGCACGCGAGGGCCCGGCCCAGGCCACCGGCCGCTCGTCGCGCGGGTCGACGGAACCGCCGGGGTAGGCGTAGGCGCCGCCGGCGAAGGCCATGGAGGTGCGTCTGCGCAGCATGTGAACGGCGGGGCCGCCCGCGCCGGTGTCCCGCAGCAGCAGGACGGTCGCGGCCCGGCGGGGCGCCGCCGGAGTCAGCTCGCCGTGCGCGAGGGCCCGGATGCGGTCCGGCCATTCCGGCGGATACCACTGGCCATTGGGGGTCGACGACATGGCCGGATGCTATGCGTTTGCGGCCGGATGTTCGAGAGGGCGCCGGAGGCCGGAGCGCGCCCCGACGGCGGCCGCCGGGCCGGCGTACGGCGCATACGGGCGCGGGGCGGGCCGGTTCCCCCGGCCCGCCCCGCGACGTCGTACGCGGTCACGTGACGTCAGTCCGCGACCTCGACCTGCATCTCGACCTCGACCGGCGCGTCGATCGGCAGCACGGCCACGCCCACGGCGGAGCGGGCGTGCACGCCCTTGTCGCCCAGCACCTCGCCCAGCAGCTCGCTGGCGCCGTTGACGACGCCGGGCTGGCCGGTGAAGGCGGGGTCCGAGGCGACGAAGCCGACGACCTTCACGACCCGCACGATCTTGTCGAGGTCGCCGATCACGGACTTCACGGCGGCCAGCGCGTTCAGCGCGCAGGTCGCGGCCAGCTCCTTGGCCTGCTCGGGGCTGACCTCGGCGCCCACCTTGCCGGTGGCCGGCAGCGCGCCGTCCACCATCGGCAGCTGGCCGGAGGTGTGGACGTACGCGCCCGAGCGCACCGCGGGCTGGTACGACGCCAGCGGCGGCACGACCTGCGGCAGCTTCAGGCCCAGCTCGGCGAGCCTGTCCTCCACCGCGCTCATGCCTGCTTCTCCCGCTTCAGGTAGGCCACCAGCTGCTCGGGGTTGTTCGGGCCCGGCACGACCTGGACCAGCTCCCAGCCGTCCTCGCCCCAGGTGTCCAGAATCTGCTTCGTCGCGTGCACGAGCAGCGGCACGGTCACGTATTCCCACTTGGTCATGGGGCGAGCGTAATGCCTGTCCCCACGGTGCGCGGACGCGGCGGGGCGACCCGTCCGCACGGCGGGTTCCGGACCTTCCGCCGGCCCGTCCGCACGGTGGGTTCCGGACCTTCCGCCGGCCCGGTCGCACGGCGGGTTGCGGGCCTTCCGCCGGCCCGGCGCGGCACCGCGCCCACCGCGCACCGCACCCCTTCCGCGCCCCCGGCGCACAACCCGTCGCCGGTCCCGTGCGTAGCCCGCCCCCGGACTGGTTAGGCTCCTTGGCGTGAGCAGGCTCCATGTCGTCAGTGGCAAGGGCGGTACCGGCAAGACCACGGTCGCCGCTGCCCTCGCCCTCGCCCTGGCCACCGAGGGACGCCGTACCCTCCTGGTCGAGGTCGAGGGCCGGCAGGGCATTGCCCAGGTATTCGAAACCGAAGCGCTTCCCTACGAGGAGCGCAAGATCGCGGTGGCGCCGGGGCCCGACCCCAGAGGTGCGCCACGCGGCGATTCCGCCGGGAGCGGCGGCGCGCGGCGGGCGGGCGAGGTGCACGCACTCGCCATCGACGCCGAGCGGGCCCTCCTGGACTACCTCCAGATGTTCTACAAACTCGGCGGCGCCGGCCGGGCCCTGAAAAAACTCGGCGCCATCGACTTCGCCACCACCATCGCGCCCGGCCTGCGGGACGTCCTCCTGACGGGCAAGGCGTGCGAGGCGGTGCGCCGCAAGGACAAGCGCGGCCGGTACGTGTACGACGCGGTCGTCATGGACGCCCCGCCCACCGGCCGCATCACCCGCTTCCTGAACGTCAACGACGAGGTCGCGGGCCTGGCCAAGATCGGCCCGATCCACAACCAGGCACAGGCCGTGATGCGCGTCCTGAAATCCCCGGAGACCGCGGTCCACCTGGTCACGCTCCTGGAGGAGATGCCCGTACAGGAAACCGTGGACGGCGTCGCGGAGCTGCGCGCGGCCGGACTGCCCGTGGGCGGCGTCGTGATCAACATGACCCGGCCCGAGGTGCTGGACACCGGCGAGGTCGACATCGCCGCCAACGGGGCGCGCCGCGGCATCGCCGAGGCGCTGGCCGGCGCCGGGCTGAGCGGAGGCCGCCGTGGCGCGGCCGGCGTGACGTGGGCGGACGGGCTCATCGACCCGCTCCTCGAAGAGGCCCGCGAGCACGCGCAGCGCGTCGACCTGGAGCGCACCGAGCACGCCGAGCTGGCGGGCCTCGGCCTGCCCACCTACGAGCTGGAGCTGCTCCCCGAGGGAGTGGACCTCGCCGGGCTGTACCGGCTGGCGAGAGACCTGCGGAAACAGGGGCCCATATGACCGAGGAAGCGAGCACCCCGGACGAGAGCGCCACGCAGGCCCGGCGCACCGCGCCGCACGCCCCCGGGCACGGCGCGCTGGACTCGCCCGCCGCCCCTCTCGAAGTCGATGCGCTGCTGGACGACCCGCACACCCGCATCGTGGTGTGCTGCGGCTCCGGCGGCGTCGGCAAGACCACGACCGCCGCGGCCCTCGGCGTACGCGCCGCCGAGCGCGGCCGCAAGGCCGTCGTGCTGACCATCGACCCGGCCCGCCGGCTGGCGCAGTCGATGGGCATCTCGGAGCTGGACAACGTCCCCCGCCGGGTCAAGGGCGTCGACGAGAGCGCGGGCGGCGAGCTGCACGCCATGATGCTGGACATGAAGCGCACCTTCGACGAGATCGTCGAGGCGCACGCGGACGCCGAACGGGCCCGCGCGATCCTGGAGAACCCCTTCTACCAGTCCCTGTCGGCCGGCTTCGCGGGCACGCAGGAGTACATGGCCATGGAGAAGCTGGGCCAGCTGCGCACCCGCGACGCGTGGGACCTGATCATCGTCGACACACCGCCCAGCCGCTCCGCGCTCGACTTCCTGGACGCGCCCAAGCGCCTCGGGTCGTTCCTGGACGGCAAGTTCATCCGGATACTCATGGCGCCGGCGAAGGCCGGCGGGCGGGCCGGCATGAAGTTCCTCAATGTCGGCATGTCGATGATGACCGGCACGCTCAGCAAGATCATGGGCGGCCAGCTCCTCCGCGACGTACAGACGTTCGCGGCCGCCATGGACACCATGTTCGGCGGCTTCCGTACGCGCGCGGACGCGACGTACCGGCTGCTCCAGGCGCCCGGCACCGCGTTCCTCGTGGTGGCGGCGCCGGAGCGGGACGCGCTGCGCGAGGCGGCGTACTTCGTCGAGCGGCTGGCCGCCGAGCGGATGCCGCTGGCCGGGCTCGTCCTGAACCGGGTGCACGGCAGCGGCGCCGCGCAGCTCAGCGCCGAACGGGCGCTGGCCGCAGCCGAGGCCCTCGCGGACCGGGCCGCCGCCGAGGACGACCAGTGCGAAAATCTTGGTGGCGACGGCATTGTGGATCTAGAGGGCGGGAAGGCTGATTCTCGTACCGCCGACGGCCACTCCCCCGCCGCGGCGGCCTCACCCCCAACGGACGACACTCCCTCGGCGGCCCGCCTCGCCGCCGGACTGCTGCGGTTGCACGCCGAACGCATGCAGGTGCTCGCACGCGAGCGGCGCACCCGCGACCGCTTCACCGCGCTGCATCCCGAGGTACCGGTGGCGGAGATCGCCGCGATGCCCGGTGACGTCCACGACCTGGCAGGACTGCGCGCAATCGGCGACCGCCTCGCGGTACAGCAGCGCGCGGTTCAGCAGCACGCCGTAAAGCAGCACGACGACGCCCACCACGCCGACGGCCACACCGCCTAGGACTGGCACCGCCCCTCGGACGGCCGCCCACGGCTCTCCAACCCCGGTACGTTGCGGCATGCTTCATCCACAGCACCGGTCACAGGGCCAACCGGGGCATGGCTGACCGACCCACCGGCCACCCTGCCCGAATCCGGCCGCATACGGGCGCCTACGGCCCTGGGCACGACCTGGGCATGCCTGACCGCCACAACGGGCCCTGCCGCCCTGCCCGACACAACGGCACCGACATAACAGCGCCGTCACAACGGCCCTGCCCGTCACACCGCACAGCTACCCGGGCACCACGCACCGCACGACCGACACTGGACCGGTCGGCGTACGGCCTACGGCCACCGCCGTCTATCCGACGGCGGCGTAGTTGTCGTAGGTGCCGTCGTAGCGGTCGCCGTACGCATTGTCGTAGGTGTTCTCGTACGTCTCGTCGTCCTCACAGTCCACGGGCAGGATGCCCGTGCTGCGCTCGTATTCCGTACGCGCCGTCTCCAACAGCCGGCGCCACGAGGTGACGGTCGGGCGGCGGCGCAGCAGCGCCCTCCGCTCGCGCTCGGTCATGCCGCCCCAGACACCGAACTCCACGCGGTTGTCCAGGGCGTCGGCCAGGCACTCCGTCCGCACCGGGCATCCGGTGCAGACCGCCTTGGCGCGGTTCTGGGCCGCCCCCTGAACGAACAGCTCGTCCGGATCGGTGGTGCGGCAGGCTGCCTGTGTACTCCAGTCGGTTACCCAGCTCATGCTGGCGCCGTCCTCTCCCGAATCGAGGCTCCCCCACGGCGGCAAGCGGCATATTCACCGTTGCCAGTTGAGGACGTTACGGAAGGCAGGCAGGGCGCAACACCCCCTTCGGGTCCAATCTTGGATGGCCCGAACGGACTATGCGTACGCGGCAGATCACCCAACGGAGTGAGCCGACGGCATACGTCACCTTCCCGGCAGTGTGGGGCACTTCACCAATGCCACAGCGGGATTCGGGCGACACATCCGGGCGTAAGGGACACGGTCCGCGGGGGATTGCGGGGTTGACGGGCCGGCACGATCTGCCTTCCCGGACCGGACGGAATCAGATTAAGCGAACAGATGCCCGCCTGTCCGGCGATTGAGAACGTCCCCACCTCGTGAAGTCGAGATCACCGGCCGCCCCGCCCACCGCCCCCCAATGTCACGGTCCGGTACGCGAACGGCCTGAGGGGGCTCCGCTCCTCCTGAACCCCGCCTCCTAGGGATTAGGGTGCCCTTATGGGTAAGAAGCGCGACGGCGGGGGTCTGACCAAGACCCAGCAGGCCGCTAAATTCCTGGGCGTCAGCGTCCTCGCCGGAGCGGTGCTGGCGGGCCTGGCCCTCCCTGCCGCCGGCGCGCTGGGCCTCGCGGCCAAGGGATCGGTCGAGGGCTTCGACGAGATCCCCGCCAACCTCAAGACTCCGCCGCTCAGCCAGCGGACCACCATCCTCGACGCGAACGGCGGCGAGATCGCCAAGGTCTACTCGCGCGACCGCACCGTGGTCGACCTCAAGGAGATGTCGCCGTACATCCAGAAGGCGATCGTCGCCATCGAGGACGCGCGCTTCTACCAGCACGGCGCGATCGACCTGAAAGGCATCCTGCGCGCGCTGAACAAGAACGCGCAGTCCGGCGGCGTATCCGAGGGCGCCTCGACGCTGACGCAGCAGTACGTGAAGAACGTCTTCATCGAGGAGGCCGGCGACGACCCCGACAAGGTCGCGCAGGCCACCCAGCAGACCATCGGCCGCAAGGTCAAGGAGCTGAAATACGCGATCCAGGTCGAAGAGGAGCTGGGCAAGCAGAAGATCCTGCAGAACTACCTGAACATCACCTTCTTCGGGCAGCAGGCGTACGGGGTCGAAGCGGCCTCCCAGCGCTACTTCAGCAAGCACGCCAAGGACCTGACGCTGGACGAGTCCGCGCTGCTGGCGGGCATCGTGCAGTCGCCTAGCCGGTACGACCCGGTCAACGACCCCAACGAGGCGATGCGGCGCCGCAACATCGTGCTCCAGCGGATGGCCGACACGAAGGCCGTCACACAGGCCCAGGCCGACGCCGCCGCCAAGAAGCCGATCAAGCTCAAGGTCAGCCGCCCCAAGAACGGCTGCATCACCGCGGGTTCGGGCGCCGGCTTCTTCTGTGACTACGTCCGCGAGGTGCTGCTGAACGACCCGGCGTTCGGCAAGACCAGGAAGGAACGCGGAAAGCGCTGGAACCAGGGCGGCCTGACGATCCGTACGACGCTCGACCCGCAGACCCAGCAGTCGATCCAGTCGGCCGTCACCGGCCGGGTCTACGACAACGACCCGGTCGCCGCGGCGGCCACCATCGTCCAGCCCGGCACCGGCAAGATCCTCGGCATGGGCCAGTCGCGGCCGTACGGCTTCGGCACCCACCAGACCCAGATGAACCTGTCCGTCGACCAGAAGATGGGCGGCGGCGCCGGCTACCAGCCCGGCTCGACGTTCAAGCCGGTGATCGCAGCGGCGGCCCTGGAGGCGGGCAAGAGCCCGGAGCAGTCGTACTCGTCGCCGTACAAGATGCCCTACCCGAGCCCGATCTCCACCTGTACGGGCCAGTGGACGGGCAGCGCCCCGGTCCAGAACGAGAACACCTCGGAGGTCGGCCCGTACAGCATGAAGGAGGCGACCGCGAAGTCGGTCAACACCTACTTCGTACAGCTGATCAGCGACATCGGCATCTGCCCCGCGACCAAGATGGCCGCCAAGATGGGCATCCAGCGGGCCGACGGAAAGCCGGTGGAGCAGAAGCCCGCCATCGCGCTCGGCTCCCCCGAGGTGTCCCCGCTGACCATGGCCAACGCGTACGCCACCTTCGCCAACGAAGGCATCGCCTGCACGCCGGTCGCCATCGAGTCGATCACGGACACCACCGGCAAGGCGCTGACCGTACCGAAGACCAGCTGCCGGCGCGCGATGTCGCAGCAGACCGCCAAGACCATCAACACGCTGCTCAAGGGCGTGGTCGAGGACGGCACGGGCAAGCAGGCCGGGCTACAGGGCCGGGACAGCGCGGGCAAGACCGGCACCACCGACAGCCGGTACGCCGCCTGGTTCACCGGCTACACCCCGAACATGGCCGGCGCGGTCTGGGTCGGCGACCCGGCCCACAAGCGCCAGATGTTCGACATCACCATCGGCGGCACCTTCCACGACAAGGTGTACGGCGCGGACACCCCCGGCCCGATCTGGCGCGAGGCGATGTCGGGCGCGCTGTCGGGCAAGCCCGCCCCGTCGCTGCCCACCGTCCCGATCGGCGACGACGGCAAGAACAAGGGCGACGGCAAGAACGGCGGCGGCCGGCCGCGGCCCGGCGGGGGCGGCGGGGGCGGGGGCGGCCAAGGTCACGGCGGCGGCCACGGCGGCGGCCACGGCGGCGGCAAGCCGGGCGGCGGCTGGGACATCCCCGGGTTCCCCGACATCTTCGGCTGACCCCGGCCGGCCGCGGTGCCGGTCGTCGGCGGCACGGCGGCCGACGGCCGGCAGCACGGCGCTTATGGCATTAACGGCGCCACGGCGCTCACAGCGCTCACAGCGCCCACAGCGCCCACGGCGAAGGGGCGCCCCCACCGGATCACCGGACGGGGGCGCCCCTTCGCCGTCGTAACCGCTACCTCACCCGGCGAGCAGCTTCTTGACGACCGCGGCCACCCGGCCGCCCTCGGCCCGGCCCGCGATCTTCGGGTTCACGATCTTCATGACGGCGCCCATGGCCCGCGGCCCCTCGGCGCCGCCCGCCTTCGCCTCTGCCACGGCCTCGGCGACCAGGCTCTCCAGCTCCTCGTCCGACAGCGGCTTGGGCAGGTACTCGGCGAGCACCTCGCCCTCCGCGCGCTCCCGCTCCGCCGACTCGGCACGACCGCCCTGGTCGAACGCCTCCGCGGCCTCCCGGCGCTTCTTCGCCTCACGCGCGACGATCTTCTCGACCTCGGCGTCCGACAGCTCGCGCGCCGAGGTACCGGCCACCTCTTCCTTCTGGACGGCGGTCAGGGTGAGGCGGAGGGTGGAAGAGCGCAGCTCGTCACGGGCCTTGATGGCCGTGGTGAGGTCGTCCTGCAGCTTCGACTTGAGCGTGGTCATGACGTCGAGTATGCCCGTACCCGGCGCCGAACGCCCCACCATTACGTACCGGTGGCACCGGCCGGCCCGGTACCTTCGCCGCTGCGGCGGCTGGTGCGATGCCTTCGCCGCCGCGGCGGCCGGTGCGGTCGGTGCAGCCGGCGCGGTCGGTGCAGCCGGCGCCACCAGGTACCGACGCCGCACCGCCGATGCGCGTCTCCCCCGCTCCCTCTGCAACGATGGGGAGTATGCGCGCCCGTTACGGAGTCCCCCTGTCCATCGCCGCGGCCGGTGCGGCGGGCCTGGCCTACGCCGCCGGATTCGAAGCCCGCTCCTTCAGACTGCGCCGGGTCACCGTGCCCGTACTACCGCCCGGCATGCGGCCGTTGCGCGTCCTGCAGGTCTCCGACATCCACATGGTCGGCGGGCAGCGCAAGAAGCAGCGCTGGCTCCAGTCGCTGGCCGGGCTGCGCCCCGACTTCGTCGTCAACACGGGCGACAACCTCTCCGACCCCGAGGGTGTCCCGGAGGTGCTGGACGCGCTCGGCCCGCTCATGGAGTTCCCCGGCGCGTACGTCTTCGGCTCGAACGACTACTACGGGCCGAAGCTGCGCAACCCCGCCCGCTATCTGATCGAAAAGGCTCAGAAGCGGCACGGCCTGAACGGCAACCCGCCCGCCGTCGGCGTCATCCACAACCCCTGGGAAGACCTGCGCGACGCCTTCGACACAGCCGGCTGGGTCAACCTCTCCAACACCCGCGGCCGCCTCAAGCTCGACGGCACGGCCGGCGGCTTCGAGATCGCGCTCACCGGCCTGGACGACCCGCACATCAAGCGGGACCGCTACGCCCAGGTCGCCGGCGGCCCGGAACCCGACGCGGACCTTTCCCTGGCCGTCGTACACGCCCCGTACCTGCGCACCCTGGACGCCTTCACCGCCGACGGCTACCCGCTGGTCCTGGCCGGGCACACCCACGGCGGCCAGCTCTGCATCCCCTTCTACGGGGCGCTGGTCACCAACTGCGACATCGACACGCAGCGGGTCAAGGGCCTGTCCACCCACACAGCGGGCGGCCACACCTCCTTCCTCCACGTCTCCGCAGGCTGCGGCACCAACCGCTACACCCCGGTCCGCTTCGCCTGCCCCCCGGAGGCGACCCTCTTGACCCTTACGTCCCGGGACTGACGCACCGAACGGGGCCCGGCCACAGCCACCGGGCCCCACAGAACCGGCCCACAGGACCGGGGCCCACGGGACCGGCCCACAAACCGGGGCCCACGGGCCCGGGCCCCACAGGACTGGCCCCTCCCCCACCTCCCCCCACCTCCCCTCCCTCCCCTGCCTCCCCCTCCCCTGCGGATTCCCACACACCTTCCACACACCATCCCCATCCCGCCCCACTCCCGTCTAGCGTGGGGGGATGATCGACCCCACCAGCGCCCGCGTCCCCCGCTCCCGACCGTCGCAGGAGACCTCACACGCCTCCTCCCGCTACGCCCGCGGAGCGGCGTTCGCCTCCGCCCAGACCCCGGCGTCCGCGGTCGTGCCCCCAGTCCGCCGCCCGCTGGCCGCCGCCTTCCGGCTGCTGATCGCGCTGGCCGCGCTGACCGGCATCGTCCTGGACGTCGCGATCACCCCGGACCTGAGCCGCCTCTTCAGCTACTTCACGGTGCAGTCGAACATCGCCGTGGCGGTCTGCTTCGCCTGGTCCGCCCACCGCGCCTGGTCCGCCCGCCCCCCGATATCCCCGCGGATCACCGGCGCGGTCCTCCTCTACATAGCCATCACCGGCCTCGTCTACCACTTCGTCCTCACCAACGACTCCAGCGGCTTCTCGATGACCGGCACCCCGGAGAACGACACCCTCCGCACCGTCTCGACCCACCTGCTGCACACCGTCACCCCCATCGGCGCCGCCCTGGACTGGCTCCTGCTCACCCCGTCCCGCGGCTTCCGCTGGCGCTTCGCCGGCCAGTGGCTGGCCTACCCCTTCCTCTACCTCCCCTTCGCCCTCATCCGCGGCGCCCTGATCACCCCGGGCGCCGAAGGCCGCTACCCGTACCCCTTCCTCGACGTCGAGATCCACGGCTACGCGGGCATCGCCCTGAACACCCTCATCTTCGGCTCGGCCTTCTACGCCCTCGCCCTGGTCCTCGTCGCGATCGACCAGTTCAGGCCCCAACCCCGTCGCCCCGAGAACCGGATTTCACCTATGGGGATCGGTCCGCTAAAGTAGAGCTCGTTGCTTCGGGGTGTAGCGCAGCTTGGCAGCGCGCTTCGTTCGGGACGAAGAGGTCGTGGGTTCAAATCCCGCCACCCCGACTGAAGGAACACCAGGTCAGGGCCTGATCCACCTAGTGGGTCAGGCCCTGACTCGTTCTCGAAGACTGTTCGGACGCAGCGACCCGCATCTGCACGCTTGCGAACTCCGGCCGCCAACTCGAACCCAGCCGAGGACAACCCGTGGATTACGCCTTGATCACCGACGACGTCAGTGACATCTTGGAGCCGGCCGGGCGACCTTGTGTGATCTGCGGCACGGTAATGGAGTACGGGCGCCCGCGCAGTCAGAAGTACTGCTCCGATCCCTGCCGTGCTGCGGCAGCCAAAAAGCAGCGGGCCGAGCGCCCGAAGAGCACTCCGAGGAAGCGCCGCCCCAAGCCGACGCTCACGCCGGGGACCCCGCCCGTACCCGACCCAGCCAGGACCCGCGAGGTACCTGGCGACCCATATTGGGGACCCATCCTCGCCGCCGCCGCTCGTGCCACCGGTGGTCAGCCGTGCCGGGTCTGCGCCGAACCCCTCTCCGCCAAGGCGCCATGGTCCTACCGGGACCGACATGTGTGTTCGTCCCGGTGCAATGAGACACTCAAGCGCCGCACAGCAGCCAGGCTCCGACGCGGCGAAATCGACCTCAACTCGATCCCTGGCATGGGCACCCGTGCCACCACAGATGAGGAACAGCACGCTCACTTCGGCCGCGATCGCCAGCCGAACGTCTTCCGCACCAGGGACGCTGACGCCGACTTCCCCTACGAGTTCTACGGGCTCGGCCCCATACCGGGTGACGCCGTCGAGCGGCACGGATCAGTCACCACGTATGCCACCGCTGCTTCTCTGGACGCGAACTGGCTTGTGGATCTGGTGCGGAACAATTCCGAAGACAATGCGGAACCGCTCCTCGCGATCCATAAGCAGACCGGCGCACACCTCGCCTATACGCACCGCACCACGTGGTGGACCAACGTGCCGGGCCAGGAACATCCTCTCGAACAGAAGCGGTCCTTCGAGGGCGAGGACGGGCAGCGATGGGTCTGGCAGAACGAAGTCATTCGAGACGTGGACGAGAACGGTAAGACCTACGACTGGGAAGCCTGGGTCTGCGTAGCCGAACGCACTCCGATCCTTTGGACACCCGCGTACACCGCGCGCTCCGAAAAGCAACGGCGCTCCACCAGAGCACGCAACAGCTATCAGGCCCGTATGCGCGATTATGGCGTCCTCGACGCCGACGCAAACCCAGTGGATCCTCTGGACATCTACGAACGCGACCGATGGATTTGTCAGTTGTGCCACGGAGGTATCGGATCGGCAGTTGACTGGCCTGATCCGTGGTCGGCAACCCTCGACCACATCAAGCCGGTCTCACTGGCCGGCAAGCACGAGCCGGAGAACCTTCAAACCGCCCACTGGATCTGCAATGTCCGCAAGGGAGATGCTTGGGGGCCAGGGGAGGCCCCGTCTTCCGCTGAAGAGGACCCGGCCTGATGCCCCTGGCCGGATTACCCAATCAGACTCTGGTCGCTGACCAAACCCCTTCTGATTGCGACCGACCAGCACCCCGATAACCCCGTCCGGGGTACTGCGCAGTGGGACACTCCTCTGACAACGTCGGCCCGTCGGCGGACGCACCGGCGGGGTAACCGCCTTACGGGCGCGCCGAGCAGTTCCACGGCACCGCACACAACGCGCTGAAGAGCTGGACAAGTCCGCCGCCCTGTTCTCAGGCGAAGGCACCCGCACAATGTGACCCGCGCCACAACTTGGGGTCACCTCCGCCACTACCCACCAAGCGCCGCGCTCCCCTCCGCACGCACTTGATCAGCAAACTCGCCCTCGAAAGGGTTGCGCAGCATCGCTGCGCACTCGCGCCTCATGCCCACAGTTGCGGGTTAACCGCCGTACGCCAAGCGTTGATCGCTGCTAGATTCCCTCTCACCTAACTCCTGCTCCAGATTGGAGCGGCCACCACGCGAGTGGATGCCTTGAGTGGGCGCCTGCGCAGTAAGGCTGCGCAGTTTCGGCAGATGAAGGTAGGGGGCCCTAAGGTGAAGTCACTCTTCGAGCTGCTTGGGAAAGCGATCCAGAGCACAGGCATGACACTGCGTCTGTGCCTGCTGCTGATGGTTGTCGCCACAACGTCGTATGTGATCGGTCAGCTGAAGTAAACCGGCACGAAACGAGGAGACTCGCACGTGGACATCATGAAGACGGAGGACCAGGCCGCGGTTGTAGTCGACCGGGCTTGGCGAGCATACGTCCCCTTCCAGCGGGGTCGGAACACGTTCGGCGACCTTACGTCCATGCTCGCAATCCTGGTTCTTGCAGGGTTCGTCGAGTCGGTGGGCGAACCGGAGGACGAATTCGTCAAGCGGTGGGATCGAGCAGTAGCGGAGGCCCAAGTCGGTATCTCGCCACTGATGGACCTGGGCGCTGCGATGAGGAGTGCCAGCAGGCATGCGCGCTTCCCCCTGCCCGACATCGACAAGCTGGGTATCGGTTTTCTCGACAGTGGCGAGGGGGCGGACGACGTTCCGTGGGCAGCCTCCTTTCTCAGCGCACTGACGCAACGCCCGCCGACGCTGGCCGGGGCCGACTTGACGGAAGTTTGCGAACTGCTCCTCGAACGGCACGTTCAGGAGGGCTCCTTTTCCGCGGGAGAGTTTTATACACCGCGTGCAGTCGCGAGCCTGCTGGTCGAATTCGCGTCTCCGCAGCCCGGGGACCGGATCCTGGATCCGGCCTGTGGATCTGGCGGTCTCCTCGCAATCACAGCGCAGCGAGTCGCCGAACTCGGCCGCATCGACGGAGCTTCCTTCGAGGCATACGCCACGGATCGCAGTAACCCGCCGCTGGCGATGATGAACCTGGCCATTCACGGAGTGGATCAGCCGCACGTAGGCGCTTCCGACCCAGTGTCACTGTTTCAGCGCCGGGGCCACGGCCTAGCCGACCTGGTGCTGAGCAATCCCCCCTTCAACCAGCGTATCGACGACACCCACGTCGTCGACTGGCCCTTCGGCCGGCCACCCGAGTCCAATGCGAACTTCGCTTGGCTTCAGTTGGCGTGGAACAAGCTGAGCGAGAACGGGCTTGCGGCGGTGATCATGCCTCCGCGCGCCGCTTGGTCCAATGGCTGCGAGGCGGATATCCGCAGGCAGATGATCGTCAACGGCACGCTCCTTGCCATTATCGCGTTGCCATCGCATCTCTTCGCTCCGCACACTTCCATCCCCGTGCACATCTGGATACTTGCCCGCGACAAGTCACTCCACTTGCCGGACGGCGACGGGGATACCGTCCTCTTCATCAACGCCGACCGCCTCGGTACTCAGCTACCGCGGCGACCGCGCGTACTGACCGCAGAGGACACACAGCGCATCAGCAGTCGGTTTCACGCGTGGCTCAGGTCTCCTCGTGCAACGCCCGATGAACCAGGGTTCTCTCGTTCGGTCGCGCACGAAGAGATCCTTGAGAACGAGGGCAGTCTCGACCCCCGGCTGTACGTCGGAGATGAGCAAGAGCGGCAGCCGACGGCACTGGATACCAGTCACATGCTCGATGAACTGGATCAGCATCACGATGCGACGTCCAGTTCGAGCATCGCCCTCCGGAAGAGCTTCCACACGTGCGAGCGGCTGACGCGCAGCGGTGCCGAAGCTCCCCGCATGCCGCTCCGGAGCATTGTGAGTGGCACGGTGGAAGGTGAGTTCCGGGGCTCAACGCCGGGCCTGCTCCTCGCCGGACCTTCGGGAAGCCTCATCCGCGCCGAACACTACGTGCATACAGGCATCCCCGTCGTTATGCCCAAGGACCTGACAGGCAACGGCTTCGACGTGGCGAGCATCAGACACATCACCGGGGAACAAGCCGAACGCCTGGAACGCTTCCGTCTCCGCCGTGACGACGTGGTGCTGGCGCGCCGTGGAGAGCTGGGGCGATGTGCTGTCGTACGTGAGGAACAGCAAGGTTGGGTCTGCGGAACCGGCTGCTTCGTACTGAGGCCCCCCACCGAGCTGAACGCCGACTACTTCGCTGCGTACCTCCGCAGTCCGGAGGCGCGCAGGTGGCTCGTGTCCCACTCCACCGGGAGTATGACCATGAAGACCATTTCTCTTGACGTACTGGCAGAGTTGCCGGTTCCACTGCCCGATCTCGGGGCACAGCAAGCCATCGCCGGCGCGATGGCTCGACTGGACGAGCATGAGCAGCTGTTGCGGGACCAGCTCGCACAAACACAGAGGATCCGCAATGGTGCACTGAAGGGGATCCTGTCGAGCTATTAGGTCAGCACTCACCTCGGCCATCAGAATGCGGCACGGCACACGGAGGGCAGAAGTGCGGCGTGTAGCGGTCTGAACAGAGCCACCAGATGCAGCAGCGGCACAGCGATCAGGGGCGCGGCACCGGGGCGGGGTCGGCCAGGTGCCGGTCGCGGGGTGGGGCTCGGGGTGGGGTTCGGGGTGGCCGGGGGGTCGTTGACGAGGGGGCGGTGGGGCGCTTGTCTCCCAAAGGACCGGGGGAAAGAACTACCCGCCCACCCACCCTCCCGGCCTGCGTCACCCGTCCGGGTGAGCAGCTTGCGGGGGCGGGATTCGGGCGGTTACGTTCGCCGCGACAACCACAGACAGAGACGGCCCCCGCCGGGACTGGCATCCCGAACGAGGGCCTGACCGCTCAGGAAGCGAGACCTTCCCGATGGCTGACTCGCAGTTTAACGCGTCTCCGCGCGCGGATGCCGGAGCTCCGACATCCGGCGTGATCCACGTACGTACCCGGCTCACCGCCGAATTCACCGTGCTCTCCAACGCCCTGGCTCAGCGGCGCGGCAGCGCGGTTACGGTTGGCGTCGCCGCCTACATCCTCTCCCTGCCGGACGGCGCGCCCGTCAGCATCGTCGCGCTGTGCGAGCACTTCACCGAGGGCGAGATCCTGATCTCGCGGGCGCTTCGGGAGCTCGAAGAGGCCGGGTACCTGGAGCGCCGCCGCGTGCGGCTGGCCACCGGGCAGGTTCGTACGCGGACTCGTTTTTACGATGTTCCTGGGGGTGGCCCGGGGCCGGGAGGCGATCCGGGGCCGGGGCCGGAAGGGCCGCCCCCGTCCCCTGGTCCGGGAGCGGGCGGGGTTCCTGGTCCGGGTGTGGCAGGGCCTGCTGCTCCAGGTCCGGCCGTTTCCGTGACGCCCGCCTCGCTCGCTGACGCCGATCCGAAGGCTGTCGCCGTGCTTGCCGCCCTGCGCCGGGTCGACCCACGTTTGGTTCTGTCCAAGGAAGAGGCTGCGCGGCTGGCGCCGGGTGTCGCCGAGTGGCTCGCGGACGGTGTCGAAGCGGGCCAGATCATCGAGCGGCTCACCGCTGGGCTGCCCGGTCGCTTCCGTGCCCGGCCCGCGAGCATCCTCGCCTTTCGCCTGCGCGAGACGCCCCTGCCCGCTCCGCCCGCGCCGACGCGCCACCCGGATCGTCCCTCCGCGCTGCCGTTCCAGACCTGCGACGGCTGTGAGCGGGCCTTTCGTGCGCCGCAACCGGGGCGTTGCCGCGACTGCCGGGGCGATCACCACGTCACACAGGCCCCACGCGATGAGCCAGAAGCGTCCCCAGCGCTGTCCGCGTGTGCGTGACCGAGCGTCCCGTGCGGGTCGTGGTCAGGAGGCCCGCGTTGCGTAGGGCTGTGGTGTGGGTGGAGATGGTGGGGGCGCTGAGGTTGAGGTGGTGGGCCAGGGCTGTGGTGGTGTGGGGGTCCGTGAGGCGACGGAGGATTTCGGCGCGGGTGCGGCCCAGGAGGGAAGCCAAGGGGTCGGAGGTGTCGGGGGTGTTGGTGGCGTTGGTGGTGTTGGTGGGGTGGAGCGGGAGGCCCGGGCCTGCTGGGTAGGTGAGGGCCAGTGGGTGGCCGGGGCGGTCGGCTATGAGGGGGTGGCCGGTCCAGTGGAAGGTGGGGTGGAGGATTACGCCTCGGCCGTTGAGGGTGATGGTGGGAGTGGGGTGGGTGCGGTGAGTGGGGTGGGTTGGGTGGGTGGGGTGGGTTGGGTGGGTGGGGATTTCCCAGGTGCTGGAATTTAGGCGCGAGTTGGGGAGGAGTTGGGTTAGGGCTGTGGCCGTGCCGTGTTCGGCGGTGGTGAGGGCGTGGCGGGTGAACTCGGCGCGGTGGAGGTCCTGGATGACGGGCCATACGGGGCGTAGGACGGTTTCGAAGGCCGTGTGCTGTGCCTGGCGGATGAGGTGCCAGGCGTCGGCGTCGCCTCGGTGCAGGTCGCGGATCCATGGGGGTGGGGCGTACGTGCTGGTGGCGTAGACGCGCTTCAGTTCGGAGCGTACGTGGGTGGCCGGGTGGGCCGACCGTACGGTGTCCAATGCCTCCTTGAGGGAGTCGTCGTAGACGTCCAGGAAGGCGGGGGCCCGGCCTGCGGGGACCAGGTCGCGCAGGGGCAGGACGGCCGGTGGCAGGGAGCGGAGCAGGCGTTGCCGCCAGCGGCCGAAGAGGAGCGGGTCATCGCCGGCCGCCGCCTTCATGAAGGCCGTGTTCAGCTCCAGCAGGGGCGCGGGGCGGGGCGCGAAGCGGACCCGTGCGAAGTCGGCGGCGGTGAAGTGGATTCGGAGCACTACTCCCCCTGGTCGTGTCGCGCCATCGTTTAGGGCAGGGCCAAAAGCATCGTCCGTGGGCTGCTCTGGGCGCCATCGTCCAACTGTGGCTGGTGCGTTCGCGCCGGCCGCCGGTGACGGTGACGGTGACGTGGGAGGAGAGGGGCGGACATGGTGCGTGCGGATGCTGGAGGGCCGGGGCGGCGGGCTGTTGTGAAGGGTGTGGTTGTGGGTGCTGTGGGGGCGGGATGGGGCGGGGTCGCGCGAGCGCAGGGTGCGCCTGGGCGGGTGGCCGGTGAGGTGAGGTTGCGGTTGCCGGAGCCGGGCGGGCCGCATGGGGTGGGGGTCGCGGGGCTGTATTTGGTTGATCGTGGGCGGCCGGATCCGTGGGTGGCGGGCATTGGCGTACGGGAAGTGCTGGTTACGGTCTTCTATCCGGCGTGGACGGCGTTGACAGGGCGGGCGGGGCGGGCGGTCCGAGGGTTTCCGGTGGCGCGGCAACTGTCCGGTGGGGTGGCCGAGGTGTTTGGGGTGGTGATGCCGTGGGTGCATCCCGAGTTGCCTTCGGCGGGCGTGGCTTGGGGGGCTACGGAGACGCATTCGCACGTCGGTGCGCCTGTGTTGGGCGGTCGGCGGCCGGTGTTGGTGTACAGCCCGGGTGGTGGGGATCCGAGTGGGCTGGGGGTTGGTGTGGCTGAGGAGTTGGCGAGTTGGGGGTGGGTGGTGGTGTGTGTCGATCACCCTGGGGACGCGGTGGCGGTTGAGTTTCCGGTGGGGAGAGTGGGGCGGGAGATGGTGCGGAGGACGGTTTTCGTCGGAGATCCGCGGGGCGATGCGGCGCTCTTTCGGACGGTTGTGGGGACGCGGGTGGCGGATGTGTCGTTCGTGATTGACGAGTTGGAGAGGGTGGTGGGAGGTCGGCAGACGGATGCGGCGGGGAGGGCCGTACCGAAGGGGCTCGGGCGGGCGTTGGATCTGCGGCGGGTGGGTGTGTACGGGCATTCGGTCGGCGGTACCACCGCAGTCCAGGCCATGTACGAGGACCGCCGTATCAGGGCGGCAGTGAACTGGGAGGGCTTCCTCGACCAGGCGCCGGAGGCGTCCGGCCGCCCCGGGGAGCTGCTGCCGGTGGCCCGGTACGGGGTGGACCGGCCGCTGCTCTTGGTGGGTACGGACGGTTTCTCCGGCGGGAAGGAGATGGCACGGTCCTGGGCGGCGACGCTCGCGCATTCGGGGGGACGTACCCGTCGGCAGCGCATCGGCGACACCGGGCACTGGGTGTTCACGGACTACGCGACGATGGTGCCGCAGTTGCAGGCCGCCGGGCTGATGACGGCCGAGGGGCGGAAGAAGCTGGTGGGTGCCGTGGCGCCGGGGGTGGCGGTGCCGGCCGTACGCCGGAGTGTGCGGGAGTTCTTCGAACGGTGGCTGCCGATCGGATGACGCGAAGAGCGACCAAGGGAGGATGGGCGCGCGTGCGGCCGGGCGCTAAGGTCGTTTCGCAGGCCAGAGCGACGAGGGGGCGGCCGCCGATGGTGCAGGACGAGGCTGTGATCGGTTGTGCCGGGGAGCTGGTTCTCGGGACCCGTGGCGAAGCCGGGCCCGGTGAGGTCCTGGTACGGGTCAGGGGCGGGACGGAGACGTTCCTCGCCTGGTCGGCCGAACCCTTGCCGCGCGGGACGCACGTACTGGTCGTCACCTCGCGGGGTGGCCGGCAGGTCGACGTCATCGAGTGGGCCGACCCATTGGACGCGTTGGCCGGTGACACCGGCGACGCCGGTTGAGGAGACGACGAAAGATGTTCGGTTACCGCGTTCCCGCGCCCGACGAGGCAATGCTGATCTCGGGTGGCAGGCGTGGCCTCGGGGGTGCGCCGTTCCGTGTGGTGACCGGCCACGGCAAGTTCGTGCTGCCGATCTTCCGCAAGACCCGCTTTCTGACGCTGTCGATGTGCGAGTCGGAGGTCGTCGAGACCTGTGTCACCCGGCAGGGCATCGCCCTGACGGTACGCGCCGTGATCGCCTTCAAGGTCGGCAACGACACGGAGAGCATCGTCAACGCGGGGCAGCGCTTCCTCTCCGACCAGGACCAGATGTCGGTCCTGACCGGCCGGATCTTCGCCGGTCACCTGCGGTCCATCATCGGCTCGATGACGGTCGAGGAGATCGTCACCGAGCGGCAGAAGCTGGCCACCGAGGTGCTGGACACCTCGAAGTCGGAGATGGCGAAGATCGGGCTGCACGTGGACTCGTTGCAGATCCAGTCGATCGACGACGGTGACACCGGCTACATAGACGCCATGTCGGCTCCGCACAAGGCGGCGATCCAGCGGCAGGCGCAGATCGCGCAGGCGCAGGCGACCCAGGCCGCGGCGGAGGCCGAGCAGGAGGCCGCGCGCAAGCAGGCCGAGTACGCGCGGCAGACCGCCGTCGTACAGGCCCAGTACTCGGCCGAGGTGGACCGCGCGCAGGCCCAGGCCGCGCAGGCCGGGCCGCTGGCGCAGGCACACGCGCAGCAGGAGGTGCTGGACGCGCAGACCGAGCTGGCCGAGCGGGCGGCGCAGCTGCGGCAGCAGCAGCTGGTGGCCGAGGTCGTCAAGCCCGCCGAGGCGGACGCGGAGCGCATCCGGGTGCTGGCCATGGCCGAGGCGGAGCGGATGAAGATCCAGGCGGAGGCCGCGGCGTCGTACGACCGGGTGGCACTGGACCGGATGCTGATCGACCAGCTCCCGCAGATCGTCAAGGAGGCCGCGGCCGGGCTCTCCGGCGCCAATGTGAACGTGCTCAACGGCGCCGACGGGCTGGGCGAGATAGCCGCCGGGCTGGTCGGCCAGGGGCTGACGATCCTGGATTCCGTACGGCGCAACCTGGGGGCGCCAGAGGGCGGGCCGGGCGGCGAGGGCGGCACGGACGGCACGGACGGCACGGACGGCACGCAGCAACGGAACAACGGGCGGGTGGAGATCGAGTAGATCGACTGGATCGGCTAGGTCGAGTAGATCCAGTAAACGACGGCGGTGTGCGCGCCCGCGTAGTTGTAGCGGCCCCCATGCGAGGTCGCCGATGTGGACGGTTCCCGGCTCAGTGGCGGCGTATGGACTGGGCGCGGTTGCCGGCGAGGGCCAGGGATGCGGCGGAGATGCCGACGGCGGTCATGGTCACGGTGATGGCGCCCTGGCGGGTCAGGGAGTCGGCCGTCAGCAGCACGGTGGCGGCGAGTACGGAGGCCACGATGTTGCCGGGCAAGAGGTAGAGCACGAAGGCCAGTTGCGGGCGGACCGGATCGGGGCGCGGTTCGGTGAGGGGGGTCGTGGTGGGGAGCGTGCTGCGGAGGGTGGTCCAGCGTTCGGATTCCTCGTGCTGTTCGCGGGTGCGTTGCAACCGGGCCACGACCAGGAGGGCGGCGGCCGTAAGTGCGCCCGCGGCGGTTACGGCGCCGAGGACGGCCCAGGGCAGCGGGGTCAGCAGGAGCACGGCGAGGAGCGCGGGCGTACCCCAGAAGGTCAGGCAGGAAGCGGCCGTGATGCGGTGGGAGTACGGGCGGTCGGCGCCGGCGCGCAGGGCCGCGGCCGCCGGGAGGTACCAGACGCAGCCGGCCGCGAAGAGTGCGGTGGCGCCCAGGGCGAGGGTGGGGTGGGACATGGTGGGTTCCTCCCTCGGGGGTGAGGGGTGTGCCGTCGGGGTCCACGGCTGCGGGCGCGTCGGCGGGCGCCCGCAGCCGTGGGCGGGGAGGGGCGGGGTTCAGGTGCGGGACGACTCCAGGGCGGCGATTTCGGGGTGGTGCAGGTCGAAGGCCGGGGATTCGCTGCGGATGCGCGGCAGCGAGGTGAAGTTGTGGCGGGGCGGCGGGCAGGACGTGGCCCATTCCAGGGAGCGGCTGTAGCCCCAGGGGTCGTCGACGGTGACCTTCTTGCCGTATTTGGCGGTCTTCCAGACGTTGTAGAAGAAGGGCAGGAAGGACAGGCCGAGCATGAAGGAGCCGATGGAGGAGAGGGTGTTGAGGGTGGTGAATCCGTCGGCGGCGAGGTAGTCGGCGTACCGCCTGGGCATTCCGGCCGCGCCGAGCCAGTGCTGTACGAGGAAGGTGAGGTTGAATCCGACGGTGAGGGTCCAGAAGGTGATTTTGCCGAGCCGTTCGTCGAGCATTTTGCCGGTGAACTTGGGCCACCAGAAGTGGAATCCGGCGAACATGGCGTACACGACGGTGCCGAAGAGCGTGTAGTGGAAGTGCGCGACGACGAAGTAGGTGTCCGAGACGTGGAAGTCCATGGGCGGGGAGGCCAGGATCACGCCGGTCAGGCCGCCGAAGACGAACGTGACGAGGAAGCCGGTCGCCCAGAGCATCGGCGCTTCGAAGGAGAGTGAGCCCTTCCACATGGTGCCGATCCAGTTGAAGAATTTCACTCCGGTCGGCACGGCGATCAGGAAGGTCATGAAGGCGAAGAAGGGCAGGAGTACGCCGCCGGTCACGTACATGTGGTGGGCCCAGACCGTGATGGACAGGCCGGCGATGGAAATGGTCGCGGCGATGAGGCCGATGTAGCCGAACATCGGTTTCCGGGAGAAGACCGGGATGACTTCGGAGACGATGCCGAAGAACGGCAGGGCGAGGACGTAGACCTCGGGGTGGCCGAAGAACCAGAACAGGTGCTGCCAGAGCAGGGCGCCGCCGTTGGCCGCGTCGAAGATGTGCGAGCCGAATTTGCGGTCCATTTCCAGGGCGAAGAGCGCCGCGGCCAGCACGGGGAAGACCATCAGGATCAGCAGCGCGGTCAGCAGCACGTTCCAGGTGAAGATCGGCATCCGGAACATCGTCATGCCGGGGGCGCGCATGCAGATGATGGTGGTGATGAAGTTGACGGCGCCCAGGATGGAGCCGAAGCCGGAGAGCGCCACGCCCATGATCCACATGTCGGCGCCGACGCCCGGCGAGTGCACCGCGTCCGACAGCGGCGCGTACGCGAACCAGCCGAAGTCGGCGGCGCCCTGCGGGGTGAGGAAGCCGGCCGCGGCGATCAGCGAACCGAACAGGAACAGCCAGTAGGCGAGCATGTTCAGGCGCGGGAACGCCACGTCGGGGGCGCCGATCTGGAGCGGCATCAGCCAGTTGGCGAAGCCGGTGAACAGCGGCATCGCGAACAGCAGCAGCATGACCGAGCCGTGCATCGTGAAGGCCTGGTTGAACTGCTCGTTCGACATGATCTGCGTGCCGGGGCGGGCGAGTTCGGCGCGCATCAGGAGCGCCATGAGGCCGCCGACCAGGAAGAACACGAAGGCCGTGACGAGGTAGAGGGTGCCGATCTTCTTGTGGTCGGTGGTGGTCAGCCATTCGACGGGGATGCGGCGGCGGACCGGGCGGGGGCCGAGCGCGGCGGGCGGCGGACCGGGAACCGGCCCGCTCCCGCCGGCCGCACTCTCGTGCCCGGCCGGATCCGGACGGGAATCCGGCCGGGTGCCGGTCCCGCCCTGGGCGCCGGGGCTTCCCTGCGCTCCGGGGTCTGTCTGCGTACTGGTATCCGATCCGTCCACCGGGCTGTGTCCTTCACCTCTGGCGCATGACTCCGACTGGCCGGGAAGAGCCTCAGCACGGGGGAGAGACCGGCTCTTCCCGGCGGCTCCAGGATCAGCCGCGGCGGCGGTGGCGAAGTAGGGCCGTCAAGGCCCGATAAGCGGCCGAGGGGCCCGGATTGCCAGGGACCTGCTCGGGGGACGGTGGGGCCGGTCGGCTACCGTCCGCCGCGGTGCTCGTTCCTCTCCTGCTTCTCCTGCTGTCCCAGGATCCGGCCGGCGATCACCGCGGCCTGTACCCGCCGGCCCACGCCGAGCTTGGACAGAATGGTGGAGATACGGTTCTTCACCGTCTTCTCCGCGAGGAACAGCCGGTCGGCGATCTCCCGGTTGGTCAGGCCCTCCCCGATCAGCTCCAGGATCTCGCGCTCCCTGGGCGCGAGCCGGTCCAGCTCGGATTCCGGCGACGCCTCCGCCTGCTGCGGGGCGCGCAGCCGCGCCATCACCCGCGACGCGGTGCGCGGGTCCAGCATCGACTTGCCCGCCGCCACCGTCCGTACGGCCTTGACCAGGTCGGTCCCGTTGATCTGCTTGAGCACGTAGCCGGCCGCGCCAGCCATGATGGCGTCGAACAGGGCCTCGTCGTCGTCGAAAGACGTCAGCATCAGACAGGCCAGTTCCGGCATGCGGGCGCGCAGTTCGCGGCAGACCACGATGCCCTCGTGGTCGCCGCCAGACGGCTCGCCCCGCTCCCCCAGCCGTACGTCGAGCACCGCCACGTGGGGCCGGACGGCGGGCACCCGGACGAGCGCCTCGGGGCCGCTGGACGCCTCGCCCACGACCTCGATGCCGTCCTCGGCGTCGAGCAGGTCGCGCACACCTCTGCGGACCACCTCGTGGTCGTCGAGGATGAAGACGCGCAGCGGCTCCGGGGTCGGGCCGGCGGTTCCGGTGTACTGATGCATGCGCTTCTCGATCTGTCGGCCGGGAGTGCCGGGTACCGGGTAACGGGTCCCGGCGGGTCGGTCCGGCGGGCCGCCGGGCACAGGGCCACCGGGCCCGGCCGCCCGCCGTAACACCCAGTATGTCCGCACGCGTTGGGGCACCTCGCAGCGGTAGCCGAGGGAGTCGCGCACAAGGGGTGCGCAGGGAATCACACACCCGTTAGGCCGTGCCCGGCGAGGGCCGAAGGTCCTGGGGGAATAGGGCCGATCGGGCACCTTTGCCCGGTGCCATACTGACGCGCCCCATCCCCTTTTGGAGGTCCGCTCATGCCACGCCTCGCGTCGTATGCCCGCACCGTCAGACCGCTCCGAGCCGTCCCGGTCCTCCCGGCCTCCCCCGCCTCCCCGTTCCGCCCGGCGCGCGCGGCCCTTCGGACTGCCGCCGGTGCCGTCCCCATGGATCCGGTCGTACGTTCATGAGTACCGTCAACGACGATTACCACGCCCTGCTCGCCCGGCACGAGGCGATGCGCCTGCGCAGGAGAATCCTTTCGCCGCGCCCCGAGCGCGAGGACGCCGCCCAGGAGCGCCCGGCGTACGGCGGCCCGGCCGCGGGCCCCCGGGCCCTCGGCTCGTCCGGCAGCGCGGGCCCGTACCCGGCGGCCACCGCGCCCGGGTCCTACGACGGAGCCGCCGACCAGCGGGTGATCACCGAGTACCTCGAACTCGTGACGCCGTTCGGCGAGCTGATCACGCACCTCTACGAGGCGATGTTCCGGCGGTGGCCCTACCTGCGCTCCCTGTTCCCCGAGTCGATGGAGTTCCAGCGCGCCCATCTCGCGCGTGCCTTCTGGTACTTGATCGAGAATCTGCACCGCCCCGACGACATCGCCGAGGTCTTCGGACGGCTCGGCCGCGACCACCGCAAGCTCGGCGTGCGGCCGGTGCACTTCGAGGCGTTCGAGCTCGCGCTGTGCGAGGCGCTGCGCCGCACAGCGGGGCCGCGCTGGGCCGAGTCCGTCGAGCAGGCGTGGGTGCGGATGCTGCGGTTCGCCGTCGCGGCCATGGTCAGCGGCGCCGAGGCCGCCCTCGCCGAGCCGCCGTACTGGCAGGCCACGGTGACCGCGCACGAGGTGCGCCGCCCGGGGCTGGCCGTACTGCGGGTACGGGCGCACGAGCCGTACCCGTACCGTGCCGGGCAGTTCGCCGCGGTGGAGTCGCCGCTGCTGCCGCAGGCGTGGCGGCAGTACTCGATCGCCTGCGCGCCCCGCACCGACGGCGAACTGGAGTTCCACGTACGGCAGACGTGCACCGGCGGGGTGAGCGAGGCCCTGGTGGCGCACACGCGGGTCGGTGACACGCTGCGCGTCGGACCGGCGCGCGGATCCATGACGCTGGACGACGAGCTGGCGAGCGACCTGGTCCTGGTGGCGGCCGACACCGGGTGGGCGCCCATCAAGGCGCTGCTGGAGGAGTTGTCCGCGCGCCGCGGCCACCGCAATGTGCGGCTGTTCCTCGGCGCCCACAGCTTCGCCGACCTGTACGACGCCGGTACGCCGTCGGAGCTGGAGCGGCGGCGGCCCTGGCTGCGGGTGCTGCCCGTCATCGGGCGGCGCGAGAAGGAGAGCGGCTTCGGGCCGGACGCGTACGGCTTCGACGCGCTGGCCGAGGCACTGGCCGACGCCGTGACGCGGCGCGGCGACTGGTCCGGGCACCTGGCGTACGTCAGCGGGCCCACCGCGGTGGTCGAGACGACCGTGGCCCGGCTGACCGCGGCGGGGCTGCCGCCCGGCAGCATCCGGCACGACCCGCTCACCGACATCCTGCGCCCGTCCGCCGGCCAGGACGCGGGGAGCCCGGCGGCCACGGTCTCCCGCAGGACCACGGCCGCCACACCGACATCATCGGCCACCGCTTTCGAAGGAGCGGACTCATGAGCGTGCCGTCGACCACATCCGCCGTACCGTCCACCACCACCGCCCCGCCCGCGCTCGCCCGGCACGTCGTCGTCATCGGCGGCGGCATCGCGGGCCTCGCCGCCGCCCACCGGCTCACCGGCGCCGGCCTGCGCGTGACGCTGCTGGAATCCACCGGACGGCTGGGCGGCAAACTGCGCTCCGGCGAGATCGCCGGGACGCCGGTGGACCTGGGCGCCGAGGCGCTGCGGGTGCCCCGCCCCGAAGCGGTCGACCTGGCGCGGGAGGTCGGTCTCGGCGACCGGCTGCGGGCCCCGGCCGCGACGGCGGCCGCGCTCTGGACGCGAGGTGCGCTGCGCCCCATCCCGAGCTGCCGCGGCCGCGACGTCCTCGGCAGGTCGCGGACGCCCGACACGTACGAGGTGTCCCTGCGGGCCGCCGTACCGCAGCTCTTCGAAGCCGCGCGGAACGACGGCGCGATGCTCACCGGCGTGCGTTCGGTACGGCGGCGCACCGCCGAGCAGCAGCGGCGGCTCGCCGAACAGCGGTACGGAGCCGAGCGGCGGCTCGCGGAACAGCGGCGGCTCGCCGACCAGCCGGGGTCCGGCCCGTTCGTGCCGCGGCCGCGCCCCGAGTTCGCCCGCACCGGTCCCGGCACGGGCCCCTCCAAGCGGAGCACCGGCAGCACCGGGACCGCCCGCACGATCCCGGACCTGGCCCGCGGCGGCCCCGACTACCTGGGGCTGGAGGGCGGCGCGGGCACGCTGGCGGGCGCCGTGGCCGACGCCGTGCGCGCCGCCGGCGGCGCGATCCTGCGCAGCACCCCGGCACTCGCGCTGAACCGGACCGCGTACGGCTGGGAGGTGCGCACCGCCGCCCGGACGCTGCTGTGCGACGGCCTGGTCCTGGCGACCCCGGCCTGGACGGCGGCCACCCTGCTCGCCGCCGAGGCGCCGCTCGCCGCGGCCGAGCTGTCCGAGGTCGCGTACGCGTCGATGGCGCTGGTGACGATGGCGTTCCGGCGCTCGCACCTGGAGGGGCTGACAGCGTTCGACGACCGGTGCGGCTTCCTGGTGCCGCCGGGCGACGGGCACACCATCAAGGCGTCCACGTTCCTCACCCGTAAGTGGGACTGGCTCTCGGAGCGGGCCAAGGACCTGTTCGTGCTGCGCACGTCCATCGGCCGGTACGGCGAGGAGGAGGTGCTCTACCTCGACGACACGGACCTCGTGGGCGCCGCGCTGCGCGACCTCGGGGCGGCGACCGGGCTGACCACGCGGCCGGTGGCGACCGAAGTGACCCGGTGGATCGGCGGGCTGCCGCACTACGCCGTCGGCCACCCGGCGCGTGTGACGCGGGTGCGCAACGGGCTGTCCCGGCTGCCGCAGCTGCGGCTGTGCGGCGCGGCGTACGACGGGGTGGGCGTGGCCGACTGCGTGGCGAGCGGGCAGCGCGCCGCCGACGAGATCATCGCCGCGGCGGCTGCCTGACCGCGCCCGACCGGCACACCGACCGACGCACCGACCGGCGTACCGTCCGGACCTCTTCGGCCTCATGTGCCCCTCCTGATGCTGCGTCATGAAGACGCGAAGCGTGCCAGGATGGGCGCGTGGGGCCCGCAGCGCCGTGTCCCTGGTGTGCCGGGAAGTCTGGTCGGCGGTCTATTCGGCGTGCGAGCTATACGGCGTGCGAGCGGGAGCAGGCGCCCGGGGCAGGTGGCCATGGCAGGCATCGAGGAGACGCTGCGGGAGCTGGTACGCCAGGACGGCGTCCTCGGCGCCTCGGTCGTCGACTACTTCAGCCGTCTCACCCTCGGGGCGCTCGGCGGCCCGGCCGGCCCCGACCTCGAAGCGGCGGCGCGCGGCGACACCGACGTGGTACGCGCCAAACTGTTCACGCTGGAAATGCTCGGCTACCGCCAGGACCGGATCGAAGACATCCTGATCACGCTGGACGACGAGTTCCACCTGATCCGCCCCCTCACCCGGCGCAGCCGCCAGGGCATCTTCGTCTACCTGGTCCTGGACCGGGCCACCGGCGACCTGGACACCGCCAGGGACAGCCTGCGGAAGGTCGAATGCGAGCTGGACGTCTGACGCGCCCGCTCCCCCCCCCGTGCGACTTACCCCTCTGTTCTGTACGCCGCGTCCCTTCGTACGCCGTGCCGTGTGCCGCCGGGCGCGTTGCCCGGGCACCGGGCGGCGGAGGGGGAACAGTGGGTACCCGGCAGGACCGGTGACGGACCCGGCGGCGCTTTGCGCCGGGGCGCACCGCCCGGACCGTGGAGCGAAGGAGGCGGATGATGCACGTGGGTCTGCTGCGCATGGTGGGCGCATCGACGGCGGTCTACGGCCTGGCGATCACCGCCTGGCCCGGCCTGCTGGCCAAGCCCTCCGGGCTGGCCGGCGAGGACGGGCGCGTGGCTCCGGCCACCCGTACCTCGCTGCGCCCGCTGGCCTGGCGCGACGCGGCGAGCGGGCTGGCCCTCGCGCTGGCGCCGCCGGGACCGGCGCTGCGGACCGCCGCCTGCCTCCGCATCGCGGCGGACTTCGGCGACGCGGCGCTGCTGGGCGGCACGCTGCCCCAGCGGAAGCGGCGCGCGGCCGTGACCGTCTCTGTGGGGTGGGGCGCCCTGTCGGTCGCGGGCCTCCTCTGGCCTGCCAAGCGCCCGCGCCACTCCCGTACGCCCCTCTAGGCATCCGTACGCCCCACCCACGAGGCCCACGAGGCCCACGAACTAGAAGAAGTACAAGAAGTACAAGAAGTACACGCCGCCCACGAAGTACATGACGCCCTCGAAGCCCTCGAAGCACGGAGCGACCCGCGTGAGCACTGTCTCGATCGCCCTGTTCACCTCCGACCTGCGGGTCCACGACAACCCCGTGCTGCACGCCGCCGCGAAGGGCACGGGCGGCGTCGTGCCGCTGTTCGTCCTCGACGACGGAGTGCGTGCCGCGGGTTTCGACGTGCCCAACCGCCGCGCCTTCCTGGCCGACTGCCTCGCTGACCTGGACGACGCGCTGCGCGCCCGCGGGGGCCGGCTCGTGATCCGTACGGGAGACGTCGTCGAGCAGGTCGCCAAGGTGGCGGACGAGGCGGACGCGCGCGACGTGCACGTCGCGGGCGGGGTCAGCGGCTACGCGCAGCGCAGGGAGGAGCGGCTACGGCGCGCTCTGGAGGCCGACGGGCGGCAGCTGCACGTACACGACGCGGTGGTCACCGCCCTCGCACCGGGCGAGGTCACCCCGGCCGGCAAGGACCACTTCGCGGTCTTCACGCCGTACTTCCGGCGCTGGCAGGCCGAACGCCACCGTGACGTGCTGCGGGCGCCCCGCCGCGTGCGAGTGCCCGAGGCCGTCGGCTCTCTTCCCGTACCGCGGCGCGGGGACGTCGCCGGGGTGTCCCCGGGGCTGGCGGCGGGCGGTGAAGAGGAGGGGCGCCGCCGGATGGCGGACTGGCTGAAAGGGCCGCTCGGCCGCTACGCGCTGCGGCACGACGACCTCGCGGGGGACGCGACGTCCCGGCTCTCCCCGCACCTGCACTTCGGCACGCTCTCCGCGACCGAACTGGTCCACCGCTCCCGTAAGGCCGGCGGCGACGGCGGTGACGCCTTCGTACGGCAGCTGGCGTGGCGGGACTTCCACCATCAGGTCCTCGCGGCCCGCCCCCGTGCGGCGCACGCCGACTACCGGACGCGGCACGATCTGTGGCGCCACGACGCGCATGAGGCCGAGGCGTGGCGTACCGGCCGCACCGGCTACCCGATCGTGGACGCGGCCATGCGGCAGCTCGCCCACGAGGGCTGGATGCACAACCGCGCACGGCTGCTGACCGCCGGCTTCCTGACCAAGACGCTGTACCTGGACTGGCGGCTCGGCGCGGCACACTTCCTGTCGCTCCTGGTGGACGGCGACCTGGCCAACAACCAGCTCAACTGGCAGTGGGCGGCGGGCACCGGCACCGACACCCGCCCCAACCGGGTCCTCAACCCGCTGGCCCAGGCGCAACGTTTCGACCCCGACGGCGCGTACGTGCGGCGCTGGGTGCCGGAATTGGCGGACGTGCCCGGCCTGGAAGGGGGCGCGGTGCACCAGCCGTGGAAGCTGCCGCCCGCCGCCGCGCGGGCGGCCGCGGCCTACCCGTCGCCGGTCGTCGACCTGTCCAAGGCGCTGGCCCGCTTCAAGTCCGCCCGCGGGCTGGAGTAGGGCCGTATCCGTATCACCGGGCGATGGTTCAACCAATAGTTCGCCGATGCCGCTCTTGGCCGGGTATGCGCGGTGATTCCGGTCAATCGCCGGGCCGCGTTCCCGGCGGCTTCCTGGCGGCGGTTCCCGTTGGCTAGCGTGTGCGCCGACCTGCTCCACTCGTACGTACGAAGGAGAGCGTTCATGGTCGACATCCCCACCACCCCCGGACTGGCCTGGGACGACGTCAGCTCCTTGCACGGGCAGATCGTCGGTAACCCCTCCGTGGCCCCCAACGCCGACGGCCGCCTCCAGGTGTTCGCGCGCGGCAAGAACGAACAGGCCCTGTGGTCCATCTGGCAGAAGCGCGACGGCGGTTGGAGCGACTGGGAGAACCTGGGCGGTTCGCTGGGCAGCGAGCCCAACGCCATCCGCGGCCGCGACGGCCGCATCTCGGTCTTCTACAAGGGCTCGGACGGGCACCTGCACCACGTGCGCCAGGGCGCCATCAACGTCGGTTTCAGCCCCGACGACATCATCGTGCGCAACATCGGCGGCGACCCGGTCCCCGCCCTGAACGCCGACGGGCGCCTCGACGTCTTCTTCCGCGGCACCGACACCCAGCTGTGGCACGTGTACCAGCAGAACGTCGACTACGAGAGCTGGGTGGCGCCGTCCAGCCTGGCCGGCGGCGTGCAGGGCAACCCGGCCGTCGCGCGGGCCGGCGACGGCAAGCTGGAGGTCTTCCACCACAGCACCAACGGCAACCTCTACGACAACCAGCAGAAGGTCCCCGACTCCAGCGACTCCTGGAGCGGCCACTTCGAGCTGGTACGGAACATCGGCGGCGGCGTCGAGGCCGGTCTCGACTCCGACCAGCGCATCCAGGTGTTCTTCCGCGGCACCGACACCCAGCTGTGGCACATCCAGCAGAAGGCCGGCTACGACTCCTGGACCTCGGCGTCCAGCCTGGCCGGCGGCGTCCAGGGCACGCCGGCGCTGGCGCGCGGGGCCGACGGGCGGCTGGTGGTCTTCCACCACAGCACCAACGGCCACATGTACGCGGCCGAGCAGTCGAAGATCAACGGCATCGACTGGAGCGGCCACTTCGAGGTCGTGCAGAACGTCGGCGGCGACCCGGTGGTCGGCACCAACCGGGACGGCCGCCTGGAGCTGTTCTTCCGCGGCACGGACGAGGCACTGTGGCACCGGCCGCAGAAGTTCGTCTGAGCGAGCCGGAGCCGCACCGGCCGGTGAGCGCCACGGGCACGCGGGTCCGGTGAACCCTACGGGCGCGACGCCTTGAGCGAGTACATGAGCGGAACGCGGGGACGGCCGGCAGGCTGGCGGTAGTAGCCGCCGTCCCCGCGTTCCAGCGAGCCGAAGCGCTGGAACAGCGTCATGTCGTGCTCGTGCAGGAAGTCGACGCGCAGCCCGGCCGCCGCCAGGGCGGACACCACGTCGCCGAGGGTGTGCTGCCATTCGACCCGGCGGTTGTTGACCGTCGGCGCCTCGAAGTCCGTATACGTGCCGGGGCTCTCGTCGATCCAGGCGTCCCGGCTGAAGTAGTCGTGCGCGATGCGCGAGCCGCTCTCGTCGTCCAGGGCGTCGGTGATCGGGTGGAACTCGGCGAGGTAGAGGAACCCGCCGGGCGCCACCAGGGAGGCCGCGGTCTCGGCCCAGCGGCGGACGTCCGGGAGCCAGCAGAGCGAGCCGATGCCGGTGTAGACGACGTCGTACGCCGGGATGTCCGGGGCACAGGCGGCGACGGCCTCGGCGGCGTCGTAGACGTCGGCCGCGACGAAGGCGGCACGGTCGGTGCCGATGCCCAGCTCCGCCGCCGTGGCACGGGCGGCCTCGATCGCGGGCTCGGAGAAGTCCAGGCCGACGACGCGGGCGGCACCCCGGTGGGCCCAGGACAGGGTGTCCTGGCCGATGTGGCACTGGAGATGCAGGAGCGTCCTGCCGGTGACGTCGCCGACCTCCGCCACCTCGAAATCGCGGATGACGTCGCGGCTCCGGCGGAAACCGTCCTGGTCGTAGTAGTCGCTCGCGAGGTGGATGGGAACCCGCTCGTCCCACATGGCCCGGTTGGCCGCACGCCAGTCCTCAGGTCCCGTGTGTGTCAGCATCCGGCGAAGTTATCCACAGGCTGGGGGCCGTGTCAGCGGATTTTTTCCGACCCTGCGCAGAATGGGGCCATGACTGACGAGACCACCACCGCCAACACCGACGAATCCGGGGCGACGGCAGCCCCGGGAGCGGCCGGTTCCCCGCGCATCCCGGACTGGGAGAAGCGCTTCCGGGCACCGCGGGTCGGCCTGCCCGAGTGGGCCGAGGACGCCCCGGACCGCTCGCTGTTCGTCTCCAACGCGACGGGCACCTTCGAGCTGTACGCATGGGACCGGTCGACCGGCGAGCAGCGGCAGGTCACGGACCGGCCGAACGGCACGACGGACGGCACCCTGACGCCGGACGGCGCCTGGATCTGGTGGTTCGCCGACACCGACGGGGACGAGTTCGGGGTCTGGCAGCGGCAGCCGTTCGGCGGCGGCGAGGACGAGCCGGCCGCGCCGGGCCTGGAGCCCTCGTACCCGGCGGGCCTGGCCCTCGGCCGGGACGGCACGGCGGTGATCGGCCGCTCCACGGACGAGGACGGCTCCACCGTCCACGTCGTACGGCCGGGGCAGGCGCCCGTGGAGATCTACCGGCACCGCGAGTCGGCGGGCGTGGGCGCCCTGTCGCACGACGGCTCGCTGATCGCCATCGAGCACACCGAGCACGGTGACGCGATGCACTCGGCGATCCGCGTCGTGCGGCCGGACGGTTCGACGGTCGCGGAGCTGGACGACACCAAGGGCGGCACCGAGGAGCTGGGCCTGTCGGTCATGGGCTTCGCGCCGGTGGACGGGGACTCCCGGCTGCTGGTCGGGCACCAGCGGCGCGGCCGCTGGGAGCCGATGATCTGGGACCCGCTGTCGGGCGAGGAGAGCGCCCTGGACATCGACCTGCCCGGCGACGTCGGCGCCGACTGGTATCCGGACGGTGCGGCCCTGCTGGTGGAGCACGAGTTCCGGGCCCGCGCCGAGCTGTGGCGCTACGAGCCGCTGACCCGGCAGCTGACCCGCGTCGAGACGCCCGCCGGTACGGTCTCCGGGGCGACGGCGCGGCCGGACGGCGCGGTGGAGTTCCTCTGGTCGTCGGCCGCGCAGCCGCCGGAGGTGCGCTCGACGAGCGGGCGGGTCGTCCTCGACCCGCCCGGCATGAAGGCGCCCGGTTCGGTGCCGGTGACGGACGCGTGGGTGGAGGGCCCCGGCGGCACGGTCCACGCGCTGGTGCAGCAGCCGCCCGGCGATGGCCCGTTCCCGACCGTCTTCGACATCCACGGCGGCCCGACGTGGCACGACAGCGATGCTTTCGCGTCCGCGCCCGCGGCGTGGGTGGACCACGGTTTCGCCGTGGTGCGGGTCAACTACCGCGGCTCGACGGGCTACGGACGGGAGTGGACGGACGCGCTCAAGCACCGCGTCGGGCTGATCGAGCTGGAGGACATCACCGCGGTGCGGGAGTGGGCCGTCTCCTCCGGCCTGGCCGACCCGGAGCGGCTGGTGCTGACCGGCGGCTCGTGGGGCGGCTACCTGACGCTGCTCGGGCTCGGCACCCAGCCGGACGCGTGGGCGCTGGGCCTGGCGGCGGTCCCGGTGGCGGACTACGTCACCGCGTACCACGACGAGATGGAGGCTTTGAAGGCGATGGACCGCACCCTGCTGGGCGGCACGCCGGAAGAGGTGCCGGAGCGCTTCGAGGCGTCCTCGCCGCTGACGTACGTGGACGCGGTGCGCGCGCCGGTCTACATCTCCGCCGGGGTGAACGACCCACGCTGCCCCATCCGCCAGGTGGAGAACTATGTCGACCGCCTCAAGGAGCGCGGCCACCCGCACGAGGTGTACCGCTATGAGGCCGGGCACGGCTCGCTGGTCGTCGAGGAGCGCATCAAGCAGGTCCGCCTGGAGCTGGACTTCACGCGCCGGTACCTGGGACTGGGCGGGGACGGCGAGCTGAAGGAGTAACGGAGCGGAGGAGCGGGGGGGGTGGGGGCGGGGGGGGAGGGGGAGGGGCCCCAGAGCCGCCCGGGCCCCCCCCCCCCCCCCCCCCCCCCCCCCCCCCCCCCCCCCCCCCCCCCCCCCCCCCCCCCCCCCCCCCCCCCCCCCCCCCCCCCCCCCCCCCCCC
>NZ_JBIRPD010000011.1:0-342902 GCF_044332485.1 Streptomyces sp. NPDC017056 | reverse complement strand
TTTCCCTCCCCCACCCCCACTCGCGCGGGGCTGCCGAACCGGCCGGAGGGGACGTGCAGGGGGGTGTCCCCGCAGCCGACAGCTCGCAACACCAGGTTCAGCTTTCCAGACATGGCGTCCGCGAGTGCGGTGAGGAGACACCCCCCTGCGCGGCCCCGACCCCAAACGAAACCAGCGCAACCCCGCGCGAAGCGCGAACCGCAACCCCGCGCGAAGCGCGAACCGCAACCCCGCACGACAGCGCGCCCCGCAACCCGGCAACGCGCACTTGACTTCGCGCCGCCGCGATATATCGTGTCGACAGAGACACGATATGCCGCGTCAAGGAGGCCCCACCATGCGCACAGAATGGTCGGTCTCCGACCCCCGCACGCTGGACATCGAGGGCCCCGTAACCGCACTCCACGTGCGAACCATCGGCGGCACCGTCAACGTCGTCGGCACGACGGACGGCAGCCGCCCCCGCGTGGAGATCGGCGAGGTGACCGGTCCGCCGCTGACCGTCCGGCAGGACGCCGGCACGTTGAGCGTCACGTACGAGGACCTGCCGTGGAAGGGCCTCCTGAAGTTCCTCGAACGCAAGGGATGGCGACGCAGTGCGGTCGTCTCGGTGACCGTGCCGGCGGGGACCCGCGTCGAGGTCGGTACGGTCGGGGCGAGCGCCGTGATTTCCGGCATTTCCGGGCGTACGGACCTGCGCGGCGTCACCGGCGACAGCACCCTGGTCCGGCTGACCGGCCCGGTGCGGGCGGAGACGGTGTCCGGCCGGGTGGAGGGCCAGGCCGTCACGGGGGACCTGCGGTTCAATTCCGTCTCCGGGGATCTGACGCTCGTCGAGGGGGCCGGTGGTTCCGTGCGGGCGGAGTCGGTGAGCGGGGACATGGTGCTGGATCTCGATCCGGCCGCCGAGGGGGCGGACATCAGGTTGGTGACGGTCTCCGGGGAGGTCGCCATCCGGCTGCCCGCGTCGGGTGACACCGAGGTCGACGCGAACACCACGAGCGGTACGGTCGCCAACGCCTTCGACGATCTGCGGGTGAGCGGCCAGTGGGGGGCCAAGCGGATCACCGGCCGGCTCGGTGCGGGCAGTGGCTCGTTGAAGGTCACCACGGTCTCCGGTGGCCTGGCCCTGTTGCGCCGTCCGCCGTCCGACGACCAGCACTCCCCCACCGACAAGAAGGTGCTCTGAAGCCATGGCCCCCGTCTTCGCCCACGGCCGTCTCCGCCTCTATCTCCTGAAGCTGCTGGACGAGGCCCCGCGGCACGGTTACGAGATCATCCGGCTGCTGGAGGAGCGCTTCCAGGGCCTGTACGCGCCGTCCGCCGGCACGGTCTATCCCCGGCTGGCCAAGCTGGAGGCCGAGGGGCTGGTGACCCATACGACCGAGGGCGGCCGCAAGGTCTACTCGATCACCGGGGCGGGGCGCGACGAGCTGGCCGACCGCGGGGGTGAGCTGGCGGATCTGGAGATGGAGATCCGCGAGTCGGTGGCGGCGCTGGCTTCCGACATCCGGGAGGACGTGCGCGGTTCGGCCCGCGATCTGCGCCGCGAGATGCGCGAGGCGGCCCAGGAGGCGCGCGAGGCGCGGCGTAGCGGCAAGGGGGACGCCCGCGAGGAGCACGGTTTTCCGGACGCGGCGGACTACTTCGAGGGGCGTTTCGGCGACAAGGAGGCGTGGCGGCAGGCGAAGGACGAGTTCCGGCGCGCCAAGGAGGAGTGGAAGGAGCAGGCGCGGCGGGCCAAGGAGGAGAGCCGGCGGGCCAAGCAGGACGCCCAGCGGGCGCGCAAGCAGGCGCGGGAGGCCCGGCTGTTCGTGCGCGAGGAGGTCCAGGAGGCCATCAAGCGCGTACAGGAACAGGCCCAGGAGCATGTACGTACCGGGGACTGGGCGGGCGCGCTGCGCGAGGCGCTGTCCGAGGTCTCGCGTGAGGTGGGCCGGTTCGCGGGCGTGCCGGACGCGGCGGAGGGCCGGGAGGCGGACGCGGGCCGCGACGGCGGCGCGGCCGGGGAGTCCGGGGCGGCGGGCGAGCGGGTGGACTTCACCAAGGGGGACGGCGCGGCGGAGGCCGGCGCGGACGGTGCGGGTGCGGCGCGTACGGCGGCTGCCGACCGTACGCCGCCGGAGCCGGCGTGGGCGTCCGAGCCCGGGTCCGGGGAGCCGGCCCGTGACTTCGACCGGCTGCTGGACCGGTTCCGCGACGACCTGCGGGACGCGGCCCGTGACCACGGGGTCACGGACGAGCAGTTGAAGGACGTACGCCACCGTCTGGCTGCGACTGCTGCGCACGTCGGAGCCTTGCTGCGTGACCCGGAGGCATATGCGGCCCGGCGGGAGCCGCGCGGCTGACCTCTTCGGCGCACCGCGCGGCAGTTACGCACAGTTGTCTGCGAGGGCCTGGATTCACCCGCCGTAATCGGGGAACTCAGTCCCTCGCACGGCTTTTTGCCCGACGACGGGATCTGCCGCGAGAAAATCGGGGACCTACGGCCGTGTCCGCCTTTACAGTCAACTCTCCCTGTCTGAACGGATCTTGAAGGCCAAGAGGTAAGCGATGTCGGAATACCCTGCCGTGGCCCGCCGGATGTGGCGCCAACTGGAGCCCGTCCACGCCGTCGTGTACTTCGCACCCGAGGCGTTCGAGGAGGCGGCGGCCCTCGGCTACGAGACCGACACGCGCTGGCCCAGTTACTTCGCCTGGCGGACGGCGCCGCTCGGCGCGGCGGGGCCTGAGCTGGTGGCCGCGACCTTCTACAGTTTCAGCCCGCGGATGATCGCCCGGTACGTGCCGTCGATCTGGTCGACGGCCGCGCCGGGCAAGGTGCTGGACGCGCGCTTGCAGGCGGTGGACCGCATAATGACGGGCCTGATGAGAGCCGGCCGGGTGCCCGCCGCCCGGATTGCCGAAGCCGCCCAACTGGCCCGCCAGGCCGCCGAGAACGCCTCTGTCGCGGCCCGTCCGCTGGCCGCCGCCAACCGCGACCTGCCGTGGCCCGACGCGCCGCATCTGGCGCTCTGGCACGCCATCACGGTGCTGCGCGAGCACCGCGGGGACGGCCATGTGGCGTCGCTGCTGACGTACGATCTGGAACCGTGCGAGGCGCTGGTGTCGTTTGCCGCGATCGGGGCCGCACCGAAGGCCAATTTCAAGGGCCGGGGCTGGACTTCGCAGGAGTGGAGCGCGGCGCACGACCGGCTCGCCGCGCGCGGCTGGATCGATCCGTCCGGCCGTCCCACGGAGCTGGCCCGTGAGGGCCGTGACGAGGTCGAGCGGATGACGGACCGGCTGGCCGCGGGGCCGTGGCGGGCGCTGGGCCGGTCCCGTGCGGAGCGGCTCGGCCAGCTGCTGAACCCGCTGCTGGCGGCGATCATGGAGGCGCAGCTGCTGCCGCGCCAGGGGACGTTGGGGATCGGTGCGGTGCAGGTCGCGTATCCGTAAGGTGCCCGGTGCGCGGCGGCGGGCCGCGTTCGTACGGGCCCGCCGCCGCCCGCGTCTCAGCTCGCCGCCGCCGGCCGCTCCAAGGCTCGTATGACGTCGGCGTGCGTGACGCCGTGCTCGGCCAGAACGGCCGCGGCGAGCCCCGGTCCGGTCACCATGGCGAGCAGTAGGTGCTCGTCGCCGATGTACTTGTCGCCGCGGCCGAGCGCGACGCGCAGCGAGCGTTCCAGTACGGCCTTGGCCTCCGGCGCGAACGGTCCGCGGAGCGAGCGCCCGCGCCGTTTGGCCGGGCCGGAGGCGGCGGACAGCGCGCCGGCGCCGTGTTCCCGCTCCACCCGCGAGACGATCTCCGTCATGTCGATGCCGAGACCGGCCAGCGCCTCCGCGTCGGCGGACGACAGGCCGCCCCGCCTGCGCGCCTCGCCGAGCGCGTGCTCAACGGATGCCCGGCGCTCGCGCACTCCGAGGGCGCCGAGCGCCTCGGCGCCCGGGGACCCTTTGCCGTCCAGCAGGGCGAGCAGCAGCTCTCCCTCGCCGACCGTGCCGGGCCCTGTCCCGTTCGCGTAGGCGGGGGCGCCTCGCACCACGTCGCGCGCGCTTGCCGTGAACCTTTCGAACATCAACGCCTCCCGTGCTTCTTGTGGACCGCCTGCCTGCTGACGCCCAGCTCGGCGGCGATTTCCTGCCACGACCAGCCCTTCGCGCGGGCGCTGCGCACCTGTACGGCTTCCAGTTGCTCCAAGAGCCGGCGGAGCGCGGCGACGGCACGCAGCCCGATCCGGGGGTCCCGGTCGCCCGCCCGCTCGGCGAGGTTCGTTGCTTCGCTCATGGTGTCAATTTAGGTTGACACCTCGCCGGCGTCAATAGAAGTTGACGCGCGGGGTCCCACCCTTGACCTCAAGTGCGCTTGATCTTGGAGGCTCCCCGCGGAGAAACGTTCCCGAACAGCGAGGAAGCCCCATGCCCAGCACGCCCGCACCCCCGCCATGCGGCGCCCGGACGCCGGCACCGTTCTCGTCAGCGCCTGGCTCGTGCCCGCGCCGGATCTCCAGCGCCGCGCCGCCGACGCCGTACTCGACGCGTGGGAGCGCCAGCCGCGCCCCGACGCGATGCTCTCCCTCAGCACGTTCCTGAGTGTGGACGGCAGCCACGTCCTGAACTACGCGCAGTGGACGGACGACGACGCGCACCGGGAATGGGTACGCCACCGGCGGCCCGCGACCATCAGCCGTATCGACGAGTCCATTCCCGGAATTCAGCGGCCCGGACTCGTCCGGTACACGCGGTACCGCAGTTACGTATCCCAAGGGACCCCGGATCGACACCCCGGGCTGCTGGTCACCCCCGCCTTCGCGACCACCGGCCCGGCGCCCCAGCGCGCGCTGGCCGACGCCGTCATCGCCTCGCTGGAGGAGGAGCAGGTCCCCGGGCTGCTCGGGGCCCACTTCCACCTCTCCAAGGACGGCAGCCGCGTCGTCAACTTCGCCGAGTGGGAGGACGCCGCGGCCTGGCAGGAGTTCGCCGCCAACGGCACGGCGGCGCGCCTGCACGCGGCCGTCTCCTCCGTCCCGGGGGTAACGGAAGCCCCTGCCGTACCCGCCCTTCCGGGGCGCACCGGCGTGGGGCACTACCGCCTGCACCGGAGCCTGGTGAACGTACCGGCGCCCTGAGGGGCCCGGCCCCGCCCCACGCGCGGTCAGGAGAAGATCCGGTCCAGGTGGTAGTCGATCAGGCCCTCGACCTCGGCCATCGCGCGGCGCCCGTGGAGCACGTCCAGGCCCAGCCCGGTGACGCCGGACACCAGCAGATCCGCCTCGTGCCGCGGATCGACGCCGGGGCGTGCGGCGCCGCCCTCGCGGATCAGGGTGGCGACCAGGGACTCCACGACCTGCTCGCCGTGCAGGAAGACCCCGGCCATCTCGGGGTCGGTCAGGCTGCGCACGAAGTACGCGGTGAACACCCGCAGCGCCAGGGCCCGTTGACCGTCCAGCGGCAGGAATTCGATCAGCACGGCACGCAGCACGGCGCGCGGGTCGCCGGGGTCCGGCAGCCCGGCCATCCGCGCGCGGGCGCGGCGGTCGTTCTCCTCGTGGAGCATCCGCAACGCCTCGACGAGCAGGCGGTGCTTGCTGCCGAAGTGGTACTGGACGACGCGGAGCGACACTCCGGCCTCGGCCGCGACCTCCCGCATGCTCGCGGATTCCAGGCCGCGGTCGGCCGCGATCCGCCAGACGGCCTCGGCGACCTCCCGCCGCCGCCGTTCCCGCGCACCGCCCGGCCGCCGCCCGGGGACGTCCGCGGCCTCTTCGGCACGCTCGGCCGCCCGGCTCTTCCTGCGCTGCCGGTACGCCTTCGCCTGGCAGCTCCGCGAGCAGTACGCGGGGGGCCGCCCACGCGTCGCCGCGGGCAGCGCGGCACCGCAGACCTGGCACCCGGCCTTCTTTTCGTCACGCATAAGGACAGGGTAGCGCCCCTTGGGGAGCGTGACGAATATCAGATCGGGGCAGCACTGTCAAGGTACATAGTGAGGTTTGTTGATACAGTCGTATCCATCGCACGGAATCTTGCCGGCACGGAACACGGAGGCGACCCATGAACGAAGGCTGGTACCGGCTGCTGTCCATCCTGGTGTTCGTCGCGGGCTTCTGGGAGGGGCCGGCGGCCATCCTCTACCGCATCGTCAGCGACGACCGCGGCACCGTCATGCGGGCCGCCAACTACCTCGACGCCCCCTGGAACTACGTCGCGTCGGGCGCGGTGATCGTGGTCACCGTTCTCCTGCTCGGCGTCCTGGACAAGGGCCGCCAGAGGGCGCTCGCGTCAGGGTGACGACGGCGGCGACGCCGTCGGTACGGAGCGCGAATCCCGCGGCGTCCGGCAGCAGGACCGCGTCATAGCGCTCCAGCGGCAGCGGGGACGCGGGCGCCGGGCCTTCCGCGTCCAGGGTCGCGGGGCCGGACAGCGCGACGACCAGCCTCGACCGCTGCCCGCCGGGCGCCGTCGGCGCGGTCGGCGGCGGTGCCGTGTACGCATAATCGCCGCGCGCCATCTCGACCGTCGCCGCCGAACGGCCGCGCCGCAGCATCACGTTGAAGTTGACCACCGGGCCGTCCAGCAACCTGCAACCGGTCTCGGCGTCGCCGGGGAAGGCGAACGGGTGGTATCGACCGTGCAGTTCGTGGCGGGTGCCGTCGACGGTCAGCTCCAGCCCGGCGCCGTCGGCCACGGTCAGGACGCGGTCCACCCCCGGCAGCGCGGAGTACGGGCCGTCCCGGCCCACCTCGGCCAGGCTCACCCGCCAGTCGAAGGCGTCCCAGCCCGCGCCGGACGGTGCGGCGGCGACCTCCCGCGTCGCCCCGCCGCCGTTGCTCCAGGCCGACGCCCTGCGGCCGGCCGCGCGCAGCACCCGCACGTGCGCCCCCTTCTCGTGCTCCCGCGCCTCAGACCGTCAGGACGACCTTGCCGAACATCTCGCCCTCGGCCAGCTTCCCGAAGCCCTCGCGTGCCCGGTCCAGCGGCAGCGTCGTGTCGATGACGGGCCGTACGCCCTTGGCCGCGCAGAAGTTCAGCAGCGAGGCCAGTTCGTCCTTGCTGCCCATGGTGGAGCCGACGACCTTCAGTTCCAGGAAGAAGATCCGGTTCAGTTCGGTGCGCTCGGGGTTGAAGCCGCTGGTGGCGCCCGAGATGACGAGGGTGCCGCCGGGCTTGAGGGACTTGACCGAGTGCGACCAGGTGGCGGCGCCGACCGTCTCGATCACGGCGTCCACCCGCTGCGGCAGCCGCTCGCCGGTGGGCAGAGCCGCCTCGGCGCCCAGCTCGACGGCGCGCTTGCGCTTGTCCTCGCTGCGGCTGGTGGCGTAGACCCGCAGGCCGGCCGCAGCGCCCAGCACGATCGCCGCGGTGGCCACGCCGCCGCCGGCGCCCTGGACGAGGACGCTGTCCCCCGGCCGTACCCCCGCGTTGGTGAACAGCATGCGGTACGCGGTCAGCCAGGCCGTCGGCAGGCAGGCGGCCTCGGCGAAGGACAGCTCCTTCGGCTTGGGCAGCACGTTCCAGGTGGGGACGGCGACCTGCTCGGCGAAGGTGCCCTGGTAGCGCTCGGTGAGGATGGAGCGCGGCTCGTCGGGGCCGACGCCGTGCCCGCTCTGGCCGATGACCGAGTGCAGGACGACCTCGTTGCCGTCCTCGTCGGTGCCGGCCGCGTCACAGCCGAGGATCATGGGCAGGGCCTCCTCGCCCAGCCCCACGCCGCGCAGCGACCACAGGTCGTGGTGGTTGAGGGAGGCGGCCTTGACGTTGACGGTCGTCCAGCCGGGGCGCGCCTCGGGGGCCGGGCGCTCGCCCAGTTCGAGGCCGTTCAGCGGCTGGTCGCGGTCGATGCGGGCGGCGTAGGCAGCAAACATGATCCCAACGTAGGGCGCGCGGGGTCCCGGCGGTACCACGCCGCGGTGTGACACGCGCCGCGCCGCGGAACGGCGGAAGGGCCCCGCGCGGCGGCGGGACCCTTCCGGTGGCATCGGCCTCGGGTCAGCGGCGCGCGACGCCCTCCGCGCGGGCGGCGGCCGCGACCGCCGAGGTCACCGCCGGGGCGACGCGCTCGTCGAACGGCGACGGGATGACGCAGTCGGCGCTCAGGTCGTCGGCGACCACCGAGGCCAGCGCCTCGGCGGCGGCCAGCTTCATGCCCTCGGTGATGCGGGAAGCGCGCACCTGGAGGGCGCCGGCGAAGATGCCGGGGAACGCCAGCACGTTGTTGATCTGGTTCGGGTAGTCGCTGCGCCCCGTGGCGACCACCGCGGCGTACTTGTGCGCGACATCCGGGTGGATCTCCGGGTTCGGGTTCGCCATCGCGAAGATCAGCGCGTCCTTGGCCATCTTCGAGACCGCTTCCTCGGGCACCGTGCCGCCGGAGACGCCGATGAAGACGTCCGCGCCGTCCAGCGCCGATTCCAGCGAGCCGGAGAGGCCGGCCTTGTTGGTGAAGGAGGCCAGTTCGCGCTTGACGTCGGTCAGGTGCTCGTCGCGGTCGGCGGTGACGATGCCCTTGCGGTCGCACACCGCGACGTCACCGATGCCCGCCTCGACGAGGATCTTGGCGATGGCGACACCGGCCGCGCCGGCGCCGGAGATGACGGCGCGCAGCTGTCCGAGCGAACGGTTCGTCAGCTGGGCGGCGTTGCGCAGGGCGGCCAGGGTGACCACCGCGGTGCCGTGCTGGTCGTCGTGGAAGACCGGGATGTCCAGGCGCTCCTGGAGCTTGCGCTCGATCTCGAAGCAGCGGGGCGCCGAGATGTCCTCCAGGTTGATGCCGCCGAAGGAGGGCGCCATCCGCACGACGGTCTCGACGATCTCGTCGGCGTCGGTCGTGCCGAGCGCGATCGGCACCGCGTCCACGCCGCCGAACTGCTTGAAGAGGATGGCCTTGCCCTCCATCACGGGCAGGGACGCCTCGGCGCCGATGTCGCCGAGCCCGAGCACCGCGGTGCCGTCCGTGACGACGGCCACGACCTGGGACTTCCAGGTGTAGTCGTGCACCAGCTCGGGTTCTTCGGCGATCGCGCTGCACACCTTGGCGACGCCGGGCGTGTAGGCGAGGGAGAGGTCCTCACGGTCGCGCACCGGCACCGTCGCCTGGATGGCCATCTTGCCGCCGCGGTGCAGGAGGAAGGCGGGGTCCTGGCCCTTGCCGTCCCGGTCCGTTTCCGTGCTGCCGCCGCTGTGGGAATGAGCGGTCTTGGCTGTCACTGATCCAACCCCTTTGTTCGTCTATCAGTTGAGGGTGACCACTCCCTGGTTAAGGGGTGGGCGGGCACCGCGACCGTGCCCTGCGCGACGGATGGCCGTCCCGCGGGGGGAGGTACGGACGCCGGGCGCGCCGCACACGCGCCCTGAGCCCCGGATGAGGGGTGTAACGAACCTTTCTACCGGACGGGCGCGGGCCCCGACGAGTCGGATTCGTTACCCCCGGTCAACAAATCAGACAATAGCGGCGTACAACGTGAAACGGCGGAAGTGCCCTGCGCATTGTCCGCACTTCGAGACGCGGGTCCGCAGCCGCCGCCGGACCGCCCGCGACCGGGCTCGCGGCACCCAAGGGGCGCCTGGCATGCACGCCCCCGGCTACGTCCGTTATCCGATTTTGACCTGTAGGGCAGTCCGGATAGCGGTGTCCGGATGGCAAGATTCCGTCACCAAACGAGGTCGCGACGCCCGAAGGTGTGTGCCCGGCCCCTGCCAGTCGGCTTCTTTCTCATCCGCAGGAGGATCAGCATGACCGCAAGCCCCACCCGTCGCCCGGCCGCCGGCAGGACTCGTTCAGCCGTGGCCGCCGCGACCGCGGTCGCGGCCTCGCTGCTGCTGCTCACCGCCTGCGGCGACCAGACCGACGCGGCCGTCGCCAAGCGCGAGGCGGCCAAGAACCGCAACCCCGACGCGCCGCTGTTCAAGCTGCTGCCCAAGGACGTCCAGGACAAGGCGATGATCCAGGTCGGCTCGGACATCACCTACAAGCCGGTGGAGTTCCGCACCAACGGCGAGGTCACCGGCATCGACCCGGACCTCGCCGCGGCGATGGGCAAGGAGCTGGGCGTCAAGCTCAACTTCAACAACGCCACCTTCGACACCCTCATGGGCGGCATGAAGTCCAAGCGCTACGACATCGCCATGTCGGCGATGACCGACACCAAGGACCGCCAGCAGGGCGTGGACAGCACCACCGGCAAGAAGGTCAGCGACGGCGTCGACTTCATCGACTACCTCGACGTCGGCGTCTCGATCTACACGCAGAAGGGCAAGACCCAGGGCATCGACGGCTGGGAAGCCCTGTGCGGCAAGAAGATCGCGGTGCAGCGCGGCACCGTCTCGCACGACCTGGCCAAGGACCAGTCCAAGAAGTGCGAGGAGGCCGGCACGGACGCCATCTCCATCGAGGCGTTCGACAACGACACCGAGGCCCAGACCCGGCTGCGCACCGGGGGCGTGGACGCGGTCTCCAGCGACTACCCGGTCGCCGCGTGGGCGGTCAAGACCTCCGGCGGCGGCAACGACTTCCAGCTGGTCGGCGGCGCGCCGGTCAAGGCCGCCCCGTACGGCATCGCGGTGCCCAAGGACAGGACGCAGCTGCGCGACGCCCTCAAGGCGGCCATGGAGGCCATCGTGAAGAAGGGCAGCTACGCCGAGGTGCTCAAGAAGTGGAACGTCACCGACGCCGCGGTCAAGGAAGTCAAGCTCAACGGCGGCAGCTGAGCGCGCCCGAGCCCCGCCCGGCCGCGTGCCGCCCAGCCCGCGCACGGCCCGTCCCTCCCGCCGAACGCTGAAAGGCAACACCCGTGTCAGTTGACGTCGACAAGCCGGCCCAGCCGCCGGCGGACGCCCCGCCGCCCGCTCCCGAGCCGATCAAGGCCATTCCGGTCCGGCACTACGGGCGCTGGATCGCGGCGCTCGTCGTTCTCGCGCTGCTCGCCCTGCTCGTGCGGGCCTTCGCCTCCGGCAAGGTCAACTGGGGCGCGATACCCGAGTACATGTTCAACGCGGACATCCTGCGGGGTCTGCGCAACACCCTGATCATCACGGTGCTGTCGATGGTCATCGGCATCGTGCTGGGCGTGGTCCTGGCCGTGATGCGGCAGTCGAAGAACCCGGTGACCTCGACGGTCGCGTGGTTCTACGTCTGGTTCTTCCGCGGTACGCCGGTCTACGTCCAGCTGTTCCTCTGGTTCAACCTGGGCCTGGTCTTCCAGTACATCGACATCATGCCGATCTACAAGGACGAGTGGTCGGACTTCATGACCCCGTTCCTGTGCGCGCTGCTGGGCCTCGGGCTCAACGAGGCCGCGTACATGGCGGAGATCTGCCGCGGCGGTCTGCTCGCCGTCGACGAGGGCCAGACGGAGGCGGCGCACGCGCTGGGCATGAGCCACGGCAAGACGCTGCGCCGGATCATCGTGCCGCAGGCGATGCGGGTGATCGTGCCGCCGACCGGCAACGAGGTCATCAACATGCTCAAGACCTCCTCGCTGGTCATCGCGGTGCAGTACTACGACCTGCTGCAGTCGGCGCAGAACGTGGGCCGCGACGCCGGTCCGGTCGTCGAGATGCTCATCCTCGCCGCGGCCTGGTACCTGATCGCGACCACGGTGCTCAGCATCGGCCAGTACTACCTTGAGCGTCACTACGCCCGCGGCGCGAGCCGCCAGCTGCCGCCCACCCCGATCCAGCGGGTACGGGCCCGGCTGTCCGGCGGCGCCAACCGTTCGTCGGCCGGAGGTGCCGCATGACCAGCAAGTCCACCCCCATGGTCAAGGCCGAGGGCGTCCACAAGTCCTTCGGTGCCGCCCACGTCCTCAAGGGCATCGACCTGGAGGTCGCGCCCCGTGAGGTGTTCTGCCTGATCGGCCCGTCCGGCTCCGGCAAGTCGACGTTCCTGCGCTGCATCAACCACCTGGAAAAGATCAACGCCGGCCGGCTGTCGGTCGACGGCGAACTGGTCGGCTACCGGGAGGCCAACGGCAAGCTGTACGAGCTGCGCGACCGCGAGGTCGCCGCGCGCCGCCGGGACATCGGCATGGTCTTCCAGCGCTTCAACCTCTTCCCGCACATGACGGCGCTGGAGAACATCATGGAGGCGCCGGTCCAGGTCAAGGGCGAGTCCAAGGCGACCGCCCGGGAGCGCGCCGGCAAGCTGCTGGACCGGGTGGGCCTGGCGGGCAAGGCGGGCAACTACCCCTCGCAGCTCTCCGGCGGCCAGCAGCAGCGTGTGGCGATCGCCCGCGCGCTGGCCATGGAGCCGAAGCTGATGCTCTTCGACGAGCCGACCTCGGCGCTCGACCCGGAGCTGGTCGGCGATGTGCTGGACGTGATGAAGGACCTGGCGGCGGACGGCATGACGATGGTCGTCGTCACGCACGAGATGGGCTTCGCGCGGGAGGTCGGCGACTCCCTGGTCTTCATGGACGACGGGGTGGTCGTGGAGTCCGGGCACCCGCGCGACGTGCTGGGCAAGCCGCAGCACGAGCGCACCAAGTCGTTCCTGTCCAAGGTGCTCTGACACCGCCCGGGACGGTGGAGACGGACGTGACGGGCGGTGCGTACGGGCGTGAACGCCGCCCGGCACGTACCGCCCGTCACGTGTGCGGCCCGCCCGCCGGGCCGTGCGCGGGGCTACTTCAACCCGAGGACCAGCGCGTCGGACGGCGAGCGCCACACCGCGCGCGCCTCGGCGAACCCGGACTCGCGCAGCACCTCGCAGTGCCACGTCACCGAGGGGGTGTCGCCCTCGGCGTGCTCCCCGTAGATCTCGAAGCGCTCGGCGGTCGGCGCGGCGAGCAGCGGGTCGGCTGCGGCCCGCTCCCACCACGCGCGCCAGTCGAGCGCGCCCGCCTCCTTGGCCGCGTCCTGCCGCGCGTGCCGCAGGGCGCGCTCCGCCGCGTCGATGCGCGGGGTGTCCCCCTCGGGCATGTGGTCGGCGTTCATGAAGACGCCGCCGTCCCTGACCAGGGAGCCGAGCTGCCCGTACAGGCCGCGCAGCGGACCGGTGTGCATCCAGTGCAGGGCGGTGGCGGTGAGCACGGCGTCGTACGAGTCGTGGGGCAGGGCGTCGGTCCACGCCGGGTCCTTGAGGTCCGCGCGGACGAACGTGACCCGCTCGTCGCCCTCGAAGTACCCTTCGGCGATGGCCAGCAACGCGGGGTCGAGATCCACACCCACGCTCTCGGCCTTGGGAAAGCGCTTGAGCAGCCGGTCGGAGATGCTGCCCGTGCCGCACGCGAGGTCCAGCACCCGCGGCTCGGTGCCGACCAGCGCCTCGACCATGTCCAGCATCACGCGGAACCGCTCCTCGCGGTCCGGCATGTACCACTCCTGCTGGCGGTCCCAACTGTCCTGCCAGCCCTGCCAATCAGCACCGACGACAGTCTCGGTCATACCGTTACCTCCAGGCCGTAATACCCTCATAGCAACAACACCTATTACGAACCCTAGACCGCGCCCGTAAGGACTACAAGTGGATCTGGCCTATTACTCGGACTATGCCGTTCGGCTGGTCAACACCGAGCAGCCCGAGCGCGGCGGCGACACCCTCACCTCGGTCGAGGCCGTGCGCGAGCTGTTCGGGCCGCCCCAGCAGATGGCCCGCAGGGCGACCGAGAGCGACGTGACACGCCTGCGCGCGGTCCGCACCCGGCTGCGCGCCGTCTTCGAGGCGGCCGACGAGGGCGACGAGGTACGGGCGGTGGACCTGCTCAACGCGCTGATGATGGAGTTCCCGGTCAGCCCGCAGATCTCCGGGCACGAGTTCCGCGACGAGGACGGGCGCCCCAAGTGGCACCTGCACATCGCCGACCACGCGACCAACGCCACCGCCGGCTACACCGCGACCGCCTCCATGGGCCTGGCCTTCCAGCTCACCGAGCTGGGCGTGGACCGGCTCGGCATCTGCCAGGCACGCCCGTGCCGCAACGCCTACCTCGACACCTCGACCAACCGCTCCCGGCGCTACTGCTCCGACCGCTGCGCGACCCGCGCCAACGTCGCCGCCTACCGGGCCCGCAAGCGCCTGGACAGCGGACGGGCCGGCCGCACCGGCCGCACCGCGGAGACCGCCCAGGACACCACGCCGGACAGCGAGCGCTGAATCCCGCGCGGCGGCCGCACCCGCACCCAGGCACGGGCGACCACCAGCTCGTCCGGCACCGTGCCGAACTCCCGGCTGTCGTTCTCGACGAACGGATTGTCCCCCTGGACCCACCAGCCGCCGTCCCGCCGCTCGACGGCCCGCTTGACGATCAGCAGGTCCTGCCGGAAGGGATGGCGCAGGACGACGACGTCACCCGGCCGTACCACCGCTCCGTACTGGACCACCAGCTGGTCGCCGGGCCGCAGCGTCGGCACCATCGACGGGTTGTAGACCTCGGCGAGGCCGAAGGCCCGCAGCAGCCCCGCGCGCTCCCGTCCGTGCTCCTCTTCCTGCTCCGGTCCGCGTTCTTCCACCCGCTCCGGCATCCGCCACACCTCCCGGTCCGGGCCCGGCCTCGTCCGCGGCCCGGTCGCACCCGCTCCGGTCCCATCCTCCATCAGACCGAGCCGTGCACCGGCCTTTTGCCCTAATACCCCCGGGGCACCCGAGAAAAGGCTTCCCGTAGCGAGTAATCTCGCACCTGAGAAGACGATCACGAGGAAGGACTGAACATGCTTTCCCGCCTGTTCGCCCCCAAGGTGAAGGTCAGCGCACACTGCGACCTGCCCTGCGGTGTCTACGACCCGGCCCAGGCCCGCATCGAGGCCGAATCGGTCAAGGCCGTCCAGGAGAAGTACCAGGCCAACGAGGACGCCGACTTCCGCACCCGCGCGGTCCTCATCAAGGAACAGCGCGCGGAGCTGGCCAAGCACCACGTCTCGGTGCTGTGGAGCGACTACTTCAAGCCCCCGCACTTCGAGAAGTACCCGGAGCTGCACCAGCTGGTCAACGACACCCTCAAGGCGCTGAGCGCCGCCAAGGGCTCCAACGACCCGGCGACCGGCCAGAAGGCCCTGGACTACATCGCCCAGATCGACAAGATCTTCTGGGAGACCAAGCAGGGCTGACCTTCCCGCCGGGCGGCCCGATCCGCCCGCGCGAGAGAAGAGACAGCGGCACGGAGCGGCCGGGCGAGGGTGCACACCACTCGCCCGGCCGCTTCCCATATGCCCCCTGCCAGTGCCGGAGCCCCGTACGCGGGTGCGCCACCCGGCCGGCGGACCGGCCGTCCCCTTACCTTGGCGTGTCCGCGTACCCGCCGGTGAGCCCGGGTTTCGATAGGCTCGAAGCGTGACGACAGACCGCTGCGCAGCGGACCACTACGAGATCGTGGCCGTCGCTTCGTCCGCGGGCGGCATCTCGGCCCTGACCTCGGTCCTCGACGCCCTCGGAGCGGACCTGCCGGTTCCGGTCCTGGTGGTCCAGCACCTCGACCCGCGGCACCGCACGGTCATCGCCGAGGTGCTCGCCCGGCGCACCACCCTGCGGGTCAAGCTCGCCGAGGCCGACGAGCGGGCCCTGCCCGGCACCGTGTACATCGCACCCCCCGACCGGCACCTCCTGGTGGGCCCCGGAGGTACCCTGACCCTCTCCGGAAGCGAACTGGTCCACTTCCTGCGCCCCTCCGCCGACCTGCTCTTCGAGTCGGTCGCCGGAGCCTACGGGGCGCAGGCGATCGGCTGTGTGCTGACCGGGACCGGCAGCGATGGCGCCATGGGCGTGGACGCCATCAAGTCACGCGGCGGCACGGTGATCTCGGAGGATCCCCGTACGGCTGAATTCAAGGGAATGCCAGAGGCAGCGGTGGGTACGGGTTCGGTGGACTTCGTGCTGCCCCTGGAAGAGATCGCCGCGGTCATCCGCGGTCTTGTCGAGACCAAGAGGCAGTAATGGGTGAAGCGCGGGACGTCGAGGCGGACGAAGAACTGGAGGAACTGCTCGGTTTCCTGAGGGACGCCCGCGGATTCGACTTCACCGGTTACAAGCGCTCGTCGCTGGGCCGTCGTATCCGCAAGCGGATGTCCGACGTCGAGGCCGACACCTACGCGGACTACCGGGACCGCCTGGAGACGAACGCCGATGAGTTCAACGCGCTCTTCAACACCATCCTGATCAACGTGACGTCCTTCTTCCGCGACGCCGACGCCTGGACGTTCCTCCAGCGCGAGGTGGTGCCCGAACTGCTCGCGGACACCGGCTCCGACGAGGAGATCCGGGTGTGGAGCGCGGGCTGCTCCAGCGGCGAGGAAGCCTACTCGCTGGCCATCATGTTCGCCGAGGCGATGGGCGTCGACGAGGCACTGAACCGGGTCAAGATCTACGCCACCGACGTGGACGAGGAAGCGCTGCGCGACGCCCGCTCCGGCCTGTACACGGCGAAGTCGCTGGAACCGCTCTCCCCCGAGCTGCGCGACACCTACTTCGAGCAGAACGGCACCCGGTTCAACTTCCGCACCGACCTCCGCCGCCGGGTCATCTTCGGCCGGCACGACATCACCCGCGACGCCCCGATCTCCCGGCTGGACCTGCTGGTCTGCCGCAATGCCCTGATGTATTTCAACGTCGAGGCGCAGCGGCAGATCATCGACCGGTTCCACTTCGCCCTGCGGGAGCGCGGCTTCCTCTTCCTGGGGAAGGCGGAGATGCTGCTCAACGACGCCGAGCGGTTCGAAGTGCTCAGCATGCGCCAGCGCGCCTTCCGCCGGCGCCCCGGCGAGGCGGGGCCGCCCTACCACTCGACGCCCGCGAAGATCCGGGTGGGAATGGGCGGCGAGAAGCTGACCGTCGCCGCCCGCAGCCGGCAGCTGCGCGATCTGATCCTCGACGCCGCCCCGTCCCCGTCCATCGCGGTCGACGGCGAGGGCACCGCCGTACTGATCAACAGCCAGGCGCGCGCCCAGTTCGGCCTGACCTCCAACGACATCGGGCGGCCCTTCCAGGACCTGGAGATCTCCTACCGGCCCGTCGAGCTGCGCTCGCTGATCGAGCAGGCCACCCACGAGCGCCGCACGCTGCGGGTCAACGGCGCCGAGCGGCGGGTCGGCGAGGAGATCCAGTACTTCGACATCCTCATCCAGCCGCTGATGGGCGCCAACGGACTGCTGGCCGCCACCAACATCACCTTCACCGACGTCACCGTCTCCACCCAGCTCAAGGCCGAGAACAAGCGGGTACGCGAAGACCTGGAGACGGCGTACGAGGAACTCCAGTCCACCAACGAAGAGCTGGAGACCACCAACGAAGAACTCCAGTCGAGCATCGAGGAGCTGGAGACCACCAACGAGGAACTCCAGTCGACCAACGAAGAGCTGGAAACTACCAACGAGGAACTCCAGTCCGGCAACGAGGAACTGGAGACGATGAACGAGGAGATGCGCACCCGCACGGAGGAGCTGGACGAGGCCCGCGCCTTCCTCGAAGGGGTGGTCACCTCCATCGCCGCGGGCGTCGTGGTCCTGGACAAGGAACTGAAGGTCAAGAGCTGGAACCGCGGCGCGGTGGACATGTGGGGCCTGCGGCCCGACGAGGTGATCGACGAGCCGTTCTTCGCACTGGACTTCGGGCTGCCCACCGAGATGCTGCGCCCGGCCGTCGAGAAGTGCCTGGAGTCGGGCAAGCGCACGGCTCCCTCGCGGCTCTCGGCCGTCAACCGGATCGGCCGGCCCATCACCTGCAACGTCCTGTGCTCCCCGTTCGACCGGCACAACGGCGGTGTCGTCTTGTTGTTGGAGGCGGACCGCACCGATAACAGCGACTGAGAGCGACCGCAGGCGTACGCTGGTGACTATGGTCTGGGGCTCACGCAGGGACGTTCAGGCGGAGCTGGCCCGGCGACGTGCGGCCAGGGCCCGGCAGCGTGCCGAGCACGCCGCCGCGTGCGCCGAGCAGCAGGAAATCCTGGCGGCCTCGGTCGGCGGTGAGTTGCATACGGACCTGGCCAACGCCTACCGCAAGACCGCGGAGTGCCATCTCTCCTCCGCGCGCCTCCAGGAGGCGTACGCCGAGCGGATGGCCGCTTGGGGCGGTGAGGAGTTCAGCAGACCCCGCTTCATGACGGGCGTCGCGGAAGCGTGCGGAACCTCCAGCGCGGCGCTCACCCTGATGGGCACCGACCACGGCCAGCTCTCCGTCGCCTCGTCGGACGAGGCGTCCCGCGCGGCCCAGGACCTGGAGTTCGTGCTCGGCGAGGGCCCCGCACACGACGCGTCGGTGAGCCACCGCCTGGTCTCGGCCGCCGGAACGGCCATCGAGCGCCGCTGGCCCGCCTACGGGCCCGCGCTGACCGCCCTGGGCATCCGCGAGGTGGTCACCGCGCCCCTGCGGACCGACAACCACTGCATCGGCGCGCTCGCGGTCTTCGACCCGGGCAGCGGGCTGGCCGATTCCGGTGCGCTCACCGTGATAGCCGACGCCCTCACCCGTATCGTGCTGCTCGGCCCCGACGCCGACCCCGAACTGTACAACGGCGCCGACCACCGGGACAGCGTCCAGCAGGCCGCCGGCATGCTCTCCGTACAGGCGGGCTGCCTGGTACAGGACGCACTGGCAATGATCAAAGCACGAGCCTTCGCCGACGGGCAGTCACCGGACGCCATCGCCCGGCAGGTCCTCGGTGGCACGCTGAAACTCGCCCAGGGCAGCTGAACCCACCGAGGAGCCTCCACCCATGACCACCGCTCCGCAGCACCTCGCATCCGTCTTCGTGGAACTGGCGGGTGGCGGAGCGCCGGGCCCGCCCGGTGTCCCGACGCTGCTGGCCCGGCTCACCCGGCACAGCAGGGAACTGCTCGGCGTCCGCGCCACCGGGGTCGCCTTCACCCCCACCTCCCGCGACACACCGCAGGTCGCGGGCTCCGACGAAGGCGTACGCCGACTCGAACAGGACTCCGCCGCCTGGGACGAGGGGCCCGGCCCCGCCTGCCGCCGCTCCGGTACGGCGCTGCACAGTACGGCCCTGGCCGGCTCGGTGGCCCGGCAGCGCTGGCCGCGCTACGCGCCGCGCGCCCTGGCCCTGGACTGCACCCACGTCGCGGCCCTCCCCCTACGGGGCCACTCGGGGCCGGTCGGCGCCCTGGTTCTGCTCGCCACCAGCGGCACACCGCTGACCGGTGATCTGATGACGCTGGGCCAGTCGCTGGCGGACTTCGCCGCCGTCACCGTGGTGCGCGAGCACGAGGTCGAGGCCGGCCGCGCCCTTGCCGCCCAGCTGGAGCACGCCCTGGCCCACCGGGTCGTCATCGAGCAGGCCAAAGGGGCCCTGACCGCCCGCCACGCCCTCTCGCCCGACGCCGCCTTCACCGTGCTGCGCAGCTATGCCCGCTCCCACCAGCGCCTGCTGACCGAGGTGGCCCGCGAGGTGGTCGAGGGGCGCCTCGACCCGAGGCGCCCGGCGAGGTGAGGCCGGGCGTGGCCGTGGCTTCCCGCCCCCGCGTTACGTCGCGATCGGCAGCGGCCCGTCGTGCCGTACGAGCCACTCGCGGTACGCCGCGCTGGCCCAGGCCACTTCCATGTAGGAGGCGGTGAGGTCGGCGAAGAGGGCGTCGGCGGGGGCGGCCGGTGCCGCGCCCGGGCGGTGCGCCATGAAGAGGCGGACAGCCAGGGGGTCGCCGCGCAGCGGCCGGATGACCATGCCGTGCCGGGGGCGTGAGGTGGGCTGGCAGGGGGTGACCACTTCGCCCGCCGCGACCAGGTCGGCGGCGGTCAGATAGTCCCCGTGCACCACCCGGGGGTCCAGGCCGGCCGCCGTGAAGATCCGGCGCAGGCCCGTCCACTCGCCGTCCACGGACGGGTCGACCATCCACTGGTCGCCGGCCAGCTCGGCGAGGTCGACCACCGGCCGCGCGGCCGCCGGGTGGTGCGCCGGCAGCGCCACGAACTGCGGCTCCCTGGCGATCAGTTCGCGCTCCACCAGCCCGTCGGGGCGGCGCAGCGGCGCCCCCTCCACCTCGTGGACGAAGGCGACGTCGAGCTGGCCCATCGCCACCATCTGGAGGAGGGCGCTGGCGGACACGTCGATACGTATGGTGGTCTCCGTGTCGGGCAGCCTGGCCCGCAGCCGCCGCAGCCAGCCCGCGACGGCCCGGCTGCTGGTGCTGCCGATGCGCAGCCGGGAGCCGCCCCGCAGGGAGGCCGCGGCGATCTCGTCGACCAGCGCGCGCATGTCGGCCACTATCGGCCGGGCCCGGCTCAGCACGGAGTGGCCCAGCGGCGTCGGCCTGCTGCCGGTCCGCTCGCGGAAGAACAACTGGCCGCCCAGGGCGTTCTCGATGCGGCGGAGCTGGGTCGTCAAGGAAGGCTGGGTCATGCCCAGCTGCCGGGCCGCCTTGCGTACGCTGCCGGCGTCGGCGATCGCGCACAGTGCGCGAAGATGCCTCACTTCGAGCTCCACGACCGGAGCATAACGACGTTTGCGCACGTCACACCAGACTCTCCGGGCCTGCTCGGGCCGCTTTCCCCGCAGGGGTATCACCTGGTGCTATCGCCACCTGGCATCTCCGCGCCCCGGATGATCTCGAACAGACTCTCCGGCACCACAAGTTCATCCGCAGGGCCCCGGCCGCCGCCCCACACGGCGGCCGTACGGCCCCACGGGCGATAAGGAGTCCCCCCATGAGATCTCCCAAGACGGCGCTGTCGGCAGCGCTCGGTCTGGGCCTCGTCGCCGCGCTGGCCGCCTCGGCCCCCGCCACGGCGAGCACCGTCTCCTCCACCACCCCCGGGCACGCCAAGGTGACGGCCGCCGCGTACGTCGGCTCGGCCGCGGAGAAGGCCGACACCAAGGCGTTCTTCGAAGCCGTCATGAAGTCGGTGAAGGCCAAGCAGAAGGCTCACCCGGGCCTGAAGGCCGTCACCGTCACCTACGACGCCAGCGCCGCACCGACATTCAAGAGCCAGATAGCCGCGAGCGCGCAGATCTGGAACGGCGCGGTGCAGAACGTCAAGCTCCAGGAAGGCAGCGGCGGCGACTTCCAGTACCGCGAGGGCAACGACGCGCGCGGCTCCTACGCCAGCACCGACGGCCACGGCCGCGGCTTCGTCTTCCTCGACTACCAGCAGAACCAGGAGTACGACTCCACCCGCGTCACCACGCACGAGACGGGTCACGTGCTGGGCCTGCCGGACCACTACGAGGGCCCCTGCAGCGAGCTGATGTCCGGCGGCGGCCCCGGCCCGTCCTGCACGAACTCCCAGCCGGACCAGAACGAGCGGGCGCAGGTGAACCAGCTCTGGGCCAACGGCCTCAAGGGCCTGCGCCCCTGACCGGTCCGCTCCCCCGGCAGGTCCGGTAGCACGGCGGCAGCCGTACGGACCCGGGAAATTACGGAACGAGAGCGTTACGGTCCGACAGCGCCTACGCGCGCGGCGGGGTCATCAGGACCCTGCCGCGCGCGTACGCGTTCCGCCACGCGCGCCCGGCCCGCTTCGTACCGTTGGGCCGTGGCTCAGTGCGCCAGCACCCGGCTCCACGCCTCCACTTCGGGCTCCCCGTCGGACGCCCCGCGCAGCCGGCCCGTCGGGCGCCAGCCCCACGCCCGCACCGCGGAGCGCGCCGCCCCGTTCTCCGTACCGACCAGGGTGACCACCATCGTGGCGCTGCTGCGGATCAGCAGTGTCTCCTGGAGGCGGGTGGCGACGTGGCCGCGGCGGTGCGCGGGCAGCACCATCAGCTCGGCGACGACGAACACCCGCCCTGAGGCCGTCAGCTCTTCCAGCTCGCGCGGCACCTGGCCGTTGAAGCCCTGCCACCACCCGCCGTCGCGCTCGGCGGGAAAGCCGTAGGCGCAGCCGACCAGGGCCGGTTCGCTGGCGATGACCATCTCGAATCCGGGGCGCTGGACGTGCTCGGCGAACCGTTGCAGAAAGGCCCCCCGGCCGCGGAACTCCTCACCCGAGGGGCCCCGGTACGCCTCGACGTACAGATCGGCGACGGCCTCGCGCTGCGCTTCGGCCTGCCACCTGGTCAGGCGCCGTAAGAAGACTTCTGCCATGCGGTCCTCCAGCAGATCCTGCACATCACCTTCGGTTGAGGAAGTACTCCTTGACGAGGCCGCTGTCGAGCGTGCCGTCGACGATCTGGCGGGCCAGGTCCGCGAGCCGGCGGCGGTGGGCGCGCGCGTAGCTCCGGAAGATCTCGAACGCCTCGTCGACGGTCGTCGCCCAGCGCTCGGCGAGCATCCCCTTGGCCTGTTCGATGACGACGCGGGAACTCAGCGCGTTGCGCAGCTGGGTGCTCTCCGCGTGGCTGCGTTCCAGGCTGCGCTGCTGTACGAGGGTGACGGCCGCCAGGTCGGCCAGCGACCGGGCGAACGCCGCGTCCCGTTCGCCGAGCCGCGCGGTGGTGGTGGACAGCAGGCCCAGGACGCCGATGACGCGGGACCGCAGCCGCATCGGTAGGGCGTGCGCGGTCACATAGCCCAGTTCCCGCGCGCGGCCGGTGAACCGCGGCCACCGTTCGACGGTGCGCGCGTCGAGCAGCGCGATGTCCGTCTCGGGCGCCCCGCTGCGGTAGCAGTCCGCGTAGGGGCTCCGGAGGTCGGGCGGTTCGGCGGGGGGTGGCAGGCCGGCGTCGCCGCCGGTGGTCGCGACGGTGCGCAGCCGGCCGTGCGCGTCGGCGAGGAGGACGGCTGCGGTGTCGACGCCGAGCAGTTCCGCGCAGTGCGCGGACAGGCGGTGCAGGAGTTCTCCGGTGTCGAAGTCGCCGATGAGCCCCTCGGGCACTGCCACCTGCGCCTGTGCCGGGAGTTCCCGGACCATGGAGATCATCCCTTTCCGTCGTCGGCCGGTTGCGGCCCGTGTCCATGGTCTCCCGGTTGGTGCCTGATGACCACCGTGCCTCACGAACCCGGTTCTGGAGGCGGGCGGCCGTGCGCCGTTCAGGGCGAGCAGTTGGCCAACTGGTCGGAGCGCGCGTCGCGGACGCTCGCGTAGCGCGGGAAACGGCTGCTGAGGCGCGTCGCGCGCAGCAGGGTGGCGATGCCGCGCTGGGCGTGCACGACGCGGACCCAGCCCCCTTGCTCCACGGCCCAGGTCTGGGCGTCGCACAGTTCACGCAGCGCGGAGCAGTCCATGAAGGTGACTCCGGCGAGGTCGACGATCAGCCGGGGCGGGCCGGTGACGCGGCTGTGGCCCTGGCGCAGCAGGCTCCGGAAGCGTGGCGCCGTCATGAGGTCCAACTCGCCCTCGGGCCGCACTACTTTGATTTTTTTCGCGCCGATACGGTAGTGGATAAGCATGACCATCCCGCCCCTGATGCGAACGTGCACGTACTTGTCTCGTGATCGTGCGAACCGGGGTCCGGGGCACCGCGCCACCAGCGTATTCCGGCTGGCTGTCGGGCGGCGGTGAAGAAAGGTTCCGTTCGGAACTCGACCTCAATCGTTCACTCTTGTGGGTGTCACGACGTACAGCCGAGCCCATCAGGCGCGCCCGGTCACCCGCGTACCGCTCAGGACCACAGCGCCCGCGCGAGAGCCACACCGACGAACACCGCGCCGAGGCTCGCGGTGACGCTCGCCACCACGTTGGCCACCGCGTGGAACCGCGCGCCGCCGGCGGCCAGCCGCACCGTCTCGTAAGAGAACGTCGAGTACGTCGTCAGCGCACCGCACAGTCCCGTCCCCAGCAGCAGGAGCACCTGCGAGGACGCCGCCCCCGCCGCCACCGCGCCGGTGACCAGCCCCAGGACGAGCGAACCCACGACGTTGACCGCGAACGTGCCCCAGGGGAAAGCCGTGCCGTGCCGGGACTGCACGAAGCGGTCCGCCAGGAACCGCAGCGGCGCGCCGGCCATCGCGCCGGCCACCACCAGCAGCCAGTTCACCGCACACCCCGCCGGGCCAGCAGGAACCGGGTGCCCGCCATCGCGCACCACGTCGCCGCCAGCGCGGCGAGCAGGGTGACCGCCAGGCAGGCCAGGCCGAGGGCCACGCGTCCGGTCTCCACCAGGTGCGCGATGTCCACCGCGTACGTGGAGAAGGTCGTGAAGCCGCCGAGGATTCCGGTCCCCAGGAACGGGCGCAGCAGCCGGTGCGGCGACCCCAGCTCGGTGATCAGCGCCATCAGGACGCCCATCAGCGCGCAGCCGACGACGTTGACGAGGAGGGTGGTGACGGGCAGCGTCCCGGGGGTGGTGGGCCACAGCAGGCCGGCGCCGTACCGGGCGGCCGCGCCGATGCCACCGCCGGCCGACACTGCGGCGACGGCGGCCCACTGGCCGCGCCAGGGCGCCGGCGGTCGAGGGGCTCGGGTGTCCATGCGTCTCCTACTCGCGCGGTGCGCGCGGTGCCGCGCTTCCGCTGTGCAAGCAGGGACCGTTGGCGGCGTGACGTGCCGCGGTTGTGGTCCGGCGGGCCCCACCGCCGTACCGGGATCCGGAGATCACCGGCGGTCCCAGGTTAACGCCGGACGTTTGACACCGCCAAACATGGGATGTTCCCATCACCGGTGGAATCGAGAGGGAGGACGGCGTCCATGCCGCTGCGCAGCACCGCCCGCACCAGCCTGGTGGACCTGGTCATCGAGCAGATGGAACGGCTCATCGCCGACGGCGAGTGGGAGGTCGGCGAGAAGATCCCCGCCGAACCCGTGCTCGTGGAGACGCTGGACGTGGGCCGCAACACCGTCCGCGAGGCGGTCCGCGCCCTGGTGCACACCGGGATGCTGGAGCCGCGCCAGGGCGACGGCACGTACGTCAGGGCCAGCAGCGACTTCGGGGCCGCCGTGCAGCGCAGGCTGCGCCGGGCCGCCGACCTGGAGGCGTACGAGGTCCGCGCCTCGCTGGAGCGCGACGCGGCCCGCTACGCCGCCCTGCGCCGCACCGACGAGGACCTGGCCGCGCTGCGGGCCGCCCTGGCCGAGCGGGACCGCGCCTGGGGGAACAGCGACATCGCCGCGTTCATCGACGCGGACGTGGACTTCCACCGCACCGTCGCGGCGGCGGCGCACAACGGCGTGCTCGCGGACCTCTACGAGCACTTCAGCGACGCCCTGCGCGCCACCCTCCAGGCCGTCATCCGCAGGCCGCTCCCCGATTCCGTACGGCACCAGTTCGACGCGCACACCGCCATCGTCGACGCCATCGAGGCCCGGGACCCCGACGCCGCCGAGCAGGCCGCGCTCGCGCACCTGACCGAGGCCATGGACGCGCTGCGCGAGGCGCGCCCGTACGAGGGCGAACCGGCGGCGGACCCGCGCGACCCGGCACGTTCAGGAGAAGAAGCCCATGCATGACGACGGACCGGCCGCCACCGTGAGCGCCCCCGGCACCGGTGGCGCCGCGCGGCCGGGCGCACCCGCGGAGGACAACGCCCCGCACACCCCGCCGCCGGGCGCCGCCGGACGCCGCGCCCTCTACCTGGGCGCCGGGGTCATCCTCCTGGCGCTCAACCTGCGTCCGGCGCTCGTCGCCGTGTCGCCGCTGGCCGGCACCATCCGCGACGAGAGCGGCATGTCGGCCGCGGCGACCAGCCTGCTGACCGCGCTGCCGCTGCTCTGCTTCGGCCTGCTCGCCCCCGTCGCGCCGCGGCTCGGCCGCCGCTTCGGCATGGAGCGCTCGCTGCTCGGCACCATGGTGCTGATCTGCGCGGGCACGGCGCTGCGGCTGCTGGACCCGGTGGCCGCGCTGTTCGCCGGGACGATCGTCATCGGCGCCGGGATAGCCGTCGCCAACGTGCTGCTGCCCGGCCTGATCAAGCGGGACTTCCCGGCCAGGGCCGGGCTGATGACCGGTCTCTACTCGATGTCGCTGTTCGGCGGCGCGGCGCTGGCGGCGGGTGTCACCGTGCCGGTCCAGCGCGCGGCCGGGCTGAGCTGGCAGGCCACGCTGGCGTGCTGGGGCTCGCTGGCGGTCGTCGCGCTGGTGGTGTGGCTGCCGCAGACCCGGGCCCGTACCCGTACCACTGCGGCCGCCGCCCAGCAGGCGGCACATCCCGTGCGGGGCCTGTGGCGCTCCCCGCTGGCCTGGCAGGTCACCGGCTACATGGGCCTCCAGTCGCTCAGCTACTACGCGGCTGCCGCCTGGCTGCCCACCATGCTCACGGACGCCGGCCTGAGCGCGGGCGACGCCGGCTGGATGCTGTCGTTCTCCTCGCTGCTGGGCATCGCGGGCTCCTTTCTCGCCCCGGTGATCGTCGGGCGGCGGCTGCCGGCGGGCGCGCTGGCGACGCTCGGCGCGGTGCTCTGCGCGGCCGGTTTCGCCGGGATGCTCGCCGCGCCGGCCGGTGGCGCGTACGTGTGGATGACGCTGCTGGGTCTCGGCCAGGGCGCGGCCATCAGTCTGGCCCTGCTGTTCATCGTCCAGCGCGCCCCGGACATCCGGCACACCGCACAGCTGTCCAGCATGGCCCAGTGCTTCGGCTACGTCCTGGCGGCCACCGGGCCCGCGGTGCTGGGTGCCGTGCACGACGTCTCGGGCGGCTGGGCGGCGCCGGTGGCCGTGCTGCTGGTGCTGCTGGTGCCGCAGGTGGTGATGGGACTGGGCGCCGCGCGTCCCCTTCACGTGGCGGGCCGCTGAGCCCGGTGCCTACGCGGCGGAGCGGAGAAATCCATACGGGCGGGAAGCACGCGGAGGAGTCGCCGCGCCTCCCGCCCGGCCGTACGAGCGGGCCATACTGGTGTCCGTGTCGGTGATCAGCAACCTCCGTAAAGCGGTCCGCCTGCCGCAGCAGCGGCACCGTGGTGTCGACCTCAGCCACCCGGCGCGGTCGCCCCTGGGCACCGCCGTCGTCAACTGCGCGGTGTACGAGAACGGCGTGCGCCAGCCCGGCGACCACCCGGCCGAGGTGGCCGTGCGCCGGGTGCGCGAATCCGGCGACGGCTTCGTGTGGATCGGCCTGCACGAGCCGTCGGAGAAGGAGTTCGCCGGCATCGTGGAGCTGTTCGGGCTGCATCCGCTCGCCGTCGAGGACGCGGTCCACGCCCACCAGCGGCCCAAGCTGGAGCGGTACGACGACTCGCTGTTCACGGTGTTCAAGACGGTCTGCTACGTCGAGCACGACCGGCTGACCGAGACCAGCGAGGTGGTGGACACCGGCGAGATCATGGTCTTCACCGGCACCGACTTCGTCATCACGGTCCGGCACGGCGGCCACGGCTCGCTCGGCCCGCTGCGCGAGCAGCTGGAGTCGGACCCGGACCAGCTGGCCATCGGCCCTTCCGCGGTGCTGCACGCCATCGCGGACCTGGTGGTGGACGACTACCTGGACGTCGCCGCCGCCGTGCAGGACGACATCGACGACGTCGAGAGCGAGGTCTTCGCCGAGAGCACCCGCCGGGCCCCGGAGCCGGACAAGCGCCACGGCACGAAGGGCTCCGGCACCGGAGCGGGCCGGATCTACCAGCTCAAGCGGGAACTGCTGGAGCTCAAGCGCGCGGTGTCCCCGCTGGCCCGCCCCCTCCAGGCGCTCGCCACCCAGCCGATGGCGCTGGTCGACCCGGCCATCACCACGTACTTCCGCGACGTCTCGGACCACCTGGAGCGGGTGACCGAGCAGATCAACGCCTTCGACGAACTGCTCAACTCCATACTCCAGGCGCACCTCGCGCAGGTCACCGTGGCCCAGAACGAGCAGATGCGGCGGATCAGCGCCTGGGTCGCGATCCTGGCCGTACCGACGATGGTGTGCGGCATCTACGGCATGAACTTCGAGTACATGCCGGAGAAGCACTGGGCGTTCGGCTACCCGCTGGTCGCGGCCGTCACGCTCACGGTCTGCTTCCTCATCCACCGCGGCTTCAAGCGGAACGGCTGGCTGTAGGACGCGCCCCGGGCCCGCTCACCGCCTCCGGCCCGCCGCTCAGGCCAGGTAGCCGTCCGGGCGGACCAGGAAGGTGTCGCCCGGCGCCGCCGCGTAGGCCGCGAATGCGTGGCCCTCGGCATCGACGACGTACCGCCCGCCGACGGGCCGTTCGCCGGGGCGCAGTACGGCGTGGGCGTGCTCCTCGTCCGGTGCGGGCGCGCCGAAGGCCAGCCGGGTGAAGTGCGGGCCGCGGAACAGGTCGAAGAGGCGCACGTGCTTGCCGTCCGCGTCCAGCAGCGGGGCGTCGGGGGCGCGGTCGCCGGTGACGAGGGGGCCGGTGGCGTCCGCGGCCCGGTAGGTGATGTCGAGGCCGAAGCCCTCCTCGCCGCGCTTGTGCGCGTCCGCGCTGCCCGCCACGTACTTGTCCAGCAGGTCGGTGCTCACCCCGAGCACGCGCGCCGCGACCGCCCGCCGCTCGGTCTCGTAACTGTCGAGGGCGGTCTCCCCGGCCAGCTTCCAGCCGAGGTTGTAGGCGTCCTGTACGCCCGTGTTCAGGCCCTGGCCGCCGGTCGGCGGGTGGACGTGCGCGGCGTCGCCGGCCAGGAAGACCCGTCCCACCCGGTAGCGCTCGGCGAGCCGTACGTTCGGCCGCCACACCGTCGACCAGCCGTGCCCGGTCAGGCGCAGGCCGGCCGAGAACCGGTCGAGTACGGCCTGCATCGTCTCCAGTGAGGCGTCGTCCCCTTCGCCCAGGGGCGGCGAGATGAACTGGAACCTGCCGGTGCCGGGGAGCGGGGTGAGCGCGACGCCCCGCACCGGGTTGTCCGCCGCGGCGAACCAGTGCCCGACCGAGAGGTCGAGGCCCGGCACGGACACGTCGCCGACCAGCACCCGGAAGGTCTCGTCGGTGGCGCCGGGAAAGGCCACGCCGATCTCCTTGCGTACGAGGCTGGCGCCGCCGTCGGCCCCCACCAGGTAGTCGAACCGGGCCTGCTCCCCGGTGGCGAACCGCGCGGTCACGCCGTCCGCGTCCTGCGCGAGGCCGGACAGCTCGGTGCCCGGCTCGACGCGTACGCCGAACTCCTCCAGCCGGTCCCGCAGGATTGCCTCGGTCTGCGACTGGCCCAGCACCCACCCGTTCGGATACGGGACGTCGGGGCGGGGGTCGCGCGGCTCGGTCATCCAGTGCTCGCCGGCGAACCGGCCGTCGAGGTGCACGCGGAGCGGTGCCGGCGGCGCCCCGGCCGCGCGTACGGCGTCCAGCACGCCGAGGTCGTCGAACACCTCCAGGGTGCGCGGCTGGATGGCGTCGCCGCGCGAACCGTCGAAGTACGCGGTCGCCTTGTCGACGACCCGCACCGCGACGCCGCGCCTGGCCAGCTCGATGCCCAGCGTCAGCCCGGTGGGCCCGCCGCCCACCACGAGTACTCGCATAATGAATCTCCATTCCCTGAATCTGCATTCACTGAATCTGCATTCATCCTGTGGGCTGCTAGCGTGCGCTGTCAAGGAAGCTGGAGGGCACGTGAAGCGCGCGGAGCAGGCGGTCGAGACGAGGACGGCACTGATCGAGGCGGCCAAGCGCCTGTTCGCCGACCGCGGCTACCTGAACACGAAGATCACCGACATCACGGCGGAAGCCGGCCGGGCCGCGGGCTCCTTCTACCGCCACTTCGCGAGCAAGGAAGAACTGCTCAAGGCACTACTGGCCGAGCTGGCCGCGGCGAGCGACTCCTTCGCCGCGGCCGAGGAACACAAGTCGGACTTCGCCGACCCGGACGCGATCCGCTACCACGTGGCCGCCCACTGGCGGGTGCACCGGGAGCACGCGGCAACCGTGCTCGCGCTGCGCCAGGCGGCGCTGGTCAGCGAGGACTTCGCGCACACCCTCGAACAGTTCCGCCGCAGGCAGCTCGACGACCTGGCCGACCACTTGGCACACGTACGGAACCTGCCGGCATCCGTCGGGACCACGCTGACGCTGATGAGCGCGATGCTGGACGCCCCCGCGCATCTGCCGCCCGGGATGCCCGAGGAGGAGGCCGTCGAGGCGGCCACCCGGTTCATCTACCGCGCCCTGAACGGCAAGGACTATCCGCCGCAGCCGTAGACATAGACATAGACATGCCGGACAGATGTCGTCCTACATGGCACGGCATCATCGGCGGTATGAGTGAAACCTCGGCACGCCTGCTGAACCTGCTCTCCCTCCTCCAGACGCCACGCGAATGGCCCGGCAGCGAACTCGCCGAGCGCCTGCGGGTCACCCCGCGCACCATCCGCCGCGACATCGGCCGCCTGCGCGACCTCGGCTATCCGGTGCACGCCACGATGGGCGCCGAGGGCGGCTACCGGCTCGCGGCAGGCGCCGCGATGCCGCCACTGCTCCTGGACGACGAGGAGGCCGTGGCCATCGCCGTCGGCCTGCGCTCGGCGGCCGGGCACGCCGTCGACGGCATCGAAGAGGCGTCCGTACGCGCGCTGGCCAAGCTGGAACAGGTCCTGCCGTCCCGGCTGCGGCGGCGCGTGGGCACGCTCGGCACGGCCACCGTCCCGATGCCCTTCGGGGACGGACCGACCGTCTCCCCCGAACACCTGACCGTCCTGGCGGCGGCCGTCGCCAACCAGGAGCGGCTGCGCTTCGCCTACGAGGCGTTCGACGGCACCCGCACCAAACGCCTGGTGGAGCCCCACCGGCTGGTCTCGGCGGGGCGCCGCTGGTACCTGGTGGCGTACGACAACGAGCGCGCGGACTGGCGGATCTTCCGGGTGGACCGGCTGAGCGAGCCGTACCCCACGGGGGTACGGACACCGGCGCGCGAGCTGCCCGCGGCGGACGCCGCCGCGTATGTGACGGAGCGGATGCACGGCCTGGCCCCCGGGGTCGTCGCGGTGGCCACCGTGCACCTGCCCGCCGCGGAGGTGCGCGCCCGGCTGGGGGGCGCGGCGGCCGAGGTGGAGCCGCTCGGCGACGGGTCGTGCCGCCTGCGGACCTCGCCGGACTCCCTGGAGTGGACGGCGTTCCGGCTGGCGATGCTGGGCTGCGAGTTCACCGTGCACGAACCGGCGGAGCTGACGGCGCACCTGCGGGAGCTGGGCGGCCGGGTCCTGCGGGCGGCGGAGAACGAGGGCGAGAGTGAGGGCGAGGGCACCAGCACCGGTTTTACACGGACGGCGGATACCCCGGGGGGGTAGCCTTGATACCCCCTAGGGGTATACAGTCCAGGCAGTGGACGCGGCAGCACCCGCCGCCACCCCCGCCCCCAAGGAGCAGCCATGACCACCACCGTCGACGAACACCGCATCGAGCTGGCGATCGGCGGCATGACCTGCGCCTCCTGCGCCGCCCGTGTCGAGAAGAAGCTCAACCGGATGGACGGCGTCACCGCCACCGTCAACTACGCGACGGAGAAGGCACAGGTCGCCTACGAGGAGGGCGCAGGCATCGGCGTAGCCGACCTGATCGCCACCGTCGAGAAGACCGGCTACACGGCCACCGTCCCGGAACCCCCGGCCCCCGCCCCGACGCCACCCGAACCCGGCGCCGCCCCGGCGCCGGAACCTGACGCCGACGCCCTCGCCCCGCTGCGCCAGCGCCTCACCGTCTCCGTGCTCCTCGCCGTACCGGTGATCCTGATGGCGATGGTCCCGGCGCTCCAGTTCACCAACTGGCAGTGGCTGTCGCTGACGCTGGCGGCGCCGGTCGTGGCGTACGGCGCCTGGCCGTTCCACAAGGCCGCCTGGACCAACCTGCGGCACGGCACGGCCACCATGGACACCCTGGTCTCCATGGGCACGCTCGCCGCGCTCGGCTGGTCGCTGTGGGCCCTGTTCTTCGGCCACGCCGGGATGCCCGGCATGACCCACCCGTTCGAGCTGACCATCGAGCGCGGCGACGGCGGCAGCAACATCTACCTGGAGGCCGCGGCCGGCGTCACCGCCTTCATCCTGGCCGGGCGCTACTTCGAGGCCCGCTCCAAGCGCCGCGCCGGCGCCGCCCTGAAAGCACTGCTGGAGCTGGGCGCCAAGGACGTGGCGGTGCTGCGGGACGGGCGCGAGGTACGCGTACCGGTCGGCGAACTGGCCGTCGGCGACCGCTTCGTGGTCCGCCCGGGAGAGAAGATCGCCACCGACGGCACGGTCGTGGACGGCTCCTCCGCCGTGGACGCCTCGATGCTCACCGGCGAGTCGGTGCCCGTCGAGGTCTCCCCCGGCGACCGGGTCACCGGCGCCACCGTCAACGCGGGCGGCCGGATCACCGTCGAGGCGTCCCGGATCGGCGCGGACACCCAACTGGCCCGTATGGCGCGGCTGGTCGAGGACGCGCAGAACGGCAAGGCCGCCGCCCAGCGCCTGGCCGACCGGATCTCCGCCGTCTTCGTCCCGGTCGTCATCGCGCTGGCCCTCGGCACCCTCGGCTACTGGCTCCTCACGGGTGCGGGCGCGGTCGCCGCGTTCACCGCGGCCGTCGCCGTACTGATCATCGCCTGCCCCTGCGCGCTGGGCCTGGCCACACCGACCGCCCTCATGGTCGGCACCGGCCGCGGCGCCCAGCTCGGCATCCTGATCAAGGGGCCCGAGGTACTGGAGTCCACCCGCCGCGTCGACACCGTCGTCCTGGACAAGACCGGCACCGTCACCACCGGCGCGATGACGCTCACCGCCGTCCACCTCGCCGACGGCGTGTCCGAGGCGGACGCGCTGCGCCTGGCCGGCGCGCTGGAGCACTCCTCCGAGCACCCGATCGCCCGCGCCATCGCCGGCGCCGCGGCCGAGCGTACGGGCGAGCTGCCGGTGCCCGAGGACTTCGCGAACGTGGCAGGGCGCGGTGTCCAGGGCGTCATCGAGGGCCACGCCGTCCTCGTCGGCCGTACCTCGCTCCTCTCGGACTGGGCCATCGAGCTGCCCGCCACGCTCGCGGACGCCAAGGCCGCCGCGGAAGAGGCCGGGCACACCGCGGTCGCCGTCGCCTGGGACGGCGAGGCACGGGCCGTGCTCGTCGTCGCCGACGCGGTCAAGCCCACCAGCGCCGAGGCGATCCGGCGGCTGCGCGCCCTCGGCCTCACCCCGGTCCTGCTGACCGGCGACAACGCGGCCGTCGCCGGCTCGGTGGCCGCCGAGGTCGGCATCGACGCGGAACACGTCATCGCCGAGGTGCTGCCGGAGGACAAGGTCTCGGTCGTCAAGGCCCTCCAGGCGGAGGGGAAGTCGGTGGCCATGGTCGGCGACGGCGTCAACGACGCGGCCGCGCTCGCCCAGGCCGACCTGGGCCTGGCGATGGGCACCGGCACGGACGCCGCCATCGAGGCCGGCGACCTGACGCTGGTACGGGGCGACCTGCGCGCCGCGGCGGACGCCATCCGCCTCGCCCGCCGCACCCTCGGCACCATCAAGGCCAACCTGTTCTGGGCCTTCGGCTACAACGTCGCCGCGCTGCCGCTGGCCGCCGCCGGGCTGCTCAACCCGATGATCGCGGGCGCCGCGATGGCCTTCTCCTCGGTCTTCGTGGTGGCCAACAGCCTCCGCCTGCGCCGCTTCAAGCCGCTCGACTGAGCGGCGGGAACACCGGCACACGGCCCGGCCCCGGCAGAACCACTGCCGGGGCCGGGCCGTACGCGCGAGGGCACGCCGGAAGGGGCATCGCCGGGGCGAGCCCAGGCAGCAGACCGGGGTACCGAACCGACTGGCGCACCGCCTCCTGGCGGATCCGCCCGTAGCGGTGGCAGAGGGCGAGTGCGATCCGGGACTCGCCGAGCCGGCTCAGGTCGGCGGGCAGTGGGGCGGAGGGCTCCCACCCCGGCAGGAACTCCCGGCGGTGCCAGGCCACCTCACGCACTCCGGCGTCCAGCGCGAGCCAGTCGGCGGGGTCGGCGACATCAAGTGTGCCGTGCAGCGGCGCACCTTCCGCGAGCCGCGTTGCTGCCGCTGCCCCGTCCTCGATGTCCCCGAGCATTCCCGCCCCTCCAGCAGTCGTATCAAATGATCGTAGTAGGCGGGGTTCGCGTAGGGCGCCCGGATTTGGGCCCGTGATCGCCGAGGACCGCCGTCCCCGCCCGGCACGACCGACGCCGTACGCGCGGTATACGCGGCGGACGTGGCGTTCCCTCCAGATCTCGCCGCCGAGAATTGGCGGATCACGCAACGCCCACAGGAGCCGCACCCCCAACACTGGACGGGTACCGCCTCCGCACACGCACAGGGGTTCCCATGACGGGGTCACGCGTCCTGGCTCTCGGCCACTACCAGCCCTCCAAGGTGCTCACCAACGACGACCTCGCGACGATCGTCGACACCGACGACGCCTGGATCAGCAGCCGCGTCGGCATCCGCACCCGCCACGTCGCGGCGCCCGACGAGAGCGTGGACGCGATGGCCGCCGCGGCGGCGGCCAAGGCGCTCGCCGTCAGCGGTCTGGAGCCGCGGGACATCGACCTCGTCCTGGTGGCCACCTGCACGGCCACCGACCGCAGCCCCAACACCGCGGCCCGCGTCGCCGCCCGGCTCGGCCTGCCGGCGCCCGCGGCCATGGACATCAACGTCGTCTGCTCGGGCTTCACCCACGCCCTGGCCACCGCCGACCACGCCATCCGGGCCGGCTCCGCCGTCAACGCGCTGGTCGTCGGCGCCGAGAAGTTCACCGACGTGGTGGACTGGACGGACCGCTCGACCTGCGTGCTCGTCGGGGACGGCGCGGGCGCCGCGGTCGTCTCGGCGTCGCCGGAACCGGGCATCGGCCCGGTGCTGTGGGGCTCGGTGCCGGAGATGGGCGACGCCGTCCGCATCGAGGGCGAACCGGCCCGCTTCGCCCAGCAGGGCCAGGCCGTCTACCGCTGGGCGACCACCCGGCTGCCGGCCATCGCCCGCCAGGTGTGCGAGCGGTCCGGCATCGAGCCGGCGGACCTGGCCGGTGTCGTCCTGCACCAGGCCAACCTGCGGCTGATCGAGCCGCTGGCGGAGCGCATCGGCGCGGTCAACGCGGTCATCGCGCGCGATGTCGTCGAGTCCGGCAACACCTCGGCCGCCTCGGTGCCGCTGGCCCTGTCCAAGCTGGTGGAGCGCCGCGAGGTGCCGTCCGGCGCCCCGGTGCTGCTCTTCGGCTTCGGCGGCAACCTGTCGTACGCGGGCCAGGTCATCGAGTGCCCGTGAGGCCGGCCGCCGCTCCGTAACGGTGTCCGATTCCTTCAAGACCCGGGGCGGCCCCGCTTCCTACGCTCCCCGTATGAGCAACGCAATCCACCCCACACCCGTGACCACGACGCCGCGCCTCGCGGCGATCGGCGTGGCCGTCTCCGACATGGCGGCCGCACTCGCCTTCTACCGCCGCCTCGGTCTCGCGGTGCCGCCCGAGGCCGACGCCGCCCCGCACGCCGAGGCGTCGCTGCCCGGCGGGCTGCGCCTGATGTGGGACTCCTACGACACCCTGCGCGCCATCGATCCCGGGTGGACGCCGCCGGGCAGCGGCACCCCTACCGGCCTCGCCTTCGAGTGCGCGGGCCCGGCCGAGGTCGACAAGGTCTACGCGGAGCTGGTCGGCGCGGGGTACACCGGCGAGAAGCAGCCGTGGGACGCGCCCTGGGGGCAGCGGTACGCCGTGGTCCAGGACCCGGACGGGCACGGGGTGGATCTGTTCGCGCCGCTGCCGTGAGCGGCCGGGTGCCGGGCGCCCCGCAGGCGTGCGGCTACGGCACTTCGCGCAGGTAGAGCGCCCCGCACGAGTGGCAGAAGGGTTCGGCCGCCGACGTGCCCCAGGCGTCCGCGGACTGCACCGCCGCATCCGGTTGCAGTTCGCGTCCGCACATGGACAGGGTGCCGTCCAGCCGCACCATGTGCCACATCCGCACCGGGGCGTCCGCCCCGCCCGGCGAGCCGCCCTCCGCGTACTCGGCACGCATCTCGTGCTCCATGACGACGCACCTCCTCGCCACCACGATGCGCCCGGCAGCGCGGGCCCCGCCACTCGTAGGGCGGTCCCGCGTCACCCGTAGGACGGCCCCGCTCAGAACACCGACCAGCCGGTCAGCGTCGTGAAGTGGTCCAGGGCCGCCGCACCGGCGACCGAGTTGCCCCGGCGGTCCAGCCCGGGGCTCCACACGCACAGCGTGCAGCGGCCCGGCACCACCGCGACGATGCCGCCACCGACGCCGCTCTTGGCCGGCAGCCCCACCCGGTAGGCGAACTCCCCCGCCGCGTCGTACGTGCCGCAGGTCAGCATCACCGCGTTGATCCGCTTGGCCTCGCGCGCCTCCAGCAGGCGGCTGCCGTCGGCGCGCAGCCCGTGCCGGGCCAGGAAGCCGCCGGCCGTCGCCAGGTCGCGGCAGCTCATCTCGATCGAGCACTGCCAGAAGTAGTGCTCGATGACGCTGGGGACGGGGTTCTCCAGGTTGCCGAAGCTGGCCATGAAGTGGGCGAGCGCGGCGTTGCGGTCGCCGTGGTCGGCCTCGGAGTCGGCGACGGCCTGGTCGAAGGCGAGGTCCGGGTTGCCGCTCTCCTCGCGCAGGAAGTGCAGCATCGTGGTGCTGGCGTCGCCGGTCAGCGTCTGGAGGCGGTCGGTGACGACCAGCGCGCCCGCGTTGATGAACGGGTTGCGCGGTACGCCGTTCTCCCACTCCAGTTGCACCAGCGAATTGAAGGGCGTGCCGGACGGTTCGCGGCCGACCCGCTTCCAGATGTCGTCGTTGTCGTTGGCCATGACCAGGGCCAACGAGAACGCCTTCGATATGGACTGCACGGAGAACGGGACCTCCCAGTCCCCCGCCCCGTACACCTCGCCGTTGATGTCGGCGATGGCTATGCCGAAACGATCCGCCGACACTTTTTCGAGCGCCGGTATGTAGTCGGCAACCTGCCCATGCCCGACATACGGCCTCGCATAGGCCGCTACCTCCTCAAGAACGGCCTGGTAGTCCATGACGGACACGCTAACCCGGAGCCAGGATCACCCCCAGCGGGGCCCCCGCCAGCGCCTTCACCTCGCGCGCCAGGTGCGCCTGGTCGGCGTACCCGGCGCGGGCCGCCACGTCCGCGTACGGCAGCCCGCCGCGGGCCAGCTCCAGCGCGCGTACGAGGCGCAGCACCCTGGCCAGCGTCTTGGGCCCGTACCCGAACGCCTCCAGGCAGCGGCGGTGCAGCTGCCGCTCGCCGACCCCGACCGTCCGGGCCACTTCCGCCACGGACCGGCCGCGGCCGAGCGCCGCGGCGATCACGCCGCGCGCCGGGTCGGGCGGGTCCGCCGCCTCCCGGAAGCGGCGCAGGGCGATCTCCTCCAGCACCCGTCCGGGTGATCCGTTACCGGCCACTGTCCCGGCCAGCCGCTCCACCTCGCCCCGGGGCCACAGCGCGTCCAGCGGAACCCGCTGATCGCGCAGGACGTGCGCCGGCACACCGACGACGGCGGGCCCCTGACCAGGGGCGAAGCGCAGCCCGACGACGAGTTCGCCGGGCCGTGTGGCGGGCAGGTGCGCGGTGGTGTCCGGCCCGGCCACCATCAGGCGGCCGTCCATCCACAGGAGGTCCGTACAGCCGTCGGGCAGCACCCGCAGCGGCACCGCCGGTACACCGCAGGGCGCCCGCTTCTCCCAGACCACCGCGCCGGACAGCCGCGCGGCCCGCTCCCGGTATCCGCCCGTGTCCGCGCACATGTCCCCAGACTGGCACGGGAACGCGGGTAGCGTCCCGACCGTTGATCCGGTACGACGCCGCGACCCCAGCGGTCCGTCCCTCCCCCAACCTCACGGAGGCAGCAATGGCAGGCTTTCTGGACCGCGCCAAGGAGCAGGCGCAGAGCGCGCTGAACCAGGGCAAGCAGAAGGTCGACGAGGTCCAGCAGCAGCGGGCGGGCAACGACCTGCTGAAGAAGCTGGGCGCGGCGTACTACGCGGAGCGCCGCGGCAGCGGCTCCCCGCAGGCCACCCAGGAAGCGCTCAACGCCCTGGAGGCGCACATCGCCACCCATGGTGACGGCTTCCTGCGCGGCTGACGGCGGGCAGGGCGGCGGCCACCCGGCCGAAAGCTGCGGGTGGCACGGACTCCCCCCGGCTGAAAGCGGTGGATAGCGGCCGAAACCGCTCGCTCAGCCGGTCGCACACGCGCCAAACGGCTGGTCTGGGACCTGACGTTCCAGTACAAGCGTTTTATGAGGCGGTGCGCGGTCGGCGGCCGCCGCGCACCGAACGGAGTCGGCCATGGCCCCACCCATGTCCGCGAACAGCTTCCTCAAGGCCCTCAGAGACGAGGGGCTGGAGATCGTCGAGGTCGGCGAGTGGCGCACGCACAACCGCGCAGGCCACGGCGGCTGGGGCCCGGTGCACGGCGTGGTGATCCACCACACCGTCACGTCCGGGACCGAGAGCACCGTACGCCTGTGTTACGACGGCACCTCGGCCCTGCCGGGACCGCTGTGCCACGGCGTCATCACCAAGGACGGCCGGGTCCACCTCGTCGGCTGCGGCCGCGCCAACCACGCGGGCAGCGGCGACCGCGACGTCCTGAACGCCGTGATCGCCGAGAAGAAGCAGCTGCCCCCCACCAACCAGTACAACGCCGACGGCAACGTCCATTTCTACGGATTCGAGTGCGAGAACCTGGGCAACGGCACGGACCCCTGGCCCGAAGCCCAGCTGGAAGCCATCGAGAAGGCCGCGGCGGCGCTGTGCCGCTTCCATGGCTGGAACGAGTACTCGGTCATCGGCCACCTGGAATGGCGGGCGGACAAGATAGACCCCAAGGGCTTCACCATGGAGGACATGCGCGCCCGTATCGGCGCCCGGCTCAAGTAGCCCGCGCCGAGTAACCCGTCCCGAGCGCGACAATGGTCGCGTGACCGCTCCCGCCCCCGACCTCGCCGCACTGCGGCCGCGCCTGCCGTCCCCCCTCCAGCACACCGAGGACGAACGGTTCGCGCGCCGCGGTGTACGGCTGCTCCTCAAACGGGACGACCTGATACATCCCGAGCTTCCCGGCAACAAGTGGCGCAAGCTGGAGCACAACCTGCGGGCCGCCGCCGAGGCCGGCGAGCACACGCTCCTGACGTTCGGCGGCGCCTACTCCAACCACCTGCGCGCCACCGCCGCGGCAGGCCGCCTCCTCGGGTTCGCGACGGTGGGCGTCATACGCGGCGCGGAGCTGGCCGACCAGCCGCTCAACCCGTCCCTGGCGCGCTGCGTCGCCGACGGCATGCGCCTGCACTTCGTCGACCGGGCCACCTACCGCCGCAAGGCCGAGCCGGAGATCGGCGCGGCCCTCCGGGAGCGCTTCGGCCCGCACTACGCCATCCCGGAAGGGGGCAGCAACGCCCTCGCCGTCCAGGGGTGCACGGCCCTGGGCCGGGAGCTGCGCGACGTCACCGACGTGGCCGCCGTCGCCTGCGGGACCGGCGGCACCCTGGCCGGCCTGGCCGCGGGCCTGGCACCCGGGCAGCGGGCACTCGGCATCCCCGTCCTCAGGGGCGGCACCCCGCACTTCCTCGCCGCCGAGACCGAACGGCTCCAGCTCGCGGCCTTCGGCGCCCGGCGCGGCGCCTGGGACCTGGACGACCGCTTCCACTGCGGCGGCTACGCCCGCAGCACCCCCGAACTGGAGGCTTTCGCCGCCGACTTCGAGGCCCGCCACGGCCTCCCTCTGGAGCGCCTCTACGTGGCCAAGCTCCTGCTGGGCCTGACCACCCTGGCGGAAGAGGGCGCCTTCGCCCCCGGCACCACGGTCACGGCAGTGATCACGGGCGCGCCCTCCCCGCCTGAAACGCCCTAGTCCGCCCCTTCCCGGTACGCCGCCGCCTCCTCCAGGTCCAGCCGCTTCAGCAGCACCCGCAGCATCTCGTCGTCGATCCGCCGCGCGTCCCGCAGCCCGACGAACACCTTCCGCTCCGCGTCGATCATCTCCCGCGCCAGCCGCCGGTACGTGTCGTCCGCCGACTCCCCCGTCACCTCGTGGACCGTCCCCAGCCGCTCCCACACCGCGTTGCGGCGCCGCTCCATGACCGTGCGCAACCGGTCCGCCAGCGGCCCCGGCAGCGCGTTGCGCTCGTCCTCCAGCAGCTCGTCCAGGCGCCGTTCCGCGGCCCGTGACGCCTCGTTCTGCGCCTGCGCCTCGGCGAGCGTCTCGGCCCGTACGTCCCGCGCCGGCAGCCGCAGTGCGCGGATCAGGGGCGGCAGCGTCAGCCCCTGGACGACGAGCGTGCCGATGACCGTCGTGAACGTCAGGAAGAGCACCAGGTTGCGCGCCGGGAACGCGTCGCCGTCCCGCACCGCCACCGGGACCGAGAAGGCGATCGCCAGCGACACCACGCCGCGCATCCCGGCCCAGCCGACGATGACCGGCGCCTTCCAGTTCGTACCGGGCTCCCGCTCCCGTACACGGGCCGACAGCCGCGGCAGGAACGTCGCGGGGAACACCCACACGAAACGCACGATCACCGCCACCACGAAGACCACCACCGCGTACCAGACGGCCTGCTCGCCGCTGAACTCCCCCAGCCCGCGCAGCACCACCGGCAACTGCAGGCCGATCAGCGCGAAGACCGTGGACTCCAGCACGAAGGAGACCATCTTCCACACGGCCTCCTCCTGGAGCCGCGTCTCGAAGTCCACCTGCCAGGACCGGTGCCCGAGGTAGAGCCCGACCACGACGACGGCCAGCACGCCGGATGCCCCGAACTGCTCGGCGACCTGGTAGGCCACGAACGGGATGAGCAGCGACAGGGTGTTCTCCAGCAGCGGCGCGTCCCGCAGCCGGCAGCGCAGCCAGTGCAGCGGGATCATCAGCACCACGCCGACGCCGATCCCGCCCAGCGCCGCGACGGCGAACTCCCGGATGCCGTGGGTCCAGGTCGCGCCCACACCGGCGGCCGCGGCCAGCGCGACCTTGTAGGCGGTGATCGCGGTGGCGTCGTTGACCAGCGACTCACCCTGGAGGATGGTCGTGATGCGGTTCGGCAGGCCCAGCTTGCGCGCGATGGCGGTGGCGGCCACCGCGTCCGGCGGCGCGATCACCGCGCCCAGGACGAGCGCCGCCGCCAGCGGCAGGTCCGGGATCACCAGGTACGCGGCGTACCCGACGACGACCGTCGCGAACAGCACGTACCCGACCGACAGCAGCGCCACAGGCCGCAGGTTGGCCCGCAGGTCCAGGTACGAGCTCTCCAGCGCCGCGGTGTGCAGCAGCGGGGGCAGCAGCAGCGGCAGCACGATGTGCGGGTCGAGCGTGTAATCGGGTACGCCGGGGATGTACGCGGCCGCCAGTCCGGCGGCGACGAGCAGCAGTGGCCCCGGCACGGGCGTGCGCCGGGCGGCCCCGGCGACCGCCGCGCTCCCCGCGACCAGCAGCAGAAGTGGCATCACGTCCATCGGTCTTGTCCCGTCCCGTCCCGCCGTGGCCGCACCGCGCCGCCCCGGTCTCCGCGGTCACGTCTGCCGCGACCGCCCATGCGCTCTAACCTGGCAATCATGAGCGAGTGCACGCACGTTCCCGAACTGCCGCGCCCCGAGCCGGCCCCGCTGAGCGAGACCTGCCCGGAGTGCCTGGCGGCCGGCAGCCACCCCGTCCAGCTGCGGCTGTGCCTGGTGTGCGGGCACGTCGGCTGCTGCGACTCCTCGCCGTACCGGCACGCGACGGGCCATTTCGAGGCGACCGGCCACCCCGTCATGCGCTCCTTCGAACCCGGCGAGACCTGGCGCTGGTGCTTCGCGGACCAGACCCTGGTCTGACACCACCGCGCCCGGAGCCGGGTTTTCCGGTCCCCGGCGCCGGTTGTCAGTGCCGCCCGCTAGCCTTCAGGCATGATCCGTACCGCGACGGTCGACGACGTACCCGTCCTCCACACGATGATCCGTGAGCTGGCCACGTACGAGCGGGTCCCGGAGGCCGCCAAGGCGACCGAGGCGCAGCTTCGCGAGGCCCTCTTCGGTGCGCACCCGGCCGCGTTCGCGCTCATAGCCGAGGGTGCCGAAGGCCCCGTCGGCTTCGCTCTGTGGTTCCGCAACTTCTCCACGTGGACGGGCACGCACGGTGTCTATCTGGAGGATCTCTACGTCCGCCCCGAGGCGCGCGGCGGCGGCCACGGCAAGGCGCTCCTGGCGGCCCTCGCGGAGATCTGCGTCGAGCGCGGCTACGAGCGTTTCGAGTGGTCAGTCCTGGATTGGAACGAACCGTCCATCGGTTTTTACCGGTCGATCGGCGCGGAACCCATGGACGAATGGACCGTCTTCCGGCTCACTGGAGATGCGCTGCACAACCTCGCGGGCGCTCGGAGCGTCAACGCAGCGTAATCAGTTTCGATTTGGCGGTGCAGACCCCTAGCCACTGTCCGTACCCGTAGGCTTACAATGAGTGACAGTCGTACGACTACGGGGCGTTGCGAGTCCGACCGTCGTGCCGGGAGGCGGCCCTGCCCCTCCCGGGCGACACCGCCCCGCAGATCGCGATAGCGTCGCAGGCGAACCATGTGCCGCGCCGGATCGTTCTCCTCTTGTCACGAGAGGGGCCGCGACCGGCGCGAATATCAGCTCAACCAGCTTGTGTCACCTTGGAGGTGAGGGTGTCCCAGATCGCAGGCGAGCCCGGGACCCAGGACTTCGTGGAAGTCCGGCTGCCCGCTGCGGGTGCCTACCTGTCGGTGCTGCGTACGGCCACGGCCGGCCTCGCAGCCCGCTTGGACTTCACCCTCGACGAGATCGAGGACTTGCGCATCGCCGTGGACGAGGCGTGCGCGATCCTTCTGCAACAGGCCGTGCCGGGCAGCGTACTGAGCTGCGTCTTCCACCTGGTGGACGACGCGCTGCAGGTGACCGTCTCGGCCCCGACGACCGACGGGCGCGCCCCCGAGCGCGACACCTTCGCCTGGACGGTGCTCTCCGCGCTGGCCGGCAAGGTCGACTCCACCGTCGCGGACGACCGTACAGTCACGATCAGCCTGTACAAGGAGCGCGGCACCGGTCCCGGACCGTCATGACCGAACAGGGGGCCCCGTGAAGGATCTTGAACGCGGCACGCGGATGGCGCCCGGCGTGGCCATCCCCGAGCAGCATGCCCGGCCGCAACCGGTGGGCGCGGATGACCACGGCGGCCGGTTGGACGCGGCGGAGCAGGCAGAGCGGGCGGACCACATGGACCAGAGCGAGCACAGGCACGAAGAGCGCGATCCGCACACCCCGCACCACCCTCATGACCCCCATGACCGGAGCGGCGCGCGGGCGATGTTCTACGAGCTGCGCAAGCTCCCCGACGGTTCGGCGGAGCGCGCCGAGCTGCGCAACACGCTCGTGCGCATGCACCTGCCGCTCGTCGAGCACCTGGCCCGGCGCTTCCGCAACCGCGGCGAGCCGCTGGACGACCTGACCCAGGTCGCCACCATCGGTCTGATCAAGTCCGTGGACCGCTTCGACCCGGACCGCGGCGTGGAGTTCTCCACGTACGCCACGCCCACCGTCGTCGGCGAGATCAAGCGGCACTTCCGCGACAAGGGCTGGGCGGTCCGGGTGCCCCGCCGCCTCCAGGAGCTGCGGCTGTCGCTGACCACGGCGACCGCCGAGCTCTCCCAACGCCACGGCCGCGCCCCCACGGTCCACGAGCTGGCCGAGCATCTGTCGATCTCCGAGGAAGAGGTCCTGGAGGGCCTCGAATCGGCGAACGCCTACAGCACGCTCTCCCTCGACGTCCCGGACACCGACGACGAGTCGCCGGCCGTCGCCGACACCCTGGGCGCCGAGGACGAGGCGCTGGAGGGCGTGGAGTACCGCGAGTCCCTCAAGCCGCTGCTGGAGGACCTGCCGCCGCGCGAGAAGAAGATCCTGCTGCTGCGCTTCTTCGGCAACATGACCCAGTCGCAGATCGCCCAGGAGGTCGGCATCTCCCAGATGCACGTCTCCCGCCTGCTGGCCCGCACCCTGGCCCAGCTCCGCGAGAAGCTGCTGGTGGAGGAGTAGCCCCACCGCACCTGGATGCGGGCGGCCCACCGACGGCGCCGGACGACCGGCGGCGTACACGGCCGCCCGGACCCGGCTCGTCCCCGCGCCGGCCGACAGCGACCCTCCGGAACCGGAACTTCTACCGCCCGGCGCCTACCGCACCCGGCCGCACCGCCCGGGACACCCACGCTCCGGACCCGGGGCCCGACGACCCGGGCGGGCGGGCCACCACCCCGCAACGCGTACGACGCGTACCTCTTTCGGGCGTACCTCTTCCGGTGCGTCCTCAGTCCCGCGGCGTGATGCCCAGCGCTTCGGTGGCCGTCGGGTTCACCAGCAGGGCGAGCACCACGAGCGCGACCACCGCCAGTCCGATGCCGCCCGCGATCAGTGCGCCACCGCCGTTGACCAGCGTCCAGGCCACCGGCAGCGCGACGATCTGCGTGATCAGCGAGGGCCCGCGGCTCCAGCGGCGCCGCAGCCACAGCCCGCGCGCCGCGATCAGCGGCAGCACCGCCAGCGCGAGCACCGTCAGACCGCCGGTCTCCGCCTGCCGGGGGCTGTCCGGCGAGCCGGTCAGGCCCACGACCAGCATGGAGATGCCGAGCGCTGCCAGTGCGACCCCTTCGACGGCGGTGAGCACCGCGGCGACACCCAGCCGTACCGGACGCGGCCCTTCCGGTACGGGAGCGGCCGCCTCGGCGGTCCGCCCCGGCTTGGCGCCCTTGGCGGACGGGCCGCCCTTCGCGGGTTCGCGGCGGGCACCGGCCTTCGCGCCACCGGCCCGTACGCGCTGTCCGCCCGTTTTGTCCGTCTGCGTCGCCTCGGCCGGCCGGGACTGCTTGGCCGCCTCGGCCGCGGGCCGCTTCTGCTTACTGCTCACCCCAGCAGGGTAGCCCCGGGCCCCCCTCCGCACGGTGGGCAGGGAGTGGGTCGGGTACCGGCAGGTAGGTACCCTCTCCACATGCGCGCACTTCTCGTGGTCAATCCCGCAGCTACCACCACCAGTGCGCGCACACGTGAAGTCCTCACCCACGCGCTGGCCAGCGATCTGAAGCTGGAGGTCGCCGAGACCCGGTACCGCGGACACGCCCGCGACCTGGCCCGGCAGGCGGCCGAAGGCGGCCAGGTCGAGCTGGTCGTCGCGCTCGGCGGCGACGGCACGGTGAACGAGGTCGTCAACGGCCTGTTGACGCACGGCCCCGACCCGGACGCGCTCCCGCGGCTCGCCGTCGTGCCCGGCGGCTCCACCAACGTCTTCGCCCGCGCCCTCGGCCTGCCGAACGACGTGGTCGAGGCGACGGGTGCCCTTCTGGACGCGCTGCGTGACGGCAGCGAGCGCACGGTCGGCCTGGGCCTGGCCGCCGGCACCCCGGGCACCGAGGACGAGGGCGTACCGGCCCGCTGGTTCACGTTCTGCGCGGGCTTCGGGTTCGACGCCGGCGTGGTCGGGCGGGTCGAGCAGCAGCGGGAGCGCGGCAAGCGGTCGACGCACGCGCTGTATATGCGGCAGGTGCTGCGCCAGTACGTCGGCGAGTCGAACCGCCGGCACGGCACGATCACGCTGGAGCGCCCGGGCGAGGACCCCGTGGAGCACCTGGTGATGTCGATAATCTGCAACACCGCCCCCTGGACCTACCTGGGCAACCGGCCGGTCTACCCGGCGCCGGCGGCGTCCTTCGACGCGGCGCTGGACGTGTTCGCCCTGTCCAAGTTGTCCGCGTCTGCGGTGACCCGCTACGCGACCCAACTGCTGGCGTCAACACCGGAGCGCGGCCCCCGGGGCAAGCACGTGGTCTCACTCCATGACTTGACGGACTTCACCTTGCATTCGCAGGCCCCACTGCCCTTTCAGATGGACGGTGACCACCTGGGGCTCCGTACGAGCGTGACGTTCACAGGCGTTCGCCGTGCACTGCGTGTGATTGTGTGAGCAGTAGGGCCTAAAGTCCTTTCACTCGAACGTTTAGGCTGACTTCCACCCCCTAGAAGTACGGCTGTGACCTAGGCGACACCAAGGAATCAAAAAAAAGTTTCCGGAAGGGGTTGTATCCGCCGCCGAGGTTTGCGAGTCTCTTCATGGCGATCGGGACGGCCGTTTCTACCGGCCCCCTTGAGAGCCCGAATCCTCCTCCTCATTCTTCAGGACCGCACCAGTTCTCCAACTGGGGTTCGGCCCTTCCCTTGTGGAGGGATTCGTGAAAGCGTTCACATTCACAAGCAACGATCCCGTCACACGAGGAGATGGAGCAGCCATGGACTGGCGTCACCGCGCCGTTTGCCGCGAGGAAGACCCCGAGCTCTTCTTCCCCATCGGCAACACCGGTCCTGCGCTGCTGCAGATCGAGGAAGCCAAGGCCGTCTGCCGCCGCTGCCCCGTCATGGAGCAGTGCCTGCAGTGGGCGCTGGAGTCCGGCCAGGACTCCGGCGTCTGGGGTGGTCTCAGCGAAGACGAGCGCCGCGCCATGAAGCGCCGCGCAGCTCGCAACCGGGCGCGCAACGCCAGCGCCTGACCGCCAGACGCCCCCGTGGCCCCCGAGCCGCAGCGCGCAGTACCCCCAACGCTCCCCCGGCGCCCTTGAGCGCTCGGGAGAAGCCACCACGCAACGTGAGCTTTGAGCCCCGGACCAGATGGGTCCGGGGCTTACTGCTGTCCGGGGCGGGTTCCGCGTACGGGGCCGGGCGCGGGTTCCGGGTACGGGCCCCGGGTGCGGGTATCGGCCGTCGCTCCGGTCAGGTCCGGACCTTTGCGCCCACGCACCCGGCCGTCAACGGCGATTCACCGTTGTCCATTTGCCACCGCCGCCGTCACTCTTCCGTGACATCGATCTGCCGTACGGGAAACCCGGCGGCCCGCACCCCGCGCGCTCCTCCGCGATACGGACACCGGGTAGGGAGCCGGCGTATTCACGAATAACCCGCGAGAACCGCTCACTTGATGAAAGGCCGCATCATCGGTGCTTCACCGGCACTTCATCGGCGCTTCCCGTCAGTGGTTCCCGTCACTGGTTCCCGTCAGTGCTTATCCGCTCGTACGGGAATATCGAGGATCACCTGAGTGCCCCGCTCGGCCCCGGGCAGCATGTCGAACTTTCCGCCCAACTCGCCTTCCACCAGCGTGCGCACGATCTGCAGGCCGAGGTTCCCGGCCCGGTGCGGGTCGAACCCTTCCGGCAGGCCGCGGCCGTTGTCCTGGACGGTGACCAGCAGGCGGGGCTCCGTACGGCTGCCACCGCGCACCGCGCCGACCTCGACGGTGCCCTGATCCCCTGGAACGAAGGCGTGTTCGAGGGCGTTCTGCAGGATCTCCGTGAGGACCATGGAGAGCGGCGTGGCGACCTCGGCGTCGAGTATGCCGAAGCGACCGGTACGGCGCGTGGTCACCGCGCCCGGGGCGATCTCCGCGACCATCGCCAGCACCCGGTCGGCGATCTCGTCGAACTCGACGCGCTCGTCGAGGTTCTGCGACAGCGTCTCGTGGACGATCGCGATCGAACCGACCCTGCGTACGGCCTCGTTGAGCGCCTCGCGCCCCTGTTCGGAGTCCATCCGGCGGGACTGGAGGCGCAGCAGGGCGGCCACGGTCTGCAAGTTGTTCTTCACCCGGTGATGGATCTCCCGGATGGTGGCGTCCTTGGTGATCAGCTCCCGTTCCCGGCGCCGGAGTTCGGTGACGTCGCGCAGCAGGACCAGCGAACCGATGTGCGTGCCCTTGGGCTTGAGCGGGATGGCGCGCAGCTGGATCACCCCGTCCTCGCCCTCGACCTCGAACTCCCGCGGCGCCCAGCCGCTGGCCAGCTTGACCAGCGCCTCGTCGACCGGGCCGCGCGCGGGCGCCAGTTCGGCGGTGGCCTGGCCGAGGTGGTGGCCCACAAGGTCGGCGGCGAGGCCCAGGCGGTGGTAGGCCGAGAGGGCGTTCGGGCTGGCGTACTGGACGACGCCGTCCGCGTCGAGCCGGATCAGCCCGTCGCCGGCGCGCGGCGAGGCGTCCATGTCGACCTGCTGGCCGGGGAAGGGAAAGGATCCTGCGGCGATCATCTGGGCGAGGTCGGAGGCGCTCTGGAGGTACGTGAGCTCCAGCCGGCTCGGCGTCCGTACCGTCAGCAGGTTCGTGTTGCGGGCGATCACGCCCAGCACCCGGCCCTCCCGGCGCACCGGGATCGACTCGACGCGTACCGGCACCTCCTCGCGCCACTCGGGGTCGCCCTCGCGTACGATCCGTCCCTCGTCCAGGGCGGAGTCGAGCATGGGGCGGCGGCCGCGCGGGACCAGGTGGCCGACCATGTCGTCCTGGTAGGAGGTCGGTCCGGTGTTGGGCCGCATCTGGGCGACGGACACGTAGCGCGTGCCGTCCAGGGTGGGGACCCACAGGACGAGGTCGGCGAAGGAGAGGTCGGAGAGCAGCTGCCACTCCGAGACCAGCAGGTGCAGCCACTCCAGGTCGGAGTCGCTGAGGGCGGTGTGCTGGCGTACGAGATCGTTCATGGAGGGCACGCATGGGAGCCTACCGGCGTACGGTGGGGTTGTTGCCTGTGCAAGGGCATGGACAGATCAGAATGGTCTAGTCCACAATGAGTTGGTACCGCACTCCGATGGGGTGGCCCCCGGCCGCCCGGCGGCGGCGGAACCAGACTTCAGAACTGCAGATACCTCCGCTCTCCCCGCACAGGAGAGCGGATAGAGGCCCAGGCGCTCTCTGCCCTGACTGCGCGGCGGCCTCAGGTCGACCGGCCTTTGGGCGGGCGTGCGTTCCTGCCGCACGTGGGGCGCGTCCCGCCGCCGGGCCGGCCGATGAAGCTCCGGGCTGCGGTGCCGGACAGGTTGAGGGTCCTGTCCCGGCGCCGCGGCCCGCGGGTGTTTCCGGGGCGACCGCGTCATACGGGCACCTCAGCCACCGTCGCGGGCTCCGGCCGCTTCCCCCTTCGCCTCCCCGCCTTCGCCGCGGCCGGGCGGCCAGGCGGCCATCGCCAGCTCGGCCACCCGCTCCAGCGTCGTACGGTCCGCGCCGTCCCGCGCCTGCTGGGACATGCCCTGGAGCACGGTCGCGCTGTAGCTCGCGAGCGCGTGCGCGTCGGTGCCGGCGGGCAGCTCACCGGCCGCGATGTCGCCGCGGATCCGCTCCTCGATCATCTCCACGTTCCGGCCGCGGCGCTCCTGAAGGCTGCGCATGACGTCCTCGGACTGCACCGTGCAGTTGGTGGCGGCCGTGATGACCATGCAGCCGCGCGGATAGCCCGGCAGGGTGTGGAAGGCCGCCGCCTCACGCAGCAGCCGGGCCACGGCCCGGCGCGCGGTCGGCTCCTCGTCCAGGGCGCGGCCGGAGAAGGCGCCGAAGTCCCGGACGTACGCCTCGACCGTCTCCTCGAAGAGCGTGCGCTTGTCACCGAACGCCGCGTACAGGCTCGGCGCCTTGATCCCCATGGCCTCGGTGAGGTCGGCGATGGAGACGGCTTCGTAGCCGTGTTCCCAGAAGGCCCGCATCGCCTGCTCCAGGGCCGTCTCCCGGTCGAAGGACCGGGGTCGTCCACGCTGTTTCGTCGCCATTCCTCAATTCTATAGCGCTCGCTACGGAAAGCCTGCTACCTTCTTTCTATAGCAACCGATACAGAAAGGGGGGCGCGGTCATGGGCGTGCTCACGGGCAGGACGGCGCTGGTCACGGGCGGCAGCAGGGGCATCGGCCGGGCGATCGCGGAGCGGCTGGGGCGGGACGGTGCGCGGGTCGCGGTGCACTACGGCCGTGACGAGGCCGCCGCGAAGAAGACGGTGGCGGCGATCGAGGAGGCGGGCGGCCAGGCGTTCGCCATACAGGCCGAGCTGGGGGTGCCGGGGGACGCCGAGACCCTGTGGTCCGCGTTCGACGCGCAGGCCGAGGGCTTGGACATCCTGGTGAACAACGCCGGCGTCAACACTCCGATCGCACCGCTGTCGGAGATGACCGAGGAAGGGTTCGACCGCATCTTCGCCATCAACACGAAGGCGCCTTTCTTCCTCACCCAGCTGGGCCTGGAGCGCCTGCGCGACGGCGGCCGCGTCATCAACATCTCGACGGGCCTCACGCGCGGCCACGCCAAGCCCGAGCTGATCGCCTACTCCATGTCCAAGGGCGCGATCGACGTCTTCACCTCGACGCTCGCCAAGGACCTGGGCCCCCGCGGCATCACGGTCAACGCGGTCGCCCCCGGCGTGACCGACACGGACATGAACGCGGGCTGGCTGCGCTCCGGCGACGAGGCGTGGCAGGCGTCGGCGGACATATCCGCCCTGGGCCGTGTCGGCGAGTCGCGCGACATCGGCGACATCGTCGCCTTCCTCGCCTCCGACGACAGCCGCTGGATCACCGGCCAGTGGATCGACGCGACGGGAGGCGCCCTGCTCTGAGCTCCGGCGTCCGCACCCGCCAACCGGTCCGCCGCCCAGAACGCTGCTGAGTCTGCCGCCCGGAACACCACCCGGTCCGCCGCCCGGTCCGCCGCCCGGTCCGCCGCCCGGCCAGCCATTCGGCCGGCGGCCGGTCTGCGGCCCGGTCTGCGGCTCGGTGGTCTGCCGTCCGGTCTGCGGCTCCGCCTGCCGCTCGGTCTGCCGTCCGGCCAGCCACTCGGGCTGCCTCCCGGCCTGACCGACTTACCTCAGTGGGTTTCCGTGACCTTGGCCAGGGATCGGGGGGCGTCCGGGTCCTGGCCGCGGGCGAGCGTGACCTCGTAGGCCAGCCTCTGCAGCGGCAGGATCTCCAGGACGGGCTGGAGCTCCTCGGGTACGCCGTGGGTCGGCAGCGCGAAGCCGGCCACGGCGCGGTCGACCTCGGCGCGGCTGCCGACGACCACCAGGTCGGCGCCGCGGTCGCGCAGCCGCTCCAGTACGGGCCGCAGCGCCTCGCCGCCCTTGCCCTCGGTGACGATCGCGATGACCGGGGAGATGTTGTCGACCATGGCGAGGGGGCCGTGCAGGAGGTCGGCGCCGGAGTAGGAGAGGGCGGGGATGTAGCTGGTCTCCATCAGCTTGAGGGCGGCTTCCTTGGCCGTCGGATAGCCGTAACCACGGGAGGTGAGCACCATGCGCTCCGCGAACCGGTAGCGGGCGGCGAGGGCCTTGACCTCGTCGTGGCGGGCGAGGACGGATGCGGCGAGGTCGGGCAGCCTCTGCACGGCCGGTTCCGCCGCGGGGCCGGCGCCGGCTCCGCGTGTGGCGGCCGGGCCGGGGTGGTCCCGGCTGTCGCGCAGGCCCTCGACGAGGAGGTAGAGGGCGAGGAGTTCGGCCGTGTAGGTCTTCGTGGCGGGCAGGGCGCGCTCCGGGCCGGCCAGTACGTCGATGTGGAACTCGCCGGCCTCGGCGAGCGCCGAAGCGGCGTTGTTGGTCACCGCGAGGGTGATCGCACCGGCCTCGCGGGCGGCCCTGGTGGACGCGACGAGGTCGGGCGACCCGCCGGACTGGCTGACCGCGACGACCAGGCAGTCCCGGAGATCGGGCCGCGCGCCGTAGGCGGTGGTCGTGGACATGGAGGTGAGACCGCAGGGTTTGCCGAGCCGCACTTCGAACAGGTACTTGGCGTAGAGGGCCGCGTTGTCCGACGTGCCGCGTGCGGTGAGCAGGACGAACCGTGGCCCGCGGGCGGCGATCCGCCCGGCGACCGTACGGATCCCCGCCGCGCCCTCGGCGAGGATGCGGCGCAGCACGTCCGGCTGCTCGGCCATCTCGGCGGCCATGAAGCGCCCCGGGCGCCCGCCGGGGCCACCGGGCGCGCCGGAACCGCCGGGGCCACCGGGCGCGCCGGAACCGCCGGGCGCGCCACTCGGGGGGCGGCCTTTCGCGCGCTCCTCGATGCGACTCTCCGTGCGACTCTCCGTGCGGCCCTCCGTGCGGCCCTCCGTGCGGTTGTCCGGGCCGTTCTCCGTGCGGTTCTCCCTGCCGTTCTCCCTGCCGGGCATTGCGACCGCCTTCCGACGACTGTGCGTGCCTGCGCGCCCGAGGACCCGAGTGCGCCCGCGCGGCCGGGGGACCCGAGTGTGCCCGCGCGCCCGCGGCCCGCCCGGGGACCCGAGCGTGCCTGCACGGCTGTGCCCCAGCCGGCTGCCGGGGGCCGGGGGCCGGGCCCGATATTCCGGTCGTGGGTCGGGTACCCGCGTAGGGCGGACGTGCGGGGGCGGGGCTCGCGTTCCCTGTCTGTTAACGCCGGAGTTGCCGGATGTCACCGGGTCCGGAGGGGCGGGCTCTGGTAGATTGGTCTATACCACATGGTCCTTTTCTCCAGATCGGCAGGCAAAGCGTGGAAGTTGTCATCGTCCCGGACGCCAAGGCAGGCGGCGAGCTGATCGCGGAGGCCATGGCCGCCCTGGTGCGCCGCAAGCCCGAGGCGCTGTTGGGTGTGGCCACTGGATCGACTCCGCTGCCCGTCTACGAAGCGCTGGCGGGCAAGGTCCGCGGCGGTGAGGTGGATGTCTCGCGTGCCCGTGTCTGCCAGCTCGACGAGTACGTCGGGCTGCCCGCCGGGCACCCGGAGTCGTACCGTTCCGTGGTGCTGCGCGAGGTCGTCGAGCCGCTGGGGCTGGGCGAGAAGGCGTTCATGGGGCCCGACGGCACCGCCGAGGACGTGCAGGCGGCCTGTGAGGCGTACGACCGGGCGCTGAGCGAGGCCGGCGGGGTGGACCTCCAGCTGCTGGGCATCGGCACCGACGGGCACATCGGCTTCAACGAGCCGTGTTCCTCGCTCGCCTCCCGTACCCGGATCAAGACGCTGACGCAGCAGACCCGGGAGGACAACGCCCGGTTCTTCGACAGCCTGGACGAGGTGCCCCACCACGTCATCACCCAGGGCATCGGCACCATCCTGGAGGCCCGCCACCTGGTGCTGCTCGCCACCGGCGAGGGCAAGGCGGACGCCGTCGCGCAGTCCGTCGAGGGCCCGGTCTCGGCCCTGGTGCCGGCCTCCGCGCTCCAGCTGCACCCGCACGCGACGGTCGTCGTGGACGAGGCCGCCGCGTCCAAGCTCAAGCTGGCCGACTACTTCCGCGCCACCTACGCCGCCAAGCCGGAGTGGCAGGGGCTGTAGGCAAGCGGACCGCTGTTCGCACACGACTCGGCCGGGGCGCCCCCGTGAAGGCGCCCCGGCCGAGTCGCGTCATCTCTGCGGACGTGTATCCCCCGCCGGGCCGGCGGCTCCCCTTCCGCGGCCCGGCAGGGGGTCACCCACCCGCGATGACCTCCGCGGCGGCGCGGCCGCAGACGCGGGCCGCGCCGTGGGTGGCGATGTGCAGGGCCCCGCGCGGTGCGGCCTGCGGGACCCCCATCTCGACGACCACCGTGTCCGGGCGCGCGGCGAGCAGCGCGTCCAGGGCGCCGCTCATCCAGGCGTGCCGGTGCGCGTCGCGGACGACGGCGACGATCCGCCGCTGCCCGGCGGCCCGCAGCACCTCGGCGGTCTGCGCGGCCGCGTCCGGCTCGGTGGTGCCGGCGTTCCCGTACGTACCGGTCTCGGTGCCGGGGACGAGGCGGGCCAGTTCGGCGGCGACGCCCCAGGGGGTCTCGTCGCCGACGGCGATGTTGGCGACGGGGGTGAAGGCCGCGACGTAGGCGGGCGTGGTGAGGGGCTCGTACGGGCCGTTGCGGGTGACGCGCAGCGCGCGGCGGGCCGCGATGAGGCCGGCCTCGGGTGCGGGCGCGACCCCTCGCTCCCCGGAGAGGGCCCCCGGTGTCGCGCCCGCGCTCCGGGTCCACCGTGCCAGGGCGCGGACCCTGGCCGCGGCGTCGGCGAGCCGCTGCTCCGCCAGCTCTCCGTCGCGTACCGCCCTGACCAGGGCGTCCCGCAGCCGCAGCACGGTGTCTTCGTCGGCCAGTCCCCCGCCGACGCAGATGGCGTCGGCGCCGGCGGCGATGGCCAGGACGCTGCCCCGCTCGATGCCGTACACCGCCGAGATGGCCCGCATCTCCATGCCGTCGGTGACGATCAGCCCGTCGAAGCCGAGGCCGCCTTCGGAGGCGGGGGCGCGCAGCAGGCCGGTGAGCACGTTGTGGCTCAGGGTGGCGGGCAGCGTGCCGTCCAGGGCCGGGAGCAGGATGTGCGCGCTCATCACGGCTTTGGTGCCGGCGGCGATGGCGGCGCGGAAGGGCACCAGCTCGCGTTCCTGGAGGGTGCGCAGTTCGGCGGCGATGCGCGGCAGGTCGTGGTGGGAGTCGACGGCGGTGTCGCCGTGGCCGGGGAAGTGCTTGGCGCAGGCGGCGACGCCGGCGGACTGGAGCCCTTCGACGTACGCGGCGGTGTGCCGGGCGACCAGGAGGGGGTCGGCGCCGAAGGACCGGACGCCGATGACCGGGTTGGAGGGGTTGGAGTTGACGTCGGCGGACGGCGCCCAGTTGAGGTTGACGCCGCACTCGGCCAGGCGGCGGCCGAGTTCGCGGGCCACGTCGTGGGTGAGCCGGGTGTCGTCGACCGCGCCGAGGGCGAGGTTGCCGGGGAAGGAGGAGCCGCCGCGTACTTCGAGGCGGGTGACGTCGCCGCCCTCCTCGTCGATGGCGACCAGGACGTCCTCGCGCTCGGCCCGCAGCTGGGCGGTGAGCGCGGCGAGCTGGTCGGGCGAGGCGATGTTGCGGCCGAACAGTCCGACGGAGGCGAGGCCCTCGCCGAGCCGGCGCAGCAGCCAGTCGGGCGCGTCGGTGCCGGTGAAGCCGGGCTGGAGGACGGTGAGCGCGTCGCGGGTGAGGGTGTCGGCCGAGCTGAGGAGTGTCGTCATGGCGCGCGTCATCCCTTCACTGCGCCGGCGGTCAGTCCGCCGACCGCCTTGCGTTGCAGGAACAGGAACAGGACCAGGATCGGCAGGGCGAAGATCGAGGCGGCGGCCATCGTGGCGCCCCAGTCGTCGCCGAACTGGCTCTGGAATTGCGAGAGCCACAGCGGCAGGGTGCCCTTGTCTGGCTCCTTGTTGAGAACCAGCACCATCGGGAATTCGTTCCACGCGGTGATGAAGCCGAACAGCGAGGTGGCCATCAGGCCGGGTGCCAGCAGCGGGAAGATGATCTTCACGAACGCCTGCCGGCGGGTGCAGCCGTCGACCATCGCGGACTCCTCCAGCTCCTTGGGCACGGCGGCGACGTAGCCGCGCAGCGTCAGGAGGGTGAAGGGCAGCACCATGAGCATGTAGAAGAAGGTCAAGGGCACCAGGCTGTTGAGCATGTCGGCGTCGCGCACGATCATGTAGACCGAGATGACCAGGACCTCCCAGGGCGCCATCTGGGCGACCATGAAGGTCAGGATGATGCTCTTGCGGCCCTTGAAGCGCATCCGGGCGATGGCGAAGGACCCGCACAGGGCGATCAGCAGCGACAGGCCGACCGCCAGCACGGTGACGGTGACGGAGTTGCCGACGAGGGTCCAGAAGTTCGGGGCGTTCACAGCGGTCGAGAAGTGCTCGAAGGTGCCGTGGAGCGGGAACCACACCGGGTCCTCGGTGATGATGTCGCTGTTCGGCTTGAAGGCCGTGGTGAACATCCAGTACACGGGGAAGACGAAGCCGAGGGCGAGCACGATCGCCGCGGCGTTGGGCCAGATGCGGCCGAGCAGTGAGCGGTTCACAGCTCGTCCTCCTCTTGCTTCAGGGTCAGTCGCAGGTAGTACGCGGTCATGGCGAGCAGGACGACGATCGTCAGCAGCGAGATCGCCGCGCCCATGCCGAAGTGGAGGTTGCCGACGCCTTCGGTGAAGGCGTAGATCGGCAGGGTCTCGGTGAGCCGGTCCGGGCCGCCCTCGTTGATCGCGAAGATCTGCGGGAACGCCTTGAAGACCCAGATGACCTCCAGGAACGTGGTCGCCAGGAAGAACGGCTTGAGGAAGGGGAAGGTGACGCTGGTGAAGACCTTCCAGTTTCCGGCGCCGTCCATCCGGGCCGCCTCGTACAGCTCCTTGGGGATGGTCGTGGTCGCGGCGTAGAGGTTCAGCGCCACGAACGGCAGCGACTGCCAGACGATCAGCACGGTGATCACGAAGAAGGTGGACAGCTGGCTGCCGACCCAGTCGTACTGGGCCATCGAGTGCCAGCCCAGCTTGTCCAGCACCCAGTTGACGACGCCGTAGCGGGCGTCGAACAGCCACTGGAAGACGGTGGTGGCGGCGATGACGGGCATCGCCCAGGTCAGGACGAGCGCGACGGACAGCGTCAGGCGCATCTTCTTGCCGAGGCGGGCCAGCAGGAGGCCGATCAGGACGCCCAGCACCATGATCAGGGTGACGTTGACGGCCGTGAAGACGACGGTGCGGAGGGTGACCCGCCAGAACTGCTCGCCGCCCAGGATCTCCGCGTAGTTGTCGAAGCCGCGCCACTCGGTGAGGTGCTGGATGAGCTGCTTCATGTTCAGGTTCTGGAACGAGATGATCAGGTTCCGCACCATGGGCCAGCCCAGGAAGACCGCGGTGGCGGCCAGGGCCGGGATCAGCAGCAGGTAGGGGGCGCTCCGGCCGGCCCGGCCGGTCCCGCGGCCGCGCCGTGGCGGCGGGGCGCCGCCCTTGCCGATCCGCGGCGCGGAGTCCTGCACCGCGTCCTCGATCTGCACTGACATGTCCCGCTTCTCCCCATCACCCGGTCGTGCTCAAGCTGGTGGTTCCGTACGGGGGCCGGGACGGCCGGCTCCCGTACGGAACCCGTACGGTGGCGGTCCCCGCGGCTGGGCCGTGTCGCCGCCGCGGGGACCGCGTCTCTCGGTGCGGCGCGCTTACTGCTTCTGCGCCAGCCGCTTGTTGATCTCGCCCTCGACGTCCTTGGCGGCGTCCGCGGGGGCCTTGCCGTTCAGAACCGCGGTCATGTAGTTCTTGATCGGGTTCGGGGTGTTCTCGACCTGGGCCCACTCGGGGATCAGCGGCGTGGTGCCGCTGGACTTGGCGGCGCCGGGCGCGGCGGCCGCGGCGGCCGGGTTGCTCTTGGCGGCTTCCTCCAGGTCGGGGGACTTCGGGCTCCAGCCGACCTCCTTGACCATCTGCCCGTCGTTCTTCTTGGACAGCGCGACCTTCAGGAACTCCTTGGCCAGTTCCTGGTTCTGGCCGCCGCCGGCGACGGCGAAGTTGGAGCCGCCGAGGAAGACGCCCTCGGGCTTGTCGGCGGTCTCGCCCGGGATGGGGAAGAAGCCGATGTCGTCCTTGATGGCCGGGTTGGCCTTCACGGCGGTGTTGGCCTCGTAGCCCATCGCGATGAGCGCGCCGGTCTTGCCCTTGGAGAAGATCTCCGCCTGCTGCGGGGTGGCCTCGTCCTTGTTCTTCGGGGCGGAGCTGAATGCCTGGTACTGCTTGTAGATGTCCATGGCCTTGGAGACCTTGGGGTCACCGAGGTTGGAGACCCACTTGCTGCCTTCCTTCTTCACCAGGTCGGCGCCGGTGCCGATGGTCAGGCCGTCGAAGAAGTACCAGTTCTGGCCGGGCAGGTAGAGCGGCTCGGCCTCGGTCTTCTGCTTGATGGTGTCGAAGGCCTTGAACAGTTCCGAGCGGGTCTTGGGCAGTTCCTTGATGCCCGCCTGCGCCCAGATCTTCTTGTTGTACATCACCACGCGGTTGCCCGCGTACCAGGGGAGGGCGTACTGCTTGCCGTCGGCCATGGCCGCCTTGTTGAAGGAGTCGTTCCAGTCGGCGCCGATCTCCTTCTTCAGGTCGCCCAGGTCCGCGAGCGCGCCGGCCTTGGCGTACGCGGCGGTCTGGGTGTTGCCGATCTCGACGACGTCGGGCGGGCTGTCCTCGGACAGGGCGGTGGTCAGCTTCTGCTGGATGCCGTTCCACTGCTGGACGCGGAATTCGACCGTGGCGCCGGTCTTCTTGGTGAAGTCCTCGGAGACCTGCTTGGTCCACTGCGTCGGGTTGGAGCCGTCCATCACCCAGACGATCAGCTTCTTGCCCTTGAAGCTGCCGGCCCCCGCCGACTTGCTGTCGCTGGACCCACAGGCAGCGACACTCACCAACATTCCCGCGACTGCCGTCGCCGCTATGAGTCCACGCTTCATTGCGCTCTCCCCTAAAGGCCGTGAGTGGTCTTTAATGGTTTAGACCAGTGCCCGCAGCTTGGCCTAGACCTTTTGGGGTGTCAAGGGTGTATAAGAGTCGCTGTCAGGTCCGTTACCGGACCGACATCTGGGGCCTGTGACCGCGCCGGTGGCGCCCGTCCGCAGGGCAGCCGCTACGTTGGCGACAGGCCCCACGGACGGGCACGGACCAGCAAGGGAGCATCGGGACCCCACCCGTGCCACGATGTGAGCCGCTACGTACGGAGGAGCCGGTGACGGCAGCGCGACAGGAGTCGGAGAGGCGGGTCATGGAGACCGACGGGGGCAGTGCGGACAACGGCGGCGGCGCGCGCACCGCCCGTGTGCCCAAGTACTACCGCCTCAAGCGCCACTTGCTGGAGATCACCGAGACGCTGCCGCCCGGCACGCCGGTACCGCCGGAGCGGACCCTCGCCGCCGAGTTCGACACGTCCCGTACGACGGTACGCCAGGCCCTCCAGGAACTGGTCGTCGAGGGCCGGCTGGAGCGCATCCAGGGCAAGGGCACCTTCGTCGCCAAACCCAAGGTCTCGCAGGCGCTGCAACTGACCTCGTACACCGAGGACATGCGGGCTCAGGGCCTGGAGCCCGCCTCGCAGCTGCTGGACATCGGCTACGTCACCGCCGACGACCGGCTCGCCGGGCTGCTGGACATCACGGCCGGCGGCCGGGTGCTGCGCATCGAACGGCTCCGGCTGGCCAGCGGCGAGCCGATGGCCATCGAGACCACCCACCTGTCGGCCAAGCGCTTCCCGGCCCTGCGCCGCAACCTCGTCAAGTACACCTCGCTCTACACGGCGCTGTCCGAGGTCTACGGCGTCCGGCCCGCGGAGGCCGAGGAGACCATCGAGACCTCGCTGGCCACGCCGCGCGAGGCCGGGCTGCTCGGTACCGACGTGGGCCTGCCGATGCTGCTGCTCTCCCGGCACTCGCTCGACACCGAGGGCGCCCCGGTGGAGTGGGTGCGCTCGGTCTACCGCGGCGACCGCTACAAGTTCGTCGCCAGGCTCCGGCGGCCCGCGGACTGACGCCCGGGGGTATGGCGCGACCCGCCCTCCTGCCTCTACGGTCCTTCCGTCGTCGCGTCGACGGGAGGACGTACAGGTGAGCCCAGCAGGCCGGCCACGAACCGCCGCCAATCCCCGGAAGATCGCGCTGTGGACGGCCGTGACGCTGGCCGGTGCCGCCGGCTGGACGCTGCTCGCGCTGTCCCGCGGCGAGGAGGTCTCCGCCGCCTGGATGGTCGCCGCGGCCCTCGGCTCGTACGCCATCGCCTACCGCTTCTACGCGCGGTTCATCGCCACCCGCGTCTTGAAGTTCGACAAGACCCGGGCCACCCCGGCCGAACGGCTGAACGACGGCGTCGACTTCCACCCCACCGACCGGCGGGTGCTGCTCGGCCACCACTTCGCGGCCATCGCGGGCGCGGGACCGCTGGTCGGGCCGGTGCTCGCCGCCCAGATGGGCTATCTGCCCGGCACGATCTGGATCATCGTCGGGGTGGTCTTCGCGGGCGCCGTCCAGGACATGGTCGTCCTGTTCTTCTCCACCCGGCGCGACGGCAGGTCGCTGGGGCAGATGGCGCGCGAGGAGATCGGCGTGGCCGGCGGGGCCGCCGCGCTGCTCGCCGCCTTCGCCATCATGATCATCCTGCTGGGCGTGCTGGCGCTGATCATCGTCAATGCGCTCGCCCAGTCCCCCTGGGGCACCTTCTCCATCGGCATGACCATCCCGATCGCCCTGCTGATGGGCTTCTACCTGCGGGTCCTGCGCCCCGGCCGGGTCACCGAGGTCTCTCTGATCGGTGTCGCGCTGCTGCTGCTCGCGCTGGTCGCGGGCCGCTGGGTCGCCGACTCGTCCTGGGCGGACACGTTCACGCTGGAGCCGAAGACGCTGGTCGTCTGGCTGGTGGCGTACGGGTTCATCGCGTCCGTACTGCCGGTGTGGACGCTGCTGGCGCCCCGCGACTACCTCTCCACCTTCATGAAGATCGGCACGATCGGGCTGCTGGCGGTCGGCGTGCTGGTCACGCTGCCGAACCTGAAGATGGACGCGGTCACCCCCTTCGCCGGGCGCGGCGACGGGCCGGTCTTCGCGGGCTCGCTCTTCCCGTTCGTCTTCATCACCATCGCCTGCGGGGCGCTCTCCGGTTTCCACGCCCTGATCTCCTCCGGCACCACGCCCAAGATGGTGCAGAAGGAGACACAGATCCGCATGATCGGCTACGGCTCGATGCTCATGGAGTCGTTCGTCGCGGTGATGGCGCTGGTCGCGGCGTCGATCATCGACCCGGGCCTGTACTTCACGATGAACGCGCCGGCCGGGGTGATCGGCGACACCGTCCAGTCCGCTTCCCAGGCCGTCGCGCACTTCGGATACAGCATCTCCCCCGACCAGTTGGCGGCCGCGGCCAAGGCCGTCGAGGAGCACACGCTGCTGTCCCGTACGGGCGGGGCGCCCACCCTCGCCGTCGGTGTCGCGGACATCTTCTCGCAGGTGTTCGGCGGCGCCGGGATGAAGGCGTTCTGGTACCACTTCGCCATCATGTTCGAGGCGCTGTTCATCCTCACCGCGCTGGACGCGGGCACCCGGGTGGGCCGCTTCATGCTCCAGGACATGCTGGGCAACGTCTACAAGCCGTTCCGCACGGTCAGTTGGAAGCCCGGACTGGTGCTGTGCAGCGCGGCCGTGGTCGCGCTGTGGGGGTACTTCCTGTGGGTCGGCGTGCACGAGCCGCTCGGCGGCATCAACCAGCTCTTCCCGGTCTTCGGCATCGCCAACCAGCTGCTCGCGGCGGTGGCCCTGACCGTCTGCACCACCCTCCTGATCAAGTCGGGGCGCCTGAAATGGGCCTGGATCACGGGCATTCCGCTCGTCTGGGACGCCGTCGTCACGCTCACCGCGAGCTGGCAGAAGGTCTTCTCCGGCGACCCCAAGGTCGGCTTCTTCACGCAGCGTTCGGCCTACCAGGACGCCATCGACGCCGGGAAGGTGCTGCCACCCGCCAAGAACATGAGCGACATGCACACGGTTGTCACCAACTCGACGGTGGACGGCGTGCTGTCCGCTGTGCTCGCGCTGCTGATCGTGGTGGTGATCGCGGACGCGGCCCGGGTGTGCGTACGCCACCTGCGCGACCCGGCCGCCACCCGGCTCAGCGAGGCCCCGTACACGAGGTCGGCGATCGTCGCGCCGGCCGGCCTGGTGGCGTCCGAGGAGGAGAAGGCGGAACTCGCCGCGGCCGGGCGGAGCGCGCCGTGACCACGGTAGGGCGCACCCTGCGCTGGATCCGCTGGTACGTACGGGAATTGACCGGCGAGAGCGCTTACGAGCACTACGTCGCGCATGTCCGGCGGGAGGCGCCGGACGCGCCGGTTCCCAGCCGCCGGGAATTCGAGCGGCGGCGCGCCGAAGCGCGCGAGGGCGACCCCCGTTCCGGGTTCCGCTGCTGCTGAGCCGGCCGGTTCGTTGCCGTACCGATATGCGGACAGGTAGTGACGCGTACAACTTCCCTGGCTTAGATTTCCTGCCCATTACACCCGTGATCACCAAGGGACCGCCAGGGAACGGAGCCACGGCCATGCCAGAGCCGTCCGAATCAGCCGGAACACCAGCGGGCAGAGCCGCCCCGGTCGTCACGCCCACCCGCGTGGTCGCCGGGCTGTGCCTGGTCGCGCCCTTCGTGGCGATGCTGTGGGTGAGCTCGTACGCGAAGGTCGAGCCGACGCTCGCCGGCGTCCCGTTCTTCTACTGGTACCAGATGCTCTGGGTGCTGATCTCGACCGCGCTCACCATGACCGCCTACAAGCTGGTCCAGCGTGAGCAGCGCCTCCGCAAGGGGGGTGCGTCCCGGTGAAGGACGGCGTGAACGGCGTCGCGCTCGCCGTCTTCATCTTCTTCTTCGTGGCCGTCACGGTCATGGGCTTCCTGGCGGCGCGCTGGCGCAAGGCCGAGCAGTCCGACAACCTCGACGAATGGGGCCTGGGCGGCCGCAGCTTCGGCACCTGGGTGACCTGGTTCCTGCTCGGCGGCGACCTCTACACCGCGTACACCTTCGTCGCCGTGCCCGCGGCGATCTACGCGGCGGGCGCGGCCGGGTTCTTCGCCGTGCCGTACACGATCCTCGTCTACCCGCTGATCTTCACCTTCCTGCCGCGCCTGTGGTCGGTCTCGCACAAGCACGGCTACGTCACCACCTCCGACTTCGTGCGCGGCCGATTCGGCTCCAAGAGCCTGTCGCTGGCCGTGGCGCTCACCGGCATCCTCGCCACGATGCCGTACATCGCGCTGCAACTCGTCGGCATCCAGGCCGTGCTGGACGTGATGGGCGTCGGCGGCGGCGAGAACACCCACTGGTTCGTCAAGGACCTGCCGCTGCTGATCGCCTTCGGCGTGCTGGCGGCGTACACGTACTCGTCCGGGCTGCGGGCGCCCGCCCTGATCGCGTTCGTCAAGGACGGCCTGATCTACCTGGTCATCGCCGTCGCGATCGTCTACATCCCGATCAAGCTGGGCGGCTTCGACCACATCTTCGCGGTCGCCAAGGACACCTTCGCGCAGAAGAACCCGGCGACCGGCAAACCGCGCGGCGAACTGGCCAGCGGGCCGAACGCGCAGTGGGCGTACGCGACGCTGGCCCTCGGTTCCGCGCTCGCGCTGTTCATGTACCCGCACTCGATCACGGCGACGCTGTCCTCCCGCAACCGCAACGTGATCCGCCGCAACACCACCATCCTGCCGCTGTACTCGCTGATGCTGGGGCTGCTCGCGCTGCTCGGCTTCATGGCGGTGGCGGCCGGGATCAAGGTCCAGAACGGTCAGCTGGCCATTCCGCAGCTGTTCGAGAACATGTTCCCCGACTGGTTCACCGGCGTGGCGTTCGCCGCGATCGGCATCGGCGCGCTGGTGCCGGCGGCGATCATGTCCATCGCCGCGGCGAACCTCTTCACCCGCAACATCTACAAGGACTTCCTCAAGCCCGGCGCCACACCCGCGCAGGAGCACAAGGTCGCCAAGCTGGTGTCGCTGCTGGTGAAGGTGGGCGCGCTGGTCTTCGTCCTGACCATGGACAAGACCGTCGCCATCAACTTCCAGCTGCTGGGCGGCATCTGGATCCTCCAGACCATGCCGGCCCTGGTGGGCGGCCTGTTCACCAACTGGTTCCACCGGTGGGCGCTGCTGGCGGGCTGGGCGGCCGGCATGCTCTACGGCACCCTCGCGGCGTACGGGGTGGCCAGCCCCACGCAGAAGCACTTCGGCGGCTCCAGCGCGGAGATCCCCGGCATCGGCGAGATCGGCTACATCGGCCTGACCGCGTTCGTCCTCAACGTCCTCGTGACGGTCGTGCTGACCGTCGTGCTGCGCGCCGTGCAGGCCCCGGACGGCGTCGACGAGACGTCCCCCGAGGACTACACGGCGGACGCGGGCGACAAGGGCGTCCAGGTCGAACTGCCCCCGGCCACGGCGGGAGTGCCGGCGGGGCACTGAGGGACCGGGTGCGGTGCCGGGGGCGTTGTCACACCCCCGGTGCACACTTGCCTCATGGACATCATGATCAGGGCCGCACGGCCGGCGGAGTTCGACGCGATCGGTGAACTCCTCGTGGCGGCCTACGCGGCGGACGGACTGCTGGCGTTCGGGGCCGACGACCCGTATGCGGGCAAGCTGCGCGATGTCGCGCACCGGGCCGAGCACGCCGAGGTGCTGACGGCGATCGACGCCGACGGCGCGGTGCTGGGGGTGGTGACCTTCGCCGCCCCCGGCAGCCCGTACGCCGAGATAGCCGGTCCCGGCGAGGGCGAGTTCCGGATGCTGGCCGTCGCCCCCGGCGGGCGCGGGCGCGGCATCGGCGAGACGCTGGTGCGCGCCTGCATGGACCGCGCCCGCTCCCTCGGCCTGTCCCGCATGGTGCTCTCCGCGATGCCCCACATCGACAAGGCCCATCGCGTGTACGAGCGCATCGGGTTCACGCGCATACCCGAGCGGGACTGGGAGCCGATACCGGGCATCAGGCTGTGGGCATTCGCCTGCGGGCTGGGCGACGCGACCTAGCGGCTCAGCACGACCGGTGCCGGGTCTGACTCGCCGGTCTTACGGCCCCACCCGCCGTACGAACACGTCCGAGGCCCCGTTCGTGTCGCCCGGGACCAGGTTCGCCGCGTTGGAGTCGAAGGCGACGAGGCGGCCCGTGGCGTCGGTGGAGGCGTTCGAGGAATAGCCCTGGGCCTGGGTGCCGTCGGTGGCGACGCTGACCCGCTCGACGGTGCCGGCCCGCAGATCGCGGACGAAGATGTCCTGGGCGCCGTTGGTGTCGCCGGGCACCAGGTCGGGGGACGAGGACTGGAAGTACAGGCGGCGGTTGTCGGCGGACAGCACGCCCTGGCCGGAGGAGCCGGACTGCGGCTGCTTGCCGTCGGGGGTGAGGCTCATCTGCTCCGTGGTGCCCTTGACGAGGTCGCGGACGAACAGGTCCGGGCGACCCGTCGGGTGGCCGGGCACCACTTCACCGTACTGGCTGGAGAAGACCGCGTAGCGGCCGTCGGGGCTGAGCGAGGCGTTCCAGGCGCCCACCGGCTCACCGGCCGAGCTGAGGCTCGCCACGCTCGTGCGGCCGGTGTCCAGGTCGTGCAGGAAGAACGGGTAGCTGTGCGGTCTGCGCGGGCCGGCCTCCTGGCGGGCGGCCCGGGCCGGCTTCGGGGGCATGTTGGACGCTTTGGAGATGAAGCCGACCTTGCGGCCGTCGTAGCTGATCACCGGACTGGCGGAGGGGCCTGCGGCCTGCTCGCCGCCGGTGACGGAGACACTCACCCGGGTCACGGTGCCGGTCTTGCGGTCGCGTACGAAGATGTCCTGGGCGCCGTTGGTGTCGCCGGGCACCAGGTCCTCCCGGCTGGAGGCGAATGCCACGTACCGGCCGTTGGCGCTGATCATCGGCATCTGGGCGCCCTGCTTGCCCTGCGGGGGCCGCCCGTCGAGGGTGACGCTCTCGGTCCGCCCGGTCCTGCGGTCGTGGACGAAGATGTCGGTGTCGGCGTTGGTGTCGCCCGGCACGAGGTTGGCCGCGTCGGAGGCGAAGGCGACGTACCGCCCGTCGGCGCTGATGGACGGGGTGGACGACCAGGAGTCGGCCTGGGCGCCGTCGCTCGCCACGTTGACGCGCTGGACGGCGCCCGTGCGCAGGTCCTTCACGAAGACGTCCGACCTCCCGTTGGTGTCGCCGGGCACCAGGTCGCTCGCGTCGGAGGCGAAGGCGACGTACCGCCCGTCGGCACTGATCGCCGGGCCGGACGAGCCGTCGTTGGCCTGCGCCCCTTCGGCGGTGACGCTGACCCGCTCGGTGCCGGACGGCGGCGGGGTCCGGGCGCCGGCCGTCGTCGCGGGCAGCAGCGCGGCGAGCGCGCACACGCCCGTCACGGTGGCGATTCTCCGGGCGGTGGTGCGGGTGGTCCTCATGGTGGGTTCCCCTCCTCGTGGGTACGCCGCCGCGTCAGCGCGCGGTACGTCAGTGCTCCAGCCGCCGGACGAACACGTCGCCCGTCCCGTTCGTGTCGCCGGGCACCAGCCCGTCGTCGCGCGAGTCGAAGGCCGCCAGCCGTCCGGTGGCGTCGGGTACGGCGATGTTCGTCCAGGACGCCGACTGGGCGCCGTCCACGCCGACGTTGACCCGCTCGACCCGTCCGCTGCGCAGGTCGCGGACGAAGCCGTCCACCTGCCCGTTGGTGTCACCGGGCACCAGGTTGGCGGCCGCTGAGGTGAAGAAGAGCCGCCGGTTGTCGGCGCTGAGCCGCCCTTCGGAGGACCAGCCGTTGCCCTGGGCGCCGTCGTGGGCGCGGGACAGCAGCCGGGTGGTGCCCTGTTCCAGGTCGCGGGCGAAGAGGTCGTACGTGCCGTTGGTGTCGTCCGGCACCACGTCGTCGGCCACGGCGGCGAAGACCGCGTACCGGCCGTCGGGGCTGAGCCGGGGGAACGGTGACACGCCGACCACGGCGTCCGTGGTGCTCAGGCTCGCCGCCCTGGTCCGCCCGGTGGCCAGGTCGTGGACGTACATGGGGTCCTGCGGCGGCGGGCGGCGGAAGCCGGGCCGGGCGGGGGTGAGATTGGTCGCCTTCGAGGTGAACGCCACCCGGCGGCCGTCGGCGCTGATCGACGGGAAGGCGGACGGGCCGTCGGCCTGGCTGCCGTCGCTCGCCACGCTGACCCGTTTCGTCGTTCCCTTCTGCACATCGTGGACGAAGACGTCCAGGCGCTCGTTGGTGTCGTCGGGCACCAGGTCCGGGCGGTGGGAGCCGAAGGCGAGGCGGTGGCCGTCGCCGCTGAGGGCGAAGTTCTGGACCCCGTATCCGTACGGGGATGTCCCGGCGCCCGCGGTGGGGCTCACGGTGCGCCCGGTGCGGCGGTCGTGGACGGAGACGTCGCCCTCGCCGTTGGTGTCGCCGGGGACCAGGTTCGTCGCGCTGGAGTAGAAGGCCACATACCGCCCGTCGGCGCTGATCTCGGGCGAGCCGGAGAGGGCGTCGCCGCGGGTGCCGTCACTGGCGACACTGACCAGGTCGACCTTTCCCGTCCGTAAATCCTTGACGTAGACGTCCTGTTGGCCGTTGGCGTCGATGGGTCCCAGATTGGTGGCGTCCGAGGAGAATGCCACGAACCGCCCGTTCGCGCTGAGCCTCGGATCGCCCGAAAAACCGTTTCCCTGCGTTCCGTCCGCGGCGACGCTGACCCGCTCGGTGGCCGGGGCCGCCGCCGTCTCCGCGACGGCCGTGGCAGGCAGCGCGCCCGCCACGACGCAGACCCCCGCCATCAGACCCGCAACCCGGACCGCGCCACGCGCCGCACCGGTTCTTCGCATGTCTCCCCCCTCACACTTGTCCCCCACCCGCCCCATCGGGCGACAGAGCAGACAAGGAGCCAATACGCTTCAGGGGTCCCGGTCAACGCATCAGGGATGTTCCGCGCCACCAATACGCCCCCTGCATCAGCCCCCGTCCAGGCGGCCCGCGAACCGCCCCACGGCAGGCCGGAAGCGGCCCCGGAGCGGACCGCGGGGCGCCTTGCTGGGCCCGGAGAATGGCCTCGGGACGGCCCCCGAATACCACGGCTTCGGACAACCCCGTCGCAACGCGACACAAGATATGGGGGTGGGTGCACGAGGCGGCACAAGATGTATGCTCGTGCTCGCTGTCGTCGCAGGGGAATCCGGTGCGAATCCGGAACTGTCCCGCAACGGTGTACGAAGTGCGTAAATCCGCACCCGTGAGTCCGAAGACCTGCCCACAGCACGCCCGCGCCAGGACCGGCGCGGTCGTCGATACGTCCGGGTCTCGCGGGTTGGACCGGTGGACGCTGCGCGGTGTGCCCGCGCGCCCCTTGCCGTGCCGGGGGTGCCGCACGCCCGCACGCGGCCGTCGCGCTCCTCCCCAGGCCCCCGCCGAGTGAGGGAGAGCAGCACGTGACCATCGCGCCAACGGAGCCCGCAGCAGCCGAGCAGGTCGTGCAGCCCGCGAAGGACACGCAGCCCCGGCAGGGTGCCGACGGCCGGGCCGAGGACGGCCCCGGCGCCGCCCTGCTGCGCACGCTGACCGACCTCACCGCCGACCTGGCCGCCACCGACCCGGGCAAGATCGCCGCCGCCGCGCTGCGCGGCCGCCACCCCGGCTCGGACGAGGCCGAACTGCGCTCCCTGGCCATGGAGGCCGCGGCGGGCCTGATCGGCGACGAGCCGCAGTACTCCAAGCTCGCCGCGCGCCTGCTGACCCGCGCCATCGCGGAGGAGGCGGCCGCGGAGGGGGCGGTCGCCTTCTCCGCCTCCGTCGCCACAGGCCACCGCGAGGGCCTGATCGCCGACTCCACGGCCGAGTTCGTGCGCACCCACGCCGACCGCCTGGACGCACTGGTCGACCGCGCCCTGGCGGACGGCGCCGACGACCGGTTCGGCTACTTCGGCCTGCGCACCCTGCACTCCCGCTACCTGCTGCGCCACCCGATCTCCCGCCAGGTGATCGAGACCCCGCAGCACTTCCTGCTGCGGGTGGCCTGCGGCCTGGCCGAGGACCACAGCGAGCGGGCGCTCGCCGACGTCGCCGAGCTGTACCGCCTGACCAGCACCCTGTCGTACCTGCCCTCCTCGCCCACGCTGTTCAACTCCGGCACCCGGCACCCGCAGATGTCCTCCTGCTACCTGCTGGACTCCCCCCTGGACGAGCTGGACTCGATCTACGACCGCTACCACCAGGTGGCGCGCCTGTCGAAGCACGCCGGCGGCATCGGCCTGTCGTACTCCCGGGTCCGCGCCCGCGGCTCGCTGATCCGCGGCACCAACGGCCACTCCAACGGCATCGTGCCGTTCCTGCGCACTCTGGACGCCTCGGTCGCGGCCGTGAACCAGGGCGGCCGGCGCAAGGGCGCCGCCTGCGTCTACCTGGAGACCTGGCACGCGGACCTGGAGGAGTTCCTGGAGCTGCGCGACAACACGGGCGAGGAGGCCCGGCGCACCCACAACCTCAACATCGCGCACTGGATCCCCGACGAGTTCATGCGCCGCGTCGAGGCCGACGCCGACTGGTCGCTGTTCTCCCCCAGCGACGCGCCCGAGCTGGTGGACCTGTACGGCGACGAGTTCGACGCCGCGTACCGCAAGGCGGAGGCCGAGGGCCGCGCCGTCAAGCAGGTCCCGGCCCGGGTCCTGTACTCGCGGATGATGCGCACCCTCGCGCAGACCGGCAACGGCTGGATGACCTTCAAGGACGCCGCCAACCGCACCGCCAACCAGACCGCCGAGCCCGGCAAGGTCGTGCACTCCTCCAACCTGTGCACCGAGATCCTGGAGGTCACGGACGACGGCGAGACCGCCGTCTGCAACCTCGGCTCGGTCAACCTCGCCGCCCACCTGGGTGACAACGGCGAGATGGACTGGGAGAAGCTGGACGCCACCGTCCGCACGGCGGTCACCTTCCTCGACCGCGTCGTGGACATCAACTTCTACCCGACCGAGCAGGCCGGCGCCTCCAACTCCCGCTGGCGGCCTGTGGGCCTGGGCCTGATGGGCCTCCAGGACGTCTTCTTCCGGCTGCGGCTGCACTTCGACTCGCCCGAGGCCCAGGAGCTGTCCACCCGCATCTCGGAGCGGATCATGCTCGCGGCGTACGAGGCGTCCGCCGACCTCGCCGAGCGGCACGGCCCGCACCCGGCCTGGTCCGCGACCCGCACGGCCCGCGGCGTGCTGCACCCCGACCACTACCCGAACGCCGAGCCGCGCTGGGCGGACCGGTGGGCGGCGCTGCGCACCCGTATCGCGGCGACCGGCATGCGCAACTCGCTGCTGCTGGCCATCGCGCCGACCGCCACCATCGCCTCCATCGCGGGCGTCTACGAGTGCATCGAGCCGCAGGTCTCCAACCTGTTCAAGCGCGAGACGCTGTCGGGCGAGTTCCTCCAGGTCAACGCGTACCTGATCGAGGAGTTGAAGGCGCTGGGCCTGTGGGACGCCCGGACCCGTGACGCGCTGCGCGAGGCCAACGGCTCGGTGCAGGAGCTGGACTGGATTCCCGCCGAGACCCGCGAGCTGTACCGCACGGCCTGGGAGATCCCGCAGCGCGCGCTGATCGACATGGCGGCGGCCCGTACGCCCTACCTCGACCAGAGCCAGTCGCTGAACCTGTTCATGGCCTCGCCGACCATCGGCAAGCTCAGCTCGATGTACGCGTACGCCTGGAAGCGCGGCATCAAGACCACCTACTACCTCCGCTCGCGTCCGGCGACCCGTATCGCCCAGTCCGCGCGCGGCACGGGCGGGGGCGCGCAGACCGCTCCCGTACCCGCTCAGGCGGCCGATCCCGAGGCCGTCGCCTGTTCCCTGGAAAACCCCGAGTCCTGCGAGGCGTGCCAGTAACCATGACCACCGCACCTGAAAAGAACGAGACGACCGCGGCCGCCTCGCACACCGCCACCACCGGCAGCAAGAACCTGCTCGACCCGGGCTTCGAGCTGACCCTGCGCCCGATGCGCTACCCGGACTTCTACGACCGCTACCGCGACGCGATCAAGAACACCTGGACCGTGGAGGAGGTCGACCTCCACTCCGACGTGGCCGACCTCGCCAAGCTGTCGCCCGGCGAGCAGCACATGATCGGCCGGCTCGTCGCGTTCTTCGCGACCGGCGACTCGATCGTGGCGAACAACCTCGTGCTGACGCTCTACAAGCACATCAACTCCCCCGAGGCGCGGCTCTACCTGAGCCGGCAGCTCTTCGAGGAGGCCGTGCACGTCCAGTTCTACCTGACGCTGCTGGACACCTACCTGCCCGACCCGGACGACCGCGCGGCCGCGTTCGCCGCGGTGGAGAACATCCCCTCCATCCGCGAGAAGGCCGAGTTCTGCTTCAAGTGGATGGACTCGGTCGAGTCCATCGACCGCCTGGAGTCGAAGGCCGACCGCCGCCGCTTCCTGCTGAACCTGATCTGCTTCGCGGCCTGCATCGAGGGCCTCTTCTTCTACGGCGCCTTCGCGTACGTGTACTGGTTCCGCTCGCGCGGCCTGCTGCACGGCCTGGCGACCGGCACCAACTGGGTGTTCCGCGACGAGACCATGCACATGGAGTTCGCGTTCTCGGTCGTGGACACGGTGCGCGCGGAGGAGCCCGAGCTCTTCGACGACGAGCTGGAGGGCCAGGTCACCGACATGCTCAAGGAGGCCGTCGAGGCGGAGCTCCAGTTCGGCCGGGACCTGTGCGGTGACGGGCTGCCGGGCATGAACACCGAGTCGATGCGCGAGTACCTCCAGTGCGTCGCCGACCAGCGCCTGCAGCGCCTCGGCTTCGCGCCGGTGTACGGCTCGGAGAACCCGTTCTCCTTCATGGAGCTGCAGAACGTCCAGGAGCTGACCAACTTCTTCGAGCGGCGCGCCTCGGCCTACCAGGTCGCCGTCGAGGGCTCGGTCTCCTTCGACGACGAGTTCTGAGAAGGCCGCCGCTCCGCACGGCACACGAAGGCGGGCCCCGGACATCTCCGGGGCCCGCCTTCGGCGTACGTCTCCGCGCCGTCAGTCGTTGGCGACGACGGGGTAGCGCGGCTCGCGCTCGGACATCTGCTTGAGCGCGTCCTTGCGGTCGCGCTTGGAGAGCCGGTCGATGTACAGGTAGCCGTACAGGTGGTCGGTCTCGTGCTGGAGGCAGCGCGCGAAGTAGCCGGTGCCCTCGATGGCGACCGGGTTACCCTCGATGTCCCGGCCGCGGACGACGGCGTAGTCGGGGCGGGCCAGCTCGGCGTAGGCACCGGGCACCGACAGACAGCCCTCGTTGGAGTCGTCCAGCACCCGGCGCTCGACCGGCACCTCGTCCAGGACCGGGTTGCAGACCGCGCCGACGTGCCGGACGCCCTCGTCGTCCATGCAGTCGTAGACGAAGACCTTCAGGTCCACGCCGATCTGGTTGGCGGCCAGGCCGACACCCTCGGCCGTGCGCTGGCTGGCGAACATGTCGTCGACGAGCTGGGCCAGCTTCTCGTCGAACTCGGTGACGTCCTTGCACTCCTTGTGCAGCACCGGGTTGCCGACGACGGTGATCGGGCGGGACGTGCCGCGCTCGCGGTGCGCCGCCTCCCGCTCGGCCGCGCCGGTCACGTCGTCGACGAAGCCCTCCGCCGCCCGCTCCTCGTTGTGATCAAAAACAGGCTGTTGCGCCATGACCGCCGTACGCCTTCCTGGAAACCCGAACTATTCGTCCTCAAGCCTACGGGGCACCGTGCGCGCGCTCAGCAGACCTCTTCGAGATCGCGCCACTCGCGGGTGTCCGGGCTGTCCGCGACCCAGCCGTCCAGCAGGCCGCGCACCAGGCCCGCGGGGGCCGCGATGCCGCACTCGCGCTCCGGCACCCACAGCGAGCCGGAGCCCGCCGTGCGGTGGCCGAGCGGGCCGGGGTGGCCCGGCTCGCTGTGGTCGTGCGGGTCCAGGTGCTCGCCCTCGCCCTCGTCGCTGGGCATCCGGCTCTCGGAGCAGGTACGGCACAGCAGGCGTACGGAGGAGGACCAGTCCTCGGCGGCGAAGCCCGCGTCGGCGGCCAGGCGCTCCAAGGCGTCCCGGTCGGTCTCCGTGGCGGCCTCCAGGAGCACGACCCAGGTGGGCACCGGGGACGGCGCCCACAGTTCGATCTCGTCGAACACGGGGAAGGAGGGGCCGGCCGCGGTGGTGCGCTCGCCGTTCGGCACGCCGTCGTGGAGCACCACCTCGCCCCAGCGCCGCCCCGAGGACGGCAGCGGGATGGAGAGCACCTCGATACGGGCCGGGTCCAGCCGGCGGCCCCAGACCACCTCGGCCTCGCCCTCCGGGGAGAGGCGGACGGCGGCGCTGCCCAGTTCCATGCCGACCGGTTCGGCGGACGGCGAGCCCTCGCCGGGGACCTTGAGGCCGTACGCCTGCCAGGCCCGCCGCGCCAGCGGCCAGTCCTGCAGGGCGGTGGCGGCGATGCCCACGTTCCACCAGTCGGGGGCCCCGGCCTCGCGGTCCAGCAGGGCGACCGCGCGGAGCCCGGCGGCGCGCGCCTGCTCCCAGTCGTGCCGGAATTTGTGCAGCAGCGCGAGATTGAACCAGGACTCCGACAGCCACGGCTCCATGTCGGCCGCCCGCGTCAGCAGCGCGCCCGCGTCCTCGTAACGGCCGTCGCCGATCAGCGTGAAAGCGCGGTCGGTCGCCTGCCGCCACGAGGCGGAGGGCCGGTGCCGTACCTTGCCGAAGATCCTCACGATTCCCGCCTGCCGGTTGCTCTCTGGATGCCGCCCCGGGCGGTGTCCCGGACGGAGGCCGAAGGCCGCTCGGGGGCCCACTCGACAACCTGCCACAGATTGCCGCCGGGCTCAGCCCGGTTGCCGCGCCGTCCGCGGCCCGCTGCCGGCCCCCTCACCGGCTCCTTGCCTTTCGCCGACCCCCTGAATCCCCCTTCGCGGGGGTTCCTTCGCATCCAACCATGCCCATCTGCGGGGGCGCTCATTACCCATGGGTTCCATGGTCTTGCGTACGGTTTTGTAGGGGTCTGGGCAGGGACGCCGGGAACGGACGAGCGAGCGCCGGGTGGCTCGTACGGGGGACAGCCGTCCGGCTCCCCCGCCGCCGGGCCGCACGGTCCGCCGCCGCCCGACGTCGCGCGTCCGCACCGCGCGCTCAAGTACCGGGGTGCGGTGTCCAGTTCGTCCGCCCCGTGGGCAAGGCCGTGCGAGGCGCAGCCGGCGATCTCGACGGCGCGGGCCGGTGGGCAGCGGCGGCAGGCGGCGGGGCGTGCGGCAGCTGCGGCTCCGCGTAAGGGAGTTGACCCACGACGGATGGTGGGACCGGGCGGGACGCATCGCCCCGCCCCTCACCCCATAGGGTGATATGCCGTTTTATTCGGCTTCATTCGGCTCGCGCGGTCTCACCACGCGCGTCGAGCGTGGCGTCCGGGCCGGGCCCGGACGGCTGCTCGGGGGCCTTGGCAGCCGCGGCGGCACGGGCCGCAGCCTGCTCCTGCTTGGCCTGCTCCAGCACGCTCTGCTCGGGCACCGCCTCGCCCGCGCGGATCAGGTCGATCCGGCCCATAACCTTCGAGCGCAGGTCGACCGGTACGTCGTCCTGGCCGCAGCAGCGCTTGACGAGCTTCTTGACGGCCTGCTCCAGCCCGTACTTCTCCAGGCAGGGCGAGCACTCGTCGAAGTGCTCCTGGAACTTCTCGCACTCACCGGCCGGCATTTCGCGGTCCAGGTACTCGTACAGGTGATCGAGGACCTCTGAGCAGTCCTTCTCGTGCGGCTCTCCGCAGCTCATGATCCCGAGCCTTTCCGATCGTGCGACTGCGCGGTCGCAGCGCCTGCCCCGGCGGGGACCAGCCCACGCTCACGGGCGTAATCCTCCAGCATGCCGCGCAGTTGGCGCCGGCCGCGGTGCAGACGGGACATCACCGTGCCGATGGGTGTACCCATGATGTCGGCGATCTCCTTGTACGCAAAGCCCTCGACGTCCGCGAGATAGACGGCGATGCGGAATTCCTCCGGAATGGCCTGGAGCGCGGCCTTCACATCGGAGTCGGGCAGGTGATCCAGCGCCTGCGACTCAGCGGAGCGCAGCCCCGTCGACATGTGCGACTCGGCGCGCGCCAGCTGCCAGTCCTCGATCTCCTCGGCGGCACTGCGCTGGGGTTCGCGCTGCTTCTTGCGGTAGGAGTTGATGAAGGTGTTCGTGAGGATGCGGTACAGCCACGCCTTGAGGTTCGTTCCCTCACGGAACTGGTGGAACGACGCATACGCCTTCGCGTACGTCTCCTGAACCAGGTCCTCCGCATCGGCCGGGTTGCGCGTCATGCGCAGCGCGGCCGAATACATCTGGTCCAGGAAGGTGAGCGCGTCCCGCTCGAAACGCGCGTTGCGCTCGGCGTCCGTCTCCCTGTTCCCGCGTCCAGCGTGTCCCTCTGCCGTGCCGTCGGTCCCTGCGTCGGTACCGGTGACCGGACCCACCTCCTCCAACACCGTGACGGATCCGGATGCGGACCCGCTCGAATCGGAGAATAGACGACGATCCGGTATGGCCGCCGCTCCAGCCATGGCGGTCTGCGTGCCCCGCAGCTGTGTCCACTGCAGGTCAGCGGCCTGCGGGCGGGCTGGGCAAGCGATTCCCATGCGGCGGACTCCCATTCCTCAAAGGTTCTCCCGGCGTTCCTACAACCCGCACAACAGCCGCACCCCGCACGTCATTCCCGCACCGCGCGACCGGGCCGTGAGGCCGGTCACGGCGATGTGGGCACCGACCGGATCCGGCCACAGCACTTGACAAAAGCCGTTGCCGCTTCGGCAATGAAGAGATGGACGACAAGGCGTACGAACGGGTGCTGGCGGACGTGGGGCCGCGGCTGCGGCGGCTGCGGCAGGAACGGGGGGTGACGCTCACGGCCCTCGCGGAGACCACGGGCATCTCGGTGAGCACCCTCTCGCGCCTCGAATCGGGCGGCCGCAAGGCCACCCTCGAACTGCTGCTGCCGCTCGCCCAGGCCCACCAGGTGCCGCTGGACGAACTGGTCGGCGCTCCCGAGGTCGGCGACCCGCGGGTGCGTGCCGTCCCGCACCGCAGGGACCACATGACGTACGTGCCGCTCACCCGGCAGCCCGGCGGGCTCCAGGCGTACAAGATGGTCATCGAGCCGGCGCCCGGCCCGCCCGAACAGCGCACCCACGAGGGCTACGAGTGGATGTACGTGCTCTCCGGGCGGCTGCGGCTGCTGCTCGCGGACCGGGACGTGGAGCTGCGCTCGGGCGAGGCCGCCGAGTTCGACACCCGGCTGCCGCACTGGTTCGGCCCGGCGGGCGACGAACCGGTGGAAGTCCTCAGCCTCTTCGGGCGGCAGGGCGAGCGGATGCACGTACGCGCCAAGCCGCGCGGCCGGGACAAGGAGGACTGAGAGCCTCCAGGGCGTGTCTTCCGGATCACCCCGGGCCCGGCGCGTCAGGCGAAGAGGCCGTCCAGCCAGTCGCCCGCCGCGTCCGTGATCACGGCCATGGCCGCCGGCTCGTCGAGGTCCGCCTTCTTCGGTACGGCGAACCCGTGGTCCGCGTACGGCACCTCCGTGACGCGGGTGCCCGCCGGGAACTCCGGCGGCCGCCCGAACGGGTCGCGGCCGCCCTGGACCACCAGCGTCGGCACCCCGGCACCGGTCAGCTCGTCCGCGCGCGACTTCTCCGGCTTGCCCGGCGGATGCAGCGGGAAGCTCAACGCCAGTACGGCGTGCGCGCCCAGGTCGCGCGCCGTACGGCAGGCCACCCGCGCCCCCGCGCTGCGCCCGCCCGCGACCACCGGCAGCCCCGGCTTCGCCAGCGCGGGCCACAGCGCGGTCCACGCCGCGTCCAGCGTCTTGGGGGCCGGCGCCAGCTTCTTGCCCGCCACCCGCCACGGCTGCTCGACGAGCGCGACGGTGTACCCGCGCGCGGGCAGCGCGGCGGCCAGCGCGCGCAGGTCCCGGGCCTCGATGCCGCCGCCGGCGCCGTGGCTCACGGCGAGGACGGCCCGCGCGCCCTCCGCCGGATGCCAGGTGATCCGCGCCTCACCCACAGGAGTCTCGACTGTTTCGCTCACGGGCCCATCCTGCCGCCTCACAGGCCCCCTGCGGTGCGGCGCGCGTCAGAACAGCGTCTCCTCCTCCGGCGCCGGCAGCTCCTTGACCAGCTCGGGCCCGTTGTTGCGGACATTGCTCACATCGGTCGGCACCGGGTAGGCGCGCATCAGCCCGGCGGGCGGCGGCGCGAGCAGCGGCAGCAGGTCGGCCACGTCCGTACGGGCCGGGTCGAGCCAGGCGTCCCACTTGTCGGGCGTCATGATCAGCGGCATCCGCGGGTGGATGTCGGCGAGCGCCTGCGGGCCCTCGCCGCCGTCCGCGTTCGCCAGCGGCGTGGTCTCGGCCTCGGTGGTGACGACCGTGCAGGTCGCCCACCACGCCTGCGGGTGGTCGTCGGGCAGCGTGCGGTCGCGCCAGAACTCGTACAGGCCGGCCAGCGCCATCACCTGGCCGTCCGCCGGTGTGACGAAGTACGGCTGCTTGCGCGGCCGCTTCTTCTTGCCCTGCTCCTCCAGCTGCCGTTCGGCCGCGGCGGTGACCCACTCGTAGTAGCCGTCGCCGGGCAGCAGGCAGCGGCGGGCCGCGAACGGCCGCCGGAACGAGGGCTTCTCGTGCACCGTCTCGGCACGGGCGTTGATCATCTTCACCCCGACATCGGGTGATTTCGCCCACGAAGGGACCAGCCCCCAGGTCAGTCTCCGCAACTGGCGAACCGGACGCCGGTCTTCCGCGTCTTTAAGGGGACGTTCGAGCACCGCGTGGACGTGCTTCGTCGGCGCGACGTTCCAGTCGGGCGCCAAGGTCTCCGCCGGCTCCCACTTCTCGACCTCGAACAGCCCCACCAAATCCTCAGGACTCCGACTCGCTGCATACCGTCCGCACATCTAGAACCACCCCTCTGACCTGCGGATTCCCCCAGTCAGGCCGCCATAATCAGCACCAAGTCAGCGCGGTGCCGGGTAATCGCCACATCCATGACCGTGATGGCTCGTCCGGTCGAGTCCGGCGTGAGGTGGCCGTACGTGTCGGCCGTCTCGTCGATGGACTCGTGCCCGAGCCACCTGGACACATCCAACAATGACAGACCGCTGCCGAGCGCCATCGAGGCGAACCAATGCCGGAGGTCGTGAGGCGACCAGTCGCACCCAAAAGTCTTGATGACCTTCCGGAACGCCGTCGAGCAGTCCGCATCGCCGCAGGTCAGAAACCCTCTTCGGGATTAGCGTCGGAGGCCGCACAGAGTGCGCGGACCGAGCATCACGCCGGCCGGCGCGGAGGGTGAGCGAAGCCGAGCCCCGTGGCCGGGCAGGTGGGCGCCTGACGGTCCTGCCAAGCAAGCCCCGGCCCGTGACGGGCCTGGGACTCCTCACTGAGGGGCCTACCGCAGCGGACACATCAGTTCCGGCTCGGCCTGGTTCGGAGAACAGCACACCAGAGCCAGAGACAGGAACGAGGGGCGTTCGAGATAGAAGCCGTGGGAAACGTCCCCACCCCAGCAGAGCCGTTCGGCAGCAGAGCTGACCAGTACCGCCAGCCGCGTCGTGTCGCGGTCCGACTCGGAAGCGAACCGGGACGCGTACGCGGCGAGCTGGTCCCCGAGCCATTGTGCGGCCTCTTTCGGCTCGTCCCAGGTGCCCCGTACCAGCCTGCCGGGCTTGATGAGCCAATAGGCCGTCTCCAGCGGAGGAAGGTCCACGACAGGGAACTCCGCCTTCACCAGCCGATAACGTTCAACGAGCCGCTTGCCTGCCATGTCGTCGCCACCGGCCGGAGCAGGGGGCGGAGCAGGGTGGGCAGGCCGCCTCAAAGCCTCCTCATCGAACCGTTTTTTGGAGCCGGTCCACAAATAGCCGTGGTAGTGCAACTGATGATCCTCGTCAGAGCAGTTGAAGGCGGCCCCACCCTCCCTGGAAGACAAAGGCCGCCGGTCAGGGAACGGCCATTCAGGCCGAGAGGCCGAAGCGGGCCGGGTCGATACCGGCCGCGTCCAGTTCGGCAGTGGTGAACCTCAGCGGCTCCGCACTGGGCCGCTTGCTGTCGCCCAGCGCCCACGCATCGGGGCCGATCTTCGCGAGGGTCGCGCAGGACTCACCGTCCGGGTGCGTGTTGCCCCCGCACGCCTTGGCGAATGTGGCTCCGTCGATGGGCAGGCTGTAAAGGTCGGTTCGGGACATGGGTGCGCCTTCCTGCGAGATCAGTGAAGGGGCAGGCTCAGAACGGGTACTGCTCCGGCTTCCGCACGTACACGACGCCAGGGGCAAGAGCCGTCGCGGACTCCCGAAAGAGTTCGTCCAGCATCGACCTGGGACCGTCCCGCATGGCATTGGTCAGACTCTCGGCCAATAGAGCGGCCTCGGACGGAAGCAGGACCATTTCTGTGTCTGCCATATGCCGACCGTTCTTCGTCAACCACATCGGGACACGAATGTTCCCATCATCATCCCGGTACACCTCACGGCTCGGGATCGGGTCCATCCGCCAACCCTGCGGTACGCCCTGCCTGTGGTTCTTCGGTTCGGACGGCATGGGTACATCCTCGGGCCGCAGAGGCGGAACCTCTAGTCCGTTTCCTGTTGTCTCAAGAAGTCATCCCGGATGCCTGCCACGAGGTCCCGCATGTCGTCGCCGCTAACAGCCACTCGCTCAAATTTCCGGAACTTGTTCAGATACAGCTCGATATCTGGAATTTCGGTAGTGGTGATCTCGGCGTGAGGGACTTCGATGGTGGCTAGCCGGGTATCGAAAAGAGCGAATGCCGATGCAGGCAATCCTGGCTTGACTCCCCGTTGCGGGATCACACCGATGTTGATGTTAGGGAATCTCGACATGCCGATGATCTTGTCTAGCTGCATTGCCATCGGCCGCACCCCCATGATCTCGCAGCGGAGCACTGATTCGGTAATCAGAAAATGGAAGCTTCGCCCCTCGTCGTGCAACACATCGTGCCGCTTGAGTCGAGCGCCGACCATCTTCTCCAGTGCATCCTCGGTAAGATCCCAGTCTTCGAGAATTCCCCTCACATATTCGGGGGTCTGGAGTAGCCCGGGAACGCATGACGGCTGAAACAGCCTGAGTAGCGTGGTGCCGGCCTCAATGGCCCTGATCTCTTCCTGGTGCTTGTGGAGTCCCGAGCGTCGGTAGATACGCCATGCAGTGGCTTCTGTGGCTACCTGCCGGGCAATCTCATGAGCCGGGCCTTCATCTCCCCGGAAACGCCCAAGGCCGCCAGGACGCGTTCTGCGTCGATGACGCTAGGCGCAAGGGCCCCGTTCTCAATCTTGCTGAGTTTGCTTGGCGACATGGCAGCGCCACGGGCCACGACTTTGGCCTGCTTCCCACTGGCCTCTCGTAGTTCCCGCAGCGCCTGCCCGATATCAACGTTGTTCACTCGCCGTGCTGTGCCCACCAGTCGGAGAACGGCACGGCATGTCGCATCGCGACATCCCGAATTCCGCGCCATTCGGATGCGTCGGACTGTAGTTCAGCTCCGAGGAACTTTCCATTCTCGACGTAGTTCATCGAGGCGACCTGAGATTCGTCGAACATCCAGAAGTCCGGCACACCGGAAACCGGGTTCTCCTGGTCGGTGGTGTCGAGAATGAAGAACTCTTCCCCTGCCGTCTGATTTTTGACGTAACCCCATCCGAGTTCGAAGCGGAGATAATCCGTGAGCGGTCGCGAGACCACGTGGACGCGATACATCCGCTTGCCCGCTTCAATGTGTGCGCGCACGTCGTCAACCCACTGCTGGTTGTACTCGGCAGGCTGAGGGTCACCGGCGAGGAAAGCTCGGATCATTTCCGGGTTGGATGAACCGCTGTAATCGTCCAGCGTTTCCAGTCGGAACGCTTCCCGCTCGAAGGTGGTGAAGAGTTTCCCGAACTCATCCGTTGAGATATTCACGGGCGTACCTCTCGATGATGTGGGCGGGGATGCGGACTACGGACTCCCCCGCCGGAACGTCGATTCCGGCCGTCTCCGCCTCGCTGGTGTTGTACCCCTGGACGAGTAAGTCACCGGTGCCGTCAACGGCGTACAGGGTGGCGCAGGTGCCGCCCTCGCATTCGCCGACGAGTCGCCTGGCGGGCATGTCTTCCCCCTGATGTGAGGTTGTGCGTCCGATGCTCCCGAGCGCATGACAGGGGGTCAAGGTGTGCCAGTTGAGAGAACAGGAAACCGCGCTCCCCGACAGAGCGTCTTGGTCAGCACGACACCATCGCAGTGCCCCCAACCACTCCGAAACGGACTCCACCAAACCCGGCACGGAGTCGGCACGGGTACGCGAAGAGCCCCGGAACGAACCGGGGCTCTAAGCCTGTGACCTGCGGGTGTGGTGTCACAGGGGGTCGTGTTGGCTGGACGGCTTCCATACCGTCCGCACATGCATGCCACAGTGCCACGCCAGACCAAGGGGAGAGATGGACACCGGTCATATCACCGACGTATGGGACAGGGTTTTCGGCATCCAGCCCGATCCGCCGACCTGGCTGGTCGTCGCCGCGGCGGTCGTCGCTCTCGGCGCCATCGCCCCGTACAACGCCTGGCGGCTCTCCCGTAACGCCATCACCATCGCCCACGAGGGCGGACACGGCCTGGTGGCGCTGCTCAGCGGCCGCCGGCTGTCCGGCATCCGGCTGCACTCGGACACCTCGGGGCTGACGGTCTCGCGCGGCAAGCCGACCGGCCTCGGCATGGTCCTCACCGCGGCCGCCGGGTACGTCACCCCGTCCCTGCTGGGGCTCCTCGGCGCCTGGCTGCTGGTCTCGGGGCACATCACGGCGCTGCTGTGGGGCGCCACCGCGCTGCTCGCCGCGATGCTGCTGATGATCCGCAATGCGTACGGCGTGCTGACCGTCGTCCTCTCCGGCGCCGCCTTCTTCCTCGTGTCCTGGCTGACCACGCCCGACGTGCAGGCGGCGTTCGCGTACACGGTGGTGTGGTTCCTGCTGCTCGGCGGCGTACGGCCGCCCTTCGAGCTCCAGGGCAAGCGGCGCCGCGGCCGGGCCGGGGACTCCGACCCCGACCAGCTGGCCCGCCTGACCCGCGTACCGGCGGCCGTCTGGCTGGGTCTCTTCCACCTGGTGACGCTGTGTTCACTGGCCGGCGGCGGGCGCTGGCTGCTGAACATCTGAGCCCCCCGCGCCCCGGCCGCACTACCAGTGCCGTGTTTCCTGCAGGTTGCGCCACTTTTGATCAAGATCTGCACCCCGGCCCAGCCATTAAAGTGAGGGACATGACCGAGAGCCCCGTGCACCCCGCCCTCTGGCCCGCCCCCGTCGCTGCCGGGGCGGTCGACGCGACCGTCACCGTACCCGGCTCCAAATCGGTCACCAACCGTGGCCTGGTCCTCGCCGCCCTGTCCTCCGAACCCGGCTGGCTGCGCCGCCCGCTGCGCTCCCGCGACACCCTCCTGATGGCCGAGGCGCTGCGCACGATGGGCGTCGGCATCGAGGAGACCGCTCCCTCCAGCGACGCCGCGACGGCCGGCGCGGACGGCGGCGGCGGCGAGGCGTGGCGGGTGATCCCGGCCGGGTTGCACGGCCCGGCCACGGTCGACGTCGGCAACGCCGGCACGGTCATGCGCTTCCTGCCCCCGGTCGCCGCCCTCGCCGACGGCCCCATCCGCTTCGACGGCGACCCGCGCTCCTACGAGCGCCCCCTCGACGGCGTCATCAACGCGCTGCGCTCGCTCGGTGCCCGCATCGACGACGACGGCCGCGGCGCGCTGCCCATGACCGTGCACGGCGGGGGCGCCCTGGACGGCGGTGCCGTACAGATCGACGCCTCCTCCTCGTCCCAGTTCGTCAGCGCGCTGCTGCTCTCCGCGCCGCGCTTCAACCAGGGCGTCGAGGTACGGCACGTCGGCTCGGCGCTGCCCTCGATGCCGCACATCCGGATGACCGTCGACATGCTGCGCAGCGTCGGCGCCCAGGTGGACACCCCCGAGTCCGGAGGCGAGCCGAACGTCTGGCGGGTCACCCCCGGTGCCCTGCTGGGCCGCGACCTGATCGTCGAGCCGGACCTGTCCAACGCCCAGCCGTTCCTGGCCGCGGCGCTGGTCACCGGCGGCCGGGTGACCATTCCCGACTGGCCCGAGCGCACCACCCAGCCCGGTGACGCGCTGCGCGAGATCTTCACCGCCATGGGCGGTTCCTGCGAGCTGACCGAGCAGGGGCTGACCTTCACCGGCAGCGGCCGCATCCACGGCATCGACGTCGACCTGAGCGAGGTCGGCGAGCTGACGCCCGGCATCGCCGCGGTCGCCGCCCTCGCCGACTCCCCCTCCACCCTGCGCGGCGTCGCCCACCTGCGCCTGCACGAGACCGACCGGCTGGCGGCGCTCACCAAGGAGATCAACGAGCTGGGCGGCGACGTCACGGAGACCGAGGACGGCCTGCACATCCGGCCGCGCCCGCTGCACGGCGGCATCTTCCACACGTACGAGGACCACCGGCTGGCCACCGCCGCCGCGATCATCGGCCTGGCCGTCCCCGGCGTACAGGTCGAGAACGTGGCGACGACCGCCAAGACGCTCCCCGACTTCCCCGCCCTGTGGGCCGGGATGCTCGGCGAGGCCACGGCCCCCGCGCGGAGAGGCTGAGGCTCTTCCGACCATGCGGCGCTACGGCAAGAACCCCGACGAGGACGACATCCGCGTCCGTCCCAACCGCAAGGGCAACCGCCCCCGTACGAACATCCGGCCCAAGCACGAGGACGCCAGCGAGGGCCTGGTCCTGACCGTCGACCGCGGCCGGATCACCTGCCTGATCGAGGACCGCACGGTCACTGCGATGAAGGCCCGCGAACTGGGCCGCAAGTCCGCCGTCGTCGGCGACCGGGTCGCGGTCGTCGGCGACCTGTCCGGCGCGAAGGACACCCTCGCGCGCATCGTCCGGGTCGAGCCGCGCAGCTCCACGCTGCGGCGCACGGCGGACGACGACGACCCGTTCGAGCGGGTGGTCGTCGCCAACGCCGACCAGCTCGCGATCGTCACCGCGCTCGCCGACCCGGAACCGCGGCCGCGGCTGATCGACCGCTGCCTGGTCGCCGCGTACGACGCGGGCCTGGACCCGCTGCTGGTCCTGACCAAGTCCGACCTGGCCTCCCCCGACACGCTCCTGGAGTCGTACGGCGCGATCGGCGTCCCCTATATCGTCACCAACCGCGACGAACTCACCGACGGCTCCGCCGCCGACCGGGTGCGCGAACGGCTCCACGGGCGCATGACCGCCTTCGTGGGCCACTCGGGCGTCGGCAAGACCACCCTGGTCAACGCCCTGGTACCGGACCGGAAGCGGGCCACCGGACACGTCAACGCGGTGACAGGGCGCGGCCGCCACACCACGACGTCCGCGCTCGCCCTGCCCCTGCCCGACGACTCGGGCTGGGTCATCGACACGCCGGGCGTCCGGTCCTTCGGCCTCCACCACGTGGACCCGTCCCGGGTCGTCCTCGCCTTCCCCGACCTGGTGCCCGGCACCGCCGACTGCCCGCGCGCGTGCAGCCACGACGAGCCGGACTGCGCCCTGGACCAGTGGGTGGCCGACGGCCACGCGGACCCGGCGCGGCTGTACTCGCTACGGCGTCTGCTGGCCACCCGGGAGCGACGCGAGGGGGACTGACGGCCCAAGTTTGCCGCCCTCCTGCCGAGGTAAATGCATAATCACACCAAGGCTGGCGAAGCGGTCACGGACCGTACGGAGGCAATGGACATGGCGTGGCTGCTCGTCGTGGTGGCGGGACTCCTGGAGACCGGGTTCGCGGTCTGCCTCAAGCTCTCGCACGGCTTCACCCGCCTCTGGCCCACCATCGCCTTCGCCTGCTTCGCCCTCGGCAGCTTCGGCCTGCTGACGCTGTCTTTGAAGAAGCTCGACGTGGGTCCGGCCTACGCGGTCTGGACCGGCATCGGCGCCGCCGGCACCGCCATCTACGGCATGATCTTCCTCGGCGACCTCGTCTCCACCCTCAAGCTGGTCTCGATCTCCTTCGTCATCGTCGGTGTCATCGGCCTCCAGCTGTCGGGCTCGGCCCACTAGACACGCCCGTGCTCACCCCCGGTGGGCCGCCTGGGCGAAGGCCGTGTGGAGCTGGCGGGTGAGGTCCTCCGATTCGGCGGGGGCGACGACGTACGACAGGGTGAGGCGGGCCGCCGTGGCGCAGGCGGTGCCGAGTCCGGGGAGGTCCTCCTTGGGCCAGTCGGCCTCCAGCGCGGCCACCGCGCAGTCGCAGAACCGGCCCACCAGTTCCGTGGGCCCCGGCGGCGGCCCGTCGGAGTGCGCCCCGCCGAACGGCGCGCCGGCACCGGTGTGCGCCCCGCGCTGCCCCGGTACGCCCGAGCCGTACACCGCGCCCGCCGGCGTGGGCAGGCGCTCGCTCCAGCACCCCGTCAGCGCCGCCCGCACCAGCGGGTTGGTCCGCGCCGCCCGTACGGTCCACGCGGCCGCCGCCACGACCCTGGCCTCGGCGCCGGCACCCGCACCGGCCGGCGGCGCCGGTTCCTCCAGGGCCCGCGCCACGCCGGCGATATACCCCTCGGTCTCCCGGCGCACCAGGGCCCTGGCCAGCCCTTCCTTGCTGCCGAACTCGTTGTAGAGGGTCTGCCGGGACACCCCGGCCTCGGCCGCGACATCGACCATCCGGACGCCCGCCCACGGCCTGGCCGCGAGCGCCGCGTAGGCGGCGTCCAGCAAGGATTCACGCGCTGTAGGCATCGTCGCCTCCCAGGCCGCCGGCCCAGATGGCCGGTGTGCGCACAGAATTGACTCGCCACCAGGGGCTGTCAAGGGTCCGTACGCGCCGGGCAATCGTGGTCATGTGGCTCGTGTCGTATCCCAATCGATACTGTTCGCACATGCCCGACTATCACGATGACCTCCGCCTCGGTCACGTCCTGGCGGACGCCGCCGACGCCGCGACCATGGAGCGGTTCAAGGCTCTCGACCTCAAGGTCGAGACCAAACCGGACATGACCCCGGTGAGCGAGGCCGACAAGGCGGCCGAGGAACTGATCCGCGGTCATCTGCAGCGCGCCCGTCCACGGGACGCCGTCCTGGGCGAGGAGTTCGGCAGCGAGGGCTCGGGCCCGCGCCGCTGGATCATCGACCCCATCGACGGCACCAAGAACTACGTGCGCGGGGTCCCGGTCTGGGCCACGCTCATCGCCCTGATGGAGCGCGGCGAGGGCGGCGACCGCCCGGTGGTCGGCGTCGTCTCCGCGCCCGCGCTCAACCGCCGATGGTGGGCGGCGGAGGGCCTGGGCGCGTACACGGGCCGCAGCCTGACCTCGGCGAGCCGGCTCCAGGCGTCGCAGGTGGGCCGCATCCAGGACGCGTCGTTCGCGTACTCCTCGCTCACCGGCTGGGAGGAACAGGGCCGGCTCCCCGGCTTCCTCGAACTGTCGCGGGACTGCTGGCGCACCCGCGGCTACGGCGACTTCTGGCCGTACATGATGGTCGCCGAGGGCTCGGTGGACATCTGCGCGGAGCCGGAGCTGTCGCTGTGGGACATGGCGGCCTGCGCCGTCGTCGTGCAGGAGGCGGGCGGCCGCTTCACCGGCCTGGACGGCGTACCGGGCCCGCACAGCGGGAACGCCGCGGCCTCCAACGGCCTGCTGCACGAGGAGCTGCTGAACTACATCGGCGACGGCCGCCGCTGAGAGAGACCTCGGCTCGAACCCGTATACGAACCGGCACCCGGGGGCGTGAGAACGGCAACCGTCCGTTCCGCGCCCCTTGTTGCTCCTCCGGGCGCATGTGAACATGAGAACACCGACGCTTGTGAACTTGTGAATCGATTCGCAAGGTGCACCCGCAAGCACGAAGGAGGTGGCTCCATCCCATGCCCATGTACGTGCGCAACGCCATGAGCACGGTGGTCCTCACCATCGGGCCCGCCCATACGCTCCGCCAGGCAGCCCACCTGATGGCGGCACGCCGGGTCGGCGCGGCCGTCGTCCTCGACACCGACACCAGCGGACTCGGCATCCTCACCGAACGCGACATCCTCAACTCCCTCGGCGCGGGCGAGAACCCGGACCTGGAGACCGCACAGGCGCACACGACCTCGGACGTGGTCTTCGCCGCGCCCGGGTGGACCCTCGACGAGGCCGCCGACGCCATGGTGCACGGCGGCTTCCGGCATCTGATCGTGCTCGACGACCTGGAGCCGGTGGGGATCGTGTCGGTCCGCGACATCATCCGGTGCCGGGCCTCCGTCTCCGAGCGGCACGAGGAGCGGGTCGGCGCCGTACCGGCGTGACGGCACGCGAACGGGAGTGACGGCGCGCGGGGCGCCCACCGCGTACGCGAAGAGGCCGGAGCCCACTGGCGTCCGGCCTCTTCGGTGTTACGGCAAGGGAGGGTCAGCCACGCAGGGCCTGGACCGCGGCCTCCAGCCGCTTGCCGTAGTCCGGGTCCGCCTTGCGGAAGTTCTCGATCGCGCGCTGCGCTATGTCGTCGCGCGAGACCTTCGAGATGAAGCCCGCCAGGTTGTTGACCAGGCGCTCCTTCTCGTCCTCCGTCATCAGGCGGTAGAGGTTGCCGGCCTGTACGTAGTCGTTGTCCTCGGCGTGCGAGGGCGCCTCCGACTCGCCGGTCGTGCCGCTCACCGCGATCGGCTGCCACAGCGCCCGGCCGGTCTCCACCGGGCCGCCGAAGCTGTTCGGCTCGTAGTTCTTCGCGCGGCCGTGGCGGCCGTCGTAGAGCGCGCCGTCCCGGCCGTGCGAGCGCGCCTCGGTGGCGTGCGGGCGGTTGACCGGCAGGTGGTCGGCGTTGATGCCGACGCGGTAGCGGTGCGCGTCGCCGTACGCGAACAGGCGGCCCTGGAGCATCTTGTCGGGCGAGGGGCCGATGCCCGGCACGAAGTGGTGCGGGGAGAAGATCGACTGCTCGACCTCGGCGAAGATGTTCTCCGGGTTGCGGTTGAGCTCCAGCTTGCCGATCTCGATCGTCGGGTAGTCCTCGTGCGGCCAGACCTTGGTCAGGTCGAACGGGTTGAAGCGGTACGCCGCCGCCTCGGCGACCGGCATGATCTGCACCTGGACGGTCCAGCTCGGGTAGTCGCCGCGCTCGATGGCCTCGCGCAGGTCGCGCTGGTGGCTGTCGGGGTCCTCACCGGCGAGCTTGTCGGCCTCGGACTGGGTGAGGCACTTGATGCCCTGGTCGGTCTTGAAGTGGTACTTCACCCAGAAGGCCTCGCCGGCCTCGTTGTTCCACTGGTAGGTGTGCGAGCCGAAGCCGTCCATGTGGCGGTAGGACGCCGGGATGCCGCGGTCGCCGAAGAGCCAGGTCACCTGGTGGGTGGACTCGGGCGACAGGCCCCAGAAGTCCCAGACGTTGTCCGCCTCCTGGGAGCCGGTGTAGGGGTCGCGCTTCTGGGTGTGGATGAAGTCGGGGAACTTGATGGCGTCCTTGATGAAGAACACCGGGGTGTTGTTGCCGACGAGGTCGTAGTTGCCGTCTTCGGTGTAGAACTTCAGCGCGAAGCCGCGCGGGTCGCGCACCGCGTCGGCCGAGCCTAGGTTGCCCGCGACCGTCGAGAAGCGCAGGAACGTCTCGGTCTGCTTGCCGATCTCGGAGAGGAACTTGGCGCGGGTGTACTTCGTCACGTCGGCGGTCACCGTGAAGGTGCCGTACGCGCCGGCGCCGCGGGCGTGCACCACGCGCTCCGGGATGCGCTCGCGGTTGAAGTGCGCGAGCTTCTCCATCAGGAGCTGGTCCTGGACGAGTCCGGGGCCGCCGATGCCGGCCGTCTCGCTGTTCTGGTTGTCCGCGACCGGAGCCCCGGCCTCCGTGGTCAGCGGTCCGGTGCTGCTCTGTACCGACACGTGCGCCTCCTGAGTCTTCTGCCTGCCCTTGGCTTGCGCCGAAATGAATCCTACATTGGACATTGTCTAAGTCAAGATGCTCCCGAAACTCGTACCGGATCCGGTGATGGACGAGCCACTGCTACCCTTGCCTTATCTGACTGATAGGTGATTGGCATGAGTGACCTGCTGGAACGACTCCGGGGACGCGGCTGGCGGCTGACCGCCCAGCGACGCGTCGTCGCCGAGGTCCTCGACGGGGACCACGTCCACTACACCGCTGACGAAGTGCACGCGCGGGCGATCGAGCGACTGCCGGAGATCTCGCGCGCGACCGTTTACAACACCCTGGGCGAGCTGGTCTCGCTCGGCGAGGTGATCGAGGTCAGCACGGACGGCCGCGCCAAGCGGTACGACCCGAACGCCCACCACGACCACCAGCACCTGGTGTGCTCGCGCTGCGGGACCATAAGGGACGTGCACCTCGACGGCGACCCGCTGGCCGCGCTCCCGGTGCCGGAACGGTTCGGCTTCCAGGTCTCCGAGGTCTCGGTCACCTACCGGGGCATCTGCCCCAACTGCCACTCGCACTCCTGAGCCGCCGCGTCACCACGGCGACACCCTTCGCGCCGGGGGTTACGTCCCCGGCTCCGGGTACTCGGGCTTGACCCGCATCCCCGCACCCGAAGGGACCGTAGTCATGGTGCGCAAAAAGGTCGAAGGTGACGAGAACCAGCGGCGCGCGGCAGCCCGCGAAGCTCGCCGGGCCGGCGAGGCGCCCAGCGCGCGGCAGGCGACCACCGGCGCCTCCAAGCAGCGCGCGCACGAGCCGGAGAAGGCGTCACACGAGGAGAAGCTCGCCACGCAGCACCGCGGCAAACAGGACGAGCCGCCGGAGCAGTGACCGGACTCCGAAGCGGAACATCCCGGTACGGGCGTTTTCTCCCCATCTGCTAGGGCACCCAGGGGCCCAGGAGGTGGTCACCGTGCCCGAGCCCGGTAGCAAGAAGTACGACACCCGCCGCGCGCGGCTCCGCAAGGACGCCGAGAACAGCGGGATCAACGACCAGCAGGCCAACGAGGAGGCCAACGAGACCCTCCAGAACGAGGAAGGCATGCGCAGCAGCGGCCCGCGGACCCGGCGCGGCCGGGGCCCGAAGGGCGAGCGCCGCGGCGAGTGACGCGGTGGGCCGTTCGGGCCGTGGCCCGCCCACCGGACGCGCCGCCCCGGGCCCGTACGCTCACACGACGAAGGCCCGGATCCCAAGGATCCGGGCCTTCGTCTTCAGTAGCGGGGACAGGATTTGAACCTGCGACCTCTGGGTTATGAGCCCAGCGAGCTACCGAGCTGCTCCACCCCGCGCCGTTGTGTTTCAACCCTACCCCCACCACGACGACCAGCGCAAATCACTGTCCGTTGCCCTGGGGCCAGCGGCAGCTGGGCGCGCGAGGGCGGCGGGTCCACGGGCCCGTGGCGGCGCCCGTAGGACGTGCCCTACGCGGTCAGCTCCTCCTGGAGCGCCTCGCGCAGCCGTGCCGCGCGCTCCGCCACCTCGGGCGGCCCCAGCTCGACCGCCCGCCGGCACCACTGGTGCCCCTCGGCGAGCGCGCCGCGCCGGGCGGCGAGCAGGGCCAGGCGCAGCGCGGCGCGCCCGTGCCCGTCCTCGGCCGCCCGGGTCCACCACAGCGCGGCCTCGGGAAGGCTGCCCTCGCGAGCCAGCAGCAGGCCGAGGTTGAAGGCGCCGTTGCGGCTGCCCGCCTCGGCGGCCGCGCGGTACCAGCGCGCGGCCTCGACCACATCGCCCCGCGCCGCCGCGAACATGCCAACCCGGACCTGTGCGCGCCGGTGCCCCTGGCGCGCCGCGTGCTCGTACCACCGGGTGCACTCGTCGTCCTGCCGCCGTTCGACCGCACCGCCGTCGCGGCGGTCCAGCAGGTCGGCGAGCCGGAACGCCGCCTCGGCGCTGCCGCCCTCGGCCGCGCAGCGCAGGTTCCGCTCGGCGCCCGACGTGTCGCCGTCGCGCAGTTGGACGATGGCGACCTGGAGGGCCGCCTCGGTGTGGCCGGCCGCCGCGGCACGCTCGTACCACTCGTGCGCCATCCGGTCGGCGCCGCGCTCCGCGTACAGGATGCCGAGGTTGAACGCGGCGTCCACGCTGCCGGCCTCGGCGGCCTTGGAGAACCACGGCTCGGCGCCGGCCGAGTCGCCGCGCTGGAGCAGCATGATGGCGAGCGCGTTGGCGGCCTCGCGGTGCCCGGCGTACGCGGCGCGGCGGTACCACTGCTCGCCGCGGCCCGCCCGGCCCTGCTCGGCGCAGAGCAGGCCGATGTTGTACGCGCCGTTCACGTCCCCCGCGTCCAGCGCGGCGCGGTACCAGCGTTCGGCGGTCTGCGTCTCACCACGGTCGGCGTGCAGCGCGCCCAGCGCGTTGGCGGCGTTGCCGTCACCGTCCTGGGCGGCGCGGCGCCACCACTCGGCGGCGCTCTCCTCGTCGCCCGCGTCGCGCAGCAGGAAGCCGAGGGCGCACGCGGCCCGCGCCTCGCCGCCCTTGGCGGCACTCAGGTACCAGCGCCCGGCCTCCTGGCTCTCGCCGCGCTCCTCCAGGAGCGTGCCCAGGTGCAGGGCGGCGCGGCGGTGCCCGCGCGCGGCGGCCTGGCGGTACCACTGCTCGGCTTCGGCCTCCAGCGCGCCGTCGCCGCCCGGGGCCTTCGCGCGGTCGTCCAGCAGGCGCGCGAGACGGTACGCGGCCTCGCGGTGCCCGCGCTCGGCGGCGGCGCGGAACCAGCGCTCCGCGCCCACGTCGCCGCGGTGTTCCAGCAGGTCGGCGAGGGCGTACGCGCCCAGGCAGTGGCCCGACTCGGCGGACTGGCGCAGCCAGTACTCGGCGGCGGGCTCGTCGCCGCGCTCGCGGTAGTGGCGGCCCAGGGCGTGGGCCGCGGCGGCGGAGCCCGCGACGGCCGCGATGCGCCACCAGCCCGCCGCTTCGTCCCCGTAACCCCGCTGGTGCAGCAGGACGCCCAGGTTGTTGGCGGCGGCGCGGTCGCCCGCCGCGGTCGCGGACCGCAGGTAGGGCTCGGCGCCGTCCAGGTCGCCGCGGCGCAGCAGCAGCGCGCCCAGCACGCTCATGGCGCCGGTGTCGCCGGCGTCGGCGGCCCGGCGGTGGTTGATCTCGCTCACGGCTTCGGACGCCTCGGCGGCGGCGTCGGCCTCGATCGCGTCCATCGGCATCCCGGCGTCACGCGGGCCCGGAAGGGCGGTGTCCCGCCCGTCCGCCATCTCTGATTCGCGCCCGTCGTCGGGCGCGTGCACAAACCGGCCTGTCTCCAACAACCTTGCCTTGTCCCCCATGAGGGCCATCGTCGCACCACCCGCAACCCGCGTACACCTGGTATACCGCAGCCAGTGAGGTCACTACAGCGTTTTGTCGACTTCCCGATACAGAGACATGTCAAACTCCGTTCCACAGACTTCCGTTCACACCTGGAGAAGACACGCCGCCCGGAACGGGCCGGGCGTGTCGCACATGACGAAGGCCCGGATCCCAAGGATCCGGGCCTTCGTTTTCAGTAGCGGGGACAGGATTTGAACCTGCGACCTCTGGGTTATGAGCCCAGCGAGCTACCGAGCTGCTCCACCCCGCGCCGTTGTGTGTCCACGGTACCACGGCAGGGAGGTGGCGCCCGGCCCCGCGCGGGGCCGGGCGTCGGCGTCAGCCGCCGTTCTTGCCGGTGTCGCCCTTCTGCGCGGCCTTCTTCGCCGCCTCGGTGGCCCGGTCCAGGGCCGCCTTCAACTTCTTCTGCGCCTCGCCGTACCCGGCCCAGTCGCCGTCCTTGCGGGCCTTCTCGCCCTCCTCGTACGCCTTCACGGCGTCGTCGAGGGCCTGTTGCGCCGTCTGGTCGGCCGGCGGCTGCTTGCCCGTGTCGCCGCCACCGGACGGCGGCTGCTGCGTCCCGGAGCCCGGCGGCTTCTTGCCGAAGACGACGTCGAGCGCCTCGTCCAGGTTGTTGCCCAGGACGGGGTCGTTCTCGCCGTAGCTGACCAGCACCTTCTTCAACAGCGGGTAGTTGGTGCCCGCGCCGCGCAGGTAGACCGGCTCCACGTACAGCAGGCCGCCGCTCATCGGGACCGTCAGCAGGTTGCCGTACTCGATCTCGGAGTCGCCGAGTTTCTTCAGGATGTTCAGCTCGTTGGCGATCTTCGGATCGGAGTTGAACTTCGACTGGACCTGCTGCGGGCCCGGCACCGGTGTCTGCGACGGCAGTTTCAGCACTCTGATCTTGCCGTAGTCACCGCTGGTGGCATTGGCGTCCACCGCCATGAAGGCGCCCAGGTTGTCCCGCTTGTTGGGCGTGAACGTCGTGGTGAGCGCGAAGGTCTGCGCCTTCTGGTCCGGCATTTTCAGGCTCTGGTAGTACGGCGGCACCGAGTTGCCCGACTTGTTCGTCGGGTCGTTCGGGACCTGCCAGCGCTCGCTGCCCGTGTAGAAGGTGTTCGGGTCCGTGACGTGGTACGTCGTCAGCAGCTGGCGCTGCACCTTGAAGAGGTCCTGCGGGTAGCGCATGTGCTCCATCAGGGACTTGCTGATGGAACTCTTCTTCTCGACCGTCCCGGGGAACGACTTCATCCAGGTCTTGAGGACCGGGTCCTTGGTGTCCCACTGGTAGAGCTTGACCGAACCGTCATAGGCGTCGACCGTGGCCTTGACCGAGTTGCGGATGTAGTTGACCTGGTTCTGCTGGGCGACGACCGCCCGCTGTCCGTCGGTGAGCGAGTCGGCCGTGGTGTCGCCGAGCGTGGTGCGCGAGGCGTACGGGTAGCCGTTGCTCGTCGTGTAGGCGTCGACGATCCACTGGATGCGGCCGTCGATGACCGCCGGGTAGGCGTCGCCGTCGATGGTCAGCCAGGGGGCGACCGCCTCCACGCGCTCCTTGGGCGTGCGGTTGTACAGGATCCGCGAGCCCTTGCCGATGGCGCCGGAGTACAGGATCTGCGGCTCGCCGAACGCCACCGCGTAGGCGGCGCGGTTGACCGGGTTGGCGAGGTTCACCCCGCTCTTGCCGGTGTAGCTGTAACTCTTCTCCCCGCTCTTGTCGGAGGAGTAGTCAAGCTCCTGCTGCGGCCCGCCCACGATCGAGTACTGGGTGGTCTTCTCGCCGTAGTAGACGCGCTGCTCGTACGGCCCGAACTGGCCCTTCGAGGGCAGCTCGCTCTCGGTGTAGGCGGGCTCGCCGCCCTCGGCGAACGTGGTGCCCTTGGCCGCCACCGCGCCGAAACCGTGGGTGTACTTGAAGTGGTCGTTGATCCAGTTCCGCTCGGAGACGCCGTTCAGGTTCAGCTCGCGCAGACCGATGACGGTGTCCTGGTCCTTGCCGTCCTTGTCCTTGTACCGGTCGACGTCGAGCGTGGACGGGAACTGGTAGTAGCTGCGGACCTGCTGGCGCTGCTGGAAGGACGGGGAGACCACGTTCGGGTCGAGCAGGCGGACGCTGGCCGTGGTGTCGGCGGCGTCGCGCAGCTTCTGGCGCTCCGCGTCGTCCTTCGGCTTGTAGTTGCCGTCGTAGCCCTGCACGTCGACACCGTCGATGTCGTACGCGTCGCGGGTCGCCTTGATGTTCTGCTTGATGTACGGCGCTTCCTTGGCCTGCTCGTTCGGCTGGACCTGGAACTTCTGCACGATCGCGGGGTACAGGCCGCCGATGAGGACGGCGGAGAGCACCATCAGGCCGAAGCCGATGACCGGCAGCTGCCAGGTGCGCCGCCACAGCGTCGCGAAGAAGAGCACCGCGCAGATCGCCGCGATGAAGAACAGGATCGTCTTCGCCGGCAGATAGGCGTTGGCGTCCACGTAGCGCAGGCCGGTCCAGCCGTCGGCGGATTTCAGGCCGCTGGACTTCACCGCCAGGCCGTACCGGTCGAGCCAGTACGCGACGGCCTTGAGCGACACGAAGATGCCCAGCACCACGGAGAGGTGGCCGGTGGCGGCGGCCGTCGCGCGCGAGCCGGGGCTCGTGACGCGCAGCCCGCCGTACAGGTAGTGCGTGAGCGCCGCGGCGATCAGGCACAGCACCGCGCACGCGAAGCCGAAGCTGAGCAGGAAGCGGTACCAGGGCAGGTCGAAGGCGTAGAACGAGACGTCCTTGCCGAACTGCGGGTCCTTCTGGCCGAACGGAACGCCGTTCACCCACTGGAGCCACGTACGCCACTGGCCCGAGGCGGACGCACCGGCGATCAGGCCCACCAGGGCGGTGACCGCGATCAGCACCCACTTCTTGTAGGGCGCGACACCCATCCGGTAGCGGTCCAGGCTCTGCTGCTCCATGGACATCGCGCTCAGCGGCGGCCGCAGGCGGTGCGCCAGCCAGATGTTGACGCCGACCGCGACGGCCATCAGGGCGCCGAAGGCGAAGAAAAGTCCGATCTTGGTCCACAGGGTGGTGGTGAAGACCGAGGAGTACTTGACCGACCGGTACCAGAGCCAGTCGGTCCAGAACCCGGAGAACATGACGAAGAGCATGGCCAGCACGGCCAGCACGCCCAGTGTCATGAGCAGGGTCCGGACCCGCCGGGACGGTCGGCCGACTCTGATCCGTGGCCCTGTCGGGCCTCCGCCGCGGTCCGGCATCTGGAAAGCCAAGGTGCGCACCTCGAAGTTCGCTGTCGTGTTGAGCAGGCCCGGCGATAGTAGGACCCACTGTTGCAACTTACTAAGGCTTTACTCGGTTCCCGTTTTCCGGGGTCCGCAGGGCACGATATTGAGCATGAACAACCTTCCCGTCGACGGCACCCCCCTTGCCGCCAGCCCGCTGACCCGCGCCGTGCTCGAAATCGACGAGTACGCCGCCGGGCTCGGCTGGGACCAGCCCGCCCGCCTCTTCGCCCTCGTCGACACCGCCCGGCTCCGTGAACAGGAGCCCTCCCTCGCCGAACAACTCGGCATCGACGACTCCACCACCGCCTCGCTGACCCCGGTCGAGCAGGACGAGATCCCCGCCGGCGCCCCGCTGGACGAGTTCCTGGCCACCATCGGCTGGCCGGACGCGGTGGCCGGCTGTGCGATGACCGTGGAGCGGCTGATGCTGCCGCCGTCCGCCGAGGACTCCGTACCGGCGGGCATGGACGAGTCGCAGCTCGCCGAGTGGGTGGCCGGCCACCCGGACCGCCAGGAGGTGCGGATGACGGTGGCGGTGCTGCGGGACGGCACGCGCGAGTCGGCGCTGCGGCTGCGCGAGAAGGACTCCACGTCGGAGGTGCTGACCGGCTCGCAGCTGGTGCCGGGGCTGGCGGACGCGCTGGCCGCGACCTTCGAGAGCTGAGGGGCGGGCGGCCCGGGGCGGGGACCACGTCCCCGCCCCGGCCCGGCCGCCGGTGCTCCTACTTGTTCGCGGGGCAGCTCGGCAGCCCCGCCGTGTCCCCCTTGCGGATCTTCTCCAGGGACTTCATCGCGTCCTCGATGGTGTCCACCTTGACCAGCCGGAGGCCCTCGGGGTGGTCGTCCACGACGGCCGAGCAGTTGTCCTTGGGCGTCAGGAAGTACTCCGCGCCCTGTTTCCGCGCGCCGACGACCTTCATCGCGATGCCGCCGATCGGGCCGACCTTGCCCTCGGTGTCGATCGTGCCCGTACCGGCTATGAACTTCCCGCCGGTCAGGTCCCCGGGCGTCAGCTTGTCGACGATGCCGAGGGCGAACATCAGCCCGGCGCTGGGGCCGCTGACGTCGGGCAGCTTGATGTCGACGTTGAACGGGAACGTGTAGTCGATCCCCGCCTGGATGCCGACTATGGAGCGGCCGTCCTTCGCCTTCGCGACCGGGACGGCGACCTCCTTGGTGGGGCCCTCGGGCCGCTTGCCCTTCTTCTGGGCCGCGGCCGCTTCCTTGGCCGGGATGACCGTGAAGACGGCCTTCTCGCCCGGCTTGTGCCGGGTGACCAGCTTGGCGACGTCGGTGTTCGCCTTGATCTCCGTGCCGTCCACGGCCTTGATCACGTCGCCGGCGTGCAGCTTCCCGTCCGCGGGGGCGTCCTTGACCACGGACGCCACGACCGTCTGGGAGCCCACCGGGATCTTGAGCTGCTTGAGCGCCGCCACCTTGGCGCTCTCCAGGGACTGGGTGAACTCCTCGGCGTTCTGCTGGTCGGACTGCTCCGCCGTCTGGCCCTCCGGGTAGAGGATCTTGTGGGGCACCACGATGCTGTCGTGCTCCAGCCAGCCGTAGACCGCCTCGAAGAGGTTCATGTTGTACTCGGCGCCGGTGACCCGGACCGTGACCATGTTGAGGTTGCCGGTCGTCGGGTACGTTTTGTGGCCGGAAATCTGCAGCACCGGCTCGCCGTCGTGCTCACCCAGCGTGTTGGTCGTCGGCCCCGGATACATCTTCGAATACGGAACGGGGATCAGCACCCCGGCGCAGAGAAGCGCGATCAGCATCAGGGTCGAAGCGAGCAACGTCGCGGTGCGGCGGGGCATGGAACGACAGTACGGGACGCCTCTGACAGCCGGTCCCCGGGGCCGTCCGTACGGGGCGGATGCGAGCGGGCGGCAGCGCCGGGGCAACCGGAGCCGGGGCGGCCGCTTGCGGCTGCGTACGCCCGCCGCGGCCCCGGATCATCCCGTCATGCTCATGCCGCGTCAGAACCGGAATGTGCCTTCTCGGGCTTCTCCATCGCCTCTCGGAACCGCGCGTAGCCCGCCAGTTCCGCGACATCCCCGGTCCTGCGGTTGCGTGACGCCCAACTGCTCCACACGACGGCGGCGATGGCGGCGAGAACCGGAATCAGCAACCAGAGGAGCGCTCCCATAGCGGCCTCCCGACCCCTTGTAACAACCGCAACGACGAATAAGCAGATTAACCACCTGCCGGCTCAACGCTTACGCCAGGGGGCGGGTTACGCAACTGGAGCGCACGTAAAGGCTTTACCGGATACCGCCCGGAACGTGCGCCACCGGCCGGAACCGGACACCCCTAACAAGTACCTACCCACTCTTCGGTCCCGTCAGAGAACCTCTGGTGCTTCCAGATCGGCACCTCGTGCTTGAGGTCGTCGATCAGCCGCCTGCACGCCGCGAACGCCTCCGCCCGGTGCGGGCAGGAGACCGCGACGACGACGGCCAGGTCGCCGACCACCAGGTCGCCGACCCGGTGCACGGCGGCCATCGCGCTGACGGGGTAGTCGGCCGCCACCTTCTCGGCGACGCGCCGCAGTTCGGCCTCGGCGCTCGGGTGCGCGGAGTACCCGAGGCCCTCGACGTCGGCGCCGCCGTCGTGGGAGCGGACCGTACCGACGAACAGGGCCGTGCCTCCGGCGGCCGGGTCGCCGACGGCCGCGAAGACCTCGTCCAAGGACAGCGGGGTGTCACGGACCGCGAGGAGGCGGATCGGTTCCGCCGAGCCCCGCTCGCCCGGGTGGTCATTCGTGCCTGGCATGCCCCCATCGTGCCGTACTCGGAGGCGGCGCGGGCCATGGCCGTTCCACCGGGACCACGCGAAGCCGTATGGAGGCTCCTACAGGACACCGGCGGGAACGGCGGCCGTACGCGGCCGGGGCCGTCGCGTCAGATGCGGCGCCGGGCCTTGCGGGCGCGGCGCACCAGGGCCGCGGTGCCCAGGAGGGCGACCGTCGCGCCGGCCGCGCCCGCCGCGGTGGCGTCCTTGCGGCCCAGGCGGCGGCCCGCGACCGTGTGCCGGCCCGCCACCTCCTCCAGCAGCTCGGCGAGCACCTCCTCGTTCGTCCACCGGGGACGCCAGCCCGCCTCGTGGAGGCGGCTGCCGCTGACCACCCACGGGTGCATCGTGTACGCGAGGTCGCCGGCGGGCGACGGCGTGAGGCCGATGCGGTGCAGCCGGGCGGCGGCGCCGAGCGCCACCGAGGACGGCAGCTCCATGCGCCGGATGCCGGTCAGCTCCTCGACCTCCTCCTGCTCCAGCCACCCGTCGCAGCCCACCGCCAGCTCACCCTCGACCTTCTCCAGCGCGGCGTACTGCAGGGCGCTGACCAGGTCTTCCACGTGGCAGAACTGCCAGGCGGGGCGGGATCCCGCGACGACCAGCAGCCGCGGCGACTCGAAGTACCGGGTCAGCGCGGTGTCCGTGCCGCCCACCAGGACGGTGGGGCGCAGGACGGTGACGTTCAGGCCGGGGTGCGCGCGGGGCGCGCGGTGCGCCAGGCGCTCGATCTCCAGGAGGTCGCCGACCCCGGTGGCGTCGGCGGTGGCCCGCAGCTCGGCGTCCTCGGCCAGCGGTACGTCGTTGTCCGGAAGTGCGCCGTAGACCATGGCGGAGGTGCAGAGCACGACCCGGTGCACGCCGGCGGCCGCGGCGGCCGTGAGGACCGTCTGCGTACCGCGCACGTTGTACGCAGTACGGGCCGCGGCGTCGGTCTCCAGGTCCAGGTCGACGGCCAGGTGTACGACGACGTCGGCGCCGCGCAGCTTGTCGGCGATGGCCGGGTCCCGTACGTCCAGGACGTGCCAGTGCGCCTCGGCGGCCTCGCCGCGCCGCTCGTCGATGGCCACCACCTGCTTGACCTCGTCGGACTCGGTCAGGGCCTGGGTCAGCAGGGCGCCCACGCCGGAGGCGGCGCCGGTGACGGCCACGACGGGGCGGCGCAGCGGCCTGCCGGGCGTGCCGGGCGCCTCCTTGCTTGCCTTCTCGGTCTCGGCCGCAGCGTTTCGCGCTGCGCGAACGGTCGGATCTGGGGAACTCACCGGGCGTCTCCAGCGGTTGTCTTCAGTGCGTAGGCGTGCTGACGCGTACGTACCAGGTGGCGTCCATCCTGCCGCAGGCGCCGGGACGGCGAAGCACCGAGCCCCGAAGCGGGACAGGTGTCTAGGCTGGAAGAGAATGTCGGGCAGCCGCCGCCGGCCCCGGGCCGGCGGCCCTACGAGCCGAGGAAACCCGTGAGTGACACCCCATTTGGATTCGGCCTTCCGCCGGAGGAGCCGGAGGACGGCGACAACGGCAAGAAGAAGGGCGGCCAGGGAGGTAGCCAGGGCCCCGCGAACCCGTTCGGATTCGGCGGCGGGAGCGGCGGCGCGGACAACCCGTTCGCGGCGCTCTTCGGCGGCATGGGCGGTCCTGGTGGCGAGATGAACCCTGGCGACCTTGGCGCCGCCTTCCAGAAGCTCGGCCAGATGCTCTCGTACGAGGGCGGCCCGGTGAACTGGGACATGGCCAAGGACATCGCGCGGCAGACCGTCGCGCAGGGTGCCGAGGACGGCACCAAGGACGCGAGCGTCGCCCCCGGTGAGCGGGCCGCCGTCGAGGAGGCCGTACGCCTCGCCGACCTGTGGCTGGACGGTGTGACGTCGCTGCCGTCGGGCGCCGGCACGGTCCTGTCGTGGAGCCGCGCCGAGTGGGTCGAGGAGACCCTGCCGGTCTGGAAGGACCTGGTGGACCCGGTCGCGGAGCGCGTCGGCGCGGCCATGGGCGACGTGCTGCCCGAGGAGATGCAGGCCATGGCGGGCCCGCTGCTCGGCATGATGCGCTCCATGGGCGGCGCGATGTTCGGTACGCAGATCGGGCAGGCGCTGGGCGTCCTGGCCGGCGAGGTCGTCGGCTCGACGGACGTGGGGCTGCCGCTGGGGCCGGCCGGCAAGGCCGCGCTGCTGCCCGCCAACATCGCCAACTTCGGCTCCGGGCTCGGCGTCCCCGAGGAGGAGGTGCGGCTCTACCTGGCGCTGCGCGAGGCCGCCCACCAGCGGCTCTTCGCGCACGTGCCGTGGCTGCGCTCGCACCTGTTCGGCGCCGTCGAGGGCTACGCCCGCGGCATCAAGGTCGACACGACCAAGCTGGAGGACGTGGTCGGCCAGCTCGACCCGCAGCACCCCGAGGAGCTGCAGAACGCCCTGCAGCAGGGCATGTTCCAGCCCGAGGACACCCCGGAGCAGAAGGCGGCGCTGGCCCGCCTGGAGACGGCGCTGGCCCTCGTGGAGGGCTGGGTGGACGCGGTGGTGCACGCCGCGGCCTCCCCGCACCTGCCGTCCGCCGACGCGCTGCGCGAGACGCTGCGGCGGCGCCGGGCGACCGGCGGCCCCGCCGAGCAGACCTTCGCCACGCTCATCGGCCTGGAGCTGCGTCCGCGGCGCCTGCGGGACGCCTCGCGGCTGTGGGCCTCCCTGACGGACGCGCGGGGCCTGGACGGCCGCGACGCGCTGTGGGAGCACCCCGACATGCTGCCGACGGCCGCCGACCTGGACGACCCGGACGGGTTTGTCCACCACGAGCAGATGGACTTCTCCGAGCTGGACAAGATGCTCGGCGAGGCCGCCGGCGGCGCCGCGAAGCCGGACCTGACGAAGGAGACCGGCGAGGGCGGCGGCCAGGGCGGCCCCGAGGAGGGCGGCAAGCCCGGGGACGAAGACGGCAAGGGCGACGGCGGCAAGTGACCCTTCACGACGACGCGGCGCGGGTCCTCAAGGAGTGGCCCGCAACGTCCCCTGAGCAGGAGCGGCTGCGGCTCTCCTACCTGGATCACCTGGCCACCTACCCGGACGGCATGGGCAAGCCGTGCAAGGCCGGGCACATCACGGCCAGCGCCCTGGTGATCGACCCGGCGCGCGGGCGGGTGCTGCTCACGCTGCACCGCAAGCTGAAAATGTGGCTCCAGATGGGCGGGCACTGCGAGCCGGAGGACGCCACGCTGGCGGACGCGGCGCTGCGCGAGGCGCGCGAGGAGTCCGGGATCGCCTCCGGGCTGACGCTGCTGGGCGGGCCGGTGCGGCTGGACCGGCACCACACACCGTGCGCCTGGCACTTGGACGTGCAGTATGCGGCGCTGGCGCCGGAAGGGGCCGAGGCGGTGATCAGCGACGAGTCGCTGGACCTGCGGTGGTTCCCGTACGCGCAGGTCGCGGACGTGGCGGACGACTCGGTCGTACGCCTCGTGGAGCGCACGCGCGCGCTTCTCTAAGACGCGTTCGGCCACCGTGCGGCCCTCCTGGCGAGGAGCGCACGGTGGCCGGTACAGGCGCATGGCGGGCCGATGCGCGGGGCGCGCGGCCCGCGCGCCTCAGTTGCTGAAGATGTTGCCCTGGTTCTGCCCGTGGGCGCCCTGCTGCCCCATGCCGAACTGGGCGGCCAGGCCGGACCCGATGACGGCGTTCTGCGGCGGCAGCAGCTCGCTGGGCTGGACGAGCGCGTAGCCCTGTCCCAGGAAGCTCAGCTCCCAGCCCTCCCCCGTCCCGCCGCGGCGCCGCCACACGCCCGAGGAGTGCGTCTGCGCCTGCATCTGCACCCGCAGCGAGGCGGACCAGGCCACCACCGCGTCGGCGTCGGCGTTGACGTACTTGTCGGGGGTGACCTGCATCATCAGCGGCTGGCCCGAGGTCATCAGCACGACCTTGCCCCGGCCGGAGATGTTGAGCTGGTACTTGCCCGTGCCGGAGATCCCGTGCTGGCTGTCCACCGAGATCACCTCCCAGTGGAGGCCCGAATCCAGCGCCAGCACATAGCTGCTGTCCACGGTCAGGCCGTCGTGGTCGACGTCCATGACGTGCACGTACTGGGCGAGGTTGGCCAGGTAGACCGTGCCCTGCCCGGAGACGCGCATCAGGTCCAGGCCCTCGCCGGACATCGCGCGGGCGTGCTGCTGGCCCGGCGTCTGGTAGTTGCCGTCGAACTCCAGCAGTCCCTGGTAGGCGACCATGGCGCCCTTACGGGCGAGCAGGTCCTCGTGGCCCTGTAGGGCGACCCGCAGCAGCTGCGGGTTCTGCAGGACGTACCGGTCCTGGGTCTGTGCCTCGGTGTAGGCGAAAAGCGGACTCTGCATGATGGCTTGACGTCCTCCCCCTCAGCCCCGGGCCCGGAGCCGGTCGGTGCTGTCCTCACTGGGCTGTACGACGACGAAGCCCTGGCCGGAGAAGCCGAGCTGGTACGCCTCGCCACTGCCGCGCCCGATCATCGAGGACGCCTTGAAGCTGCGCTTGCCCTTCATCTTCAGGTTGGTCGACCAGGCGACGAGCGCGTCGGGATCGACGTACGTCTCGTCCTCGCCGCGGCCGCAGTCCACCACGATCGGGGTGCCGCGGGAGGTCAGCGCGACCCAGCCGGTGCCCGAGATGCCCACGTTGAAGAGCCCCTGTCCGGCGAACTTCGCCATGCCCTTGACGCGCTGCACGCCCCACTGGAGGTGGGCGTCGAAGGCCAGGAGGTTGGTGCCGTTGACGGAGATCGAGTCGCCGTCGAGGTTGATGCAGACGACGTCCGCGCCGTAGTCGGCGAGGTAGAGCAGGCCGTCGCCGGTGCACTTCATCAGGGGGGCGCCCTCGCCGGTCAGCCACTGGGAGGCCATCTGGCGCACCGCCGGCGGATTCGGCTCGTACTGGACGAAGCCCTCGTAGGCGACCATCGAGCCGGTCCGGGCGAAGACGTCCTGGCCGCTCTGCATGGCGATCTTCACCATCGCGTTGCCGTGGTTCTCCATGCGCGCGGCGGGCGCGGTCGGGGCGTAGCCCGTGGCTTGCTGTTCGAACATGACGGGCTCCCTCAGACCTCGTAGGGCTGGACGACGACGAAATTGCCGGGCGCGCCGCGGAACTGGAGGTTCACGGTCTCGCCCGAGTGTCCCGGATACGCGGCGCGGCGCAGGCTCACCTGGCTGGAGACGATCACCTGCGAGGCGGCCGACCAGGCGACGATGGCGTTGGCGTCCACGAAGGTGGTCGGTGTGACCGGAAGGACGACCGGGGTGCCCTGGGTCTTGACGACGATCGTGCCGGTCCCCTGGAACTGCATGGTGAACAGCGCGCCGCCCGGGATGCCGTGCCCTTCGATGCGGCGGACCTCGTGCTGGAGCGACTCGTCGAAGGCGAGGACGCTCTCGGCCGACACACAGATCGCGTCGCCCTGGAGCTCGATCGGGTGCACGTGGGCGCTGTTGTCCGCGAAGAACACCTGGCCCTGGCCCGTGCAGCGCATCAGCTGCATCTCCTGGCCGGTGGCGTTGCCCACGATGCGGCCGCGGATGCCGGCGCCCTTGTAGCTGAAGTCGACCTTGCCCTGGTAGAGGACCATGCTGCCTTGGCGGGCGAGCACCGGCTGTCCGTCGATCCCGAGGTCGGCGCGGATCAGCTTCGCGTTCTGCGGCGTCCACCGCTGCCCCGTGGGGGCCTCGCGGTACTTCTCCAGGGCGACGCTGAGGCCGGGGCCCGCGCTCGGGACCTGCGGCTGGCCGTATGCGCCGGGCTGCCCCTGAGGGGCGCCGTACGGGGCTGGGGGCTGCTGGCCGGGGAACTGGCCGCCCGGCTGTCCGTAAGGCGCCTGGGGAGGCGCCTGCGGCGGCTGTCCAGGCTGGCCGTACGGGGGCGCCGGTGTCTGCTGGTACGGGGCGTGGCCGGGCGGCGGCTGCTGGCCGGGGAACGGGGCGGGCTGGCCGTGCGGTGCGCCGGGCGGCGCCATCGGGGCCGCGATGGTCGGCGCGCCGTGCAGCTGCGGGGTCGGCGGCTGGGGCGGCTGGGCCTGGGCCGGGACCTGCGGCTGGGGCGGGGCCGGGGGCTGTTGGCCCTGCGGGGCGCCTTGAGGTGCACCCTGAGGTGCGCCGAAGGCGGGGGCGGGCTGCGGTGCGGCGGGGGCCGGGGCGGCGAAGCCCGGGGCCGGCTCGGCGGCGGCGGGCGGCGCGAAGCCCGGCACACCGCCCTGCGGCGCCGGCTCGGGCGCTGCCGCGGGCTCCTCCTCCGCGACCTCGCCGCCGAAGTTCTTCAGCAGCGCCTCCAGGCCGCCGTCGAAGCCCTGCCCGACCGCGGCGAAGCGCCACACGTCCTTCAGGTAGAAGTCGCCGAGCATGACGGCGCGCTCGGTGGTGAACTCGGCGCCGTTGAACGCGTAGCGGGCGACTTCCTCGCCGCCTGCGACGATGCGCAGGTAGCCGGGGCCGACCTGGGACATCTGGCCCGCGCCGTCCACCGTGGCGGTGAAGGAGAGCTTCCGGATGTGCTGCGGTATCCGGTCGAGCGTGACCCGGAAGGACTCGGTGTCGCCCGCCTGGGCGCCCAGCAGCTGGATCGACCCCTCGGGCGACGCGGGCTGGTTGAAGAAGACGAAGTACCGGTCGTCGGAGAGCCGCTCGTCAGCGTCGAGACCGAAGCAGCTGATGTCGAAGGTCAGTCCGGAACCGGCGATCTGCACGCCTACGTACAGATCCGTCCCGGCCGTCAGGTCACTGATCCTGGCCTTGTGGCCCCGCTGGAATTCCCTGGCCATACGTAACGACCGTCCCCCGCTCCCGCTTTGCGCTCTGATGACGTTGCGCGTCAGGCTAACCGCTGCCGCCGACAGCGGGCGATGCCGGGGCGCGGCCGAACCGGCCGGAACCGTCCCTATTCCGTACGGGCCGCGGGCAAATGCGGCAGCCGCTCCGCCGCGGCCACCCCTTCGAGGTAGCCGCGCGCACGCTCCGTGCGCGGATACGACTCCAGGAGCTGCCAGAAGCGCCGGCCGTGGCCGGGGACGAGAAGGTGGGCCAGCTCGTGCAGGAGCACGTAGTCGATCACGTACTCCGGCATGCCCTGGAGGCGGTGCGAGAGGCGGATGCTGCCCTCGGCTGGCGTGCAGGAGCCCCAGCGCGTGTTCTGGTTGGTCACCCAGCGCACCGTGGCCGGCCGGGCCCGGCCGCCCAGGTACTGGTCCGACAGCCGCTCCGCGCGCTCGGCCAGCTCGCCGTCGCCGGGTTTGCGCCTGCTCTCCTGGGCGGCGAGCTTGTCCAGCATCACCGTCACCCAGCGCCGCTCCTCGGCCTCGGACATCCGGGCCGGGATCAGGACGATGGTGCGGTCGCCCTCGCGGTACGCGGAGACCGTCCGGCGCCGCCGCGAGCTTCTGCGCACTTCGACCGCGCTCGTGCCGGGGCCACCGGTCGCGGGGCGCGTGGCGGTCCTGTGTTGGGGATCTGCGGCACGGCGCAAAGGGTCGGCGGGCACGCCCCGACGTTACCCGCTGCCCCTGCGTGAAGTCCCGTCGCCGGGTTTTTGCCGGACACCCGAAACGCTCAAAGGCAGACACGGCTTGTACGACTATTCCCCGGTGGCTGTGGATAACTTCCGGCGCCCGCCCGGCGGCGGGGGCATGCTGAAACCCGCTGGACGAGATCCGATCGACGGGGGACGGATTCATGTATCCGATGCTCAAGCCCGCGCTGCGGCGCGGATGGCGGGACCGGGAGACGGTGCGGTTCGGGGTGGCCCCGGCACACGCGGTGGAGCTGGGCCCGGTGGACACGGCGACCGGCAGTTTCCTGGCGCTGATCGACGGCACGCGCAGCATGGAACAGCTGGTGGACGCGGCCGGGGCGCTCGGCCTGCCCGCCGGGCACGCGCGGCGGGTGGTGGAGCGGCTGGGGCAGGCGGGGCTGCTGGACGCCCCGTCGGCGGGCGGCCCGGCGGCCGAGACGGTGCGCGCGGACGCCACGGCCTTCGGGCGGCTCCGTCCCGACCTGGCATCGCTGTCCGTGCGGCATCCCGAGGCCGCGGGCGGACTGGAGCGGATGGGGGCGCGCCGCGCCATACGGGCGCGCGTGCGCGGCGCGGGACGGGTGGGCGCCTCGGTCGCGGCACTGCTGTCGGCGGCGGGAATCGGCCGGGTGGAGGTACAGGACGGCGGGAAGGTCGAGCCCTGGGACGTCGTCCCCGGCGGCGTCCGGGCCGAGCACATCGGCGTACGCCGCGACACGGCCGCCCGCAGCCTGGTCCACCGCTCCTCGCCCTGGTCGCGCGGATCCCGGTCCGGGAGCGGGCCGCCGGACGAGGGCGACCCGGGTCTGGCGCTCGTCGTGATCACGCCGCGCGACGGCCTCGCCGCCTACGCGCCCGACCCGGTCCTGTGCGAGCCCCTGCTGACCGCCGGCATCCCGCATGTGTTCGCCGGGGTCGTCGAGGGCACGGGAGTGGTGGGCCCACTGGTCCTGCCGGGCGCCTCCTCCTGCGCCGGCTGCTTGGAGCTGCGGCGTACGGACGCGGAGCCGGCCTGGCCGCGGCTGCTCGCCCAATGGCGGTCGGGGCGCGGTTCACCGGCCGTGCCGGCCTGCGACGCGGCGCTGGCGGCGACGGTGGCGGGGCTGGCCGCCATACAGGCGCTGGCGTTCCTGGACGGCGGGCTGCCGCCCTGCACGGGCGCCCGGATGGAACTCGCCCAGCCCTGTGCGGGCTGGCAGACGGTACGGATCGCGCCGCATCCCGAGTGCGGCTGTGGCGCTGCGGAGACGGCCGGCGCCACGGGTGCCTCGGATCCTCGTGCGCGACACGCAACAATGGCGGAGTAACCCCGGTTGGGGACAGTGTGAGTTGGAGGGGCGAATGTCAGATCTTCCCCGCAAGGCGGTCACCCGCACCGCCAAGCTGGCCGCGCTGCCACTGGGATTCGCCGGCCGCGCCACCTGGGGGCTGGGCAAGCGGATCGGCGGCAGGTCGGCGGACATCGTCGGCCGCGAGCTCCAACAGCGGACCGCCGAACAGCTGTTCCGCGTCCTCGGCGAGCTGAAGGGCGGCGCCATGAAGTTCGGGCAGGCGCTGTCCGTCTTCGAGTCGGCGCTGCCCGAGGAGATCGCCGGCCCGTACCGCGCCGCGCTCACCAAGCTCCAGGAAGCCGCGCCGCCGATGCCGACGGACACGGTGCACACGGTGCTGGCGGAGCGGCTGGGCGCGGACTGGCGCGAGCTGTTCACGGAGTTCGAGGACAAACCCTCGGCCGCCGCCTCGATCGGGCAGGTGCACCGCGCGGTCTGGCACGACGGGCGCGAGGTGGCCGTCAAGGTGCAGTACCCGGGAGCGGGAGCCGCCCTCCTGTCCGACCTGTCGCAACTGGGCCGGTTCGCCCGGCTGCTCGGGCCGCTGATCCCCGGCATGGACATCAAGCCGCTGATCTCCGAGCTGCGCGACCGGGTCTCCGAGGAGCTCGACTACGCGCTGGAGGCCGAGGCACAGCAGGCGCACGCCGACGAGTTCGCCGACGATCCCGACGTCATGGTGCCCGCCGTGGTCCACCAGGGCGAGCAGATCCTGGTGACCGAGTGGATGGACGGCGTCCCCCTCTCGGAGGTCATCGCGAACGGCACCACGGAGGAACGCGACCGGGCCGGGCAGCTCCTCGCCCGCTTCCTCTTCTCGGGCACCGCCCGCACGGGTCTGCTGCACGCCGACCCCCACCCCGGGAACTTCCGGCTGCTGACCGGCGACCACCCCGACGGCCCGGCGGAGAAGTGGCGGTTGGGCGTCCTGGACTTCGGCACGGTCGACCGGCTGCCGGACGGCCTGCCCGCGACCATCGGCACCTCGCTGCGCATGACGCTCGACGGCCGGGCCGAGGCGGTCTACGAGCTGCTATGCGCGGAGGGCTTCGTCAAGGAGTCGATCGAGCTGGACCCGGACGCGGTGCTGGACTACCTGCTACCGATCATCGAGCCGGCCCAGGCGGACGAGTTCACCTTCACCCGTTCCTGGATGCGCAACCAGGCCGCGCGCATCGCCGACCCCCGCTCCCCCGCCTACCAACTGGGCCGCCGGCTCAACCTGCCCCCCTCCTACCTCCTCATACACCGTGTGACGTTGAGCACCATCGGCGTCCTGTGCCAGTTGGGTGCCACCGTCCGCATGCGTGACGAGCTGGAGGCCTGGCTCCCTGGCTTCGCCCCGGACGGGGAGTCCGCACCGTCCGTTCCCGGGCAGAGCCGGACCACCGAGGAGACATCGGCCTGACCAGGGCACCGGCCTGACTACCGCGTCGCGATCGGGTCCAAGTGGGACTCGATGGTGCGGAGGTTGAGGCGGGTACAGGCGTCGCAGAGGTGCTGCCGGGTGCCGTTGCCGATGGTGCATGTCCAGGTGGGCGGGGTGCCGTCGGCCGTGGCGCCGCACTGCGCACACTGCGCGTTCTCGGTGGTCAAGTCCGCCTGTTCGTACGTCTTCTGGTTCATCAGCCGACAATATCCCCGTCACCGCCGGGAAAGGGGGCACAACGCCCCAGGGGCTGCCCGCTTGGACAGCCCCTGGTTCTGGTGGTGTTGCGTTGTCGCAGGATGCGGCGGTGACACCGCCGGGAGAACCCGGCACCGTTCGGGCGCCGGGCTGCCGGTGGATCACTGCATGACGGCCATGGCCAAGGCACGCCGGGCACGCAGCGACGCCCGCTCGGCACGGCGCTGCATGCGCCGCGCCGTGACGAGGCTCTGGGCCCTGCGTTCGGACTCGGCCTCCTTGAGGCGCTCTTGCATATGCGCCCGGGCCAGGGCTTCTGGGATGAGTTGCATTTCACGGGTCCTGTTCTGGCGCGACTCGATCACGCCGGAGTTCACGGGTGCGGGTGTTTCGGTGAGGGTGGGGTTCATCGGGTCCTGCTTCTGGGGGTCCCGTTTGGCGGGACGGTCGATCGTTCCGGTGCCGCTGGTGTAGGTGCCGCGGAGGTTCATGCCGCGACCGGGTTCTTGCGCGGACGGCCACGCGGACGCTTGCGGGGCACCACGACGCCCTGGACGAAGAGCTCGCCGCCCCAGACACCCCACGGCTCGCGGCGGTCCTTGGCGCCGGCGAGACATGCCTCGCGCACCGGACAGGTCTGGCACAGGGACTTGGCGTACTCCACGTCGGCCGGGGTCTCGGCGAAGAAGACCTCGGGGTCGTAGGTACGGCACGGCACGGCGGCGCCGAGTCGGTCGATCTCGTCGTCGAGCTCGGTGAGGGGCAGCAAAGGGGTCTCCTGGGAGTCGGGCGGGGGGATCAGGTCGGTGGCGACGGACGGGGTGTGCGTCTGGAGTTGCACGGTGGTGTGTTCCTCGTCTGTTCGGCCCGGCTGGTGGCTGGGCTCATTGGCAAAACAAAAGGGCCGCGGATCCCGGTGTGGGTTCCGCGGCCCTGGAAGGTGCCGACCTGATCGTGCCGATCAGGCTGGATCTCTCCAGGGTTCGTGCCCGCGGTGGGCCCACGTGTCCTGCTGCGTCTGGTACTGCTTCCGGGATTCGGCACCGTTGGCCGCCGCGCGGTCAAAGGCATGCGCATTCGCTGCCAGTGCCGCTACTGCTGCTGCGGGTGCCTGGGTCGGTCGCTCGTCGCGCTTGGCCTGGGGCATCAGCGCCAAGGAAGCGGCAGGCGAGACCTCAAGACCGGACACCCGGCCGGAGCCGGACACACCGGTGCCCAGGAACGAGACGTCGAGCAGGCAGGTGGCGACGACCGAACGATCGGTCATTTTCTGGGTCTCGATGAAGCTGATCACTGGTCTCGCCTCCTCTCGGCGTCTCGGCGGACCGGAAAATCCGGTCCGAGCTTGTTCAGTACAACACGAATCCAGCGGATCCCGGAAGGCCCGTTGTCTTCGTGCCTGTGAAGGCTATGGGGATGCGCTCCGCGCGCGCAAACTATTTTTCTGACGACTTTCCGGAGCTTCTTGCACCACCCTCCGGAAGATCGTCCGGTGACGGCTCCCCCGCTGCCGGGGCGAGCTCCTCACCTGCGCACAGCGCGAGGACGTCGGAGCCGAACCTGCCCAGCTTGCGTCCCCCCACTCCGGGGATGCCCGCCAGCTCCCCTTCAGTTCCCGGAACGGCCTCGGCGATCGCCATCAGGGTCTTGTCGGTGAAGACGCAGTACGCGGGCTGGCCCAGCTGCCGTGCCCGCTCGGCCCGCCAGTCGCGCAGCCGTTCGTACAACGCCTCGTCGAGGTCGCAGGGGCAGTCGTCGCAGCGCATGAGCTTCATCTCGCCCGCGTCGGTGAGCGTCTTGCCGCAGACCCGGCAGCGGGCCGGGGTCCGGCTGCGGCGCCTGCCCGCCCCCTTGGCGGCACCGCTGCCCCGGTCGACGCCGCCCGCGGCGGCGGCCGCCGTACGCCGCCCGGCGGCCCCGGAGCCGGGCCGCAGGCCGTCCAGGAAGCGGCTGGGGCGCCGGACCGCCCGGCCCCCCGGAGAGCGCGACAGGGACCACGACAGGCTCAGGTGCAGGCGGGCCCGGGTCACGCCGACGTACAGCAGCCGGCGCTCCTCCTCGACCTGCTCGTCCGACTTGGCGTATGTGATCGGCATCATGCCCTCGGTGAGGCCGACCAGGAAGACGGCGTCCCACTCCAAGCCCTTGGCCGCGTGGAATGAGGCGAGCGTCACACCTTCGACGGTCGGTGCGTGCTGGGCGTTGGCCCGCTCGTCCAGCTCGGCGACGAGATCGGCGAGGGTGGCCTCCGGTCGGGCCTTGGCGAAGTCCTCGGCGAGGCGGACCAGCGCGGCCAGCGACTCCCAGCGGTCCCGTACGGCGCCCGACCCGGCCGGCGGCACGCTCGTCCAGCCCATGTCGCTCAGCACCGCCCGCACCTCGGACGGGAGGTCCACGGCGTCGTCGAGGAGTGCGTCGTTGGCGCCGAAGCGGGCGGCGCCGCGCAGCTTGACGCCCGCCTCGCGCACCTCGGGCCGCTCGAAGAACCGCTCGGCCCCGCGCAGCTGGTAGGGCACGCCGAGGTCGGCGAGGGCCTGCTCGTAGACCTCGGACTGGGCGTTGATGCGGAAGAGGACCGCTATCTCGCTCGCCGGCACGCCGGAGGCGATCAGGTCGCGGATACGGCGGGCGGTGCCCTCCGCCTCCGCGGGCTCGTCGCCGTACTCCACATACGCCGGCTCGGGGCCCGCGTCCCGCTGCGAGACCAGCTCCAGGCGGTGCTCGGCGGCGCGGCCGCGCGCCTGGGACAGCAGGCCGTTGGCGAGGTGCACGACCTGGGGGGTGGAACGGTAGTCGCGGACCAGCTTGACGACCGTCGCGTTCGGATGGCGGGTGCGGAAGTTCAGCAGGTGTTCGGGCGTGGCGCCGGTGAAGCTGTAGATCGTCTGGCTGGCGTCGCCGACGACGCACAGGTTGTCGCGGTCGCCGAGCCACAGGTCCAGCAGCCGCTGCTGGAGCGGGCTGACGTCCTGGTACTCGTCCACGACGAAGTGCTGGTACTGGGCGCGGACCTGCTCGGCGATGTCGTGCCGGTCCTGTAGGACGCCGACCGTCAGCAGCAGCACGTCCTCGAAATCGATGGTTCCCCGGTCGCGCTTGAGCTGCTCGTACGTCCCGTAGATCTGCCCGATCTCGGCCGGGTCCCGGGGGGCCTCGCGGCCCGCCTTGTGGACGGCGGCCGGATAGTCGGCGGGCACGGTCTGGGTGACCTTGGACCACTCGATCTCGCCCGTGACGTCGCGCAGCTCGTTGCGGTCCAGGCGGACGCGGCAGCGGGCGGCGGCCTCGGCGACCAGCTGGACCTTGCGCTCCAGCAGCCGCGGCACGTCACCGCCGACCGCCTTGGGCCAGAAGTACTGGAGCTGGCGCAGGGCGGCGGAGTGGAACGTACGGGCCTGGACCCCGCCGGCGCCCAGCTGCCGCAGCCGCCCGCGCATCTCCCCCGCCGCGCGGGCGGTGAACGTGACGGCGAGCACCGTGGACGGCTGCAGGATGCCCGCCCGGACGCCGTACGCGATGCGGTGGGTGATCGCACGGGTCTTGCCCGTCCCGGCGCCCGCCAGGACGCACACGGGGCCGTGCAGCGCCGTGGCGACCTCGCGCTGCTCGGGGTCGAGGCCGTCGAGCACCGCGTCGGCACCCTCGGGCGTGGCCGGGAACTGGGTCGCGGCCGCAACCTGAGGGAAGAGAGTGGAGTCCGATGCTGCTGTCACCCCGCCATGCTGCCAGGTCGAGCGGGGCAGCCGGGAAAGTCGTCCACAGCCGCCACCGTCCGGTCATACGAATACGCGGGTCTACGGAAGCGAAGCCGTACGCTTACCGGAGCGGTCCGGGGCGGACGGGAATGGTCCGGGCCGGGCAGGCGTTCCCCTTCTGCATACACGCCGAGCTTGAAGGAGCGCGAGGACCCATGGCGGGCACTGTGACGATGTACAGCACCACCTGGTGCGGCTACTGCCGCCGGCTGAAGGGCCAGATGGACCGCGAGGGAATCGCGTACACCGAGATCAACATCGAGCAGGACCCCGAGTCCGCGGCCTTCGTGGAGAAGGCCAACGGCGGCAACCAGACCGTCCCCACGGTCCTCTTCCCCGACGGCTCCACCCTGACCAACCCGTCCTTGGCCCAGGTCAAGCAGGCCCTCGGCGCCGCCTGAGCCGTCGGCGCACCCGGCTGACTCCCCCGGCCACCACGGCCGGGGGATTCGTCATGCCCTGACCTCGTCCATGAGCATCCGCAGCGTGAGCGAGTGCTTCTCGGACGGCAGCGCGTCCAGCGCCGCCCGCGCGTAGGCCACTCCCCCGGCACGGTCACCGGACCGTGCCAGCATCAGCCCCCGGTGCATCTCCAGGTGCGTGGCAAACCTCGGCAGACTCACCGGAAGCTCGCGACGGGCCTGCTCCTGGGCCTCGACCGCCCCCTTCTCGTCCCCCAGACGGGCGAGCAGCAGCGACAGGAAGACGTTCATACGCCACCAGGGGACCGCGTAGTCCGACGTCTGCTCGTGGCTGCCGACCCGGTCGAAGAGGCGGCGGCCTTGGTCGGCAAGGCGTACGGCGGTTGTTCCGTCGCCTCGAACGGCTGCTGCGTGGGCCTTCCCCATCACGGCGTTCACGAGCCCGAGAGACGGCTTCCCGGAGATCGCCATGGCCTGGTCCGCCAGTATGTCCGCGACGCCCAGGGAAGCGCCCTCGTAGCCAAGGGCGATCGCAGCCCGGCCGCGCACCCACACGCGAGCCCGCTCGTCTCCGGACCGGTCGGCGGCCCGGGCAGCCGTGCGGTACCAGGAGACGGCCTTGGAGCCGTCCGAGCCGGGGAACGTCTTGGCGTACAAGGTCATGAGCCGCGCGGCCACCGACCACAGGCGGGGGTCGTCGAGCTGCTGCTGCACCACGACCAGCTCGCCGGCCACCCGGCGCTGGATGTCGGCAGCCCCCGTCGACATGTAGTCGGTGCCGTACGCGGCCAGCGTGGCTTCCCAGTGTTCCGCCGACGGGCCGCCGCGCAGGCGTGCGGCAAATCCCACGCTGAGCAGGTCCGATGCCACGACGGGAGCTATCGCGGTGGCAACGATGTCGCTGATGAAGGTACGCCGGTCCGCTTCCCCCTCAAGGACGGCCAGCGGAACGTCCAGAACGGCCGACAAGTGGCGCAGGTGGTAGGCCCCCGGCGCGACCTTGGAGCATTCCCACCGGCTCACGTACTCACGCGTCAGCCCGGCGCCGAACGCCTTGTTGATCTCCGACGCCAGGCGCCCCTGGCTCCAGCCGCGAGCTTGGCGCAGGTTCCTGATCAGCTCCCCGATGGGCATGGACCCATGATGCTCTCCCCCTCGCCGTATCGGAGAACAACAAACGGCGGTTCACCGGAACTTGCCCCTAGGTATGCCACTGGGCGAGGGCCTCGTACGGGTCGATCGTGTCGGCATGACAGAAAATCCGACGGACGCATGCGAAACGTGTGAGCTGCTGAAAGCGCTCGAAACCGAAGGGCGGGAGAGCCGGGATCCCTCGGTGGAGGTGGATGCCCGGGTGCGGTTTCGGCGGCATGTGCGGGACGCGCACCAGCGGGAGATTCCGCTTTCGATGTGAGCGTCGAGGGGCATGTCTTTGGCGGCGTGTCGCCGGGGCCCCGTAGGGCCCCGGCGTCAGGCGCGGGCTACGGCTTCGGCAGGGGCTTGCCGTACCAGAGTTCGATGAGGCGGGCGGCGATGGAGATGCCGTACGGGGGGAGGACCTCGCCGGATTCGAAGGCGGCGCGGAGGTCTTCGCGGGAGAACCAGCGGGCCTCTTCGATCTCCTCGCCGTCGACCTGGATGTCGGAGGACGTGGCGCGGGCCATGAAGCCCAGCATCAGGCTGGACGGGAAGGGCCACGGCTGGCTGGCGACGTATTCGACGTCGCCGACGACGACGCCCGCCTCCTCGAAGACCTCGCGGGCCACCGACTGCTCGATGGACTCGCCCGGCTCGACGAAGCCGGCGAGGGTGGAGAAGCGGCCTTCCGGCCAGTGGACCTGGCGGCCGAGGAGGGCGCGGTCCTCCTCGTCCGTGACGAGCATGATCACGGCCGGGTCGGTGCGCGGGTAGTGCTCGGCGCCGCAGGCGGGGCAGCGGCGGATGTGGCCGGCGGCCGCGATGACGGTGCGCTCGCCGCAGCGGGAGCAGAAGCGGTGCAGGCGCTGCCAGTTCTCCAGGGCGACGGCGTGGACGAGCAGCCCGGCGTCGCGCGGGGAGAGCAGGAGGCCCGCCTCGCGCAGGCCGGCGGGGCGCGCGGACTGGTCCATGCGCCCCGGCAGCGAGTCCTTCTGGAGCGCGAAGTAGCGGACGCCGTCCTCGTCGGTGCCGAGGAAGTAGCGGTGCGTCTCGGTGAGTGGCGCCTCGAAGGACGGCGTCATGACCAGTTCGGTGCGGCCGTCGGGGGTGTCGTCGACCAGGGCCTGGCCTCCGGAGACCACGAAGACGCGCGTCGTCGGGTGGCTCCAGGCGGCCGCGAGCCATGCCTCGTCGAGGCGGTGGTGGGCGGCTCTGTCGATGCCGCTCGGTGCGCTGAAGGTGATCGGCCGGTCGGCGCTGTGGTCGGTCCAGGTGGTCACTGCGGTTTCCAACTCCCCCTATGGCGTGGGTGATTGCCGGCTGCGGGTGCGGTCGCCCGGCGGGCGGCGGTCCGGGCGGCAAGGGTGGTACGAGTGGTACGGCTCGGGCGCGGGCCCGGCGGTGGCGTGCGGGCGGCCACCGCCACCCGGGGGCGGGCCCGCACCCTGGCCGCGGAGCAGGTCACCGGGCGGGCCGCCGGCCGGGGCACGGGCGCGGCTGCCGGTACGGCCCGGTCGGAGCCTGTGTCACGGGTCAAGCGGCACGCCAGTTCTCCGCCAGGTCGCCCCACAGGTGCGCGGCGGTCTCGACGCCCTTCATCAGCAGGTCCAGTTCGACCTTCTCGTTCGGCGCGTGCCAGCCGTCCGAGGGGATGGATATGCCGAGGAAGAGCACCGGCACGCCGAGGACGTCCTGGAGGTCGGCGGCCGGGCCCGAGCATCCCTCGCGGGTGTAGCGGATCTTCTGGCCGAAGGCGCGGCCCATGGCCCGTACGACGGATTGCAGGGCGGGGTGGTCGAGCGGGGTCAGGCAGGGGCGGGTGGCGCCCCAGAAGGTGATCTCGTGGCGGATGCCGTCGGGCAGGCGGGCGGCGGCCCAGTCCCGTACGGCCTGCTGGATCGCGTCCGTGTCCTGGCCGGCGACCAGGCGGAAGGACAGCTTCAGCTGGGCGGCGGACGGCACGATCGTCTTGCCGCCGGGGCCCTGGTAGCCGCCGCTGATGCCGTTGACCTCGGCGGTGGGGCGGGCCCAGATGCGCTCCAGGGTGCTGTGGCCGGTCTCGCCGAGCGCGGCGTGCGAATGGGCCGTGCGCAGCCACTCGGACTCGTCGAAGGGCAGCTCGGCGAAGAGCTCGCGCTCGCGGTCGGTCAGCTCGACGATGCCGTCGTAGAAGCCGGGGACCGCGACGCGGCGGTCGTCGTCGTGCAGCGCGGCGGCCAGGCGGGCGGCCTCGGTGGCGGGGTTGGGCACCGCGCCGCCGAAGGAGCCGGAGTGGAGGTCCTGGTCGGGGCCGTACAGGTCGATCTGGCAGTCGGTGAGGCCGCGCATGCCGGTGCAGACGGTCGGGGTGTCCTTGGACCACATGCCGGTGTCGGAGACGATCACCGCGTCGCAGGCGAGGCGGTCCGCGTACTTGGTGATCAGGGCCGGGAAGTTCGGGGAGCCGGACTCCTCCTCGCCCTCGATGAGCAGCTTGAGGTTGACGGCGGGCGCGGTGCGGCCGGTCGCGGCGAGGTGGGCGCGCACGCCGAGTGTGTGGAAGAACACCTGTCCCTTGTCGTCGGCGGCGCCGCGCGCGTACAGCTTGCCGTCGGTGATCTGCGGCTCGAAGGGGTCGGTGTGCCAGCCGTCCTCGCGGGCGGCGGGCTGCACGTCGTGGTGACCGTAGACGAGCACGGTGGGGGCCGTCGGGTCCCCGGAGGGCCACTCGGCGAAGACGGCGGGAGCGCCGTCCGTCTCCCAGATCTCGGCGGTGGGGAAGCCCGTCGCGGTGAGCCGGCCGGCCAGCCATTCGGCACTACGGCGTACGTCGTCGGCGCGCTCCGGGTCGGCGGAGACCGAGGGGATGCGCAGCCAGGCGGCGAGGTCGTCGAGGAAGGCTTCGCGGTGGACGTCGATGTACGCGCGGACGGCGCTGTCCGAGGTGGTGCTCATGGCTCCGAGCCTATCCGGCCGCGGGGCGCGGTCCGCCGCCGGTCTCGTCGGTCCGGTCACCGCCGCCGCCCCCTTCCTCGCCGGCCGCCGGCCCGTGCTCGCCGAGCAGGATGCGCTCCAGGCCGGCGCGGTCCGGCAGGTGCGGGGGCCGGACCGTCTCCCCGCTGCGCACATACAGGAACGCGGCGTCGACGGCGGACAGCGGCAGGCCGTGCCGCTCGGCCCAGGCCACCCGGTAGAGGGCGAGTTGGAGCGGGTCGGCGGTCTGCGCGTGGTGGGTCTTCCAGTCGATGATTTCGTACCGGTCGCCTTCGGGGCCGCGGGTGCGGTAGACGGCGTCGATGCGGCCGCGGACCACCCGGCCCGCGAGGGTCAGCTGTACGGGGGCCTCGATGCGGTACGGGGTGCGCCGGGCGTACGGGGTGCGGGCGAAGGCTTCCTTGAGGGCTTCCAGGTCGTCTTCGTCCGTGATCGGTGCCGCCTCGCCGGCCGCCTCCTGCGCGAGCGCCTCGTGGCCGTACGCGCCGCCGGGCAGCTCCTCGGGGCCGAGCAAGGGCAGCGTCAGCTCCTCGAAGCGGGACTCGACCCAGGCGTGGAAGCGGGTGCCGCGGCGTGCGGCGGGCCGCGGCGGGTGCGGCATGGGCCGGGCCAGTTCCCGGGTGAAGCCGTCGGGGTCGGACGCCAGCCACAGCAGCTGCGAGGCGCTGAGCGAGGCCGGCAGGGGCACGTCGTGGACGGTGGCGCGGGCGCGGCGCAGCTCGTCGGCGAGCGCGTCCAGGTCGCGGTCCCAGGAGGCCACGGTGCGGCGCTCCTCGGGGAGGAGGGCGGGCGCCGCACCGGGCGCCGGGGCCGCTTCCGGGGCGGTGGCCTGTGCCGGTACGCGGGCGCGCCCGTCTTCGGTGCGTAGGCCCGTGTCCTGCGGGTGCGCGGGCCGTTCGGCGGTCCAGGCGTCCCAGTCGGCGAGGTCGTGCTCGGGAGTGGATTCGGGGTCGGGGGCGGGGGCGGGAGCGGGGAGGGGTGCGGTGCCGGGTTCCCGCGGGGGCTCGTCGGCGTACGCGCCGGTGTCCGCGTACGCCTCCTCGTACGGGTCGTCCTCGGGCGGTGGCGGCCACTCCGGGTCGTGGACGGGCGGCGCCTGCCCGGGGACGGCGGCGGATCCGCCGCCCGAGGCGGGGTGCGGGGCGTCGTGGGCGGCTGCGGCCTCGGTCCCGTCGGCGGCGGTGGCGTGCGGCGGCGTGGCGGCGCCGTCCGCCGGCATCCGGTCCAGGTACGCGCGGACCGCCGCGGCGGCGGCGCGGCGGCGCCCGGTCGCCGCCGCGTCCAACGGCAGCGGCCACTCCAGCTCGGCTTCCGCCGCCTTCAACGACGGGTTCTCCGCGCCCTCCCCCGGCGCCTCGGCCCACTCCTCGATCTCGCCGTGGCCCGCTTCGCAGTGTGCGCGCAGCGCCTCCAGGAAGGCGGACGGGCCGCGTGGCCGCTTCTGGTCGGGGCCCCACCAGTGGCCGGAGCCGAGGAGCAGGGAGCGGGGGCGGGTGAAGGTCACATAGCCGAGGCGCAGTTCCTCGACCGACTGGTGGTCCTTCATCGCCTCCTTGAAGGACTTCACGCCGCGGCTGCTCCAGTCGGCCACGTCCGGCAGCGTCGCCGCGTCGCCGCGCAGGGCGTGCGGCAGGACCTTGGGCTGCGTGAGCCAGGAGTCGCGGGACTGCTCGCTGGGGAACTGCTTGCCGACCAGGCCGGGGACGGCGACCACGTCCCACTCCAGGCCCTTGGACTTGTGCGCGGTGAGCACCTTGACCGTGTTCTCGCCGCCGGGCAGGGAGCTGTCCAGGCCCTTCTCGTGCTGGACGGCCGTGCGCAGGAAGCCCAGGAAGGCGAGGAGCGTGGCGTCGCCGTCCAGGGCGGCGCCGCCCTGCTTGGCGGCGAAGCCGGCCGCGATGTCCAGGAAGGTGCCCAGGGTCTCCCGGCGGCGGGCCGCGAGGGCGTGCGGGGAGGCGGACAGCTCGACCTCCAGGCCGGTGACGGCCAGCACCCGGTGCAGTACGTCCATCAGCGGGTCGGCCAGGGAGCGGCGCAGGTCGCGCAGCTCGCGTGCCAGGTAGGCGAAGCGGACCCGCGCCTCGGGGGAGAACGGCAGCTCGTCGTCGGGACGCCCGTCCGCCTCCAGGAACGTGTCGAGGGCGTCGGCGAGCGAGACGGTTTCGGCCGGGTCCACGCCCTCCACGGCCTCGGCCAGCCGCCGGTCGGGGTCCTCGGACCGGCCGTCGCGGTGGACGAGCAGCCGCGCCCTACGGCCCAGGAGGGCCAGGTCGCGGGGGCCGATCCGCCAGCGCGGACCGGTCAGCAGCCGTACCAGGGCGGCGTTGGCCGTGGGGTCCTGGAGGACTTCGCACACCGCCACCAGGTCGGCGATCTCCGGCAGGTGCAGCAGCCCGGACAGGCCGACGACCTCGACCGGGACCTCCCGCGCGACCAGCTCGCCCTGGATACGGGCGAAGTCGCCGGCGGTCCGGCACAGCACGGCGACCTCGCCGGGCTGGGTGCCCGTGCGCACCAGGTGGGCGATGCGGTCGGCGAGCCAGGTCAGCTCCTCCGCGTGGGTGGGCAGCAGCGCGCAGCGCACCATGCCGTCGCGCTCGGCGCCGGGCGCGGGGCGCAGCGCTTCGACGCCCTCGTGCATGCCGCGCAGCGGCGCGGCGAGGCCGTTGGCCAGGTCGAGCAGCCGGCCGCCGCTGCGGCGGTTCTCGCTGAGGGCGAAGCGCCGGGCCGGGGTGCCGTCCGCGAAGGGGAAGTGGTCGGGGAAGTCGTCCAGGTTGGCGACGGAGGCGCCACGCCAGCCGTAGATGGCCTGGCAGGGGTCGCCGACGGCGGTCACCGCGTGGCCCGTGCCGCCGCCGAACAGGCCGGACAGCATGATCCGCTGGGCCACGGAGGTGTCCTGGTACTCGTCCAGGAGGACGACCTTGAACTCCTCGCGCAGCTGCGCGCCCACCTCGGCGCGTGTCGTGGCGAGCGTCGCCGACAGGGCGATCTGGTCGCCGAAGTCCAGCAGCTCGCGCCGCCGCTTCTCCTGCCGGTAGGACCCGACCAGCTCCAGCAGCTCCCGCCGCCCGCGGGCCGTCTCGGGCACCTTGCGCAGGTCGGCGTTGGAGAGCTTGACTTGCTCCAGGGCGGCCAGCAGCCCGGTGTCGTACGCCAGCAGCCGGTCCGGCTCCACCAGGTGCTCGGCCAGCTCGCCGTCGAGCGCGAGCAGGTCCTCCACGAGCGCGGGCAGCGACTTCGTCAGCTCCGGGTACGGGCCGGGGGCGGCGCGCAGCACCCGGGCGGCGAGCTGGAAGCGGGTGGCGTCGGCGAGCAGGCGGGCGCTGGGCTCCAGGCCGATGCGCAGGCCGTGGTCCTTGAGGAGCTGGCCGGCGAAGGAGTGGTACGTCGATATCCGGGGCTCGCCGGGGACGCCGTCCGCGTCGGCCCGGCCGCCTTCCGGGGCGCCGGCGCCGAACGGATCGGCCGGTTCGCCCACGCCGGCCGCCGCCAGTGCCTTGCGGACGCGCTCGGCCAGCTCGCCGGCGGCCTTGTTCGTGAACGTCAGCCCGAGGACCTGCTCCGGGGCGACCTGGCCCGTACCGACCAGCCACACCACGCGCGCGGCCATGACCGTGGTCTTGCCGGAACCGGCGCCGGCCACGATGACCTGCGGGGCGGGCGGTGCGGTGATGCAGGCCGTCTGCTCCGGGGTGAACGGGATGCCGAGGAGCTCTTTGAGCTGCTCGGGGTCGGTGATGCGAGCTGACACATCCGAGACCGTATCCGGCCCCACTGACAATCGCCCCAAACCGCAGCTGAGCGGGCCCGCGGACGCGTGCGGGGCGGGCCGTGGCGGGTCCGTCATTCCACGATGTGCCGGCCTTCGGGCAGCGCCGAGCAGGCGTTGCGGAACGTGCAGTGGGTGCAGTGCTGTCCCGTGGTGGGCGAGAAGCGTTCCTCCAGGACCCGGCCGGCGGCGGTGGCGAGCAGTTCGCCCACCCAGTCCCCGTCCAGGGGCGCCTGTGCCTGGACGGCGGGCAGCGCGTCCCCGCCTTCCTTCTGTGGGGCGCCCAGCCTCAGGTGTACGAGTTCGGCGCCGCCCGGTTCGGGCCGCTGCTCTTCGAAGACGGCGTCGACCGCGCCGGCCCGCACCGCCAGCTGGTACACCGCGAGCTGCGGGTGGCGGGCGACCTCGGGTCCTGTGGGCTTCTGCTTGCCGGTCTTGAAGTCGACGACGTACGCGCGGCCCTCCGCGTCCCGCTCGACGCGGTCCATGCTCCCCCGGATGCGGACCGCGTACTCGCCCGCTTCGAGGGTGACGTCGAAACCGTGTTCGGTCGCGACGGTCTCGCGCCCCAGTGTGCCGCGCTCCATCACGTGCCAGCGCAGGAAGCGTTCCAGGGCGGCGCGCGCGTTGTCCTTCTCCTGCCGTGACTTCCAGGGTGCGTCGAACGCGAGCGCGTCCCACACGGAGTCCAGGCGCTCCATCAGGACCGACAGGTCGGCGGGCGTACGGCCGGAGGCGACCTCGTCGGCGAGGACGTGGACGACGTTGCCGAAGCCCTGGGCGGCGGTCGCGGGGGTGTCCGCCTTCACCTCGCGCCCCAGGAACCACTGGAGGGAGCAGGTGTTGGCGAGCTGGTCCAGCGCGCTGCCCGAAAGGACCACCGGGCGGTCGCGGTCGCGCAGCGGAACGGTGTTGTGCGTCGGCTCGTACAGGCCCCACCACTGGTCGGGGTGGGCGGCCGGCACCAGCGGCCGGCCGTCGTCGTCGCGCAGCGCCGCGAGCTTCGCCAGCCGCCGCGCGGCGGCCTCGCGCAGCGCCGGGGTGGCGTCCGGGTCGACGGTGGTGGCCCGCAGCTCGGCGACCAGCGCGGCGACCGACAGGGGGCGGCGGGGGCGCCCGGTGACGTCCTGCGGCTCCACGCCCAGCTCGGTCAGGAAGCGGGACGGCTGGTCGCCGTCGTCGGAGGCGGCCTTGACGGCGGTGACCACCAGGCGCTCGCGGGCCCGGGTGGCCGCCACGTAGAACAGCCTGCGCTCCTCGGTGAGCAGCGCGCCCGGCGGCAGCGGTTCGGCCAGCCCGTCGCGGCCGATCCGGTCCGCCTCCAGGAGCGAGCCGCGCCGCCGCAGGTCGGGCCAGAGCCCTTCCTGTACGCCGGCGATCACGACGAGCCGCCACTCCAGGCCCTTGGAGCGGTGCGCGGTCATCAGGCGCACCGCGTCGGGGCGTACGGTCCGGCGGGTCAGGGTGTCGGCGGCGATGTCCTGGGCGTCCAGCTCCTCCAGGAAGTTCAGCGCGCCGCGGCCGCCGGTACGGGCCTCCGCGCGGGCGGCGGTCTCGAAGAGCGCGACGACGGCGTCCAGGTCGCGGTCGGCGTTGCGGGCGGCGGCGCCGCCGCGCCGGGCGGTCCGCTCCAGCCGCTGCGACCAGGTGGGCGTGCCGTTCCACAGCGCCCACAGGGCCTCTTCGGCGGTGCCGCCGCCGGCCAGCAGGTCGCGGGTGGTGCGCAGCAGCGCGCCGAGCCGCTGAGCGCCCCGCGCGTACGCCGGATCGTGCGCGACCAGGCGCTCCGGTTCGGTGAGCGCCCGGGCGATCAGTTCGTCGGAGGGCCGCGGTACGTCGTGCCCGGCGGCCCGCTCCTCTTCGCGCAGCGCCCGCCCCAGCCGCCGCAGGTCGGCGGCGTCCATGCCGCCGAGGGGGGAGGTCAGCAGCTCGATCGCCGTCTCGGCGGACAGCCCGTCCGCCGCCCCGGAAGGCGCCACCGCCGAAGCCGCCACCCGCAGGGCCGTCAGCAGCGGCGCCACCGCCGGCTCCTGCCGCAGCGGCAGTTCGTCGCCGTCGATCTCCAGCGGCACTCCGGCCGAGGTCAGGGCCCGGCGCACACCGGGTATGGAGCGGCCGCCGGCGCGTACGAGAACGGCCATGTCGCGCCACGGCACGCCGTCCTCCAGGTGCGCGCGGCGCAGGATGTCCGCGATGTTGTCCAGCTCGGCGCCCGGCGTCGGGTACGTGAACACCTCGACGCGGCCCCCGTCCCGCACGGCCGCGAGGTCGCGGTGGGCCCGTACCGCACGGGCCGGCAGGCGGGTCAGCGGCATACGGGCGGTGAGCCGCCGGGTGGCGGCCAGGAGAGCCGCGCCCGAGCGGCGGGAGGTGCCGAGCACCTCGACCGGCGCCGGGGTGCCGTCCGTACGCGGGAACATCGCCGGGAAGTCGAGGATGCCGTTGACGTCGGCGCCGCGGAACGCGTAGATCGACTGGTCGGGGTCGCCGAAGGCGACGAGCGAACGGCCGCCGCCGGCCAGCGCGCGCAGCAGCCGTACCTGGGACGCGTCGGTGTCCTGGTACTCGTCGACGAACACCGTGTCGTAGCGCGCCGCCAGCTCCGCCGCGACCTCGTCGCGCTCCGCGAGCAGTACCGCCCGGTGCACCAGTTCGGCGTAGTCCAGCACGCCCTGGGCGTCCAGCACGTCCAGGTACTCGGCCAGGAATCCGGCCGCCGCGCCCCAGTCCGGGCGCCCCGTACGCCGCGCGAAGTCGCCCAGCGCCTCCGGGCCCAGCCCCAGTTCGCGGCTCCGCGCGAGCACCGCGCGCACCTCGTCGGCGAAGCCGCGCGTCGTCAGGCAGGCCCGCAGCTCGTCCGGCCAGCGCACCCGGGCCCGGCCGGCGGCCGCCAGCACGGCCTGGCCTTCGAGGAGCTCGCGCACGACGAGGTCCTGCTCGGGTCCGGACAGCAGCCGCAGCGGGTCGGCGAACAGGTCGGCGTCCTGGTGGGCCCGTACGAGCGCGTAGCAGTACGAGTGGAAGGTGGTGGCCTGCGGGGCGGCGGCGCCGCCCAGGCGCGCGGCGATCCGGTCGCGCAGTTCGACGGCGGCCTTGCGGCTGAAGGTCAGCACGAGCAGCCGCTCGGGGTCGGCGCCGTCCCGTATCCGCCGGGCCACCGCCTCCACGAGCGTCGTGGTCTTGCCCGTGCCCGGTCCCGCGAGGACCAGCAGCGGCCCGGCGCCGTGGTCAACCACAGCGCGCTGGCGTGCGTCCAAAGCAGGAGGGTCCACCGGCCCCGGCCGGGTACGCACCAGTCGGTACGCGCCGGTGGCGTCCCGCCGCGCCGGCCGCCGGTGCGGCTGCGCGGACGGCACGGCCGAGGCCGAGAAGGAGGAACTCACGTGGATCGCCGGTCCTGGGAGGAGGTGCTGGTCGTGGTGTGCGCCGCGGTGCGGGGCGTGCCGTTGCGGCCACCGCGCCGGATGCCGGGCGGCGGGGCGGTGGTGCGGGCCGTGCCCGACGCTACGCCAGGTGGCGCACGAGCCGCAGCGCGTCTCACGACCGTACGACGGATGCTGGCGTCTGTGTCGGGTGTCCTGGATGTGTCGCGCGTGACAGTCGCGCCGGGTGGTGCGCCGAGTGGCGGACGCGCGGCCGCCGCTACGAGCGCGCCGCGGGCCCGGCCGCGCCCTGTCTCAGCCGCGTGGCGCCGGGCCGCCGCCGTCCCAGCGGGCACGCCGCATGTCCAGGCGCGGTATGTGGCCCTCGGCCGACCCGGCCGCCTCCCGCAGCGGCGTGCCTTCCTCCCGGTAGTGCGCCAGCGCACGCAGCTCGCTGCCCGGGAGCAGCTGCCCGTCCGCCCGCACGACGCGCCACCACGGCACGGCGCCTCCGTAGAGGGCCATGACCCGTCCCACCTGGCGCGGTCCGCCCACGCGCCGCCCGGCCCCCGCGGCGGCGGCCCCTTCGGGCGGCTCCTCCCCCGCGAGCCATTCGGCGACGTCGCCGTATGTCATCACGCGGCCCGGCGGGACCAGCTCGGCGACCGACAGGACCCGCTCCGCGTACTCGGGGATCCCGCCCGCTTCCGGTCCCGGCGCGCCCTCCGCGTCCTCGGGCACGCCACCGCCGTCCCGCTCGGGAAGGTCCTTTGCTGTCCCACTCATTCGGCCCATCCTGCACCACGCCACCGACAGTCGCCCACGGCCGGCGCGACGGCCTCGCGGCGGCGCGCGCGGGCGGTCCCGGTGGCGTATGTTCCGTTTCCTGACCCTTCGAGATGCACCCTGATGCCCCCCGCCTCCCCTCGGTCATGCCACCATCTTCCGGGCGGTGACTGGTGATACGAGATCAAGAAGAGACGGCCGAACAGCAGGGTGCGGTGCCTCCACGGGAGGCCGGCACCCCTGAGGCGCTGTCCTCCGGCACCCCCGCCCGGGGGGACGGGAAACAACGGGGGAAGCCGTCACAGGCTTCCGAGACCGAAAAGGCGAGCACGATCGAGAAGGCGGGAAGAGCCGACGAGTCCGCGCGTCCGGAGGGGCCGGACCGGCCAGGACGGGCCGACGCGTCCGCTGCCTCCGGAGCGGGGGCGGCGGCAGAGGAGAGCCCCGGCGGCGAGGCGGCGGAACCTACCGGAACCGGCATAACACCCGGGCCGGACATCCGGAAGTCGGCCGAGCCCGGCGACTCCAGGAGGTCCGGCGCCTCCGCCGACCGCCCGCCACGGGACCGCGTCGGCAGCGAGTTCCACGTGGACCAGGTCTCCGGCGACGAGCCGCTGCTGCCGGCCCGCGTGCACCGCCCCTCCGACCTGATGCGCCTGCTGCTCGGCATCGTGGGCATCGCCCTGGTGCTGCTGCTGGCCATCTTCGCGCACGGCACGACACAGGGGCTGCAGAACGACATCGGCGAGGGCGCCGGGCTGGCGCCGCGCCTGCTGATCAACTTCGCCGGGCTGGCGTCCAGCGTGGCCGTGCTGATCGTGCCGGTGGCCTTCGCCGTCGAACGGCTGATCAAACGCGACGGCCTGCGGATCGCGGACGGCGTGCTGGCCGCGGTCCTCGCGCACGGCGTCTCGCTCGCCACCGACCTGTGGGTGGCCGAGGCCGCCCCGGAGTCCATCCAGGTCGCGCTGACCCAGCCGCTGGCCGACGGCGGGCTGACCCCGCCGGTGCACAGCTACCTGGCGCCGGTCATCGCCTACATGACAGCAGTGGGCATGTCGCGGCGCCCGCGCTGGCGGGTGGCGATGTGGTTCGTCCTGCTGCTGGACGCCTTCGCCGTGCTCGTCGGCCGCTACACCACGCCGTTCGCCATCGCCACCACCATCCTCATCGGCTGGACCGTGGCCTTCGGGACGCTGTACGCGGTCGGCTCGCCCAATGTGCGCCCCACCGGCCAGCACCTGCTGGCCGGCCTGCGCCGGGTCGGCTTCCACCCGGTCAGGGCGGTACGCGCCGAGGACATCGGCAACCCGGAACACCCCGAGCACGCCGACCGCGGCCGCCGCTACATCGTCACCCTGGAGGACGGCCCGCCGATCGACGTGACCGTCGTGGACCGCGAGCGGCAGGCCCAGGGCTTCTTCTACCGCGTCTGGCGCCGCCTGTCGCTGCGCGGCATCAACCAGCGCCGCAGCCTCCAGTCGCTGCGCCAGGCGCTGGAGCAGGAGGCGCTGCTGGCGTACGCGGCCATCGCGGCCGGCGCCAACGCCCCCAAGCTGATCGCCACCTCCGAGCTCGGCCCGGACGCCGTGATGCTCGTGTACGAGCACATCGACGGCCGGCCGCTGGACTCGCTGCCGGACGCGGAGATCACCGACGAGCTGATGCGCAACGCCTGGCAGCAGGTGGCGGCGCTCCAGTCGCGGCGCATCGCCCACCGGCGCCTGGTGGGCGACGCGCTCCTGGTGGATCGTTCCGGCACAATCTTCCTGACCGACCTGCGCGGCGGCGAGATCGCGGCCGGCGACCTCGTCCTGCGGATGGACATCGCGCAGCTGCTGACCACCTTCGCGCTGCGGGCGGGCGCCGAGCGGGCGGTGGCCGCGGCCGTCGACGTACTCGGCCCCGACACGGTCGCCGACAGCCTGCCGCTGCTCCAGCCGATCGCCCTCAGCCGCACCACCCGGGCCACGCTGCGCCAGCTGGCCCGCGAACGCTCCGCACGGGAGCGCGAAGCGGTCCTGGAGGCGTCGCGCGCCGCCAAGGAGCGGAAGGCCGCCGAGGCGGCCCGGCGGGAAGGCTCGGACGCCCGTGAGGGACCGAGCAACCGCAAGGTGCTGCGCGCCGAGAAGCACGCCGAGAAGCGGGCGGTCGACGAGGCACTGGAGGAGGCCCGCGAGGAGGACCTGCTCTCGCAGATCCGCCAGCAGGTGCTGCTGATCCGGCCGACGGCACCGGTCGAGCCCGCCCGTCTGGAACGGATCAGGCCGCGCACCCTCGTCACCTGGATCGCCGGCGCCTTCGCCGCGTACTTCCTGCTCTCGCAGATCACCCACGCCAACTTCGGCCAGGTGGCCGGGCAGGCGCAGTGGCTGTGGGTGGTGGCGGCGCTGGCCTTCTCGGCGCTGACCTATCCGGCGGCGGCGATGAGCCTGCTCGGCTTCGTACCGGAGAAGGTGTCCTTCCTGCGGACGGTGACCGCGCAGGTGGCGGGCAACTTCGTCAAGCTCGTCGCGCCGGCCGCGGTGGGCGGCGTGGCGCTCAACACCCGCTTCCTCCAGCGCTCCGGCCTCCGGCCCGGCCTGGCGGTGGCGAGCGTGGGCGCGTCCCAGCTGTTCGGCCTCGGCTGCCACATCGTGCTGCTGCTGACCTTCGGCTACCTGACCGGCACCGAGCGCACGCCGTCGCTCTCGCCGTCCCGAGCGGTCATCGCGGGCCTGCTGACGGCCGCCGTGCTGGTGCTGGTGGTCACCGCCGTCCCGGCGCTGCGCAAGTTCATCTCCACGCGCGTGCGGTCGCTGTTCGCGGGTGTGGTGCCGCGGATGCTCGACGTGCTCCAGCGCCCGAAGAAGGTGGCCGTCGGCATCAGCGGCACGCTACTGCTGACCGCGGCGAACGTGCTGTGCCTGGACGCCTCGATCCGCGCGTTCGGCGGTGGCGGGCAGCTGAGCTACGCGGCCATCGCGGTGGTGTTCCTCGCGGGCAACGCGGCGGGCTCGGCGGCGCCCACCCCCGGCGGCGTGGCGGCCATCGAGGCCGCGCTGACCGGCACTCTGACGCTGGCCGGGCTCACCCCGGACATCGCCTTCCCCGCGGTGCTGCTGTTCCGGCTGATGACGTTCTGGCTGCCGGTGCTGCCGGGCTGGATCTCCTTCACACAGCTGACCCGCAAGGGCCAGATCTGAGCGCCCGGTACGGCGAAGGGCCCGCACCCCGAGGGGTGCGGGCCCTTCGCCGTGTGGAGCCGCTCAGTAGACCGGCTTCTCCGGCTCGACCGTGTTGACCCAGCCGATGACGCCGCCGCCCACGTGCACCGCGTCCGCGAAGCCGGCGGACTTCAAGACGGCGAGCACCTCGGCGGAGCGGACGCCCGTCTTGCAGTGCAGGACGATCTTCTTGTCCTGCGGGAGGTCCTGGAGGGCGCTGCCCATCAGGAACTCGTTCTTCGGGATCAGCTTGGCGCCGGGGATCGAGACGATCTCGTACTCGTTGGGCTCCCGGACGTCGATGATCTCGATCTTCTCGTCCGTGTCGATCCACTCCTTGAGCTGCCGCGGAGTGATCGTGGAACCGGCCGCCGCCTCCTGGGCCTCCTCGGACACGACGCCGCAGAAAGCCTCGTAGTCGATGAGTTCGGTGACGGTCGGGTTGGTGCCGCAGACCGCGCAGTCGGGGTCCTTGCGCACCTTGACCTGACGGTATGTCATCTCCAGCGCGTCGTAGATCATCAGACGGCCGACCAGCGGGTCACCGATGCCCGCGAGCAGCTTGATGGCCTCGTTGACCTGGATGGAGCCGATGGACGCGCACAGCACGCCCAGGACGCCGCCCTCGGCGCAGGAGGGGACCATGCCGGGCGGCGGGGGCTCCGGGTACAGGCAGCGGTAGCAGGGGCCGTGCTCGCTCCAGAACACCGAGGCCTGGCCGTCGAAGCGGTAGATCGAGCCCCAGACGTACGGCTTGTTCAGCAGTACGCAGGCGTCGTTGACCAGGTAGCGGGTGGCGAAGTTGTCGGTGCCGTCGACGATCAGGTCGTACTGCGCGAAGAGCTCCATGACGTTGCTGGAGTCGAGGCGCTCTTCGTGGAGGTTGACCGTGACGTACGGATTGATGCCCAGCACCGTGTCCTTGGCCGACGCGGCCTTGGAACGGCCGATGTCCGCCTGGCTGTGGATGATCTGGCGCTGGAGATTGGACTCGTCGACCTCGTCGAACTCCACGATGCCGAGGGTTCCGACGCCGGCCGCGGCCAGGTACATCAGCGCGGGCGAGCCCAGGCCGCCGGCGCCGACGCACAGCACCTTGGCGTTCTTCAGCCGCTTCTGCCCGTCCATCCCGACATCCGGGATGATCAGGTGGCGGGAGTACCTGCGGACCTCGTCGACGGTGAGCTCCGATGCGGGCTCGACCAGGGGTGGCAGCGACACGGGGACTCCGTTTGTCGGTATCTCGATGGGCGTCCCCCCGCCCCGGAAAGGCCCGGAGCAGGGGACGGTGTTCTTCCCGTAACACTGCCACGCCCTTCTTCATTCCGAGATACCAGGTCCGATACGCGAGACGAATTCGTCCCAGTAGCCGGGCAGCGACTCCCAGGCGGCCTCGCGGTCGTCGAGCCGGTCGGTGAAGTAGACCGTGCCCGCGCCCTGCCAGCGGGCGATGCGCAGGGCCTCCTCCAAGTGGGTACGGGGCACGCCGTGCACCAGGTGGCAGAAGCGCGCCGGCGGGTAATCGGCCGTCCACTCCGCCACTTGCGACCAGCGGTAGTCGGACCAGCGGCCGGCGAAGGTGACGAGCTGGTCGGCGGCTTCCGCGTAGCCGGGGTGGGGGTGGCCGCCGTGCCCGGTGACGAGGTGGGCGCCGTCCCGCAGGGCCCGCAGGGTGGTGGTCAGGCGGCGGGTCTCGGACAGCAGTGTCCGGTCCGTGGGACAGCGGTCCACATAGAAACCGTCGACCTTGTACCACTCCAGGAAGCGGTGTGCGTCGGACACCAGCTCGCCGAAGGGGCGGGCGCCGTGGCCCATGTCCAGGTAGCCCAGCAGCCGGGTCCCCGCGTCCCGCAGCTGGGCGGCGGCCGGCAGGCAGTACGGGTCGGGCAGCGCCCCGGGGCCCCGCGCGACGTTCAGCACCGCCCAGTGCAGTGCCGCCGCGCCGCCGCGGGGCCCCGCCCCCCGATGGCCCGTTCCCGAGCACGTCAACCCGCGTGCGAGCCGCAGCAGTTCGGCCCACTCGGCGGGCGCCAGCAGCGGGTGGGCGAACCCCGGGACGCCGACGCCCAGCGGCGCGGCGTCGGTCACGGCACGCCCGGTGTGCAGGGGAGTCGTCAGATACGACATGCGGCCTCCATCCAGATGTCGGCGAGGGACTCCTCCAGCCCGATCCGCGGCCGCCACCCCAGGCGGTCGCGTGCGGTGCGTACGTCCGCCTGCTGCCAGCTCCCACACCCGTCCGGATAGGGGTACGCGGGAGGGACGGCCCCGTGTTCAGAGGCCGGGCCGGGAATGGCGAGCCGGGCGGCGGCGGGCCCGCCCCCCGCGTAGCCGGGCGGGGTGTCCAGTTCGTGGAGCGAGCCGCCGAAGCCGGCGACCCTGGCGAGCAGGGCGGCCGCCTCGCGCAGCCGTACGGCGTGCCCGGTACCGATGTTGACCACGCCCTGGGCGGCGGAGAGCGAGGCCGCGTGCACGGCCCGCGCCACGTCCCGTACGTCCACGAAGTCGCGCTGCACGCCCAGGCCGCCCAGCTTCAACTCGCTGTCCCCCGACTGCATCGCGCGGCGCATCGCCTCCGCGAGCCGGCCGAGCGGCGAGCCGGCCGGGGTGCCGGGGCCCACCGGCGAGAAGACCCGCAGCACGACGGCGTCCAGCCCCGATCCGAGGACCAGTTCGGTGGCGGCCAGCTTGCTGACGCCGTACGGGCCGCCGGGCCGCGGCACGGCGTCCTCGGCGGTCGAGGAGCCGGGCTGCGAGGGCCCGTACTCGGACGCGCAGCCCAGGTGCACGAGCCGGGCGCCGCAGCTGCTGCGCCGCAGCGACTCGCAGACGGTGGCGACCGCGACGGTGTTGTGCCGGGTCAGATCGCGGGCGCCGCCGCGGGTGGTGCCCGCGCAGTTGACCACGACACCGGGGTGCACGGCGTCCAGGAAGCGGGTCAGCGCCCCCGGGCTGCCGGAGGCCAGGTCGAAGCGGACGTCCGCGTCGTCGCCGCGCCCGAGGGCGGTCAGCTGGACGGCGGGATCGGCGAGCAGCCGGTCGGCGACATAGCGCCCGAGGTACCCGTTGGCACCGATGAGCAGCACCCTCATCGCGCGACCCCCCGGTCCCGGCGTGCTTCGGTGGGATGGACGTTCATGATGGCGTTCTCCTCAGGGGAATTCGTGGACGTACTTCGGCATCTGCGGCGGTGACGGCGGCCGCCGCGGGGCCGGGGGGTGACGGGGTGCGCCGCGCGGTCGGCGGCGGACGCCCGGAGGGCGACGGCCGGCGCTCGCGGAGCGCCGGCGGATGTCCGGCGCACGCCCGCGCGCCCGCCGGGGGTGCCGGTGTGCGCGCGGGCGGCGACGGCACGCACGCCGGGAGTGGTGGCGTGCGTGTCTCGGGGAGCGGCATGCGTATCGCGGGCGGCGACGGGCGGGCGGTCACGGCCGGTCCGCCTCCGCCGGTGCGGGTACGCCCGGGGCCGCCGCGCCGGTCGCGGGTGCGTGCGCCGAGGCGCCGGCCAGGGCGCGCAGCGCGTACAGCAGCAGGCCGAGCGCGGGCACCGCGCAGGCCGCGGCCGGTACGGCGGCCGGGCCGAGGAGGGTGACGGCGGCCTCCACCGGCCGGCCGGCCGGTGCCAGGCCGGGGACCCGCGCGGCGAGCACGGTGGCCAGGGCGGCGGCCTCCAGCGCGACGGCTGCGGCCGGTCCGGCGGCAGCCGCGGCGGGGAAGCCGTGCCGGGCGAGCAGCCGCCCCAGGAAGAGCAGGCTGCCGAGGGCTGTGGTGGCGGCCACCGGGACCGCTCCCCCGCCGCCGACGACGGCGCTCGTGGCGGCCGTCAGCGCGAGCAGCGCGGCGAGCTGCACGGCGGTGGCGGTCAGCAGCAACGGCCGTACTCCCGAGGCGAATCCGGCGAGGCTGCGGCCCTCCGCCAGCCCGCGTCGCGCCCGGGCCGCGAACCAGTGCGCGCACCCTGCGGAGGGCAGGACGGCGCACGTCAGGGCGAGGGCGGTGGCGATGGCGAACTGGGGGCGCGCGTACGGCAGGTCGGGGCCGCCGGCCAGTAGCTGCCGCAGCAGCCAGTCGCCGCCCAGGGCGTACCCCGCCAGCCAGCAGGTCCACAGCCCGGCGGCGCGGGCGGACGGCTGCCGGGGGCGCAGCGGGCCCACGCGGACGCACAGGCGCAGGGCGAGGACGACCAGGCCGGCGCCGGCCACGCCGACGGCTGCTTGTACGAGTACGGGTGACGGCGCGCCGGCCAGGCGTAGCGGTACGGGTGTAGGCGCGCTGCCGGATGCGGTGACGGCCGCCACGGTCGCGGCGCACACCGCGCCGGGCAGCAGGTGCAGCGCCACCCGGACGCCCCGGCCCCTGCGGACGGGTTCCCGGACGTGCGCGGCGGGCGGCGGCGCCTCTTCGCGCGGCACCCGGGCGTACAGCTCCTCGGCCAGCGAGAACACGTCCCGGTGCCGGAAGCGGGCGGCCGTGCGGTCGGTGACGCCGTGCGCCTCCAGTCCCGCGGCGATCTCCAGCGGGTCGACGGCCCGTTCGCACAGCGCCCGGTGTTGGTGCATCAGCGTGCGTACGGGGTCGGCGGGGCCGCGACCCGGCGGCCGCGCGTGGGTAGCGCGGACGGGCAGGGGGGCGGTGCGGGCGGGCTCGGGGCCCGGCCCGGCGTCCGTGCCGGTCTCGGCTGTCGTCACGGTCGCGCTCCTCTCGGGCCGGCCGGCGCCGCGCCCGCGGCGGCCGGTTCCGCCCAGGACGGGGCGCGGCCGGTGGGCGGGGCGGTCTGCCGGACGCCGCGCGCCACGGCCCAGCGGCCCGGTACGTGGGACTCGGCGGGCCGGGCGAAGGGGCGGGGCGCGCCGGCCGCCGGCCCGGCGCCGCCCGCCGTATGGGAGATCAATTCCAGGTAGATGCCACGAAATGCCGCGACATTCTGCTCCACCGTGAACAGTTCGAGGGCGCGGGCGCGCGCCGCCTCGCCCAGCCGGGCCCGCCGGCCGGGGTCGCGGAGCAGTTCCAGGCACGCGTGGGCGAGCGCACGCGGGTTGCGCGGCGGTACGACCAGGCCCGTACCGCCGATGATCTCGCAGACCGCGCCGACGTCGGTGGAGACCGTGGCCCGGCCGCTGAACATCGCCTCCACCAGGGACCGCGGGAAGCCTTCCGCCACGCTGGAGAGGACCAGCACCGAGCCGGCCGCGTAGACGTCCTCCGGGCGCGGCAGGTCGGGGCCGCCGGCCTCCTCGAAGGAGACCGGGTTGTCGCCGGCGCTGAGCGCGTCGGCTGCTTCGTCGGGGAAGAGCTGCGCGGCGAGCGCGCGGCAGTGCGCCAGGTAGGCGCGGTCGTCCCGGCCGGGCCCCGCCGCGCCGACGACGCGCAGTGTGGCGTCCGGTTCGGCGCGGTGGACGCGTGCGAAGGCGTGCAGCAGGGAGACGAGGTCCTTGTCGGCGTCGGCGGTGCCGGTCCACACCAGCGTCTTCGACAGGTCGGCCGCCGCGTCGGGGACGGCCGTGAAGGCGGCGGCGTCCATGCCCGGGTGGACGGTGCGCTGGCGCGCCCGGTCCGCGCCGCAGTGTTCCTGCCAGCGGCGCGTGTGGGTGGTGCCGGGGGTGATGAGCGCGGCTTGGGCGTACGTCTCTTTGGCGAGGGCGTTCTCGAAGGCGCTCAGCAGGGCGCGCACGGGAGCGCTCAGGGGCGAGCCGGGGCCCGCGAGGTAGTGCTCGCGCAGCCGCACGCCGTACTCGGTGAGCAGCAGGGGCGTACCGAAGAAGCGTTTGGCCAGCAGACCGGGGAGGGCGGCGGCACCGCCGGCCGTGGCGTGGCAGAGGTCCACCGCGGCGAGCCCGGCGGGCGCGCCGGCGCCTCCGGCGGCGCACGTACCGGCGGCGCCGCCGTACCAGTCCAGGGACAGCGGGCGCAGGGTGCGCTCCAGCTCTTCGGTCACGGCCAGCAGGTCGCCGACGCGGGCGCTGTGCGCGGCGCGGAGTGCGCCGGGGGCGCGGCAGGCGGTCTCCAGGAGGCGTACGGCCTGCTCGGAGCGGAGCAGTTCGGGCAGGTTGCCGTGGTCGCGGGCCAGCGCGGCGAGCCCGTAGAGCCCTGCGGCGAAACGGTCCGCCTGGCCTCCGGCCGCCTGCGCCGTGACGAACCCCGCCGCGACGAACCCCGCCGCGAGGTCGCCGAAACACTCGGCGAACCGCAGCCGCGCGCGCCGCCCGCGCACCACCGCGCGCCGCCCCGGCCGCCACCGCAGCGCGCCGGGCAGCTCCCCGTACAGCGGCGCGGTCCGCACCGCCCGCACCCGGTCCGGCGCGCCTTCCCCGCCGGCCCCCGGCCCGCGGCCGAGGGCGTAGATCTCGAACTCGTGGCTGGTGAGACCGCGCACGAGCCGGTCGCGCCAGCGCCGCGTCTCACCGGACGCATACGGACAGCCACCCTCGGTGAGCAGACCAATGCGCACGAGCGCACCCCCGTTCTTCCCTGTAGGCGTCCAACGACGGCGGCCGCATCGAGGGCCCGCCGCTACCTGCAGGAAGAAGCTACGCAGAGATCCCGGTGAGGCGGCGGACGGTTGTCCGTCGCGCCACCGGAAGGGGTGAACAGACGTAACTTTCCACCCGTGTGGGCGTTCTGGCGCGCTATGCGATCGACGGCGTCCGGGCCCGCAGCGCCCGGCGCCCCGCGGACGCCTCCGGGTCCAGCACCGGCACCGCCGCCAGCAGGCTCTTCGTGTACGGGTGCCGCGGGCGCTCGTACACGTCCTCGGTGGCGCCCTCCTCCACGATCCGCCCGTCGCGCAGCACCGCGACCCGGTCGCTGACCGCCCGCACCACCGCCAGGTCGTGCGCGATGAAGACCAGCGCGAGACCCAGGTCCCGCCGCAGCTCGCCGAGGAGCTCCATGATCTGCGCCTGCGTGGTGACGTCCAGCGCCGAGACCGGCTCGTCGCAGACCAGCACCCGGGGCCCGGGGGCGAGCGCCCGCGCGATGCCGACGCGCTGCCGCTGCCCGCCGCTGAACTCGTGCGGGTAGCGGTGGTACCACGCCGGGTCCAGGCCGACCCGCTCCAGCAGCTCGCGGGCCTTGCGCACCACGCGCGCGTCGTCCCGGTCGCCGGCCGCGCGCAGCGGGTCGGCGACCGATTCGCCGATGCTGCGCCGCGGATTGAGCGAGGACACCGGGTCCTGGAAGACCATCTGCAACTCGGCCCGCAAAGGGCGCAGTTCGCGGTCGCCGAGGGTGCCGATGTCCCGGCCCCGGTAGCGCAGCGTGCCTGCGGTGGGGTCCAGCAGCCGTACGAGCATCCGTCCGAGCGTGGTCTTGCCGCTGCCCGACTCCCCTACGAGGCCGACGGTTTCGCCCTCGCGCACCGTCAGCGACACGTCGTCGACCGCGGTCTTACGGTGGCGCCGCCCGCCGAACTCCCGCCGCAGGCCGGTCGCTTCGAGCAGCACCTCGCCGGGTGGCGCGGCCCGCCCGCCGCGTACGGCCGGCTCCGCGTCCACGCGCGGTACCGCCGCCAGCAGCTCCTTCGTGTACGGCTCGCGCGGGGAGAGCAGCACCTCGCCGACCGTGCCGTGCTCGACCGCCTGCCCCGCGCGCATCACCAGCACCTCGTCCACGCTGCCCGCGACCACCCCCAGGTCGTGGGTGACCAGGAGCAGCCCCATGCCGGTCTCCGCCCGCAGGTCGTGCAGCAGGTCGAGGATCTGCGCCTGGACGGTGACGTCCAGCGCGGTGGTGGGCTCGTCGGCGATCAGCAGGCGCGGTTCGCAGGCGAGCGCCATCGCGAGCAGGGCGCGCTGGCGCATGCCCCCGCTGAACTCGTGCGCCCGTGCACGGGCGCGCCGGGGCGCGTCCGCGATGCCGACGCGCTCCAGCACCTCGACGGCGCGGGCGCGCGCCGCGCGCCGGGACGCCCGCGGGTGGTGCACCCGGTACACCTCGGCGATCTGGTCGCCGATCGCGTAGTACGGGTCGAGGGAGGACAGCGGGTCCTGGAAGACCATCGCGGCCCGGCCGCCGCGCAGCCGGCGCAGCTCCCGCTCGTCGGCGGCCCGTACGTCCGTGCCGGCGACCCGCACCGTGCCGGTCACCCGCGCCCCGGTCCCCCGGTGCAGGTCCAGCAGGGCCGCGGCGACGGTGGACTTGCCCGATCCCGACTCGCCCACGATGCCCAGGGCCCGGCCCCCGGCCAGCGAGAAGGAGAGCCCGTCCACGGCCCGTACGCCGTCATCTCCCCCGGCGGGGAAGGCCACGGACAGGTCCCTGACCTCCACCAGCGGTGCGGGCGCCGCTGCGGTGACGTCCTCATGGGTCATGTCAGGGCCACCCTTCGGTCGGCGAGTGCGTAGAGGATGTCCGCCGCCACGTTGGCGACGACGACGGCCGCGCCGGTGCCCAGCACCACACCGACGACCACGGGCAGGTCGACGACGCGTACCGAGTGCACGAGGAGCTGCCCGATGCCCGGCAGCCCGAAGAGCGTCTCGCTGAGCATCGCGCCGCCGAACATCGTCCCCACGTCGAGCGCGGTGAGGGCGATGACGGGCGGCAGGGCACCGCGCAGCGCGTGCCGCGTGACGACGGAACGTTCGCGCACGCCGTACGCGCGGAAGGTGCGGATGTGGTCCTCGGCCAGCGTCTCCAGCGTCGAGGAGCGGGTCAGCCTGGCGTACCGGGCGGACTCCAGCAGCGCCAGCGCCGTCCAAGGCAGCAGCAGGTTCCAGGCCCACTGCTCCGGGTCCTCGGACAGCGGCACGTAGGAGGGGAACGGCAGCCACCGGAGGTACGCGCAGAAGACCATCAGCAGCAGGAGACCGGTGATGAAGACCGGGGTGGCGGTGCCCGCGAGGGTCAGCACGGTCAGCACCCGCTCCGTCACGCCGCCGCGGCGCAGTGCGGACAGCAGCCCGGTGCCGACGCCGAGCACCAGCCAGAGCACCATCGCGCCGGACGCGAGGGACGCGCTGACCGGCAGCCGGTCGCCGAGCAGCGTGGTGACGGGCACGCCGTTCTGGTAGGAGAGCCCGAGGCAGGGCGCGTCGCAGTGCAGCACCCCGGTGCCGGACGAGAAGTCGCGGCCCGCCACCAGCCCCTGGAGGAAGTGCAGGTACTGCGTGAGCAGCGGCTCCCCCAGCTCCAGCCGTTCGCGTACCTGCTGGATCTGCGCCGGGTTGCAGCGCGGGCCGCAGGCCAGCTTGGCGGGGTCGCCCGGCGCCACGTAGAAGAGCGCGTAGACGGCGACGGTCAGCAGGAAAAGGACGACGAGCGCGCCGCCCAGCCGGCGCAGTGCGTAGCCGGTCATACGGCCCCACCTTCTTGAGTGCGTACCGCCGTGCGGGCGGCGCGGGTGCCGACCCGCAGCCGGGAGCGCTCGCGCGGGTCGAGCGCCGTACGGACCTGGTCGCCCAGCACGGTGAAGGCCAGCACGGTCACCAGCAGGCAGCCCGCGGGGAGCAGGACGTAGGCGGGGTCGGCCCGGAACCAGGTCGTCGCGGTGGACAGCATCTGGCCCCACGACGACGTGGGCGGCTTGACCCCGATGCCGAGGAAGGACAGCGACGCCTCCACCACGATGTTGGTCGGCACCAGGACCGCCGCGTACGTGATCACCGGCGCGGCGAGCGACGGCAGCAGCTCGCGCCGGGCGATGCGCACCGGCCCCGAGCCGCCGAGCCGGGCCGCCGCCACGTGGTCCAGCTTCTTCAGCGCCAGGGTGCGGGCCCGCACGATCCGGGAGGTGCCGGACCAGCTGAGCAGCCCGATGACCAGGACCAGCAGCAGCGGCCTGGGGAAGTCGTCGGGCACGATCGCGGTCAGCGAGATCGCGACGACGAGCATCGGCAGCGCGGTCAGTACCTCGGTGAACCGCGAGAGCACCTGGTCGGCGAGCCGGTTGCCCAGCCCGGCCGCGAGCCCGGTCACGAGCCCGAGCACCACCTGTACGGCCGTGGCGCCGAGCGCGACGAGCAGGGACACTCGGGCCCCGTACAGCAGCCGCGCGAACAGGTCCCTGCCGGTGCCGGGTTCGACGCCCAGCCAGTGGTCGCCGCTGATCCCGCCGTACGGGCCGAGCGGCACGCCGCCACGCGCCGAGTCGACGAGTCCGTCGTGGTACGTGGTGGGGTCCTGGCCTTCCAGTGCCGCCAGCAGCGGGGCGCAGAGGGCGAGCAGGACGAGTGCGAGCAGGACGGCGGCGGAGAGCACGGCGGCGGGCCGCCGCCGCAGCCGGTGCCAGGCGCTCGCGTCCCGGCGGCCGGTCACCTCGGTCGTCGTCACTTGACCGCGACCTGCGAGATGTCCAGCACGCCGTCCCAGTCGCTGATGACGACGTTCTTGACGTCCTTGCCGTAAAGGCGCTTGTAGACGGGGTGGAAGAGCGGGACGGACAGGGCCTGGCCGCCGATCTTCTTGTCCAGCGCGCCCCACCGGACGGCCGCCGCCGGCAGGTCGGTCAGCTTGTTGATCTCGTCGATCTCCTGGTTGACCGCCGGGTCGTCGAGCTGCGCGTGGTTGAAGTTGGCGGCGCCGCGGACGATCTGGCGGCCGTCGAAGACCGGCGCGAGGAACGGGCCGCCGGACGGCCAGTCGGCGCCCCAGCCGCCGATGAACAGGCCCGGCTCGTCCTGGACGCTGTGCACCTTCTCCTTGTAGTCGTTGTCCTCCAGGCCCTGGAGCCGGACCGTTATCCCGGCCTTTTTCAGGGCTTCCTGGACGGCGGTGGCGATTTCCGGGCCGGTCTCGAAGTTCTTGGCGGTGGAATGGGTGAGGGTGATGGCCAGCCCGTTCTCGTAACCCGCTTCCTTGAGGAGTTCCCCGGCCTTCTGCGGATTTCCGGTGCGGCCGGCCGGGAACGGGTCGTAGGGGGTGTAGCCGAAGGTTTTCCGGTCGGGCAGGAAGGTGGTGGCCGGTTCGGCGAGCGCGGAGCCGCCCGCCGCGTTCACCACGCTCTGCCGGTTGACGGCGTACGCGATGGCCTGGCGTACCTTCGGATCGTCGAAAGGCTTCACCTTCGGGTTGAAGGCGAGGTAGTTCGTGTAGCCGAAGTGGCCGGTGCCGACCCGTTTGCCGAGTTCGGCGTCGCCGCCGATCCGGGCGAGTTCGGCGGGCCCGAGGTTGGTGTCGGTGGTCACCGCGGCGGCGTCCGCGCCGGCGCCGGTGGCCAGCCGCTGGTTGACGACCGCGGAATCCAGGCCGGACTTCACGTCGATCGTGTCGGGATAGGCGTGCCGTTCGGAGTCGGTCTTCTCGGACCAGTGCGGATTGCGCTCCAGGACGAGATGTTCGCCGTCGCCGGTGTTCTCGACCACCTTGTAGGGGCCCGAGGCGACCGGGTGTTCCTCGTATTTCGTTCCCGTGTCCTTCGCCCTGGGCACCGGCGCGAACTGGGTCTGCGTGGCGAGCAGCGGGAATTCGCCCTCGGGTTTCCTCAGGTGGAAGACGATGGTTCTCTCGTCCGGGGTCTCGATGGACTTGAGCCCGTCCTTGCTCTTGTCCTTGTACGGCCCCTCGTAGGTGTCGCCGCCGACCAGCCAGTCGCGCAAGTACGGTGCGCCGCCGGAGAGTTCGGCGGCGAAGGAGCGCTCGATCCCGTACTTGACGTCGGCGCTGGTGATCGGCGAGCCGTCCTCGAACTTCACCCCGTCCTTGAGCGTGTACGTCCACACCGTGGCGTTCTCGCTGGGCCGCCCGGTGTCGGTGGCGAGGTCCGGCACCGCCTTGGCGCCCGCCGCGCCGTTCTCCCGGTTGCGGGTGGTCAGCGTACGGAAGACCAGGGTCGGTACCTTGCCGCCGCCGGAGGTGTAGAGGCGTGCCGGGTCGAAGTTGGTCTGGGGTTCGGAGTTCAGGACGGTGAGTGTGCCGCCCTTGGCCGGCGCGGCGCCGGCACCGCCGCCGTCGCCCGCGGTGGCGTCCTTCGGGCCGCATGCGGTGGCCCCGGCGGCCAGGGCGACGCTCACCGCGAGGGCGGCCACCCGCCTGGCGGGCACGGACGGTTGACGGTTTCGGGAGGGTTCGGCCATGACGACGCGGTGCCTTTCGGGGCAGGACGTGCCCGCGGAAGGCGGCGGCTGCGGAACGCGGTGCGACGCGGGACCGCCCCTGCGGACACGTACGGGTGAGATACGTGGATACGCGGGGGTGCCCCGGCCCGGGGTCATGCGTCGCCGCGCGGTGCCGGACCCGCGGTGCGCGGGCCCTCGCGGCGCGCTTCCGCGCGGCCGGGACGGGCCTCAGCGACAGTGGACGTCGGCCACGGACTGCGCGGACACGCCGATCAACGCCAGCTCGAAAGCGGCGTCCTCGTAGGCGGCGGCAGGGTGCGACATGCGGAGAAGACTGGCCGAACGATCACTTTCTGGCAAAAACGTCCCATGTAGGGAGACAGGTCGTCTCGCATCATGGGACGCGCCATGGCTCAGGACCCGCCGGGGAACGGCCAGGCGTTGGGCCGGCACGTCGCGCCGCCCGTCGTCAGGAACTTGGTCTGCTGCATCATCACCGGCGCCAGGGCGCCCTGCCGCGCACAGCTCTCGTGGTTGTGCCCGAGCCGGTGCCCCACCTCGTGGTTGATGAGCATCTGCCGGTACGCGTACATCTTGTCCGGCCCGTACGTCTCGGCGCCGTGCGCCCACCGGTACGCGTTGATCATGACGCGCTCGGTCGCCGCCGAGTCGCACGACACGTTGTCCTGGGTCGTGTCCAGCCCCGACTTGGCGCACCACTTGGCGGTGGTCCCGGGACTCGCCAGCGTGATGACGAAGTCGGCGTCGCCCGACCCCACCCGCTGGAAGGCGCGCCGGCCGCCGTGCGCCCAGCTCCGCTCGTCGTTGAGGGTCTTGTGCACCGCGTCGGCGAACAACTCCCCGTCCAGGCCCATCCCCTTCTCGACGTCGACCCGGTAGCGCTTCACCTCGCCGCGCCCCGGCGCCTTGGCGTCCCCGCCGACCGGCTCGAACTCCCCTGCGGCCGTCAGCTTCTCGTCCAACGGGAAGACCTGTGCCATCTTCTCGCCGTACGAGGCGGGGGCCGCCGGCTTTGTCGGCCGCGCCTGCGACCGCGAGGCCGCGTCGCCGCCGTCCGACCGCTCCTTCGCCCCCAGTGCCTGTGGTTTGCCGTCGTCCTGCCGGTGCCCGGCGACCTGCCCGGCCACCACGACGGCGAGCACCGTCGTCACGGCCGCAGCGGCCACGCCCGTGAAGGTGCGGGCCTTGACGCTCTTCTTCCGGGAGCTGAACTGCGGGCCTTGGGCGCCGATTTCGCCGGACGCCGGCTCGCCGTCCGGGACTTCGTCCGCGTCGCCCGCGCGCTCGAAGGCGTCCACGTAATCCTGACGCGGCGCCGGTGCCGGTGCCGGCGCCCGGTTCTGCGGGGTGAAGGGGTAGCCGAGCGATCCGGTGCCCGTGACGACGGGGCCGTCGGGGGCGCGGACCGGGGTGGATTCGTCCGGGACGGATTCGTCCGGGACGGATTCGTCCGGGGCGCATTCGTCCGGAGCGGGCCTGACCGCGCCCCCGGTGTCGTCGCCGAACGGCGCGAAACCGTGCGCGGGCGTGGCAGGCACGGGAGGCGCCGCCTGCGTTCCACCGTCCCGCGGGCGCGGGACGCTCGGCGCGGCCTGGGCCTCGTCCGCCGGCCGCCGGCGCCTGCGTCCCGTACCCGGCCCCGGAACGGGTACGGCACCGGCTGCCGCGCTCGCCGCTTCCGCGCCGTCCGCCTCGGCTATTCCGGAGGTGCCACCGGCGGTCGCGGCCGGGTCCCGGCGGCTGTGACGTCCCACTCGGCCTGTCAGCTCCTACCCACGTCGGAGGGCGCGTCCGCACCGGCGGGCTGACCCGCGCCGGCGGCCTCGCCCGCCCCGGCCGCGCCCCGCGCGGCCGCGTCGTCGTCCAACAGCTCGCGGAAGGCCCGCGCCACCGTTTCCGGGCACTCCATCATCGCCACGTGCCCCGCCTCCGGCAGCGTCAGCAGCCTGGAGCCGCGGAAAGCGGCGGCCGCCCGGCGTGCCATCCGGAAGGAGACCAGGCGATCGCGCCCACCGTAGACGAGAAGCGTGGGCGCCAGCACCCGCTGCGCCTGACGCCACAGATTGTGCTGCCCGCCGAGCGTGTACGCATGGACAATGCCACGAGCGGAACGTTCCATCACCTCCCAGAAGTACGGCAGTTCGAGCCGGCGTGCGTACTCCTCGGCGGCGGCGGTGAAGCCGTCCGGGGTCACCAGGGCGGGGTCGCCGTAACACAGGGCCAGCACCTCGCGGGTGCGCCGCTCCGGCGTCCAGTCCCGCGTCATCCTGGCGAACAGCCTGGCCACGCCCGGTACCGCGAGCAGCCCGGTCGGCAGCGCCGACAGCTGCGGCCGCAGCTCGGGCAGCGCGGGCGAGATCAGCGTCAGGGTCCGTACGAGGTCGGGGCGGACCGCCGCCACCCGCGTCACCGCGGCGCCACCCATCGAGTTTCCGAACAGGTGTACGGGCCCGCGGCCGCTCGCGTCCAGGTAGCGGATGACCGCCCGCGCCTGCGCGGAGACCGAGTAGTCACCGTCGTCCGGCGGCGGCGCGTCGCCGAAGCCCGGAAGGTCCAGCGCCTCCCCCTCGACCCGGCCGGCCAGCATCGGCATCAGCGCCGACCAGTTCTGGGAGGACCCGCCGAGACCGTGGACGTACAGCGCGGGCGGCAGCCCGGCCCGCTCGCCCGGCACACCCCGCACGCTCAGCGTCAGGCCCGGAAGGCTCACGGAACGCACCGTCTCCCCCGCGCCGATGCGCGAGGGGCGGCCCGCCGGGGGCACCGGGAGCACGGCACGGGTGTCCGGCGATCCGGTCGACTCCGTCGAAGACATGGATTCGATGTTACGAGACGATCACGCCGCCGATCGTGTGTTCGCGCTCACACACCACATCGCAATTCGGAACCCGCTCTCTTAGGCTCGGCCACAGAGGGCACCCGTGAGATGAGCGCTCGTGTGCGGACGCTCACCCCGGCCTCCGAAGTACGAGAGAGAGGGAGCCACCATGCCCGTCGACCCGACCGACCCGGACACCTTCGAGGACGAGACGGACACCGCGGAGTTCGACGTCGAGGCACCGGAAGCCGATGCCGCCGAGCAGCACACGGACCTCGCCCCGCATCGCGACGAGCCGCTGACCGGCGTCGATCCGGGCGCCGCCAACGAGGCGGACCGCGCCGAGCAGGCCCGCGTCGTGGATCTCGACGAAGACGATTACCGATGACCTGGGGCCATATGTCGGCTTCCCACAGCGTTCGGCGGCAGATTTTCTCGTCCTCGACCACGCAAAGCCGGGTTACTCAAAAGTACGATGGCGGGCGCGGCGCATCGCTGTGTATACGCCGCGGACGGAACCACACCTGGGAGGCAGCGTGAGCGCCATCGAGCAGACCGAGGCGGCACGCCCGCGGGGCACACGCCTGCCACGCCGAGCCCGGCGCAACCAGCTCCTGGGCGCGGCCCAGGAGGTCTTCGTGGCGCAGGGCTACCACGCGGCCGCGATGGACGACATCGCCGAGCGCGCCGGCGTCAGCAAGCCCGTGCTCTACCAGCACTTCCCCGGCAAGCTGGACCTGTACCTGGCCCTGCTGGACCAGCACTGCGAGGCCCTGCTCCAGTCGGTCCGCACCGCCCTCGCCTCCACCACCGACAACAAGCAGCGCGTCGCCGCGACGATGGACGCCTACTTCGCGTACGTGGAGGACCCGGGCGGCGCCTTCCGCCTCGTCTTCGAGTCCGACCTCACCAACGAGCCCGCCGTGCGCGAGCGGGTCGACAAGGTCTCCCTGGAGTGCGCCGAGGCGATCAGCGAGGTCATCGCCGAGGACACCGGCCTGTCCAAGGACGAGTCGATGCTGCTGGCCGTCGGGCTGGGCGGCGTCTCCCAGGTCGTGGCGCGCTACTGGCTCTCCTCGGAGAGCACCGTGCCGCGCGGGACCGCCGTCCAGCTGCTGACCTCGCTCGCCTGGAAGGGCATCGCGGGCTTCCCGCTGCACGGCGCCGAAGGCCAGTGAGCCACTGAGCGGCGCCGCGGGCCGCCGGGCGCCGCGGGCCGCCCGGCCCGCCCCGTCCGGCACCGGCGTCCCGCCGCTGTTCGCTTCTGGCGTGCTCCGCGGCGTCCTGTCCGTCCGCGTACCGGGCTAATGTGTGCTGCGTACGGCGCGGATTGCCGCGCATCTTCCCGTGGCTGCGCCAGGGGAAAACCGAGACCGTCGGAGGGACAAAGCCGTGGAGGTCAAGATCGGCGTGCAGCACGCGCCCCGCGAGATCGTTCTGGAGAGCGGGCAGACCGCCGAGGACGTCGAGCGAGCGGTGGCGGACGCACTGGGCGGCAAGTCGCAGCTGCTGAGCCTCGTGGACGATCACGGCCGCAAGGTCCTGGTCCCGGCGGACCGGCTGGCCTATGTGGAAATCGGCGAGCAGACCGTTCGCAAGGTCGGTTTCGGCACGCTGTAGCCGGCCGCGGGCCCGGAAGGGCCCGCGCACCCGTCACGCAAGCGGCGGCCCGGAGAGATCGTCTCCGGGCCGCCGCTTCCGTGTCCTGCCGCCCCGCCGACTCCGTGCGCCGGCGAGGATTGCCGCGCATTCCCCCTGGGTACGACGGCTGTGACCGATTTGTGTCGGCCAACCGGTCGTAACCGCGGGAGGGATACACCATGGTCCTGGAAGCTCTCGGCTCCGTGATCGTCGGGCTCGCCATCGCACTGGCCGCCACGCGCCGCCTGCCGGACCGGTTCCCCGCACGCCCCCTGACCCTGGCGACGGGCCCCGGCGCGGCCCTCCTCGGTGCCTTCCTCGCCCACTCGATCATGGGCCCCGGCCACCCCGTCCAGATCCTCCTGGCCGCCGCCGGCCTGAGCGCGGCCATGCTCTCGCTCCTGGTCCGGCCTGGCCGCGGGCTGCTGCCGGTCCGGGGAATGGCGCGGTAGCGGACACAAGCGGTAACGGACACAAAGACGGGCCCGCCGCGTACGCGGCGGGCCCTGACGCGTTCGTGAGCGCCCTACGCGGCCAGGCCCAGCGCGGCCATCCGCTTCGTGTGCGCCTCGGTGATCCGCGAGAACATCCGCCCGACCTCCGCGAGGTCGAACCCGTCGGCGACCCCGCCGACCAGCATCGTCGACAGCGAGTCCCGGTCGGCCACGACGCGCTGCGCCTGGGACAGCGCCTCGCCCATGAGCCGCCGCGCCCAGAGCGCGAGCCGGCCGCCGACCCGGGGGTCGGCCTCGATCGCGGCCCGTACCTTCTCGACGGCGAACGTCGCGTGCCCGGTGTCGTCGAGGACGCCGAGGACCAGGTCCCGGGTGTCGGAGTCGAGCCGGGCCGCCACCTCGCGGTAGAAGTCGCTGGCGATCGAGTCGCCGACGTACGCCTTGACCAGACCCTCCAGCCAGTCCGAGGGGGCGGTCTGGCGGTGGAACTCGTCCAGCGCCGCGGCGAACGGCTCCATCGCCTCGTTCGGCTCGGCCTCGATCTGCGCGAGCCGGTCCCGGAGCCGCTCGAAGTGATGGAATTCGGCCGACGCCATCTTGGCCAGCTCGGCCTTGTCGTCCATGGTCGGCGCCAGCTTCGCGTCCTCCGCGAGCCGCTCGAAGGCGGACAGCTCGCCGTAGGCGAGGGCGCCCAGCAGGTCGATCACCGCGGCCCGGTACTGCGGTTCCTCGGAGGCGGCGGCCCAGTCCCGGGCGGCGATCCCGGTGTGTTCTCGATCATCTTCGGCGGTGTGCGCTGCGTTGTCAGGCGTCTCCATGAAGCGCACAATAGCCCGCTGCGCAAGCGGGGGAAGTGGCTGGTCAGCCACTCCCGTCCCACCCGACCGAACGATTGCCCGGACACACGTGTGCGTATCCGGGGTATGGTGGTAATGCACCCGCCGAGTATCGGTGGGTTGTTCCACGCATGCGGATGCCCGGTCGGTGGCCCGATCGGCTCCAACCCGACCGCCCTCTTTCGCGGCGCGTACGCGACGTACGTACAGCGAGAGGGACACCGCTCGCGGTTCGAGTGCTTGAGCGAAGGCAGTGGTCCCGCGCCATCCGGCTGATCAAAGGCCGGCCCGTACGAAACCGTGCGAGGGCGCGGTACGACCCCCTTGGCCGCCTCGGACCGCGTCTCACAGAAGAGGCAAGATTCTGTCTACGTTCCGAGACCTCGGGATCCTCCCCGAGACCGCCGAAGCACTTGAGGCCGTCGGCATCACGTCCCCCTTCCCCATCCAGGAGATGACGCTCCCCGTGGCCCTGGCGGGCTCCGACGTCATCGGCCAGGCCAAGACCGGCACCGGCAAGACCCTGGGCTTCGGGCTCCCCCTCCTGGAGCGCGTCACCGTCCCCGCCGACGTCGAGGCGGACCGGGCCAAGCCCGAGCAGCTGACGGACGCCCCGCAGGCCCTCGTGGTGGTGCCCACCCGCGAGCTGTGCCAGCAGGTCACCAACGACCTCCTGACCGCCGGCAAGGTCCGTAACGTGCGGGTGCTGTCGATCTACGGCGGCCGTGCGTACGAGCCCCAGGTGGAGGCCCTCAAGAAGGGCGTCGACGTGGTCGTCGGCACCCCGGGCCGCCTGCTGGACCTGGCGGGCCAGAAGAAGCTGAACCTCTCGCACGTCAAGGCGCTCGTCCTGGACGAGGCCGACGAGATGCTGGACCTCGGCTTCCTGCCCGACGTCGAGCGCATCATCAACATGCTGCCGGTCCGCCGCCAGACCATGCTGTTCTCCGCGACCATGCCGGGCGCGGTCATCGGCCTGGCCCGCCGCTACATGTCGCAGCCCACTCACATCCGCGCCGCGGCGCCGGACGACGAGGGCCAGACCGTCGCCAACATCAAGCAGCACGTCTTCCGTGCCCACTCGATGGACAAGCCGGAGCTGGTCTCCCGCATCCTCCAGTCGAACGGCCGCGGCCTGGCGATGATCTTCTGCCGTACGAAGCGGACCGCCGCCGACATCGCCGACCAGCTCGCGCGCCGCGGCTTCGCCTCCGGCGCGGTCCACGGCGACCTCGGCCAGGGCGCGCGCGAGCAGGCGCTGCGCGCCTTCCGCAACGGCAAGGTCGACGTGCTGGTCTGCACCGACGTCGCCGCCCGCGGCATCGACGTCGAGGGTGTGACGCACGTCGTCAACTACCAGTCCCCCGAGGACGAGAAGACCTACCTGCACCGGATCGGCCGGACCGGCCGCGCGGGCGCCAAGGGCACCGCGGTCACGCTGGTCGACTGGGACGACATCCCGCGCTGGAAGCTGATCAACAAGGCGCTGGACCTGCCGTTCGACGAGCCGGAGGAGACGTACTCCACCTCCGCGCACCTCTACGAGCTGCTGGAGATCCCGGAGGGCACCAAGGGCGTGCTGCCCCGCGCGGCCCGCACCCGGGCCGGGCTGGCGGCGGAAGAGGTCGAGGACCTGGGCGAGACGGGCGGCCGCGGCCGCGGTCCGCGCCGGAGCGCGCCCGCCGTCGAGGAGGAGCGTCCGCGCCGCACCCGTACGCCGCGCCAGCGCCGCCGGACGCGGGGCGGCGCCCCGCTGGACGGTACGGAGGCCGAGCAGCAGACCGGGACGGCGGCGCCGTCCGAAAGCGGTACCGCCGCTTCCGACGGGCCGCGCCAGCCGCGCCGCCGCCGCCGTACGCGCACCGGTGCCGGCCAGGCACCGGCGGCCGTGACCCCGGCCCGTGACGAGGCGGCGCCGGACGCCGCCGGGAACGCCGCGCCCGAGGCCGGCCAGGCCGCCGAGGCGACCGCCGCGCCGGCCAAGCCGCGCCGCCGCCGTACGCGGGGCGCCGCGAGCGCCGCCGCCCCGGCGGAGACGGCGGCCCGTACCGCCGTGGACACGGCCGAGGCGCCCGCCGAGACCGTGACGGTCCCGGCCCAGGCCACCGCCGAGCCGGTCGTCGCGGAAGCGCCGGCGGCCGTCGAGGCCGAGGCACCCGCGAAGCCCCGTCGCCGTACGCGCAGCACCAAGCCCGCGGCGGAGGCCGCCGTGGAGACGGTGGAGAGCACGGAGCCGGTCGCGGCCGAAGAGGCCCCGGCCAAGCCGCGCCGCACCCGCAAGACCGCTGCCGCCAAGAAGGCGGAGGCCGCGGTGGAGACGGTCGAGAGCGCCGAGCCGGTCGCGGCGGAGGAGGCCCCGGCCAAGCCACGCCGTACGCGTAAGACCGCCGCCACCAAGAAGGCGGAGGCCGCGGTGGACACCGCCGAGGCCGCCGAGCCGGTCGTCGCGGAGGAGGCACCCGCCAAGCCGCGCCGCACCCGCAAGACGGCCGCCACCAAGAAGGCGGAAGCCGCTCCGGCCGCCGACGCCACCGCGGACGAGGAGGCCCCGGCCAAGCCCCGCCGCACCCGCAAGACCGCCGCGACCAAGAAGGCGGAAGCCGCGGTGGAGACGGCCGAGAGCACCGAGCCGGTCGCGACCGAGGAGGCACCCGCCAAGCCTCGCCGCACCCGCAAGACCGCCGCCACCAAGAAGGCGGAAGCCGCTCCGGCCGCCGACGCCACCGCGGACGAGGAGGCCCCGGCAAAGCCCCGCCGCACCCGCAAGACCGCCGCGAAGAAGGCCGTCGCGAAGGCCCCGGCCGAGGGCTGATACCGACCGCACGAACGGCCCGGCTTCCCGCACCGCGGGGGCCGGGCCGTCGGCGTGTGCGCCCGCGCGTGTCGGTGCCGCACGCCCCGGATAGCCTCGCCCCATGAGCAGGCCGCCCTTCCTCACCTTGCCCTCGTGCGCCCGCGCGCGCCGACTCGTCACCACGCGTGGCGAGTTCGCCGTCCACGAAGCCCGCCCCGACGGGGCACCGGCCGGTACCGCGCTGCTCGTACCGGGGTTCACCGGCAGCAAGGAGGACTTCGTCGCCCTCCTGGAGCCACTGGCCGCCGCCGGTTTCCGGGTGGTGGCCGTGGACGGCAGGGGGCAGCACGAGTCACCCGGACCGCGCAACGAATCCGCTTACGAGCAGCGCGAGTTGGCGCAGGACGTACTCGCCCAGGCGCGCGCCCTCGGCGCCGGCCAAGTGCACCTCCTGGGACACAGCCTCGGCGGCCTCCTCGCCCGCGCCGCCGTCCTGCGCGACCCCGCGCCCTTCTGTTCGCTGACCGTCATGAGCTCGGGCCCGGCCGCCATCGCCGCGTCCCAGCAGGCCCGCGTACGGATGCTCATCGACGCCCTCGCAACGATGGACATGGAGACGGTGTGGCTGGCCATGCGCGAACTCGACCCGCCGGAGGCCGAGGACGCGGCCACCCCGCCCGAGACCGGCGCCTTTCTCCACCAGCGCTGGATGAACACCGTCCCGGAGCAGCTGATCGCCACCGGACGGCAGATGACGGCCGAGCCGGACCGGGTGGCGGAGCTGGCCGCCGTACCGCTGCCCAAGCACGTCGTGTCGGGCGTGGCCGACTACGCCTGGCCGGTGCCGCAGATGGACGCGATGGCCGAGCGCCTGGGGGCCCGCCGTACGGTCGTCGAGGGCGCGGACCACTCCCCCAACGCCGAACGCCCGGCCGAGACGGCGGCGGCCCTCGCGGACTTCTGGCACGGCGTGGGCTGACCGCCGCGCGGCCCCGCGCGGGGCAAGGCCGTCCTCGCCGTGACGCCCGAAGCGTCGCCCTAACGCCGCGCCTGTACGTGCTCCCAAAAGCCGTCCCGCAGCGCCCGCCGCAGGTCGGCATGGCCGCGCAGGGAGTGCCGTAGCAGTCCTTCCGCGGCCGTCAGCAGCTCCTGGTCGACCGAGCCCGGCAGGTACGGGTGGCCGGGCAGCAGCTCGGTGACCCAGGGGACGCCGCGCTCGGCGAGCCAGGTGGCCGCGACCCGCGCGCCGACGAAGCGCACCTCGTCGCGGCTGGGCGCCTGGACGCCGCCGGCGGCGTCGGCCGCGGGGTCCCCGTGGTCGTGCGCGACGGTCCGCCGGGTCACGTAGGGCTTGCAGAACTCCAGGTCGAAGGTGCGCTGGCTGTCGACCTCCCACAGCAGTGGCTCGGCCTGGTTGCGCCCGTCGGCCGCCTCGATGCCCCACAGGTGGACCCGGGCGCCGTAGCCCTGCGCCGCCTCCACCGCCGAGACCAGGTCCTCGTCGCCGCCGATCAGGACCGCGTCGCTGATCGCGCGGTGCCGGGCCAGCGACTCCAGGTCGGAACGGATCAGCGAGTCGACGCCCTTCTGCTGGTTGCTGGCGTTCAGGTTGCCGAGCCTGACCTTGACGTCGGGCAGTTCGGCGACGCGCTGCTGCTCCATGGTGTGGATGCGGCGCCGGGCGCCGTCGTACCAGTACACGCGCAGGAGGCGGCTGTCCGGGAAGATCGTGCGTGCCTTGTCGATGAACGCCTCGATCAGACCTTCGGCGTCCAGGTCGAACGCCTTGCGGTCCTCCGTTCCGGCGACCAGCCGGCCGGCGGCCGCGTACACATAGCCGGCGTCGACGAAGGCGGCGTGGGTGGAGGGGGTGGTGGCGACCTCGGCGAGCACCCTGGTGAGCAGCTCGTTGGTGCGCTCGATGCCCGCGAGCACCGCGGCGAGGTCGGTCGGTGGGCCGGTGGTCCGGACGTCGTCGTTCATACCGGTCCCATTGTCCGGCCGGTCACTCTGCGCGCACAACCGGTCTCACTACCCGTCAGTACTTAGACGACCGAAAATTTTCTTTAGCGTAGGGAATGATTGCAGGCAGCATGTCGTTGTACCCACTGGGAACGCCGGGCAGCGAAGCCTCGCGCGCCCCACCTACAACACAAAAGTTCTCCGCAGGAGGATCAGACGAAGGGAGAAGCCGTTATGCGCTTCGAGATCATGCGCCTGGACGACGTCGACGGCACCGCCGTGGACACCACCGTCGTGGACGCCGCCTCCGTCAACCGGATCGTGCAGCAGGCCGCCGCAGTCGGCCAGCGCATCTACATCCGCCCAGCCGACACCGCCGCCCGATGACTCAGACCGCGTCACTCATGCGCGCGTAGCGCGCCATGTCCGGCGCACGGAGCGCCCCGCACGAAGACTTTCGCGCGGGGCGCTTCGCGCGTCCGGAGACGGCCGCGGACGGCCGTACGCCGTCAGCCGCCGCGCACCACCTGCGTGACGCCGTTGATGATCTGCTGCACCGCGAGCGCGGAGAGCATCATTCCGGCCAACCTGGTCACCAGCACCACACCGCCGTCCTTGATCACCCTGATGATCACCAGCGAGAAGCGCATCACGAGGTAGAGCACCACGTGGATCGCGGCGATCGCCGCCCACACCGACAGCTCGCCCTTGATCCCGTCCGCGTGCTGCACCGCGAGAATCACCGACACGATCGCCCCGGGCCCCGCCAGCAGCGGCATGCCCAGCGGGACCAGCGCCACGTTGACGTCCTTGGTCTGCGTCGGCTGCTCCGACTTGCCGGTCAGCAGGCTGAGCGCGACGAGCAGGAGCAGCAGCCCGCCCGCGATCATCAGCGCGGGCGGCGTGATGTGCAGCCGGCCGAGGATCTGCTCCCCGAAGAGGCCGAAGACGGCGATGACGCAGAAGGCGACGGTCGCCGCCTGCCAGGCCATCTTGCGCTGCACCTTGGCGGGGCGCCCCGAGCTGAGGGCGAGGAAGATCGGGATGATCCCGGGCGGATCCATGATCACGAAGAGCGTGACGAAGAGGGTGCTGAAGACAGCGAAGTCGAACACAGTGATGGCCTTGCGAGAGGTGGTACGAGAGCGGTGGTGCTGACGATGCGGTGCTGCTGAAGAGGTCAGTGGTGCTGAACAGGTCAGTGGTACTTGGGGACAGCGGTGGTACGGGGAAGGGGCCCGAAGCCGTCAGGAGAACGGGGCGAGGCACAGCGCACGGACCCGCACACGCGGGCGCGGAAGCGGGCGTGCGCGGCCGGATACGGGCGCGGCGGGACCTACGCCCGCCGGCCGGAGCGCGGGACGGGTCAGCCGCCCGCGCCGGGCACGGGGAACGCGCCGAACGCACGGCGCACGATCTCGCCGTATATCTCGGGGTCGGTGGTGTACTCGCCGAGCGCGACGGTCTTGCGGCTGCCGTGGTAGTCGCTGGAGCCGGTGGTCAGCAGGCCGAGGTCGGCGGCGAGGCCGCGCAGGCGCGCCCGCGCCGGGGCGTCGTGGTCCATGTGGTCCACCTCGATCCCGTCCAGCCCGGCCGCCGCCAGCTCGGCGATGACGCTCTCGGGGACGGTCTGCCCGCGCTTGACCGCCAGCGGGTGCGCGAAGACCGTCACCCCGCCCGCGGCCTTGACCAGCCGGACGGCGTCGAAGGGGTCCAGCTCGTGCTTGCCGACGTAGGCCCGGCCGTCGTTGGCGAGCCACTGCGGCGTGAAGGCGTCGGAGACGGTCTCGACGACGCCCAGTTCCACCATCGCGGCGGCGACGTGCGGCCGCCCCACGGCGCCGTCGCCGGCGATCCGCGCCACCTGCTCCCAGGTGATCGGCACGCCCAGTTCGCGCAGCTTGGCCACCATGCCGCGGGCCCGCGGCTCGCGGTCGTCGCGGACCAGCTCCCGCTCCCGGGCCAGCTCCGGCTCGTCGGGGTCGAAGAGGTAGGCCAGCATGTGCATGCTCACCTCGCCGACGCGGCAGGACAGCTCGGCGCCGGTGACCAGCGTGAGCCCCTCGGGCAGCGCGGCCCTGGCCTCGGCGTGGCCGCCCACGGTGTCGTGGTCGGTCAGCGCGACGACGTCCAGCCCGGCAGCGGCGGCGTTGCGTACCAGCTCGGCGGGGGTGTCCGTACCGTCGGAGGCAGTGGAGTGGGTGTGCAGATCGATGCGCACGACGCTGACTCCAGACTGCTGCGGGACCGGCCAGAGGGACATCAGAAGGATACCGGCCGCCCTCCGGCCCCTCGAACACGCGCCCGCCGGGCCCGCCCCCCTCTCAGGTGAGCAGGCGCGGGGACAGCGCTCCGCACGGCAGCAGGTCCACCTCGGCGCCCGCGTCCCGCAGGTCGGTCAGCACCAGTTCGTCGTAGAGCAGCAGTCCCGACTCGGCCGGCCAGACCACCGCCCACAGCCACAGCCCGCGCGCCTCGCCCGCGAAGACCGCGCGGTCCTCGGGCGCGCCCTCGACGTGCCACAGCGGCGTCGGGCGCCCGGCCGCCAGCACCTTGACGTGCGGCGACTTGTCCACGCACATGTGCGGGCCGGGGTCGGGGCCGTCGATGCCCGCGTACCGCGCGCCGAGGCCGACGCCCAGTTCCTCGGCGATCAGCAGCAGTTCGCCCGGCCCGCCGAGCGGCCCCGGGCCCGAGCAGGCCACGGCCGTGGCGCGCCCGCCGCTGCGGTCGTCGCCCGCGCAGGCCACGCCCGTGAACAGCCAGCCGACCGGCAGCGGCCACGGCATCCACACGGGAACCCGGGCACGGCGTACGACCACGGCCAGCGCTTCGACGCTGGGCGGGACGACCGGTTGCAGAGGATGCACGGTGCCGTGCACGCCGCACTGCCAGGAGTCGGCAAAGAGACCGGGCGCCCGCACCCGGCCACCGCACTTCGGGCAACTGGGTTCGCCCCTCATAGAGCCCCACGGTCCTCTTGGCCGGCTGCCGCGTCAAGGACGATCACCCATCCGGCGCCCCGGCCGCCCGCACCCGCATTAGTTGTAGCTTGCACTCTTTAGGGCGACTAACTTATTGTGTGTATACGTCAACGTTTTCCGCGGACGCGGCGGCCGCGCCGGACGCAGCGCCGCGCGACGGACGCGGCCGGACAGGAAGGGGACAGCGGTATGCGGGCAGCCGACACCAGCGGCCGGAGCGCCGGAGACGATCCGTTCGACGAGGGCGGTACCGGCATCCTGCGGCAGCCGATGGCCGTCTGGGCCACCGCGGGCGCCTCGGTCGTCGCCTTCATGGGCATCGGCCTCGTCGACCCGATCCTGCCCTCCATCGCCAAGGGCCTGCACGCCTCGAACAGCCAGGTCTCCCTGCTGTTCACCTCCTACTTCCTGATCACCGCGGTCGCGATGCTGGTCACCGGCTTCGTCTCCAGCCGGATCGGCGGCCGCAAGACGCTGCTCGCCGGGCTGGCGCTCGTGGTGGTCTTCGCGGCCCTGTCCGGCACGTCCTCCTCGGTGGGCGAACTGGTCGGCTTCCGGGCCGGCTGGGGGCTGGGCAACGCGCTGTTCGTCTCCACCTCGCTGGCCGTCATCGTGGGCGCCGCGGCCGGGGGAAGTGCTGCGGCGATCTTGCTGTACGAGTCGGCGCTCGGCCTCGGCATGGCCTGCGGGCCGTTGCTCGGCGCGGTCCTCGGCGACATGAAGTGGCGCTACCCCTTCTTCGGCACCGCCGTCCTGATGGCCGTCGGCTTCATCGCCATCACGGCGCTCCTCAAGGAACAGCCCCGGCCCGCGCGCAAAACGTCGATCCTGGACCCGCTCAAGGCCCTCGGCCACGGCGGACTGGCCTCCGCCGCCGTCTCCGCGTTCTTCTACAACTACGCGTTCTTCACGGTGCTGGCCTTCACGCCGTTCGTGCTCGACATGAGCCCGTACAAGTCCGGCGGGGTCTTCTTCGCCTGGGGTGTGCTGCTCGCCGTCTTCTCCGTGCTGGTCGCGCCGCGCCTCCAGGAGCGCTTCGGGTCGCTGAAGGTCCTGGGCGGCTCACTGGTGCTGCTCGCCGCCGACCTCGTCGTCCTGGGCTACGGCAACCACACCACGGCCGTCGTCTGCACGATCCTGTCCGGCGCCTTCATCGGCCTGAACAACACCGTCTTCACGGAACTGGCGCTCGGCGTCTCCGACGCGCCGCGGCCGGTGGCGAGCGCGGGCTACAACTTCGTGCGCTGGTTCGCCGCGGCGGCCGCGCCGTTCCTGGCCCCGAAGATCGAGGAGTGGACCGACATCCACGTCCCGTTCGTGGTCGCCGCCGTCGCGGCACTGGCCGGCGCGGCCATCGTGGCCGTACGGCGCCGGGCACTGACCGTACGGGCACACGACCTGGAGCTGCGGCACGCCACGGAGGACGGCGTCTCCGTCTTCGCCGACTGACGGCCCCTCACACGGCCGCGTACGGGTCCGGGCCGGTCAGGAAGGCACGCCCTACGTCAGCGCCACGCCCGTACGCAGCGGGTCGCGCAGATCCGTGCCGCCCTTGAGCCAGCGCTCCTGGAGGGCCTCCGCGCCGTGCACCCGCTTCCAGGCGGCCTCGTTCGGGGTCATCGGCAGGAGCGGGAGGAAGCGGACCGGGTCCAGCGGGTCGTCCAGCTCCAGGTCCTCGACCAGCCCGCCGGACTCCGCGACCAGAACGGACGTGAACGGCGCGCCGGGCCACAGCGGCCCACCGACGTCCAGCGACGCCCCCGGCGCCACGATCACGCCTTCGACCTGCGGGGACGCGGCGAGCACGGCGAGCGCGCGGAGCACCTTGTCGGTGTCGGCGCGGCCGGCCCGCACCGAGAGCACCAGTTCGGCGCGCGGGCCGCGCACCGGGTCGGCCAGCACCGCGGTGGGGTCGGTCATCGGCCGGTCCGACATTCCGAGGGTGACGTAGCGCACGAGATCGCCGTCGGGTCCGCCGCCGAGGAAGCGCAGCACCTCGATCCGGTCGGTGCCGAGAAAGGTGACGGCGGCGCGCGCGTCCGGCTCGCCCAGGGTCGTACGCAAACGGGCTTCGACCAGCTCAAGAACGTCAGACATGCCGCGAGCATAGGCCGGGCCGGGCGCCCTGGCGGGACCGCCCGGTGACCGGCGGCGCCGGGCCCGCGGCACCGTACGTATGAAACGGGCAAAGGCGCGCCGGATCGGTTCTGTCGGCTGATAGCCTTGCCGTCTGGTCAGGGAATGACGTCGTCCCCCAGCGGGGACCGGCCGGAGGAGGTGGGGCTGCGGTGGATCCAAGTCGACCGTGCAGTACCGACAGTTCTCCTGTCATCCCCCCCGCGCGCGCAGCGACTCCCTTGATCCAGAGGCTTCCGTACCCCCGCCGTCCGCGGCGAAACCCGTGAAGTGCCTTTGCGCCGGAAGTAGATGACGGAAGAGCGCCTTCGACTCTCGTTTCCGTGTTTTCTGCGAACTGCCGTCAGACCTGCGCACGGAGCGCCGCCCGCTTTGCGGACGTACGGCCAGTGCCGTCTCGTACGTCCTCGTTCCGGGCAGCGTTACGCCGCGCGCCCGCAGCTGGCGGCCGGCCCGTGAAGGAGCCTGCCCATGTCGATGATCCGCGACCTGCGTGCCGCCGTCCGCCCCTCCCGGCGGCGCGATGACTCCCCGTACAAGTACGAAGCCGACCGCCGCGCTGCGGCCCACGCCAACAGCGCCATCGTGGACTGCGGCGTCTACCGCGACGGCCGGCGCGTCAGCGGCCACGTCACCCCGTCCCACGCCATGGGGGACGTACGGGCCGAAGGGGGCTTCACCTGGATCGGGCTGCACGAGCCCACCGAGGCGGAATTCGCGGAGATCGCACGGGAGTTCGGGCTGCACCCGCTGGCCGTGGAGGACGCGGTCCACGCGCACCAGCGCCCGAAGCTGGAGCGCTACGACGACACCCTGTTCACCGTCTTCAAGACGGTCCACTACGTCGAGCACGCCGAGCTGACCGCCACCAGCGAGGTCGTGGAGACCGGCGAGGTGATGTGCTTCACCGGCCGGGACTTCATCGTCACCGTCCGGCACGGCGGCCAGGGCTCGCTGCGCGCCCTGCGCCACCGCCTCCAGGACGACCCCGAGCTGCTGGGCAAGGGCCCGTCCGCGGTGCTGCACGCCATCGCCGACCAGGTCGTGGACGGCTACATCGCGGTGGCCGGCGCGGTGCAGGACGACATCGACGAGGTGGAGATCGACGTCTTCAGCTCCGGCTCGGACGGCAAGGGCGCGAACTCCGGCAAGGGCTCGGCCAAGGGCGGCGACGCCGGGCGGATCTACCAACTCAAGCGCGAGGTACTGGAGTTCAAGCGCGCGGTGTCGCCACTGCTGCGGCCCATGCAGCTGCTGAGCGAGCGGCCGATGCGGCTGGTCGACTCCGACATCCAGAAGTACTTCCGGGACGTGGCCGACCACCTCGCCCGCGTCAACGAGCAGGTGCTCTCCTTCGACGACCTGCTCAACTCGATCCTGCAGGCCAACCTGGCGCAGGCGACGGTGGCGCAGAACGAGGACATGCGCAAGATCACCTCGTGGGCGGCGATCTTCGCCGTGCCGACGATGATCGCCGGCATCTACGGCATGAACTTCGAATACATGCCCGAGCTGAAGTGGAAGTACGGCTACCCGCTCGTCCTGCTGGTCACCGTCGGCATCTGCTTCGGCATCCACCGCGGCTTCAAGCGCAACGGCTGGCTGTGACGCCCGGCGGCCGGGGCGTCCCGCCCGCCGCCTATTAGGCTGCTCCCATGACGGAGACCGTGTCGCAGGCGCTGCTGGACCGAGCGCTCATCGAAGAGGCCACGAAGAAGTCCGGCCTCATCTGGGTGCAGGGCACCACGGGCCCGGCGCGTGCCCTGTGGCACGTCTGGCACGACGGCGCCGCGTGCCTGGTCGGTGCGGGATCCGAGGGCGGCAGGACCGCCGGGTCCGCCAACGAGCAGCCCCTGCACGACCTCGGCCTCGTGGACGGCGGCACCGCGACCGTCACCGTGCGCAGCAAGGACAAGGGCGGCCGGCTGGTCGCCTGGCAGGCCGAGGTCACCGAGCTGGCACCGGACAGCGAGGCGTGGCAGGCCGCCGTGGAGGACCTCAAGGGCAAGCGGCTCAACGCGCCGGACGCGGAGACGATGCCGCAGCGCTGGGCGCGCGAGTGCCGCGTCCTGCGGCTGGCGCCGGCCGCCCCGGCTCCGGCCCGTACGGACTTCGGCGACGCCTCGCACGCCGCCACTCCCCTGCCCACCCCGGCCACCACCCGCCACCCGGTCCCCGCCGCCCTCCCCAAGCTCCTCCGGCGCAAGCGCACCCGCTGACGCGGGGAGGGGGCGGGGCGAGGGTTGCGGCCTGGGGCCCGGCGCCCTAATCGCCGATCGTGATCTGCTTGCCGTAGTCGATGACCTGGCTCGCCTCCGGCGCCCGCAGTTCCACCGGCTGCCCCCAGTCGGCGAGCCGTACCTCGCCCGCGCCGCCCGCGCGGCGCAGCCGCAGCGGGTAGGGCTTGCCTTCGAGGGAGACGTCGAGCGTGCCGCCCGCGCCCTGGCTCGCGGCTATGCGGATCGTGCGGGTGCCGCCGAGGGTGCCGCGCTCGCCTGCGGCCAGCTTCCCGTGCAGGCCGAGCAGGCTGCCGAGCAGGACGTCCTTGTCCGTGAAGCCGCTGAAGCGCTTGTACACGGGGTCCGTGGCCGGCACCTTCACGTACTTGCCGACGAGCTTGGAGGCGGCCGCCTCGTCGTTCTTCGAAGGGTTGGCGTTCTTCTCGCGGGCCCAGAAGCCGGCGTCCGCCTTGAGGTAGAGCGCGTCGCCGACCCGCAGCAGCTGGAAGGTGGCCGCCTTCGTGGACAGCTCGCCGCGGCCGCCGTCCTTGCCGAGCCGCATGTCCAGCTTGTAGGTGCGGCCCTGGCTGACGAGGTTGCCGGAGAGCCGCACCGTACCGGCACCGCGGGCGGCTTCCTGCGCCTTGGCCTGAATCTTGTCGGCGGGCAGTTTGCCGACCCCGTTCGTACCGGCGTCCGGGTCCTCGGCCGCGCACCCCGCCAGCGCCGCGACGAGCACCGCGCACACCGCCCCCGGCAGCGCCCCTCGCCTGCGGTGCGGCACGGCCCGGCGGCGGGAGCAGGCCACCGAGGGGCCTCCCGAGGGGAATGCGGTCACGACTGCTCTGCCTCCTGCTGCTGCGGACGACCTCGACGGCAGTACGGCAGCGTACCCGGGCCCGTGCACGTCGTACGGCGGAGTGCCCGGTGGACACCGTACGGACCTTCCCGCCGGGGCGGCCCCGGCCCGCGCACGTTAGCCTGAATTCGGATCAAGGCCCTCAACAGGGCTTTACATGCGGAGAAGCGGCAACACGTAACGCCAGGGAAAGAGGGGCGCGGCCGCGGAGCCACGCGGCGGCCCGGACACGGCGCGGCAGCAACGGAAGCGAGGCACTCGGCATGGCGGTGGTCACTCCCCGCGTGTTCGTCTCCCATCTCTCGGGCGTCGCCGTCTTCGACCCGAACGGCGACCAGGTGGGCCGGGTCCGCGACCTGGTGGCGATGCTGCGGGTCGGCGGCCGGCCGCCCCGCCTGCTGGGCCTGGTCGTCGAGGTGGTCAGCCGCCGCCGGATCTTCCTGCCGATGACCCGGGTGACGGGCGTGGAGTCCGGCCAGGTCATCACCACCGGCGTGGTGAACATGCGGCGCTTCGAGCAGCGCGCCTCGGAGACCCTGGTCCTCGGCGAGCTGCTGGACCGCAGGGTGCGCCTGGTGGAGACCGGCGAAGAGGTCACCGTCCTGGACATCGGCATCAGCCAGCTGCCGGCCCGCCGGGACTGGGAGATCGACAAGGTCTTCGTACGGAAAGGGAAGGGGGGAGCGCTCAGGCGCAAGGGAGAGACGCTGACCGTCGAGTGGTCGGCGGTGACCGGGTTCTCGCTGGAGGAGCACGGGCAGGGCGCGGAGAACCTGCTCGCCACCTTCGAGCAGCTGCGCCCGGCGGACCTGGCCAGCGCGCTGCACCACCTGACGCCGAAGCGGCGCGGCGAGGTCGCCGCGGCCCTGGACGACGACCGGCTGGCGGACGTCCTGGAGGAGCTGCCGGAGGACGACCGGGTCGAGATCATGGGCAAGCTCGCCGAGGAGCGGGCCGCCGACGTGCTGGAGGCGATGGACCCGGACGACGCCGCCGACCTGCTCTCCGAGCTGCCCGAGGAGGAGAAGGAACGGCTGCTGGGCCTGATGCGGCCGGACGACGCGGCGGACGTACGGCGCCTGATGGCGTACGAGGAGCGGACGGCGGGCGGACTGATGACGACCGAGCCGATCGTGCTGCGGCCGGACGCGACGATCGCGGACGCGCTGGCCCGGGTGCGCGACCCGGACCTGTCGCCGTCGCTGGCGGCGCAGGTGTACGTGTGCCGGCCGCCGGACGAGACGCCGACGGGCAAGTACCTGGGTCTGGTGCACTTCCAGCGGCTGCTGCGCGACCCCCCGTTCACGCTCGTCAGCTCCGTCGCCGACACGGACCTGCCGCCGCTGCCGCCGGGCACCGGGCTGACCGAGGTGACCAGCTATCTGGCGACCTACAACATGGTCGCGGCGCCCGTGGTGGACGAGAGCGGGTCGCTGCTGGGCGCGGTGACCGTGGACGACGTACTGGACCACCTGCTGCCCGACGACTGGCGCGAGGCGGAGATGCACGGCCCGCCCGGCGTGGCGGGGGTCAGGGAGGGAGAGCCGGACGATGGGCGCTGAGGAACGCGAAGGTGTGAAGGAGCGCGCGCGGGCGCTGGGGGCCGCTCCCGGGCCCGGCCTGGGCGGCGGGCGCCCCCGGGTGCGCCTGGACCAGCCGCGCGCACCCCGCCGGAGTCTGCTGCCGGAGTACGACCCGGAGGCGTTCGGGCGGCTGTCGGAGAAGATCGCCCGTTTCCTGGGGACCGGCCGTTTCATCGTCTGGATGACGGTGATCATCGTGCTGTGGATCATCTGGAACGTTGCCGCACCCGATCATCTGCGCTTCGACAACTACCCCTTCATCTTCCTGACGTTGATGCTCTCCCTCCAGGCGTCGTACGCGGCCCCGCTGATCCTGCTGGCCCAGAACCGGCAGGACGACCGGGACCGGGTCACCCGCGAACAGGACCGCAAGCAGAACGAGCGGGCCATCGCGGACACCGAATACCTGACCCGGGAGGTGGCGGCGCTGCGGCTCGGGCTGGGCGAGGTGGCCACCCGTGACTGGATCCGCTCCGAACTCCAGGACCTGGTCAAGGAGCTGGAGCTGCGCCGGATGGTGGACGCGGAGAGCGAGCGGGAGAGCCGCCGAGGGGAGTAGACGGGCCGGAGGCGCGGCAGGCACCGGGAGTGACGAACACGACCGTCACCAGGTCTTTCCGGAGGCCCCCACCGCCCCCGTACCCTTGGGGCATGCCTACCGACACGCCCCAAGGCGCAGCGCCCAGCGAGGACGCGGTCCACGCCGCGCTCGCCACGGTGAACGACCCCGAGATCCACCGCCCCATCACCGAACTGGGCATGGTCAAATCGGTGCAGATCGCGGCGGACGGTACGGTCGCGGTGGCGGTCTACCTGACGGTCGCCGGCTGCCCGATGCGCGAGACGATCACGTCGAACGTGCGCGAGGCCGTGGGGCGCGTCGAAGGCGTCACCGGCGTCTCGGTCGAGCTGGACGTGATGAGCGACGAGCAGCGCAAGGAGCTGGCCTCCTCGCTGCGCGGCGGCACCGCCGAGCGCGAGGTGCCGTTCGCCAAGCCGGGCTCGCTGACCCGGGTGTACGCGGTCGCCTCCGGCAAGGGCGGCGTCGGCAAGTCCTCGGTGACGGTCAACCTGGCCGCGGCGATGGCGGCCGACGGCTTGAAGGTCGGCGTGGTGGACGCCGACATCTACGGGCACTCGGTGCCCCGGATGCTGGGCGCGGACGGCCGTCCCACCCAGGTCGAGAACATGATCATGCCGCCGTCGGCCAACGGCGTGAAGGTGATCTCCATCGGCATGTTCACCCCGGGCAACGCCCCGGTGGTCTGGCGCGGCCCGATGCTGCACCGCGCGCTCCAGCAGTTCCTCGCGGACGTGTACTGGGGCGACCTGGACGTCCTGCTGCTCGACCTGCCCCCGGGCACCGGCGACATCGCCATCTCGGTGGCACAGCTCGTCCCGAACGCCGAGATCCTGGTCGTCACGACGCCGCAGCAGGCCGCCGCCGAGGTCGCCGAGCGGGCCGGCTCCATCGCCGTACAGACCCACCAGAAGATCGTCGGCGTGGTGGAGAACATGTCCGGGCTGCCCTGCCCGCACTGCGACGAGATGGTCGACGTGTTCGGCACCGGCGGCGGCGAGCGGGTCGCCGAGGGCCTGACGAAGACGACCGGCACGCAGGTGCCGGTGCTGGGCGCCATTCCGATCGACGTACGGCTGCGCGAGGGCGGCGACGAGGGCAAGCCGGTGGTGCTGACCGACCCGGAGTCCCCGGCCGGCGCGGCGATCCGCGCCATCGCGGGCAAGCTGGGCGGCCGGCAGCGCGGGCTGTCGGGCATGTCGCTGGGCATCACGCCGCGCAACAAGTTCTGAGGCGGCCCGGCGCGGCCGGGACATGTGCGGAGGGGCGGGCCCGTCGGGCCCGCCCCTTCGTCGCCGTACGGCCGGTACGGTTTCGTCGCCGTACGGCCCGTGCGGTGGCCCCGGGCGTGCTGCCCGGTACGCGGCCGCCGGACGGGCTCAGTCCGCGGTCACGCCGTCCGTCCGCACGCCGCCGGCGTCCTCCGTCCGCGCGCCGCCCTCGTAGGCGGCGAGGTCCTTGACCACCGCGAAGCCCAGGCCGTACGCGCTCATGCCGCGCCCGTACGCGCCGATGTGCACGCCCCCCGGGCCCTCACCGGCCGAACCGGCCAGCACCCAGCCGTACTCCGACTCCCGGTAGCGGAACGGCGTCGGTACGCCGTCCACGGGCAGCGTCAGCGCGCTCCAGCCCTCGCCCCCGAGGTCGTCCGCCAGCTCCCAGGCGAGCATCGTCTGCTGGTCCAGCCAGTCCTGGCGGAGCGTGCGGTCCATCTGCGTCGGCCAGGTGCGCGACAGCAGGCCGGAACCGGCCAGCCAGGCCGCCGTGGCGGTCGAGGTGGCCTCCAGGACCCCCGTGCCGTCGGCGCTGCGCCGCACCGGGCGGCTGGCGACGGTCACCACGACCGCGAAGCGCTCCGCGTCCGGCGCGGTCTCCACCTTTATGGTCGGCTCCTCGCCGTGGCCGGTCGCACCGTGCTCGACCGTGCCGTCCGCGGCCGCGCCGACCTGCATCAGCCAGCGGGGTCCTGTGAACGCGTCGTCGAGTCCGTACCACGGGAAAGCAGCCGACAAGTAGCCGTCGACCTTCCGTCCGGCGTCGGCGGTGACCGCCTGCACTCCTGCCCGACTCGTCGTCTCCATCTGCGCGGAGCCTCCTAGTTGCCCTGCGTCGTGGGCGGCCCGCCCCCCTCAGGCGACCTCACCCCGGACACGGGGAGCATAGTCAACCCGGTCGGCACCAGCGGGCATAAGGCTTGCATAAGACGGTTCAGGTGGCATCGGGATCGAACGGCGGGCGCTCGCCCCCGGACGGCTTCGCGCCCTTGCGGAACATGTCGGGCCCGGGGGACCCGGAGTCGCCCGCGGCGGGCGACTCCTTGCTGAAGCTCACCCGGGACGCGGACCCCCGGTCGGCGGAGGAGGCGCTGTCGGTGCCGTGCACCGCGTCCGTGACCTCGGCCATCTCCTTCTTGAGGTCGAAGCCGTTGCGGATCTCCTGGAGGCCGTACTGGTCGTTCTCCAGCACGTGCTTGCGCACGAAGTTCCTGGGCTTGAGGTCCTCGAACTCGAAGTCCTTGAACTCGGGTCCCAGCTCGCTGCGGATGTCCTCCTTGGCGTTGTCCGAGAACGCGCGCACCTTGCGCACGAATCCCATGACATCCGAGATCACCTTGGGCAACTTGTCCGGCCCGAAGATCAGCACCGCAAGGATCACGAGCGCGATCAGCTCTAGGGGTCCTATGTCGAAGAACACCTTGCAGCTCCTTGGGTAATCCGCGGCCTACCGGGACCTAGGGGGGTCTAGAGGGGTCTACGGGGACGTGTCGGGCCTATGGGCCAGGCCGCCTATCACGGTACCTGGCCCGGGGTGGCCGACGGGAGTCGCCCGTGCCAACACCGTTCAAACGCTCACCCCTGGCTGGCGGCGCCGAGCGTCAGCTGCGCGGTCCGTTCCCTGCCGTCCCGCCGCAGCGTCAGCGTGAGCCGGTCCCCCGGCCGGTGGCTGCGGACCTTGACGATCAGCTCCTCGCCGCTGTGCACGGGCTGCCCGTCGACCTTGGTGATCACGTCGCGCGGCTCGATGCCCGCCTTGGCGCCCGGCCCGCCGGGGGTGACGGGGGCGCCGCCGTCCTTGCTCTTGGCGCTGACCCTGGCGCCGTCGCCCGCGTACTCCATCTCCAGCGTGACGCCGATCACCGGGTGCAGCACCTTGCCCTTGTTGATCAGCTCTTCGGCCACCCACTTGCCCTGGTTGATCGGGATGGCGAAGCCCAGACCTATGCTGCCGCCCTGGCTGCCGCCCTCCAGGCCGTCGCCGCCGCTGCCGGCCGCGCGGATGGCGCTGTTGATGCCGATCACCCGCGCCCGGGAGTCGACGAGCGGCCCGCCGGAGTTGCCCGGGTTGATGGGGGCGTCGGTCTGCAGGGCGTCCACGTACGAGACGTCGCTGCCGTCGCCCTTCTTGCCGCCCGCCGTGATGGGGCGCTGCTTGGCGCTGATGATGCCGGCCGTGACGGTGTTGGCGAGGTCGTACGGGGCGCCGATCGCCACGACCGGGTCGCCGACCCGCACGGAGTCGGAGTCGCCGAGCGCCAGCGGGCGCAGCCCGGAGACGCCCTCGACCTTGACGACGGCCAGGTCGTACCCGCCGTCCCGGCCGATGACCTTGGCCTTGGCCGTCTCGCCGCCGCTGAAGGAGACCGATATCTCGCCGCCGGTGCCGGCCGGCTCGACGACGTGGTTGTTGGTGAGGATGTGTCCCTGCTTGTCCAGGACGAAGCCGGTGCCGGTGCCCTGCTCGCTGTTGCCGCGCACGTGCAGGGTGACCACGCTGGGCAGGGCCGCCTGCGCGATGCCCGCGACGCTGTCCGGCTTGCGGCCGCCCCGGTCGCCGCCGGACTGCGGCAGCTCGATGGCGCCGAGACCGCCGTTGCGCTCGATGTACGCGCCGACGCCGCCTCCCACGCCGCCGGCCAGCAGCGCCAGCGCGACCGCGCCGGCCGCCAGCTTCCCGCGGCCGCCGCTCCGGGGCTTGGGCGGGGGCGGGGGCGGCGTGCCGAGGGGCATCGGCGCGCCGTGCCGCGGCGCTTGCCAGGGGTCGTACTGCTGCCAGTGGCCCGGCCCGTCGGCCGGTGCCTGCTGGGGCTGGGCCGGGGAGGGCGCGTCGTGCGCCTCGGGGGGCAGCGGGGCGCCGGACGCGTCGTGCGGCAGTACGGCGGGCAGCGGTACAGCGGGCGGCAGCGAGCCCTCCGCGGCGGCAGGCAGGGCGGTGTCGTGGCCGGCCGGCGGGGCCTCGCGCGGGGCGGGCGGCTCGGACTGAGGCATCGGCGTACGGGCCGCCGGGCCGCCGTGGGACTGCGGCGGCACCTGGCCGGCGGGGGCCTGCGGAGGGGCCGGGTACGGCTGGTGGGGCGGGACGCCGGTGCCCTGCGGCGGGGTCGCCATCGGGCGCTGCACCGGCGGCGCGGGGGCCCAGGGGCCGGGATCGCCGTACGGGGGTGTGCCGTACGGGTCCTGCGGGTGCAGCGGCTGCTGCCGGGGTGGCGCGGGCGGCGGGGCGGGAGCCCGGGGCCCGGCGGCCGGAGGCGCGCCGGAACCCGCGGCGGGCGTGGCACCGGACGCGTCGCCGTGCTCCGCGGGAGCCGGCGCCCCGGGGCTCTCCTCGGTGGGCAGAGCCGTGAACTCGCGTGTCGCCGCGTCCTGTTCGGCTGCGGGCGCCGGGGGTCCCGGCGCGTCGGGCGCCGTCTCCGCCGGCTCCGCGGGCTGCCGGTCCGGCCGGCTCCACCCGTTCCGCTTCGGCCCGGCGGCCGTGCCCTCGTCCATGTTCTCCCCACCGATTCGCCCGCTGTGTCAGGCGGGCACCGCCACCTCGCCAACGGCGCGCCCCCGCGGGGGAACGCCGCCCAGAGGCGATTCAACCAGGTCTGCGCGGCCTCGCGCAGGGCCCGGTCAGCGCTGGGCGGGGCGGTGTGCCGTCAGGCCCTCCCGGGAGGCGGGCGCGGGCGGCGCGGCGGGCCCGGCGAGGGAGTGCCCGGCCCCCGCGGACGGCGGGTACGGGCCCACGACGCGCGTGCCGGCCGGCGGTGCCCCCGCGGTGCCCGGCGCGGGGTGGTACGGCAGGGCCTGACCGGTCTGGAGGGTCAGCGCCGGCAGCCCGGACCGGCCGTCGGACGGGAAGGCGACCAGGGACAGCGGCGGGGAGGGGCGCACGGCGGGCGCCGAGGGGCCCAGCGCACGCGGGGCGGGGCCCGGGGAGACGCCCGCGCCCGGCGCCGGACGCGCCCAGGGGGCGCCCGGGGCGGTCGTCGCGAGCAGCGCCTCGCCGCGGGTCAGGGCCGGCCGGCCGAGGGGCCCGGGGGTGGCGCCGAGCGGCGTCGTCTGGGTGCCCGTGCCGTCGGCGCGGCCGCCCGGTGTGTCGACCGCGGCCTCCAGCGGCAGCGCGCCGCCGAGCGCGAACGCCGCCAGCGAGACCGCGCCGGCCGCCGCGAAGGCGAAGCGCCTGCGCTGCGGCGCGGGCCGCTCGCCCTCGTGGATACGGAAGCCGCGCTGCCGCGGCTGCCGCGGCACCCCGCCGATGGCGTGGCTGCCGGACGGGACGTAACGGAACGAACCGCCGCGCGCCTCGAACTCGCCGCCCCCGGTGAAGTCACCGCCGAACGCGCCCCTGCCGAACCCGCCGCCGACCGGCCGACTTCCCGAGCCGTCGGCATCACCTCCCGGCAGCCCCTGGAGGCGCGCCAGCAGCCCTTCCGAGGGGCCGGGCGGCGCCGCCTCCGCGAAGACGTTCTTCAACTGCCGCTGGTCGTCCGCCTCCGCCTTGCACTTTCCACACGTAGCGAGATGCGCGAGCACCCGCTCGCGCGCGTCATGCCCCAATTCCCCGTCGACCAGAGCCGCGAGGCGGTCGCCGAGATGATGCTCGGCGGGGGACGGACCGCCTGTACCGCTCACGCGATTCCGACCTCCCCTGTAGCGACCGAGGCGAAGGTCCGCTGCTCGCGCTCGCGCTCCTCCGCCCGCGCCGCCGGGGAGCGGTGCTTGAGCGCCTTGCGCAGGTGGGAGCGGCCGCGGTGGATGCGGCTGCGGACCGTGCCGAGCTTCACGCCGAGCGTGGCGGCGATCTCCTCGTACGACAGCCCCTCGATGTCGCAGAGCACCACGGCGGCGCGGAACTCGGGCGCGAGGGTGTCCAGCGCCTGCTGGACGTCGGCGTCGAAGTGGGTGTCGTTGAAATGCTGCTGGGGGGAGGGCTCGCGGCTGGGGAGGCGCTCGGCCGCGTCGTCGCCGAGCGCGTCGAAGCGGATGCGCTGGCGGCGGCGGACCATGTCCAGGAAGAGGTTGGTCGTGATGCGGTGCAGCCAGCCCTCGAAGGTGCCGGGGGTGTACGTCGACAGCGAGCGGAAGACGCGGACGAACACCTCCTGCGTCAGGTCCTCGGCGTCGTGCTGGTTGCCCGTGAGGCGGTAGGCGAGGCGGTAGACGCGCGCGCTGTGGGTGCTGACGATCTCCTCCCAGCTGGGCGGGGTCCACGCCTGCGCGTCCGCTTCGGCGGCAAACGTCGCGGTCGCGGTGGTGTCGGAGGCCCCTCCCCTACCCTTAAGGCCGTGGGAGCGGGAACGGTCAGCAGTGTCTGTCACGGATTTCGGCTCGACGACCGACCGCCTGAAACGCCTGAGCGCCCATCGGTCACCCGTCGCAGCCGCACCTCCCCTGGTGGCTCTGGTGGTGTCCAGTAGAGCCCCTACCATATCCACCTCGCCCGTTAGCTCCGGATAAGCAGATTTGACCTGCTTTTGGCCTGGCTTCGCGTCATCCCACACGTCTCGCTGGGTCTTCACCGATGCATCCCCCCTGCCTTGCTTCAACGCCCGGTCCCATCTGCGGGTTCCCGCACGCAGCGGATACAGTCACGGTTGCGTCAACTACGGGGACAGGAGAGGGCCATTACCGGCAACCGGCAGACGAACTTGGCATTCGCCGAGGCGTACGGCGCCGGGACCATCGACGACAAGGCCGACGCCGCCCTGCACTGGTCCCGGGACCGGGCGCGGGAGGCGGGCATCCGCGCGGTGTCCACGGGCACCGGGACCGCGCTGCGCATGCTCGCCGCCACGGCGGACGCCAAGGCGGTCGCCGAGATAGGCACCGGCACGGGAGTGTCGGGCATCTACCTCCTGCACGGCATGCGGCCGGACGGCGTCCTGACGACGGTCGACCTGGAACCGGAGCGGCAGCAGTTCGCGAAGCAGGCGTTCCGCGAGGCGGGCTTCGCCGGCAACCGCGCGCGCTTCATCCCGGGGCGCGCCCTGGACGTCCTGCCCCGCCTCGCCGACGGCGGCTACGACCTCGTCTTCTGCGACGGCGACCGCATGGAGTGCCTGGACTATCTCGCTGAATCGTTGCGGCTGCTGCGCCCCGGTGGCCTGGTCTGTTTCGAGGGCGTCTTCGCCGACGGCCGCACCGTCGACTCTGCGGCGCAGCCCGCCGAGGTGCTGCGGCTGCGGGAGCTGCTGCGGACGCTCCGCGAGACCGACGCGCTCGTCTCGTCCCTGCTGCCGGTGGGCGACGGCCTGCTGTGCGCCGTCAAGCGCGGCTGAGGACGGCCCCGTAGCGTACGGGGCCGTGCGCGTACTGGGGGGGGGCGCCCGCGTGCCGCGCGGGCCCGCGAACGAATGTGGCCCCGGTGGGCGTCGCGCGACATGCACGCGGCGCCCACCGGGGCCCAGGTATTCGGCTGGGGGTCCAGGGGTCATCACTCCCGGGAAACCGCAGCATCAGGGCGACTGCCCTGTCAGACGGTGACCTTCTCCAGGGCCTCGCCCAGGGCCTTGGCCTCGTCGGGAGTCAGCTCGACGACGAGTCGACCGCCGCCTTCGAGCGGAACGCGCATGACGATGCCCCGCCCCTCCTTGGTCACCTCGAGCGGGCCGTCGCCCGTCCGCGGCTTCATGGCCGCCATGCTCGTTCCCCTTCCTGAAACCAGCTCACGCAGCCGACAACCCAGGTGTCACCGGCATCGAACACATTGCTTCCAGGTCATTATCCCGCATCGCACGACCCGATGACCAACATCGGGGAGCATCCCTTCGGCAACGCGCTCTCGCAAAACCACCCAATTCGGGGAGTGGGCTGCGATACTTCGCCATCCACCGGCGTCCGGCCGGCGCCGGATGTTTGACGTACGTCACATGACGGGCACCGATGATCTCCGGCATCCTGAGCGCTGACTGCCCACCGCCGGGCAGGACGAGCCGCGACGGAGGGGACCCTCACCATGGCCGACACCGTGCTCTACGACGTGACCGACGGCGTCGGGACGATCACGATCAACCGCCCCGACGCGATGAACGCGATGAACACGGAGGCCAAGGCCGCCCTGCGGGACACGCTGCGGGAGGCGGCGGCCGATCCGGCCGTACGGGCCGTCCTGCTGACCGCCACCGGGCGCGCCTTCTGCGTGGGCCAGGACCTCAAGGAGCACATCGGCCTGCTGGCCGAGGACCGCGAGCGGGGCACCGGGCAGACCATGAGCACGGTGCGGAAGCACTACAACCCGATCGTCACGGCGCTCGCCGGGATGCCCAAGCCGGTGGTGGCGGGGGTCAACGGGGTCGCGGCGGGCGCCGGCGCCGGCTTCGCGCTGGCCGCCGACTACCGGGTCGTCGCCGACACCGCCTCCTTCAACACGTCCTTCGCCGGCGTCGCGCTCACCGCCGACTCCGGGATCTCCTGGACGCTGTCCCGCCTGATCGGCCACGGCCGCGCCGCCGACCTGCTGCTCTTCCCGCGCAGCATCGGCGCCCAGGAGGCGCACGACCTGGGGATCGCCAACAAGGTCGTCCCGGCGGCGGAGCTGGCGGCCGAGGCGGCCGCGGTGGCCCGCACGCTGGCCGCGGGGCCGACCGCCGCCTACGCCGCGATCAAGGAGTCCCTCGCCTACGGGGCCGGGCACTCGCTCGCCGAGACGCTCACCAAGGAGGACGAACTCCAGACCCGGGCGGGTGCCTCCGAGGACCACCACATCGCGGTCGAGGCATTCGTGAAGAAGGAGAAGCCGACGTTCCTGGGCCGCTAGGCCGCCAGGCCGCCAGACCGCCAGGACGCCGGGACGCGGGAGCGCGGGGCGGCGGGGCGCGGGGCGGCCGGCTCCGCGCCTCAGGCCCCCGCCGCCGCCTCCACCTCGTCCCGCACGTGGCAGTCCGCCAGATGGTCGTTGACCAGGCCGCACGCCTGCATCGTGGCGTACGCCGTCGTGGGGCCGACGAAGCGGAAGCCGCGCTTCTTGAGGTCCTTGGCCAGGGCCGTGGACTCCGGGGTGACCGGCGCCACGTCGGCGACGGTGCGCGGCGCCCGCCGCCCGGCGCGCTCCGGCGCGTACGACCAGATCAGCCGGTCCAGCTCGCCCGGGGACAGCTCGGCCGCGACCCGCGCGTTGTTGATCACTGCGCTGATCTTGGCGCGGTTGCGGATGATGCGGGCATCGGCGAGCAGCCGCTCGGCGTCCGCGTCCGTGAAGCGGGCGACCGCCTCGATCCGGAAACCGGCGAACGCGGCGCGGAAGCCCTCGCGGCGGCGCAGGATCGTGATCCAGGACAGCCCGGACTGGAACGCCTCCAGGCACATCCGCTCGAAGAGCGCGTCGTCGCCGTGGACCGGCAGGCCCCACTCGGTGTCGTGGTACGTGCGGTAGTCGGCCATTTTCTCCGACTCCATGCCCCACGGGCAGCGCGGCACCCCGTCCGGAGCCGTGACCACTCCTGTCATGAGCCCGCCTTCCCTTCCGCCTCGCCGCCGGTCACCGGCCGCTCCTTCCCGGCCGGGTCCGCCGGCGGCCCGTCACCGGCCGGAGTCCCGGGCGGCCCGCCCTCCGGCGGCTCCCCCGGACGCTCCGCCCGGCCCTCGTCACCGTCCCCGCCCGTGCCGTCCGCCACCAGCCCGGGCCCGCCCATGGCCGCGGCGTGCGCGCCCGCGAGGGCGGCCTCCAGCTCGGCGATGCGCGCGTCCCGCTCGGCCAGCTCGGCGCCGAGGCGGTCCAGGACGTCGTCGACGTCGTTCATCCGGTAGCCGCGCACGCACACCGGCAGGCGGACCGCCTCCACGTCGGCGCGGGAGACGGGCCGGTCGGCGGGGAGCGGGTCGTGCAGCCGGTCCGGCTCGGCCTCCGCCAGCCCGCCGTCGCCCCCGCCGCCGACCACGGCGAGGGTGACCGCGGCGACCACCACGACCATCGCGATCAGCAAGAACCAGAACACGACCATCTCCCCGAGCTAAGCGTCTGCACTGATCGTGCCATGCGGGTGTGACAGTTAGGGTCGCTGGCGGACCACGGAGAGGGAGAAGGAATGCTGCGGCTGGGGAATCGAGAGTTCGCCGAGCACGAGCCGGTGATCATGGCCATCGTGAACAGGACCCCGGACTCCTTCTACGACCAGGGGGCCACCTTCACCGACGAGCCCGCGCTGGCCCGGGTGGAGCAGGCGGTGGCGGAGGGCGCCGCGATCATCGACATCGGCGGGGTCAAGGCGGGCCCCGGCGAGGAGGTGAGCGCCGAGGAGGAGGCGCGGCGCACGGTCGGCTTCGTGGCCGAGGTGCGCAAGCGCTACCCGGACGTGGTGATCAGCGTGGACACCTGGCGGCACGACGTCGGCGAGGCGGTCTGCGAGGCCGGCGCCGACCTGCTCAACGACGCGTGGGGCGGCGTGGACCCGAAGCTGGCCGAGGTCGCGGCCCGTTACGGCGCGGGCCTGGTGTGCACGCACGCGGGCGGCGTCGAGCCGCGTACCCGGCCGCACCGGGTGGCGTACGAGGACGTGATGGCGGACATCCTGCGGGTGACGCTGGGACTGGCCGAGCGCGCGGTGGAGCTGGGCGTCCGGCGCGACGCGATCATGATCGACCCGGGCCACGACTTCGGGAAGAACACCCGGCACAGCCTGGAGGCGACGCGCCGGCTCGGCGAGATGGCCGACACGGGGTGGCCGGTGCTGGTCTCGCTGTCCAACAAGGACTTCGTCGGCGAGACGCTGGACAAGCCGGTCAAGGAGCGGCTGCTCGGCACGCTGGCGACGACCGCGGTGTCGGCGTGGCTGGGCTCGCAGGTCTACCGCGTCCACGAGGTCGCCGAGACCCGGCAGGTCCTGGACATGGTGGCCTCCATCGCGGGCCACCGGCCCCCGGCGGTCGCCCGCCGGGGACTCGCCTGAGGGTCCTTACTTCCCGGTCTCCTTGGAGACCAGCGCGACCGCCTCGTCCACGTCGTCGGTGACGTGGAACAACAGCAGGTCGTGCTCCGACGCCTTGCCCTGCGCGACCACCGTGTCGCGCAGCCAGTCGACCAGGCCGCCCCAGTACTCCGTACCGAAGAGCACGATCGGGAAGCGGGTCACCTTCCGCGTCTGGACGAGGGTCAGCGCCTCGAACAGCTCGTCGAGGGTGCCCATGCCGCCGGGCAGCACGACGAACCCCTGCGCGTACTTCACGAACATCGTCTTGCGGACGAAGAAGTAGCGGAAGTTGACGCCGATGTCGACGTGCGGGTTCATGCCCTGCTCAAAGGGCAGCTCGATGCCCAGGCCGACGGAGACGCCCTTGGCGTCCCTGGCGCCGCGGTTGGCGGCCTCCATCACGCCGGGCCCGCCGCCGGTGATCACCGCGAAGCCGGCCTCGACCAGGGCCTGGCCCAGCGCGACGCCCGTCTCGTACTCGGGAGAGCCGACGGGGGTACGGGCCGAGCCGAAGACGCTGATGGCGCTCGGCAGTTCGGCCAGGGCGCCGAAGCCCTCCACGAACTCCGACTGGATGCGCATGACCCGCCAGGGGTCGGTGTGCACCCACTCGGTGTCGCCCTCGGCGGTGTCCAGCAGCCGCTGGTCCGTGGTGCCCTTCTGCACCTGTCCGCGCCGGCGCACCACGGGACCCAGCCGCTGTTCCTCCCACGCCCGCTCTTCCTCGGGGCTGGCCATATCGTGCTCCCTCCGCTGCCGGTCAGTGTCCGGCAAGGGTAGATCGGCGCAGGTGGCGGGCAGGTGGATTCCGGCAGCCGGGAGACAACCGCGGCAGGTGTGTCCGGTGGGAGTGCCTCCCGGCGGCCGAGGGAGCTACGCCGTGAGCCAGGCGCGCAGGCGCTCCTCGCAGTGCAGGATGCGGTCGGTGGCGACCCTTTCGTCCTTCTTGTGCGCCAGCAGTGCGTCCCCGGGGCCGTAGTTGACGGCGGGCACGCCCAGCGCGCTGAAGCGCGAGACGTCGGTCCAGCCGAACTTGGGCTTGGCGGTGCCGCCGACCGCTTCCATGAAGGCGACGGCCGCGGGGTGCGACAGGCCCGGCAGCGCGCCCGGCGAGTGGTCGTCGACGACCAGTTCGGCGACGCCGCAGTCCGCGAAGACCTCGCGGACGTGGGCGAGCGCCTGCTCGGGGCTGCGGTCGGGCGCGTAGCGGAAGTTGACGGCGACGGTGCAGGCGTCGGGGATGACGTTGCCCGCCACGCCGCCCTCGATCCGTACGGCGTTCAGGCCCTCGCGGTATTCGAGCCCGTCGATGACGGGCCGCCGCGGCTCGTAGGCGGCCAGGCGCGCGAGGATCGGCGCCGCCGCGTGGATGGCGTTGCTGCCCATCCAGCTGCGCGCCGAGTGGGCCCGCTCGCCCTCGGTGCGCAGCAGCACCCGCAGCGTGCCCTGGCAGCCGCCCTCGACCTGGGTGTCGGAGGGCTCCAGCAGGACGGCGAAGTCGCCCGCCAGCCAGTCCGGGTGGTGCTCGGCCAGCCGCCCGAGGCCGTTGAACTCGGCGGCGATCTCCTCCGCGTCGTAGAAGACGAAGGTCAGGTCGCGGTTGGGCGCGGGGACGGTGGCGGCGATGCGCAGCTGTACGGCGACGCCGGACTTCATGTCGGTGGTGCCGCAGCCCCACAGGACGCCGTCCTCGTCGAGCCGCGAGGGCACGTTGTCCGCGATGGGCACGGTGTCCAGGTGCCCGGCCAGTACGACCCGCTCGGCGTGGCCCTGGTCCGTGCGCGCGACCACGCAGTTGCCGTCGCGCTCCACCGTCAGGTGCGGGAGCGCGCGCAGCGCGTGTTCGACGGCGTCCGCGAGGACCTTCTCGTCCTGGCTGACGGAGGGGATGTCGACGAGTTGAGCGGTGAGCTCGGCCGCGTCGCGGGACAGGTCGAGTGCGGGGGACTGCGTAGCGGGCTGCATGAATCCGACCCTACCGGCGGCCCTCCAGTACCGTTGGCTGCGTGTCCTCCCAGCCCACCGCCCCCGCTCGCCGCAAGCGTCTCGTGCGTATCGGCGCGGCCTTCGCCGTGCTCGTCGGGCTGGGCGTGTACCTCTTCGTGCAGTACGTCACCGGCGGCCCGGGGGCGCCGCGCTGCTCGGTACGGACGGCGGACGGCGGCAAGCCGTACGAGATCTCGCCGGAACAGGCCGCGAACGCCGCGACCATCTCGGCCGTCGGCTCCTCGCGCGGGCTGCCGGAGCGGGCGGTGACGATCGCGCTGGCGACCGCCATGCAGGAGTCGGGGCTGCGCAACATCGGCTTCGGCGACCGCGATTCGGTCGGCCTCTTCCAGCAGCGCCCTTCCCAGGACTGGGGCACCGTGCAGCAGATCATGGACCCGGTCTACTCGGCCGGGGAGTTCTACACGCACCTGGTCAAGGTGCCGGGCTACTCGCGGCTGCCGCTGACGGTGGCGGCGCAGAAGGTGCAGCGCAGCGGCTACCCGCAGGCGTACGCCAAGCACGAGCCGAACGCGGCGCTGCTGACCGGCGCCCTCACCGGGCGCGACGGGGCCGCGATGACGTGTTCGGTGAACCGGCCGGCGGACGAGAAGCACCCGGGCGGTACGAAGCAGGTGCGCGAGAAGCTGGTGCGCGAGTTCGGCCCCGACGTGCTGCCGCACCCGGCCGGCGCCGCTCCGGACGGCGGGAAGGGCCAGGACGGCGGGCGGGTGCTGACGGTGCCCGCGCGGCCGTCCGCGCCCGGTGGCGAGGCCGGGGACGAGGGTGCGGCGGCGGGTGCCGGGCAGGCCGGCGGTACGGCCGCGCGCGGGACGGGCGCGGCGGCGGAGCGCCGTGGCTGGGAGCTGGCGACCTGGGCGATGGCCCACTCCGGCGCCTTGGGCATCGAGCAGATTTCCTATGCGGGGAAGATGTGGTCGGCGGCCGATTCCGGGAAGGGCTGGCAGCGGGCGACCGGCGCGGCCGCGCAGGCGTCCGCCGCGGACGTGCGGATCGTCACCGCGCCGTGAGTCCGCTCGCGGCGCCGTCACCCGGCTGCCGCTGACGCCTTCGTACGGTCGCCACGCCGTCACTCGTACGGCCGCGCCGCCGTCACCCCAGACGTCACCGAGCAGCCGTCCGGCGGGTCCCTCGGGCGAGTTAATGGCGTCAACCCGGCGCGGCGGTGCGGAGCTGACGCCGACGGGCTCACCCGAACGCGGCGGAGCCCTTCCGGACACTCGGGTGTGACGTTTCTGCACTGTCCTGCGTACGGCGCATTTTGCCCGGTTTCCTCCGGAGCAGATTATGTGACCCCCCACTGATTCTTTACCGGCCGTGCCGCAACCTTCCCGGGCCTGACGCGGTAGTCACGTCGTCCGCCCGGCAGCCTCCGCGCCCCGCCCGGCGGACACGGCACGTCTGTCCGAAGAACCAGTCCCTCTCCGTAAAAGGAGCACCATGTCCCTCCCCCTCTCGCGTCGGATCGCCCGAGCCGCGCTGCTGGTCGCAGCCGGCGCAGCCCCCGTGGTCGCCGCGGCAGGCTCCGCGAGCGCCGTGGAACTGCCGAACTCCTCCGACTTGGGTGGACTGACCGCGATGGACACCGCGAGCCTCGCCGACACCGCCGACGGCGCGGTGCAGGGTGCCGGCGACCTCGCCGGTGAGACCGGCGGCACCGCCGCCGAGTCCGGTGGAAAGATCATCAAGAAGGCCGTTCCGGCCCTGGGCAAGTCCGCCGGCAAGACCACCGGCAAGACGCTGCGGGAGACCGCACCGGCCGCCAAGAACGCCGCGGGCAACGCCGCCAGCGACACCGCGGACAGCGCGGGGGACATCCTCACCGACACCCTGCACACGGCCACCGAGGACGGCCTGCCGACCGACGACCTGACCGGCGCGCTGCCCGGCGACGGCCTGTCCACCGACAGCCTGACCGACTCGGTGTCGACCGACAACCTGGCCGAGGGCGTCAGCAGCAGCGGCCTGGCCTCGGACCTCCTGCCGACGAACGGGCTGCCGATCAGCTGACGCGGGACCCGCGACCACGCGAGAGGCCCGGAGCGGACGCCTACCGGCAGGCGTCCGCTCCGGGCCTTCGTGTGCGCGGGGCGCGCCGGAAGGGCGGCTACTGCGCCAGGCGCCGCACCGCCTCGTCCACGCGCTCGTCGGTGGCGGTGAAGGCGACCCGTACGAACCGCTCCCCCGCCGTCCCGTAGAAGTCTCCCGGGGCGACGAGGATGCCGCGCTTGGCGAGGTCGGCGACGGTGTCCCAGCACGACTCGTCCCGCGTCGCCCACAGGTAGAGCGACGCCTCGCTGTGCTCGATGCGGAAGCCGGCGGCCTCCAGGGCCTCGCGCAGCGCCGTACGGCGGCGGGCGTAGCGCTCGCGCTGCTCGCCGACGTGCTCGGTGTCGCCGAGCGCCGCGACCGTGGCGGCCTGCACGGGCGCGGGGATCATCATGCCGCCGTGCTTGCGGATCTGGAGCAGCTCGCCGAGGACCGCCGCGTCCCCCAGGAGGAAGGCGGCGCGGTAGCCGGCCAGGTTCGAGCGCTTGGACAGCGAGTGGACGGCCACGATGCCGTCGTACGAGCCGCCGCAGACGTCCGGGTGCAGGACGGAGACCGGGTCGGCCTCCCAGCCCAGCTCGATGTAGCACTCGTCGCTGAAGAGCAGCACGCCGTGCTCGCGCGCCCAGGCGACCGTGCGGCGCAGCTCGTCGGCGCTCAGCACGCGGCCGGTGGGGTTGGACGGCGAGTTCAGCCACAGCAGCTTGAGGCCGGCGGGGTCCAGCTCCCAGGGGTCGTCGTAGACGACCGGGTCGGCGCCCGCCAGGCGCGCGCCGACCTCGTAGGTGGGGTAGGCCAGGCGCGGGTACGCGACGCGGTCGCCGGCGCCCAGGCCGAGCTGGGTCGGCAGCCAGGCGACCAGTTCCTTGGAGCCGACGACCGGGAGCACGTTGGCGTGGCCGAGGCCGGTGGCGCCCAGGCGCTCACCGCCCCAGCCGGTGATCGCGTCGCGCAGCGCCGCGGTGCCCCACACCGTCGGGTAGCCGGGGCTGTCGGCGGCTTCCGTGAGGGCTTTCTGCACGAGTGCGGGCACGGGGTCGACCGGAGTGCCCACGGACAGGTCCACGATGCCGTCGGCATACGCGGCCGCCGTGGTCTTGTAGGGCTCCAGCCGGTCCCAGGGGAAGACCGGAAGACGGGATGAGACGGTGCCCACGTTGCTCTCTTTCCTCACGTTCCTCTGGCCGCACAGGGCTGGAAACGCCTCGGCCCCGTGCGGCGTCGGCTTCCCGGTCTCAGGTGAGAGGGAGGCCGGCCGTACGGGACCGAGGCGGCGCCATGCGGCCGCTTACTGGTTCTGCGGCGGCAGCGCTGCGATGAAGGGGTGGTCGCGCTCGATCAGGCCCAGCTTGCTGGCACCACCGGGCGAACCGAGCTCGTCGAAGAACTCGACGTTCGCCTTGTAGTAGTCCTTCCACTCCTCCGGGGTGTCGTCCTCGTAGAAGATCGCCTCGACCGGGCAGACCGGCTCGCAGGCGCCGCAGTCGACGCATTCGTCCGGGTGGATGTACAAGGACCGGGAGCCCTCGTAGATGCAGTCGACGGGGCACTCCTCGATGCATGCCTTGTCCTTGACGTCGACACAAGGCTGCGCGATGACGTAGGTCACGCTGTCGTTCCTCCTCGGTAGGGCTGGCGGACCGATTGGCAGTTCCGCCGCGGGGCGCGCGGGAGCGCGGCGTCGTCGATGCCCGCACCTAGTATCTCCGTTCCCGGGCAGGAGACGAACAAGAGGGGCGGGTAGAGCCGTGGAATTCACTACCGGCGGACGGTTGGAGGTCCACATCACCCGTGCTGACGTGGGCAAAAGGGTATCTGTCCGGCGTTTGACCGGCGCCGGTCAGGGGGGTGCGAAGTTCACCGACACGATCGGTGTTCTCACATCCTGGGACGACGGTGTGCTGAGCATCACACGCCGGGACGGAGAGATCGTCCGCATCGGCGAGGCAGCACTGGTCGCCGGGAAGGCGGTACCCGCCGCGCCGGCCCGCCGCCGCTCCCCCGCGACGAGCGCGCCCGAGCTGGACCGGGTGGCCGCCCGCGGCTGGCCGCCGGTGGAGAGCGAGTGGCTGGGCGAGTGGCAGCTGCGGGCGAGCGCCGGGTTCACCCGGCGGGCCAACTCGGTGGCGGCCCTCGGCGACCCGGGCCTGCCCCTGGACGCCGCGCTGCGGCGGGTACGCGACTGGTACGCCGAACGCTCCCTGCCCGCGTACATCCAGGTCAGTACGGGCGCCCCCGGCACCCAGGAGGCGCTGGCGGCCGAACTGGACGGCCGCGGCTGGACCCGCGAGGTCACCGCGGAGGCCCGGATCGCCGCGCTGGCACCCCTCGGCGACCTCGAAGCGGACGTCGCGCGGGTGGCGCTCGGCCGCCGGGTCGACGACGCCTGGCTGCGCCGCTACCGGCGGTCGGCGCAGCCGGGGCCCGAGGTGCTCAAGGTGCTGCACGGCGGCCCTTCGGTGTGGTTCGCGAGCGTGCCGGACGAGGCGGGCAGCGTGGCCGCGATCGGGCGGTGCGTGGTGGACGGGCGCTGGGCCGGGTTCTCGGCCGTCGAGGTCGGCGCGGAGCACCGGCGGCGCGGGCTGGCCTCCGCCGTGATGGCGGCGCTGGCCCGCAAGGCGCTCGACGAGGGCGCCTCCGCCGCGTACCTCCAGGTCGAGACGGACAACGACGCCGCCCGCGCGCTCTACGACGGGCTCGGCTTCGTCACCCACCACCATTACCACCACTGGCGTCCCGCTCAGGGAGGCCCGAGCTGAACGGGTACGAACCTCGCATGCACCCCGACCCGGACCCGAACGGGGACGACGTGTCCGCCGAGCGGCGACGGCAGTTCGCCGAGGCCGCGCGCGACGAACGGCCGGACCTCGCCCTGCTGTGCCTGCTGATCGCGGCGGAGGCCGACCCCGCGCTGGACGAGGCGGGCGTGGACGCGGCCCAGATCGAACTGGACGGACTGGCCGGCCGGCTGCCGTTCGGGCCCGCCGGCGGGCCGCGCCCCTGGGCCCGCAACGTCGCCGAACTGCTCGGGGCGCGCCTCGGCTTCCGCGGCACGCCCGCCGACTACAGGCGGCTGGAGTCGTCCCTGCTCCACGAGGTGCTGCGGCGCCGGCGCGGCCTGCCGATCCTGCTGTCGGTGGTGTGGATGGAGGTCGCGCGGCGGGCCGGTGCGCCGGTCTACGGGGTGGCGCTGCCGGGGCACTTCGTCGTCGGCTTCGGCGACCCGTACGGCGCACACGTGCTCGCCGACCCCTTCGACGGCGGGCGGCTGCTCACCGACGAGGACGCGGGGGTGCTGGTCGCGGGCGCGACCGGGGCGCCGCTGACCGAGCAGATGCTCGCGCCGGCCGATCCGCTGGAGATCGTGCTGCGCATCCTGAACAACATCAGGGCGTGGGCGGCGGCCCGGCCGGAGCGCAGCGACGTGCAGCTGTGGGCGGTCGAGCTGTCCTTGCTGCTGCCCAGCCACCCGGCGCGGCTGCGCCACGACCACGCGCAACTGCTCGTGCAGCGCGGCGACTTTCCGGGCGGCGCGGCCGAGCTGGAGGAGTACGCGAAGGTGGTGGAGGCGGTCGACGCGGCCGCCGCGGCCGCGGTGCGGCGTCAGGCGGCCGCGGCGCGAGCGATGCTCAACTGACCCGCCGGGGCTTCCCCGGCGCGCTCGCCGGCGGCGCGCGGGCTGCGGCGCACGATCAGTACGGTCGCGTCGTCCTTCGTACCGCCGCCGGTGAACCGCTCCAGGTCGGCGCGGAGCGTGTCCGCCAGCTCGGCCGGCTCCAGGTGCGTCCAGCGGGCCAGCCGGTCGGCCAGCGGGTAGAACGCGCCGTCCGCGCCGCGCGCCTCGGTCACGCCGTCGGTGCACAGCACGATCCAGTCGTCCGCCACCGGCTCGACGGCCACGCTCTGCCGCCGCTCGCCGGTCAGCGGGCCGAGGCCCAGCGGCAGGCCGCCCTCGCCGTCGCTGCGCTCGGTGACCTGCCCGCCGCGTATGAGGTAGTACGGGATGTGGCCGCAGGACAGCACCCTGGCCCGGTCTTCACCGCGCACTTCCAGCAGCAGCGCGGTGACGAAGCGTTCTTGGCCGCCGCGCTCGGCGGAGCGGACGTTGTAGCGGGTCAGCGCCTGTTCCATGCGTTCGGCGACGGCTTCGAGGGTGTCCTTGTAGTGCGCGGCCTCCCGGAAGGACGCCAGTACCTCGTGCCCGGCACCGATCGCGGGCATGCCCTTGCCCTGTACGTCGCCGATCACCAGCCGCAGCCCGTGCGGGGTCTGTACGGCTTCGTAGATGTCACCGCCGACGCGTGCGCCCTCCTGGGCGGAGACGTAGAACCCGTACGCCTCCAGCGGCCCCGCCGTCAGCGGCAGCTCGCGCAGCATCTCCCGCTGCACGGCGTCGGCGACCATGCTCGTGCGGGCGAGGAGCGCCTCCCGGTCCAGCCGGGTCCGGCACAGCGCCAGCGCGAAGACGGCGACCAGCACGGTCCCGAAGACGCCGACGACCTTGCTGGCCAGTGCCCAGTCCGGCACCAGCCGGAGGTGGACGTAGACCTGGCACAGGACGTACACGGAGGCGACCGCCGCGGTCCAGCGGTAGGAGCAGCGCAGCGCGGCGATCAGCGGCGCGATCCCCATGAACATGGCGAAGTGCAGCTGGGGTCCCGTACCGGCGTCCGCCAGCGTGATGACCAAGGTCGCGACGATCAGCAGCAACGCGGCACGGCGGTCGCGCCCGGGGGATCGCTGGAGAGTCGTCACCCTTCCAGCCTGCGCCCGCCGGCCCACCGGGCCCAGGGTCGAAGGTCCTGGTGGCCGGGGTGCGCGGGTGAGGCTCGTTACAGCCAGCCCTTGTCGGCCGCGGTGCGGGCGGCTTCGGCACGGTTGCGGGCGCCGGTCTTCTGGATCGCGGTGGACAGGTAGTTGCGCACCGTGCCGTGGGAGAGGGTGAGGGCGCGGGCGATCTCGGCGTTGGTGGAGCCGTCCGCCGCGGCGCGCAGCACGTCGCGCTCGCGGTCGGTGAGGGGGCTCGCCCCGTCGGCCAGCGCGGCCGCCGCCAGCGCCGGGTCGATGACCCGCTCGCCGCGCAGCACCCGGCGCACGGCGTCCGCCAGTTGGGCGGCCGGGGCGTCCTTGACCAGGAAGGCGTCGGCGCCGCACTCCATCGCGCGGCGCAGGTAGCCGGGCCGCCCGAAGGTGGTGAGGATGACGACCTTCACCGCGGGGAACTCGGCCCGCAGCAGGGCGGCGGCGTCCAGGCCGCTGATGCCGGGCATCTCGATGTCGAGCAGGGCGACGTCCACGGGCCGTGCCCGCACCGCGCCGACGACCTCGTCGCCCCGGGCGACCTGCGTGACGACCTCCAGGTCAGGCTCCAGGCCCAGGAGCGCGGCCAGCGCTTCGCGGACCATGGACTGGTCCTCGGCGAGGAGGAGACGCACATTCTTCACGGGCTGCTCGCCTTGCGGGTCGGTCATGCGGCCACCCTAGCCAGGGCGGGGTATGTGCAGGTCAGCGGGTTGAGGCGGGCAGCGCCCTAGGCGTGGAACCGTTTGTGCTCGGGCGTCGGCTCGAAGGTCTGCCGGCAGCCGGAGCACCACCAGTGCCAGACCTCCCGGCCCCGGCCCGTGTCACTGGTGTCCTTCCACAGTCCGCGCCGGTCCCGGCAGGTGGGGCAGCCGGGCGGGGCGGCGGGACGGACGACGGCCCGCGGGTCGATGGGTGCCATGGCGGTAGCGTGCACCGCCCCCGGCGGCGGCGCGGCCGGTTCCCCGGCGGGCCACTCCATCGGGGGGAGCGAGGGCGCGGCCGTCCGCGCGCCGGAGCCGCCGGGGCACCGGGTCAGGCAGCCGCGGTCCCGCCCGTGCCGGTCGCCGGGCGGCTGCCGATGGGCACGTACGCGCGAAGGGAGAGGCCGCGGCCGCGCGGGGCGGCGCCGGTCTCCAGGCGCCCGCCGGCCAGGGCCAGGCGCTCGCGCAGGCCGCTCAGGCCGTTGCCGTCGTGTCCGCCGCCGCGCGACGGCCCGGTGCCGTCGTCGGTGACGGACAAACACAGATAGCGCCGCTCGTCGGCCTCCCACTCCTCGGTGAGCAGCACCTCGCAGCGGCCGGCGCAGCTGTGCCGTACGACGTTGGTGACGGCCTCCCGCAGCGCCCAGGCGAGCGCGCCTTCCTCGTCCGCCGCCAGGCCCTGGTGCTCCCCTTCCAGCGCGGCGTCGATGTCGGCCGTGATCGACGCGGTGCGCAACGCGGCGCGCGCCCCGGCCAGTTCGACGGCGAGACGGGGGCGCCGGTAGCCGGTGACGGCCTCGCGGACGTCCACCAGCGCCTGCCGGCTGACCCGTTCGATGTCGGCGACCTGCCGGGCCGCGTCCTCGGGCTTGGCCGGCAGCATCCGCCCGGCCAGCTCGCTCTTGAGCGTGATCAGGGACAGCGAGTGGCCGAGCAGGTCGTGCAGGTCGCGGGCGAGCCGCAGCCGTTCCTCGCCGGCGGCCAGCCGCGCGACCTCCTCCCGCGCCTCGCGCAGCTCCTTGGTCGTACGGATCAGATGCTGCACGCCGACCATCGCGAACCCGCTGAGCAGGCAGGGCAGGGCGTACGCGAAGAGGTAGCTCCGGACGTCCTCGTAGCGCATGCCGATCAGCACGAGGGCGGCGGTCAGCGCGGGGATGGCCCACCGCGAGGTGCGGAAAGGCTGGGTGACGGCCACCGCGACGCACACGAAGGTGAAGAGCACCAGCCAGTTCGGCCCGAGGACCGAGGCCAGCAGGGCGGCGAGCGCCGCGATGAACACCACGGCCGCCTTGGCCGCCTTGTCCGCCCAGGCCCGGTGGACCACGTGCCGGAAGACCACCGCGAAGTAGACGGCGACGAACGTCAGAAGACCCGCGCAGCCCAGTACCTCGTGCGCCGGGGACATCCCGTCGATCAGATCCCCGATCGGTCCCGTCAGGTACAGGAACCAGATGACGATCCAGGCGCACTTGACCAGCAGCTCCCGCCGCGTGCGGGGCGTCGTGCCGATCAGCACCGGGTTGGGCTCGGTCTCCGTCCGTTTCATGCCGTACGCGTGTCCTTCCGGTAGAGCCAGCCCGCGCCGCCCGCGAAGACGACCAGGTAGCCGGCGAGGATCGCCATGTCCTTGACGTCCGGGGCGTGGCCGCCCTCGATGGCCGTGCCGAGCGCGGCGTACGCGTGGGTCGGCAGCCACTCGGCGATGTTCTGCACCCACTGCGGCAGGATCGTCAGCGGCATCCACAGACCGCCGAGGAACGCCAGCACAAAGTAGATCATCATCGCGATGGGCCGGACCGCGTCGCCGCTGGCCAGGTAGCCGATGGCCACGCCGAGCGCGGCGAAGACGAAGCTGCCGAGCCAGGTGGCCAGGAGGATGGCGAGCCACTGCCAGGCCTCCAGCCGTACGCCCTTGACCGTGGCGGCGACGAGCAGGACGAGCACGATCGACGGCAGGCTGATGGTCGCGGCGGAGCCCATCTTCGCGGCGACGTAGCCACGGCCGGGCAGCGCGGTCAGCCGCAGCTGCCGTACCCAGCCCTTCTCGCGCTCCTTGGCGATCGCCTCGCTGTTGCCGATCAGCACGGCGGTCATCGCGCCGAACGCCGCCATGGCGACCATGAAGTACAGCGGCATGTTCAGGCTCATGCCCGGTATCGGCTTGCTGTCGGCGCCGCCCGCGATGATCAGGTAGAGCACCGGCGGGTAGATCACCGAGAAGAACATGAACTTCTTGTTCCGCAGGGCGCGGACGATCTCCAGCTTGATCAGAGTGGTCATCGTGCCGCCTCCTCGGCGGTCGCTGCGTCGGTGATGGCGATGAACGCCTGCTCCAGGCCGAGTCCGGCCACTTCCAGGTTGTGCGGGTACAGGCCCAGCCCGTAGACGGCGTGCGTCGTCGCGTCGGCGTCCGCCGACTGGATGCGCACGGTGCGCCCCGAGACCTCCAGGGAGGTCAGGGCCGGCAGGCCGCGCAGCGCCTCGCGGTCGATCGGCCCGTCCAGGTCGAAGGCGATACGGCGGGCGCCGGCCCTGGCCTTGATCTCGGCCGAGGTGCCGTCGGCCAGTATCCGGCCGCGGTGCAGGACGATCACGCGGTCCGCGATCTCGTCGGCCTCTTCGAGGTAGTGGGTGGCGAACAGTACGGTACGGCCCTGCCGGGCCTGGGCCCGCATGGTGCCCCAGAACGTCTGCCGGGAGCTGACGTCCATGCCGGTCGTCGGCTCGTCCAGCACGATCAGGTCGCTCGCCCCGGCCGTGGCGAGCGCGAAGCGCACCCGCTGCTCCTGGCCGCCGGAGAGCTTGTCGACCATCCGGTCGGCGATGTCGGCGATCCCGGCCGTCTCCAGGATCCGTTCGACCGGGTAGCCGCGCGGGTGCAGGTCGGCGGCGAGCCGGACCAGTTCGCGTACCTTGACGCCGGTCATCAGGCCGCCGCTCTGCAGCATGGCGCCGACCTTGCCCTGCTCGATGGCCTGCTGCGGGCTCGTGCCGAACAGGGACACCGAGCCGGTGTCGGCGTTGCGCAGGCCGAGGAGCAGGTCGAGGGTGGAGGACTTGCCGGCGCCGTTGGGGCCGAGGAGGGCGACGGTCTCGCCCGGGTGGAGGTCCAGGCTCAGGTCGGCCACCGCACGGACGGCGCCGTAGTTCTTGCTGACGCTCCGGAAGCTGACCACGGGGGCGGGGCCCGCGCGGCGCCCGGTGGCCGTGTCTGTTGTGGTGGCTGTGCTCGTCATGTGTCCCAGCTTCACGGTTGGGCGGTGCCGCCCGGCAGTGTCGGCTGTCGTGACTTCGGCATGACAGATGTCATCGGTGACGTCCCCTAGGGGACGCGCGCAGGCCGTCACGGGCCGCGGAAGCGGGCGAGCCGTGTCCCGTACGCGAGGCTACGGGACACGGCTCCTGCCGGGGTGCGGCGCTCAGCCGGTGGTCGCGCCCTCGACCTTGGCGACGCGCTTCTGCGGCGCGGGCGGCGCGGGCTTCATGAGCGCCATCCGCAGCGCCTGGGCGGCGTGCTGCGGCGTCATCTTCACCTTGCCGGCGCCACCGTCGATCACGACGTTGTCGAAGGCGTGGCCGTACTTGTCCTCCAGCTTGGCCAGGTCGAAGACCGGCTGGAGCTTGCCGTCGGAGCCGGCGTTGAAGGACAGCAGCTCGCCGATGGACCGCTGGCTGAACGGCACCTCGACGCCGCCGGCGGAGAGGTAGACCCAGCCGGAGACCGCCGGCTCGGCGAACTCCTTCATCGCGCGGTCGACCTCCGCCTTGCCGGCCTTCGGCCGCTGCTCGACGGCGGCCAGCACGACCGGGCTGTTCTTGCCGGTGGTGGCCCGGTCCAGGTACGCCTGCTCGATCTTGCCCTTGGACGCCTTGACGTCGACGGCCTTGTACGGCGTGCCGTAGTGCGGCACGGCCTTGCCGTTCTCGAAGGTGATGCCGCCGTCCTTGGCGGCGTCCGCCGGTCCGGCCACGGCCTTGAGCGCGACGTCCAGCTTCTCGTCGTCGGTGATCATCGCGGGCTTGGCCGTCCGCTTGCCGCCGAACAGCGAGCCGATGACGGAGACCGGGTTGTAGTCCCGGCCCGAGGCGTCGCGGACCGTCGCCTGGGTGTCGATGTTCAGCCCGGCCTTGGCGGGCAGGAGCGTCTGCTCCTTGCCGTCCACGGTCAGCTTCAGCGGCTCGGTGCGGGCCTTCTTGACCGCCGCGTCGAGCTTCCTGACGGCGTCTTCCTTCGTGTCGCCGCCGATGTCCACGCCCAGCGCGGTGGTGCCGTTGGGCACGTCGGCGTGGTCGAGGAGCAGCCCGGCGCCGTACGCGACGCCGGCGAGCACGACGACCGCGACGCCCAGCAGAACGACCTTGTTGCGGCCCTTCTTCTTGGGGTTGATCGGCTCGGGGATCTTGGCGCGCGGCGGCGGGGCCGGGGTGCCCTGGCCAGCGCCCGGTCCGGGCGGGAAGGCGGCCGCGGGCTTCGGCGCGGCGTCGGCGGGGACCGCCGGGATGCCGCTGACCAGGGTGTCGCTGGAGATCTGGTCGCCGCCGGGACGCGGTCCCTTGGGGGCGCCGCCGGGGAAGCCGCCGTCCTCGCCGCCGGGCGCGCCGCCGTTGCCGGCGCCCGGCACGCCGCCCGCGATGCCGCTGGTGACGCCGAGACCGCTGCCGGGTCCGGCGGGCGGGGCCGGGGGCTGCGGCGTCAGGACCGCCGTGTCGTCGCTCATGGCGGGTCCGGCGTCCGCGCCCGGCGTGCCCGGGGTGTGGAAACCGGACGGCAGGCCGAACGACGCGTCGCCCGCTGCCGGGCCGGTCGTGGGGCCGCTGGGACCGGCGGCCGGGCCGCCGTGCGTGTCGAACGGGCCGGTACGGTCGCCCTGTACCGCGGGGGCGTCGAACGGGCCGGCCGGCGCGTCGAACGGCGACGGGGGTGCGTCGAACGGGGAGTTGCCGCCTTGCTCGGGCGTCGCGTCGGAGAAGAACGGCAGGTCGGGGCGCGACGGCGGGCCGGCGGGCGGGCTCTGCTGCGGGGTGGGGGCCGGGGTGTTCGCCGTCGTCGACGAGGAGGGCGCGGAACCGGCGGACGCGGCGGACGGCTTGCGGGGCGAGAACCAGTCGCTGGTCTTCTCGGCCGGCGCGCTCTTGGCGCCGTCGGAACCGGCCGCCTCGGGGCGGCGCGTGCTGCCGGTGCGCTCACTACTGCGGCCGTCACCGGCGGAACCGCCGTCGGCCCCGGCGGGGCCGGACGGGCCGGAACCGGATGCTGCGCTCATCCCGGACTCCTCACCGACGGGCTTGCGCACGACGACCGGCGGGATGGGGCGGGACCCCGGAATATTGATCTTGATCCGCGTCGTCAGCGTGGTCTCGGTCTTGGGCTCCTCCGGCTTCGCGGCGGCACCGGCCGCCGCGTCGTCCGCCTCGGTCCGAGGCGTGCCGTACGGGGGCGTCCCCGACGGGTACGCGGCACCGCCGCGTCCCTGGGCGCCGGAGGACGAACTGTCAGATTCACGACTCAAAGCAGGTTCTCCCGGTTGGCTCCGCCGCTCGTCAGTACGGTGCTTGGGCGGCTCGGCGGCGCGCACCACCATACTGTCCGCCGTGGGCGGGTACCCGGGGAGACGGGGAACGCCCCGCGTCCGGACCGCCGTGCGGTACTGAAAATGATCACTGGGGCCGGTGCTTACTTGCCAAGTCGGGCCGCTTGCGCCCCGTTGGCACGCATCTGCGAACCGGTGGCACAGATCACAGCGAGCACGATGCCGCCCACGAGGAAGACGTACGTGCCCAGTCCGGCGCCGAAGAGGAAGTCGCCCTCCGGCCGGGTGTCGCTGAGCAGGATGACGGTCACCAGCCAGCCGGCGCCCGGCGCCAGTACGCCGCCCGTCCGGCCGAGCGCCGTCGCGCCCCCGTAGAAAAGGCCGCCCGCCGCCGCCAGCGCCAGCAGCAGCCCGCCGGGGAACCACGCGGCCTGGACGAGCCCGCCCGCCGCGGCCACGACCGCGCCGAGCAGGAACAGCCCGACGTACGCGGCCGCGCGGGCGGGGCTCAGCGGTGCGGCGAGGCCGGCGGCCGGCGCGGCGGGGGTGCCCTTGCCGCCCCGGGGCGCCCCGGCGGCCCCCGAGGCCGCCGACGCGCCCGCTTTCGGCTTGTTTCCGCCGGTGCCCGCCCTGGTCCGCTTCTTGGGGCCGCTCATACCGCTCGCTCCTTGTCGCTCTCGTCCGTCTCCCCCGTGTCCGCGCCGTCCGCCACACCCGCGAAGAGATCGTCCTCACACTGCCCGTCGGCGGCACCGGACGTGCCGCGTACGAGCTGGTAGTACTCGGTCGTGAACAGCGGCTGCCCCAGACCGTTGGAGAGCGCGAAGAAGGGCTCCTCGACGGCGATCTGCGTGGCGTGCGCCCGCATCGCGGCGGCCTTCGCGGCCCCGTACTTCGCACCGCCGGCGACCGAAGCGGTCACCACGGCGTCGTCCACGACCCCCGGCACGTCCTCGACCGCGCCGACGCCGGGGAAGGAGGGGCCGGCGGCGCGCAGCCGCGCGAAGCCGTCCTCGGTCACCGAACGCGGATTGCGGTTCCAGTAGATCTTCTGGATCCGGTGCGGTGCCCCCAGCTCGGGACGGAAGCCCGGGTCGGCGGCCAGGTCGGCTGCGCGCATCGCGACGCGGTGCGCCTGTATGTGGTCAGGGTGGCCGTAGCCGCCATCGGCGTCGTAGGTGACCAGCACCTGCGGGCGCACCTCGCGGACCACGGCGACCAGGTGTCCCGCGGCCTCGTCCACGTCGGCCCGCCAGAAGGCGTTCGGCCGGTCGTTCTGGGGGGCGCCCATCATCCCGGAGTCGCGGTAGCGGCCGGGGCCGCCCAGGAAGCGGTGGTCGGTGACGCCGAGTGCCTCCATGGCGGCGGCCAGCTCGCGGACGCGGTACGGGCCCAGGGTGTCGTCGCGGTCGGGCGCGAGGTGGGCGAGGTCCGGCGGGATCACCTCCCCCTCTTCACCGAAGGTGCAGGTCACGAGCGTGACGAGGGCACCTTCGTCCGCGTACCTGGCCATGGTGGCGCCGTTGTTGATGGACTCGTCGTCCGGGTGCGCGTGCACCAGCAGCAGTCGGCGGGCGGGGAGGTCGGTCATGGGGACAGCGTACGAGCCGGGCGGCCCCGGCCCGGCATCCGCTCCGGCCCGCCCGGCCCGTCCCCCGTCAGGGGACCCCGTTCACCGCCCGCCCGGCATCCGGCACGGACGCGGCGGGCGGGGCGTCGCCCTCAGAACTTGATGCCGCCGAGCATGCCGGCGACATTCGTCGTCAATGCCTTGATCGTCGGGCCGATGGACGAGCTGGCCAGATAGAAGCCGAGCAACATGCACACGATCGCATGCCCCATCTTCAGTCCGGACTTCCTGACGAGCAGGAAGACGATGATCGCCAGCAGCACCACCGCCGAAATCGAGAGTGCCACGGCGGCTCACCTCCAAGTACGCACGGTCCGGAAAGCGTTGGGACAGCACGGGCCGCCCGGTGGACGGCTCCGCGGGCATGGGGATGTCACGCTCCTGTCCCCTACCCACTCCGCGGTGGGGATCATAACTTTCCATGCGCGCGCATATGTCGGTGCACGGGAGCAGAACGGGGGCGCACGCGATCATCGCAAGCGCGACCCCGGCGGACGCGTGCCCCGTAGGCTCGTCCGCATGACCGGACAGCTCTCCTTCCCCCGGCAACACGCCCGTACCCAGCGGTTCTCGCTGGGCTCGCCGCGCGGCTTCGCGGTCGCGCCGGACGGCTCGCGTGTCGCCTTCCTCCGCTCCCGCACCGGCACCGATCGGGCGAACCTCCTGTGGGTACTGGATCTTGACGAGGGGCGGGAGTACGCCGCCGCCGACCCGGCGGCCCTGCTCGCCGGTGCGGACGAGGAGTTGCCCGCCGAGGAGCGGGCGCGCCGCGAGCGGACCCGCGAGGGCTCGTCCGGCGTGGTGGGCTACGCCGTGGACGCCGCCGTGGAACTCGCCGCCTTCACCCTCTCCGGCCGCCTGTTCACCGCCGAGCTGCGCGCCGGCACCGCCCGCGAACTCCCCGTCCCAGGGCCGGTCGTCGACCCCCGCCCGGCACCCGACGGACGGCACGTCGCCTACGTGTCGCAGGGCGCGCTGCGGGTCGTACCGGCCGACGCGGCGGGCGGGGACGGCGACGGCGCGCCGGGCGACCGCGCCCTGGCCGGCCCGGAAGGTCCTGACGTCACCTGGGGCCTGGCGGAGTTCGTCGCGGCCGAGGAGATGGGCCGCCACCGGGGCTTCTGGTGGTCGCCCCAGAGCGACCGCGTGCTGGCGGCGCGCGTCGACAACTCACCCGTACGGCGCTGGTGGATCGCCGACCCCGCCCACCCGGACCGCGCGCCGGCCGAGGTCGCCTATCCGGCGGCCGGCACCCCCAACGCCTCGGTGGGCCTGGCCCTGCTCGGCCTGGACGGCTCGCGCACGGACGTGACGTGGGATCAGGAGCGCTACCCGTACCTCGCGCGGGTGCACTGGTCCGCCGCCGGGCCACCCCTGCTGCTGGTCCAGACCCGCGACCAGCGCGCGCAGCGTTACCTGACGGTCGATCCGAAGACGGGCGCGACCAGCACCGTGCACGCCGACGAGGACCCGCGGTGGGTCGAACTGGCCGCCGGGTCGCCCGCCTGGACGCCGGACGGGCGCCTGGTGCGCATCGCGGACGAGGGCGGGGCGCGCCGCCTCTTCGTCGGCGACCGGCCGCTGACCGCCGCGCCGCTGCACGTGCGCGCGGTGCTGGACATCGGCGAGGACGACGTCCTGTTCTCGGCGAGCGGCGCCGACCTGCACGACATCGGCGTCTACCGCGCCTGGTACCGGGGCAGCGGCGACCAGGGCGGCTGGGAGCGGGTCGGTGCGCGCCCGTACCCGTCGGTGACCTCCGCGGTGCGCGGCGGCGCGGTGGCGGTGCTCTCGCACGCCTGCCTGGAACGGCCGGGGGCGCAGACCGAGGTGGTGCGCCTGGAGGCGGACGGCGGCGAGACCTGGCTCGCCGCGGTCGGTTCGTACGCCGAGGTGCCGGTGCTCGCCACCCGCCCGCGGCTGGTCCTTTCGGGCGAGCGGAAGATCCCGTGCGCGGTGGTGCTGCCGACCGGCTACGAGGAGGGCGACGGGCCGCTGCCGGTCCTGATGGACCCGTACGGCGGGCCGCACGGGCAGCGGGTGGTGGCCGCGCACAACGCCCATCTGACCTCTCAGTGGTTCGCCGACCAGGGCTTCGCGGTGATCACCGCCGACGGGCGGGGCACCCCCGGCCGCTCCCCCGAGTGGGAGAAGGCCGTCCACCGGGACCTGGCCGCGGTGGTCCTCCAGGACCAGATCGACGCGCTGCACGGGCTGGCCGGCAGCTTCCCGCTGGACCTGGGCCGGGTCGCGATCCGGGGCTGGTCCTTCGGCGGCTACCTGGCCGGGCTGGCGGTGCTGCGCCGCCCCGACGTCTTCCACGCGGGCATCGTCGGCGCCCCGGTCACCGACCAGCGGCTGTACGACACCCACTACACGGAGCGGTACCTGGGGCACCCGGACGAGGAGCCGGCCGGCTACGCGGCCAACTCCCTGGTCACCGACGAGGGCCTGGCGGGCGCCGCGGAGCAGCACCGGCCGATGATGATCGTGCACGGGCTCGCGGACGACAACGTGGTCGCCGCGCACACCCTGCGGCTCTCTTCCGCCCTGCTGGCGGCCGGCCGGCCGCACGAGGTGCTGCCGCTGTCGGGCGTCACGCACATGACGCCGCAGGAGCAGGTGGCCGAGAACCTGCTCCTGCTCCAGGTCGACTTCCTCAAGCGTGCGCTGGGCGTGCGCTGAGGGGCTACCAGCCGGGTGGCAGGTCCGAGGGCGGGGGCGGCGCGTAATCCGGCCGCCCCGGCCCGTCCGCCGGTCCCTGCGGCCCGTTCCCGCCGCCGGCCCGGGCCAGGGCCAGCAGTGCCACCAGCCCGGCGACGGCCGCGAACGCCACGGTGACGGTGTCGAGTTGGCTCCGCGTGGCCAGCGCGTGGAACCGGCCGAGCAGCCCCGCGTGCTGCCCGGCGGCCAGTGCCGCGAGGCCGTGTGCGAGCAGCAGGGCCGCCGCCAGCATGCCCAGCGGGCGTGCCGAGGCCCGGCGGCCTGCCAGCCCGGCGGCCGCCACCAGGGCCAGCAGGGCGAGGGAGAGCAGGTACCAGTTCTCCGGGGGCTGGAGCAGGGAGCGGAAGGCGCCGGCGTCCCCGATGACGCTGTCCCAGTACGGCGCCCGGCCCAGCTCCCGCAGCCAGTAGACCTGCCAGGCCGCGAGCGCCAGCCCCGAGGTGCCCAGCAGCAGCGCGGCCAGCGTCGCCGGCACGAAGCGCAGCCGCCCGGGCCGCCGGTCGGCGCCGCCCCGCCCGGCCGAGGCGGCGATCAGCAGGAGCACGCTCGCCACGAGGCCGACGCCGGACGTGACCAACGCCCATTCCTTGAGGCCGGGTTCGAGCCCGGACAGCGTGTCGGTGGTGAGGCTGCCCAGTTGCGGCGCCCGGAATAGGAGGGTCGCCAGGGCCACCGCGGCCAGCGCGCACGGCGCGGCGGGCGAGCGGCGCAGCACCGCCACCGCCGCGAGGAGGCAGGCGAGCCCCAGCACCGGGTCGACCAGCGTGGTGGCCCAGACCGCTGAGCCCGCCGCCCGCACCGGCTCCCCGGCCCACAGCCACCAGACGTCCATCGGCCGCCGGGCCGCCATCAGGTCGTGTGCGATCCATACGGCACACAGCAGCGCGAGCAGTACGCAGATGAGCGCGCCGAATCCGCCGACACCGCGCGCGCGAGCCCTTCTCCGCCCCATGACGTGGCCCACCCCCTGCCCCCGCACGGACAGGTCTACTCCACTCGCCGCACCGGTACAACAGTGCGGCAGCAGACGGCGGGCGGCGCGCCGGGCGGGAGCCGGCCGGGGTGGTCACAGGACCGCCCCGGCCGGTTCACGGCACCCGCACGGCCGTACGCTGTCGAGCATGGCGCGTCCGTATATCGGCGTGACGACAGTCAAGTTGCCTTGTTGTTAAAGACGTTGGGCACGATATGTCACCCATGCCGTACACCGGGCGCGACTGTCAAGCACGCCGTGGCGTCGATCTGCGCAATCTTCGCTCAAGAAGCGCGGCCCCCCTGGGCGAGCGCTTACCGTCCTCTTGACTGGGCCATAAATCACTTGCAAAAGTCCGCTCAACCAGCGGTGCCATCCAGCTCCGCTTCCTGTTGCAAGTGAACTCGGTGCGGGGGAACTTCGCGATGACAAGTCCGTCCCAGACCGCGGTAACCCAGACCGGTCCCGCCGGGCTCGGTCCCGGCGGTCCGGGGAAAGTAAAGGGCCGTAAGAGCGGGGAACTGGTCGGCCGCTCCCCCGGCCAATTGATGTGGCTCAGGTTCAAACGGGACCGCACCGGCGTGATCAGTGCCGGAGTCGTGCTGGCGTTCTTCCTGATCGGCCTGCTCGCCCCGGTGATCTCGAAACTGTACGGCAAGGATCCGTACACCCGGTACGGCCAGATCATCCCGGGTCTGCTGGTCAACGGATATCCCGCGCAGCCCAACGGCGGCATCTCCGGCGAGTTCTGGTTCGGAATCGAACCCACCCTCGGCCGCGACGTCTTCATGCAATTGATCTACGGCATCCGGACCACGCTCTACCTCTCGGTCGCCATCACCGCCGTCTCGGTCGTCACCGCCATCGTGCTGGGCGTGGCGGCCGGTTACTTCGGCGGGCGGGTCGACTACCTCATCGGCCGGGTCATCGACCTGCTGATGGCCTTTCCCAACCAGCTCTTCTTCGTCGCGTTCGTCCCCGTGGTCGGCGCGATCTTCGTGGCTCCCGAAGACGCGATGGAGACCTGGATGCGCTGTCTCATCCTGATCCTGGTGCTGTGGTTCCTGGGCTGGATGAGCCTGGCCCGGCTGCTGCGCGGCACCACCCTGTCCCTGCGCGAACGGGAGTTCATCGACGCCGCCAAGGTCAGCGGGGCCTCCCCGGCCCGCATCATCCGGCGCGAGCTGCTGCCGAACGTCATGACGCCGATCCTGGTGCAGACGACGTACATGCTGCCGAACTTCGTCACCTCGATCGCGGGCCTCTCGTTCCTCGGCGTCGGCCTGGTCGAACCCACCCCCGACTGGGGCCGGATGTTCGCCAACGCCGCCGACTACTACCGCAACGACATCACGTATCTGTTCTTCCCGGGCATCGCGATGGTGGTCTTCATCGTCGCGTTCAACCTCCTGGGGGATTCCGTCCGGGACGCCTTCGACCCGAAACGCGCCCGGTGAACCGTGTTCCACGGGGGGTGCTGCCACCCCAGCACCGCACACGTCAGGCAGCGGCTACGGAACTACGACAGGCAGGTGCATCCACCACCATGAGCACAGTCCGTACGCACAGAACGCGCGCCACCGTCGTGGCGCTCTCCGCGGGGGCACTGGTCCTGACCGCCTGCAGCAGCGGGGCCGGCAAGGGGGCGCAGGACGACGAGGGCCGCAAGGGGGCCGAGAGCCAGCGCGCGCAGATCGCCTTCGGTGACGCCAAGGCGTCCACCGGGCCGGCCGAGGCGGTGCCCGGCGCGACGTCCGGCGGCGCCATCAAGGTCTACCAGCGCGACACCTACGACCACCTGGACCCGGCGCAGATCTACGTCAGCGACGAGGGCACCTTCTCGACGCTGATCTTCCGCCGCCTGACCTCGTACCACCTGGACAACGAGGGCAAGTACACCGTCGTCGGCGACCTGGCGACGGACAGCGGCAAGTCCACGGACGGCGGCCGGACCTGGTCGTACACCCTCAAGAAGGGCCTGAAGTTCGAGGACGGCTCGCCGATCACCGCGAAGGACGTACGGCACACCTTCGAGCGGACCTTCGCCGACTTCATCTCCAACGGCCCGACGTACGTGCAGCGCTGGCTGGCCGACGCCGAGGGCAACGAGTACCGCAAGCTGCTGCCGGGCGGCCCGTACGGCGGCAAGCACCTGCCCGACAGCGTGCTGGAGACACCGGACGACAGCACCATCCGCTTCCACTTCAAGAAGCCGGTCGGCGACCTCCCGTACGCGCTGGCCATGGCGGGGTACGGCGTCGTGCCGGAGAAGGGCGACACCAAGGAGAAGTACGACAAGGCGCCGGTCGCCTCGGGCCCGTACAAGATCCAGAAGGGGTCGTTCAAGTCCGGCAAGGGGGTGACGCTGGTCAGGAACACCAACTGGGACCCGAAGACCGACATCGTCCGCCACCAGTACGTCGACCGGTTCGACATCCAGTTCGGCGTCTCCTTCCCCGACTCGACGCAGCGCCTGATGTCCGACAGCGCCGACAACAAGACGGCCATCAGCTTCAACAACCAGGTCGACGCCGCCAGCCTCCAGCAGGTGGCCAACGAGCCGGACGTCAAGAAGCGCTCCACCTCCGGCTACCAGCCCTACGTCGGCGTCATCAACTTCAACATGAAGCGCCTCAAGGACAAGAAGGTCCGCGAGGCCATCGCCTACGCGATCCCCATCCAGGCCATCCTGGACGCCTACGGCACGCCGGGCGGCGGCGAACTGGCGGGCAGCTACATCAGCCCGACGCTCACCGGCCACAAGGACATCGACCCGTACGGCAAGCTCAAGAAGCCGATGGGCGACGTCGAGAAGGCCAAGCAGCTGCTCAAGGAGGCCGGCAAGGTCGGCATGAAGCTGACCTTCGCGTACACCAACGCGCCGGAGCCGCAGAAGTACTCGGTCGCGGTCGCCGACAACCTGCGCAAGGCCGGCTTCGACGTGCAGAACAAGGACCTGCCGTCGGACACGTACTACGACATCATCGGCAAGGTCGACAACGACTTCGACATCTACCCCTCCGCGTGGGGCGCCGACTGGCCCAGCTCGCTGACCGTGATCCCGCCGGTCTACGACGGCCGGCAGATCCAGGACAACGCGCCGAACTACTCGCACTACAACAACCCCGAGGTCAACAAGGAGATCGACCGGATCTCCCAGCTGACCGACCAGAAGAAGGCCGCGCACGACTGGTTCGCGCTCGGCGAGAAGATCCTCAAGCAGGACCTGCCGCAGCTGCCGACCTTCTACTACAAGCAGGTCCAGCTGCACGGTTCCAAGGTCGGCGGCGTCGTCAACAACGACATCATCAGCTCCGTGGACCCGACCAAGCTGTACGTGAAGAAGTAGCGGAGCCGGCGCCCCGGCGCCCTCGCGCCGTGTACCGCGGCGCCCGGTGTGCCCGTCACCCGCGGACGGGCGCACCGGGCCCGGCGCCCCCCGACCCTCTGGCTGCCCACGAGAGCTGCGACTGCCATGCTTCGTTTCCTCTTCCGCCGGTCCATCGGCGCGATCGTGATCCTGCTGATCATCAGCGCGTTCACGTTCTTCCTCTTCTTCGCCGCCCCCCGGGATCCCGCGCTGCTGTCCTGCGGAAAGAACTGCACGCCCGACGCCATCGCACTGATCCACAAGAACCTCGGGCTCGACAAGCCGGTCCCGGTCCAGTACTGGGAATTCATGTCCGGCATCGTCACCGGACGGGATTTCGCCCAAGGCGCCTGCCCGGCCCCGTGCTTCGGTTATTCGTTCGCCAACGGCGACCCCGTCTGGGACACGATCGTGGACCGATTCCCGACCACGGTCTCCCTGACCGTCGGCGCCGCCGCGGTGTTCCTGACGGTCGGCGTCGGCACCGGAATGATCGCGGCCTGGAAGCAGGGCAAGATCATTGACAAGATCTTCAGCTCGGCGTCGCTGGTGCTCTCCTCGATGCAGATCTATTTCGTCGGGCCGATCGTGCTCGCGCTGCTCGTGTACAACCTCGGCTGGTTCGGCCAGCCGAAATACGTGCCGATCACCGAGGACCCGGCGGGCTGGTTCCTGGGGCTGATCATTCCCTGGTGCGTGCTGTCCATCATCTTCACCGCGCAGTACACGCGTATGGCGCGCTCGTCGATGATCGAACAACTCCAGGAGGACCACGTACGGACCGCGCGGGCCAAGGGAATGGCGTCCCGCCGGGTCTTCTTCCGTTACGCCTGGCGCGGCTCCCTCATTCCCATCGTCACCATTTTCGGCATCGACCTGGGCTCCCTGTTCGGTGGCGCCATGATCACCGAATACACCTTCGCGCTGCCGGGCCTGGGCACCCTCGCCGTGAAGTCGGTGCAGAACACCGACCTGCCCATGACCATGGGCGTGATGCTGTTCGCCGCGACCTTCATCATCCTCTTCAACATCGTGGTGGACGCCTGCTACGCGTTCATCGACCCGCGCGTGCGGCTGTCCTAGGAGAGACCCGTGACCACACTCCCCCAGCCCGCGGGCGCACCGGCCCCGGCCGGGTCCGGCCCCTTCCTTTCCGTACGCGACCTGTACGTGCAGTTCGCCACCGAGGACGGCATCGTCAAGGCGGTCGACGACCTCTCCTTCGACCTGGAGCGCGGCCGCACCCTCGGCATCGTGGGCGAGTCCGGCTCCGGCAAGTCGGTGACCAACCTCGCCATCCTGGGGCTGCACAGCCCCAACTACACGAAGATCGCGGGCGAGATCCTGCTCGACGGCGACGAGCTGACCGGCGCCCGGGAGAAGGACCTGGAGAAGCTGCGCGGCAACAAGATGGCGATGATCTTCCAGGATCCGCTGACGTCGCTGTCGCCGTACTACACGGTGGGCCGGCAGATCGCCGAGCCGTTCGTCAAGCACACCGGCGCGAGCAAGCGCGAGGGCCGGCAGCGCGCCGTCGAGATGCTGGCCAAGGTGGGCATCCCGCAGCCGTCGCTGCGGGTGGACGACTACCCGCACCAGTTCTCCGGCGGCATGCGGCAGCGCGCCATGATCGCCATGGCGCTGGTGTGCAACCCGTCCCTGCTGATCGCCGACGAGCCGACGACGGCGCTGGACGTGACCGTGCAGGCGCAGATCCTGGACCTGCTCAAGGACCTCCAGCAGGAGTTCGGCTCCGCCATCATCCTGATCACCCACGACCTCGGGGTGGTCGCCAACACCGCCGACGAGCTGCTGGTGATGTACGCAGGGCGGGCCGTGGAGCGCGGCACCGTCAAGGAGATCCTCACCGAGCCGCAACACCCGTACACCTGGGGCCTGCTGGGCTCGATGCCGCGGCTGTCGGCGAGCGTGGAGGAGCCGCTGACGCCGATCCCCGGCGCGCCGCCCAGCCTGCTCGAACCGCCGTCGGGCTGCCCCTTCCACCCGCGCTGCGCCTTTCCCGCCGAGGTCGGCGGCGCCCGCTGCCAGGAGGAGCGCCCGGCGCTGGCCCCGGGCCGCTCCGCGGCCTGCCACCTGAGCCCCGAGCAGAAACACACCCTGTTCACCGAGCAGATCAAGCCCCGGCTGGGCTAGGAGAGCGACCACCATGAACGCACCCGAAGACGTCGTCGTTCCCGCTCCCCGTCCGGCCGCCGCCGGGCCCGGTGAGGTGCTGCTGACCGCCAAGGGCCTGACCAAGCACTTCCCGATCATGGCCGGGTTTCCGTTCAAGCGCCGGATCGGCGCGGTGCAGGCGGTGGACGGCATCGACCTGACCGTGCACGCGGGCGAGACGTTCGGCCTGGTCGGCGAGTCGGGGTGCGGCAAGTCCACCACCGGGCGGCTGCTGACCCGCCTGCTGGAGCCGACCGCCGGCACGATCACCTACCGGGGCCGGGACATCACCCACGCCGGCCGCAAGGAGCTGGCCCCGGTCCGCTCCGAGATCCAGATGATCTTCCAGGACCCGTACTCGTCGCTCAACCCGCGGCAGACGGTCGGCACGATCGTCGGCGGCCCGATGGAGATCAACGGCATCGAGCCCGCGGGCGGCCGGGAGAACCGGGTGCGCGAGCTGCTGGAGATCGTCGGCCTCAACCCGGAGCACTACAACCGCTTCCCGCACGAGTTCTCCGGCGGCCAGCGCCAGCGCATCGGCGTCGCCCGCGCCCTGGCCCTGGAGCCGAAGCTGATCGTGGCGGACGAGCCGGTCTCCGCGCTGGACGTCTCGATCCAGGCCCAAGTGGTCAATCTGCTCCAGGAGTTGCAGCGCGAGCTGAACATCGCTTTCCTCTTCATCGCGCACGACCTGGCGATCGTGCGGCACTTCAGCCAGCGGGTCGCGGTGATGTACCTGGGCAAGATCGTCGAGGTCGGTGACCGGGAGTCGATCTACCAGCGGCCGCGACATCCGTACACCCACGCCCTGCTCTCCGCGGTGCCGGAGGCCAGGCTGCTGGAGGCGCAGGAGCAGGAGCACGACCGCGAGCGCATCCGGCTGGCCGGTGACGTGCCCTCGCCGATCGACCCGCCGTCCGGCTGCCGGTTCCGTACCCGGTGCTGGAAGGCGCGGGAGAAGTGCGCGGACGAGGAACCGCCGCTGGTGCAGCTCGCCGGCAACACGTCCGGCCACGTGACGGCCTGCCACTTCCCGGAGGAGCCGACGACGGCGGCGCGGGACGCGGACATCGTGCTGGACCCGGCGCTGGCGGCGATCGAGGACGCGGCACCCGGGCCGGAGGCGGCCGGGGAGGATTCCTGAACGACCGGGGGCCGGGCCCCTCCTCCGGTGTCGGACCGGCCGTCCGGGGCAGGTGCCGGGGAGGCACTGGACCCACAAAAGGACACATGACACACATGGCTCACCGCTTTCCGGCCCGGACCCGCGCCCGTGGTCCCCTCCTGGCCGCCACCGGAGCCCTGACGCTCCTCTGCGCGGGCACCCCGGCCGCCGCTGCCGCCACCACCCCGCAGCACGCCGCACCGCGCCCCACCTACGCGATAGCCCACCGGGTGCTGACCGCCGGCGGCGTGGACACGGCGCTGCGGCACGGCGCCAACGCCGTCGAGATCGACGCCACCGCCTGGAAGAAGGGCTGGCGGGCGGATCACGACGGCACCCCCACCAGCGCCGGTGACCCGATGGAGACCATGCTCAAGCGCATCGCCCAGCGGCGCGCCGAGGGCGGGAACGTCAACTTCGTGTGGCTGGACATCAAGAACCCGGATCACTGCCGCAGCGACGCCCCCAAGTGGCGGCACTGCTCGGTCGCGGCGCTCCGCGACCTGGCCCGCCGCACGGTCGAGAAGCAGGGCGTCCGGGTGCTCTACGGGTTCTACGGCACCGAGGGCGGCACCGGCTGGAAGGACGTCACGTCCGGCGGCCTGCGGCCGGTCGAGGGGATCGGGCTCAGCGGGAACGCCGCTGACGTGGCCAAGACGTTCGCCGACCACGGCGCGGACATCCCCGAGAAGCAGCGCGTGATGGACAAGGGCCTGTTCAGCCTCTCGCTCAACGCCCGCACCGTCACGTCCGAACTCCGGGCCGGTGCGAAGGCCCGGGACCGTAAGGAACTCGGCTCGACGGCCGGCTGGACGGCCGGCACGGGTGACGGGAAGCACGTCGCCAAGCTGCTGGCACCGTACGCGTCCGGCGGAGCCGACGCCGACGGCCTCATCTACGGGCTGCGGGCCGCCTGTTACCCGGACGGCACGTCCAAGTGGCGCGGCGGCTGCGGCACCGACGAGTCCTCCGTCAAGGAGGCGCTGTCCTCGGTCACCGATTACATCGCCGGGCACCCGGCCGACCGGCGCATGGCGACCAACCGCGACGTGCCCTTCGGAAGCTGACATGCCCTTCGGAAGCTGACGCCCCGACTGCGGACGGCGCGACCCGTCACCCGCCCGGCACCACCTGCCGTTCCTCCGCGAAGTGACACGCGGAGTCGTGCCGGGCGGGCCCCGGCACACCCTCGAACCCTTCCGGTACGGCCAGCGGCGGCACTTCCAGCGCGCAGCGCTCCCGCGCCTTCCAGCACCGGGTGCGGAAGCGGCAGCCGGACGGCGGGTCGGCCGGCGAGGGCACATCCCCCGTCAGCAGGATGCGCTCGCGCCGGTCGCGCGCCTCGGGGTCGGGCACGGGCACGGCGGAGAGCAGGGCCTGGGTGTACGGGTGGGTCGGATGCCCGTAGATCTCCTCCTCCGTGCCGACTTCGGCGAAGCGGCCGAGGTACATCACCGCGACCCGGTCGGAGATGTGCCGCACGACCGACAGGTCGTGCGCGATGAAGACGTACGACAGGTCGAACTCGTCCTGGAGGCGTTCCAGCAGGTTGACGACCTGCGCCTGGACAGACACGTCCAGCGCCGAGACCGGCTCGTCGGCAACGATGATTTCCGGGCGCAGCGCCAGCCCCCGCGCGATGCCGATGCGCTGCCGCTGGCCGCCGGAGAACTGGTGCGGGTAGCGGTTGACGTACTCGGGGTTGAGGCCGACGACGTCCAGCAGCTCCTGAACCTTCTTGCGCCGGTCGCCCTTCGGGGCCACCTCCGGGTGGATGTCGTACGGCTCGCCGATGATGTCGCCGACCGTCATCCGCGGGTTCAGGGAGGTGTACGGGTCCTGGAACACCATCTGGATGTTGCGGCGCACGGCCTTCAACGCGCGCCCCGACAGCTTGGTGACGTCCTCGCCCCGGTACAGGATCCGGCCGCCCGTCGGCTTCTCCAGCCCGACCAGCAGCTTGGCGACCGTCGACTTGCCGCACCCGGACTCGCCGACGATGCCGAGCGTCTCCCCCTTGCGCAGGACGAAGGAGACGGTGTCCACCGCCTTGACCGCGCCGACCTGCTTGCGCAGCACGACGCCCCGCGTCAGCGGATAGTGCTTGGCCAGCTCCCGCACGTCGAGGACCGGCTCCCCCGCGGCGCCGCCCGGCTCAGCGCTCACGCGCGCCTCCTTGCTCACTGACGGTCTCCTCCCAGAAGTGGCAGGCGCTGGTCCGGCCCGGCGCCACGTCGAACAGCGGCGGCCGGTCCGTACGGCAGACGTCCCGGGCCTTCGGGCAGCGCGGGTGGAAGGGGCAGCCCGGCGGGATCGCGGTCAGGCTGGGCGGCAGGCCCTTGATCGCGTACAGTTCCCGGCCCTTGTGGTCCAGGCGCGGGATGGAGTCGAGCAGGCCGCGCGTGTACGGGTGGGCGGGCGCCCGGTAGAGGTCGCGGACGGGGGCGGTCTCCACGATGCGGCCCGCGTACATCACGGCGATCCGGTCGGCGACGTCCGCGACCACCCCCAGGTCGTGGGTGATCAGCACCAGCCCCATGGCGTACTCCCGGCGCAGCTCCGCCAGCAGGTCCATGACCTGCGCCTGGACCGTCACGTCGAGGGCCGTCGTCGGCTCGTCCGCGATGATCAGGTCCGGCTCCAGGGCCAGCGCCATGGCGATCATGATGCGCTGGCGCATACCGCCGCTGAACTGGTGCGGATAGTCGCCCACCCGGCTGCGGGCGGCCGGGATGCGCACCCGGTCCATCAGCTCGACCGCGCGGGCCCGCGCCGCCTTCCGCGACGCGCCCCTGTGCACCTCGAACATCTCCCCGAGCTGCGCCCCCACCGTCAGCACCGGGTTGAGCGCCGACAGCGCATCCTGGAAGATCATCGCCAGGTGCGCGCCCCGCACCCTGCGCCGCTCCTCGGCGCCCAGCCGCAGCAGGTCCCGCCCCCGGAAGAGGATCTCGCCGCCGGTGACGTAGCCGGGCGGCGTGTCGAGGATGCCCATCACCGCCTGCGCGGTCACCGACTTGCCGGAGCCGGACTCCCCCAGCACGGCCAGCGTCTCGCCCGCGTCCACCCGGTAGCCGACCCCGTTGACCGCGTGCGCCACCCCGTCCCGCGTACGGAACTCCACTTTCAGGTCGCGGACCTCCAGCAGCGCGCCACCGCCCGCGGGTCCCGCACCGGCCCCCCGCGTCCCCTCAGCCGTCATCCACCGTCTCCTCAGCGCAACTTGGGGTCGAGGGCGTCGCGTACCGCGTCGCCGAGCATGATGAACGCGAGCACCGTCAGACTCAGCGCGCCCGCCGGCCACAGCAGCATGTGCGGCGCGTTGCGGACCTGCTTGGACGCCTCGGAGATGTCGATGCCCCAGGAGACGGTCGGCGGCTTGAGCCCCACGCCCAGGTAGGACAGCGTCGCCTCCAGCGCGATGTACGTGCCCAGGGCGATGGTCGCCACGACGATCACCGGCGCGACCGCGTTGGGCGCCAGGTGCCGCAGCAGCAGACGGCCGTTGCCGGCCCCCAGCGCCCGCGCCGCCTGCACGAAGTCGGCCTGTTTGACGGTCAGTACGGAGCCGCGGGCGATACGCGCGAGCTGCGGCCAGCCCAGCAGCACGATGAACCCGACGACCGGCCACACCGAACCCGACGGCACCACGGACAGGAAGACCAGCCCGCCCAGCAGCATCGGAATGGCGAAGAACATGTCCGCGATCCGCGAGAGCAACGCGTCCCACCAGCCGCCGAAGAACCCGGCCAGGCCGCCCAGCACCCCGCCGAGCAGCGCGGCCCCTGCCGTGGCGCAGACGCCGACCGTGACGGAGGCGCGGGCCCCGTACACCGTCCGCGCGAACACGTCGCAGCCCTGGGTGTCGAAGCCGAAGGGGTGGCCGGCCCGCGAGCCCTCCTGGGACATCGTGATGTCGCAGTCGAGCGGGTCGGTGCCGGTCAGCAGGGACGGCCGGACGGCGATCAGGACGAAGAAGACGATCAGCAGCCCGGAGACGACGAAGACGGGGTTGCGGCGCAGGTCGTGCCAGGCGTCCGACCACAGGCTGCGGGCGCGGGCGGCGGGCACCGGCACCGCGCCGCCCGGCAGCGGCACGTCGGCGCCCGGCGGCGGGAACGGCTCCGGGCGCTCGGGCGGCAGGGGCTCAGGCATAGCGGATCCTCGGGTCGAGCACGGCGTACAGGAGGTCGACGACCAGGTTCGCCAGCAGGAAGACGATGACCAGGACGGTCACGAAGCCGACGACGGTCGGTGAGTTCTGGCGGACGATGCCCTGGTACAGCTCGTAGCCGACACCGTGCACGTTGAAGATCCGCTCGGTGACCACCGCGCCGCCCATCAGGGTGCCGACGTCGGCGCCGATGAAGGTGACCACCGGGATGAGCGAGTTGCGCAGCAGGTGCCGCACCACGATCCGCCGCCGCGGCAGGCCCTTGGCGACGGCCGTACGGACGTAGTCGGCGCGGGCGTTCTCCGCGATCGAGGTACGGGTGAGCCGGGTGACGTACGCCAGCGACACCAGCGCCAGCACGCAGCCGGGGAGCAGCAGTTCGTCCAGAGGGGCGCCCGGTGCGACCGCGGGGCGCACCCACGCCCACTTCACGCCCAGCAGGTACTGGAGCACGTACCCGCTGACGAACGTCGGCACGGACACCACGACCAGCGTCAGCACCAGCACCCCGGAATCCAGCAGCCGCCCCCGCCGCAGCCCGCTGAGCACCCCGAGCGTCACCCCCACCACGATCTCCACGACGATGGCGACGGCGGTCAGCCGCAGGGTGACGGGAAAGGCGGTGGCCATCTTGTCCAGGACCTGCTGGCCGTCGAAAGTGGTGCCGAAATTCCCGCTGAAAATCTGCCCCATGTACAGGAGGTACTGCTGCCACAGCGGCCGGTCCAAATGGAGTTCGCGGCGGATCTGCGCGGCGGTCGCCGGATCGGGCGCGCGGTCGCCGGACAGCGCGGCGACCGGGTCGCCGAGCGCGTACACCATCACGAAAATCAGCAGGGTGGCACCGACGAAAACCGGCACCATCTGGAGCAACCGCCGGATCACATAACGTCCCATGGCCCGCCGCCCGCCCTCAGTCCTTGATGGTGATCTGGTCGTACACCGGAACACTGAAAGGATTCAGGGCGACATGCTCCACCCGGTCGGAATACCCGCCGCTCCCGTTCTGGTACCAGAGCGGGATGGCGGGCATCTCCCGGGCGAGAATCCGCTCGGCCTGATGATAGGTGTCGTTCACCTGCCGCTGCCCGCTCTCCGCGTTCGCCCGGCTCACCAGCCGGTCGAAGTCCTTGTTGCTCCAGCCCGAGTCGTTGGACGAAGCGCCGGTGAAGTACTGGCTCTGCAGAAACGTCTGAATCAGCGGATAGTCCATCTGCCAGCCGGCCCGGTACGGCCCGCTCATCTTCTTTCCGGTGACCCTGCCCCGGTAGTCGGCGAAGGTCCCCATCGGATTTCCGTCGCACACATGCCGCTCCAGCGCCTTGTTGACGCTGTTGCACAGCGCGTCCACCCACAATTTGTGCGACCCGGTGTCGGCGTTGTACGTCACCTTCATCGCGCCGCCGGGAATGCCGCCCCCCTCGGCGACCAGCTTCCTGGCCGCCGCGGGATCGTACGTGCACGCCGCCCCGCACAGGCCCGCCCGGTATCCGCCGGGCTCCCCCAGCGCCATCGCGGTCCAGTCGGTGGCCGGCGTACGCGTCCCCCGGAAGATCTGCCGGGTGATCGCCGGCCGGTTGACGGCCATGGAGATGCCCCGCCGGACCTTTTCCACCCCGGGCTTGTTCCATTTCGCGTCGTACATCGGGAACGACAGCGTCTGGATGATGCCCGCCGGCTGGTTGATGTACCGCCCCGCCAGGTCCTTGTGCACATGCTTGAGCTGCGTGGCCGGCACATCGTCCACGAGGTCCAGGTTCCCCGCCATCAAATCGGTGTAAGCGGTGTCGTTGTCCGTATAGACCTGGAGGTCCACCCCGCCGTTCTTCGCCTTGTCCGGGCCGGGATATCCCCGCCACGTCCGCAGCCGCATGATCCCGCCCTTGGCGTACGACTGCACGGCATACGGGCCGTTGCCGACGGGCTTCGCCAGCCATCCTTCGTGATCGGTGAAGAAAGACCGCGGCAAGGGCAGGAAAGCGTTGTAGCCCAGCATGTCAGGCCACCGGCCGAATTTCTGGTTCAGCCGCACCGTGAAGGTCAGCTCGTCCCGCACCCGAAGCCCGCGCATCGTCCGCGCCGTGGGTTTGGCGCCCGTCCCCTCCGGGTGCACCTCCTCGTACCCCTCCACATAGCTGAAAAAAGGCGCGCCCTGCTGCCGGTTGCTTACCAGGGCCCCGTAATTCCAGGCATCGACGAAGGAACGCGCCGTCAGCTTCTCACCGTTGTTGAAGGACCAGCCCGGCTTGATCTTCACGGTGAAATTCCGCGCGTCGGAGGATTCGACCGACTCGGCGACCATGTTCTCGGGTACGGCGGTCCGCGGGTTGTACCGCTTGAGCCCCCGGAAAGCCAGGTCCATCACCTTGCCGCCCTGCACGTCGGTGGTATTGGCCGGCTCCACCGGATTCTGCGGATCGCCCCAGGACGCCCGTACGACACTGGGGTCCTGGTCGCCACCGCCACACGCGGCGGCCGCAAGGGCGACCGCGGTGGCCGCGAAGAACGCCGAACCGACGCGCAAGGCTCCGCGCAACGAGCTGCCTCCTCAGAGCTGCGGCCCCGGGCGTCCGCCCGCCCGGCCTACCGGCCCCAACCTGGCACCTCCCGCGCCCCGCCACCGGCCGTCCGGCCGCAACACGTCCCAGAACCCCCCGTACGAGCGATCTTCCGAGGCAGCTGCGGACGTGCGGGTCACTTGTCGTACGGTTCGCACCCGATGCCGTCACCGTCCCGGTCCAGGCGGTGCGGGTCCGAGGGGCCCACGTAGACGGGACCGGGCAGGTCGGAGCAGTCCACATCGGGTATGCCGGCCGACGGCCCTGGAGGGTAGGAAGACCCGGTCCCGCCCCCGCTGCTCGGCGACGGGCCGGGCACCGCCCGTATGTCGGCGGCGGTGATGGTCCCGCCCCGGACCGTGTACGTACCGGCGAAGGACCGCACCGACCCGTCCCGCTGCTCGGCTTCGAGGGTCACCGTGACCGTGCCGCCGCTCGCTCCGACGACGCGGACGGTGTCGTGCGCGGTGTCCGCGAAGCCTGCCACGAAGGCGTCGTAGGAGCCGTTGAGGTTTTTGCCGCCGAGGTCCCAGGCGCGGCGGTAGTCGCGGGCGTTGACGGCGGCGTAGTAGTCCTCGACGACGGAGGCGGCGTCCCGTTCGGTGGCCGTCTCCTCCGGGGTGGTGCCGGGCCCCTGCCCGGTGCCGCTGCCGGAGGACTCGGGCGCCGGTTCACCGGTGACCGTACGTGTGTGGGTGACCGTCGGTCCGGCCCCGCCCGGCCGGTCTCCGCCGGACGTGTCGCAGCCGCTCAGCGCGGCCATCGCCGCCGCTCCCGCGAGCAGCGCGGCGGTACCTGTCCTGCCGTGGCGCCTCATCGGCCTCACCCCGCCCAGCGCTACACCTTTCCCCCTCCAGTGTGCGCCGCCCGCCTCCGCCTCGCCTGTGGATCATCCAGGGGCGTCGCCGTACGTCCGGTGCACGCCCCGAACGAAAGCGCCCGGACCGTCCGGTCCGGGCGCTCACGCGGTACTGCGAAGGAGCCGCTACGCCGCTCCCACCACGTCCTTCTCCTCCGCGAAGTGGCACGCGGAGTCGTGCGCGGCCGCGGAGCCCGTGCCGGCGAACCGCTCGGGGACCGCCAGCAGCGGCATCTCCTCGGCGCACTTGTCCTGCGCCTTCCAGCAGCGGGTGCGGAACCGGCAACCGGACGGCGGGTTGGCCGGGGACGGGACGTCGCCGGTCAGGATGATGCGCTCGCGGCCCTCGCGTGCGTCGGGGTCAGGGACGGGGACGGCAGAGAGCAGCGCCTGGGTGTAGGGGTGCGTCGGGTGGTCGTAGATCTGCTCGTCCGTGCCGATCTCCGCCATCTTGCCGAGGTACATGACACCGACCCGGTCGGAGATGTGCCGGACGATGGACAGGTCGTGCGCGATGAAGAGGTAGGAGAGGTTGAACTCGTCCTGGAGCTTCTCCATCAGGTTGATGACCTGCGCCTGGACGGACACGTCCAGCGCCGAGACCGGCTCGTCGCAGATGATGATCTCCGGGTTGAGCGCGAGGCCGCGGGCGATGCCGATGCGCTGGCGCTGGCCGCCGGAGAACTGGTGCGGGTAGCGGTTGACGTACTCGGGGTTGAGGCCGACGACGTCCAGCAGGTCCTGCACCTTGCGGCGCCGGTCGCCCTTCGGGGCTACCTCGGGGTGGATGTCGAAGGGCTCGCCGATGATGTCGCCGACCGTCATCCGCGGGTTGAGCGAGGTGTACGGGTCCTGGAACACCATCTGGATGTTGCGCCGTACGGCCTTCAGCGCGCGCCCGGACAGCTTGGTGATGTCCTGGCCCTTGTAGAAGACCTCGCCGGAGGTCGCCCGCTCCAGGTTCATCAGCAGCTTGGCGACCGTCGACTTGCCGCACCCGGACTCGCCGACGATGCCGAGCGTCTCGCCCTGGTACAGCTCGAAGGAGATGCCGTCCACGGCCTTGACCGCGCCGACCTGCTTCTTGAACAGGATGCCCTGGGTGAGCGGGAAGTGCTTGACCAGGTTGCGGACTTCGAGGATCGGCTCGCGCCGCGCGTCGTTCTTCGGCTCAGCCATTGATCGTCTCCTCCCAGAAGTGGCACGCGCTGCCGCGGGCGTCGGCGACGGTGTGCAGCGCCGGCACCTCCGTACGGCAGATGTCCTGCGCCTTGGGGCAGCGCGGGTTGAACGCGCAACCCGGCGGGATGTTCAGCAGGTTGGGCGGCAGGCCCTTGATCGCGTACAGCTCCTGGCCCTTCTGGTCCAGGCGCGGGATGGAGTCGAGCAGGCCGCGCGTGTACGGGTGCGCGGGGTTCTTGTACAGCTCGTGCACGGGTGCGTGCTCGACGATCCGGCCCGCGTACATCACCGCGATCTTGTCGGCGACGTCCGCGACCACGCCCAGGTCGTGGGTGATCAGGATCAGGCCCATGTTGAACTCGCGCTGGAGGTCCGCGAGCAGGTCCATGACCTGCGCCTGGACGGTCACGTCGAGGGCGGTGGTGGGCTCGTCCGCGATGATCAGGTCGGGCTCCAGGGCCAGCGCCATGGCGATCATGATGCGCTGGCGCATACCGCCGGAGAACTGGTGGGGGTAGTCGCCCACCCGGTTCGCGGCGGCCGGGATCTTCACCCGGTCCATCAGCTCGATCGACTTGGCCTTGGCCGCCTTCTTGCTCAGGCCCTGGTGGACCCGGAACATCTCGCCGAGCTGGTAGCCCACGCTGAGCACCGGGTTGAGGGAGGACAGCGCGTCCTGGAAGATCATGGCGATCTTGGCGCCGCGGATCTTGCGGCGCTGCTCGCCGGACATCTTGAGCATGTCCTGCCCGCGGAAGAGGATCTCCCCCTGCGGGATCTTGGCCGGCGGCATGTCGAGGATGCCCATGATCGCCTGGGCCGTCACGGACTTGCCGGAGCCGGACTCGCCGAGCACCGCCAGGGTCTCGCCGGCGGCGACGCTGTAGTTGACGCCGTTGACGGCCTTGACGACGCCGTCGCGGGTGTGGAACTCCACGTGCAGGTCGCGGACTTCGAGCAGGTTGCCCTCGCTCTTGTCCTCGGTCCGCTGCGCGGGAACGTCCGCGGGTTTGGAGATAGTGGTCACGTACGCCTCCCTCAGCGCAGCTTGGGGTCGAGGGCGTCGCGCACCGCGTCGCCGAGCATGATGAACGCCAGCACGGTGATGCTCAGGGCGCCCGCCGGGTAGAGCAGCATGTGCGGCGCGTTGCGCACGTCCGTGGCGGCGGTGGAGATGTCGATGCCCCAGGAGACCGTCGGCGGCTTGAGGCCGACACCCAGGAACGACAGCGTGGCCTCCAGGGAGACGTACGTACCGAGCGCGATGGTGGCCACGACGATGACCGGCGCCAGGGCGTTGGGCGTGATGTGCCGCAGCAGCATGCGCGAGGTGCTCGCGCCCAGGGCGCGCGCCGCCTGCACGTAGTCCTGCTGCTTGGCGGTGATCACCGAGCCGCGCGCGATACGGGCGATCTGCGGCCAGCCCAGGATCGCCATCAGCAGCACCACGGTGAAGATCGAGCCGCCCTTGATGACGGACAGGAAGACGATGCCGCCGAGGAGGATCGGGATGCCGAAGAAGATGTCGCCGATCCGGGAGAGGATCGAGTCCCACCAGCCGCCGAAGAAGCCGGCCAGGCCGCCCATCAGGCAGCCGAAGGCGGCGGCGAGCAGGGTCGTGCACACGCCGACGACGACCGAGGCCCGGGCGCCGTAGACGGTACGGGCGTAGACGTCGCAGCCCTGGGCGTTGAAGCCGAAGGGGTGGCCGTCGGTGGCGCCCTGCTTGGACCTGGTGATGTCACAGGCGTACGGGCTGGTGCTGGTCAGCAGGCTCGGCCAGATCGAGACGACGACCAGGAAGAGGATCAGCACGGCGGAGATGTAGAAGACGGGGTTGCGCCGCAGGTCGCGCCAGGCGTCGCCCCAGAGGCTGCGCGGCTTGTCCGCCTTCAGCTCGACGCTGACGACATCGGCCGCGTCCACGGGGGCCTGGGTGTGCACGGAGGTGTCGGTGTCAGGCATAACGGATCCTCGGGTCCAGGACCGCGTAGAGCAGGTCGACGAGCAGGTTGGCGGCGAGGAAGACGACCACGAGGATGGTCACGAAGCCCACCACGGTCGGCGAGTTCTGCCGCAGGATGCCCTGGTAGAGCTGGTAGCCGACGCCCTGGATGTTGAAGATCCGCTCGGTGACGACGGCGCCGGCCATCAGGCCGCCGATGTCGGTGCCGAGGAAGGTGACGACGGGGATCAGCGAGTTGCGCAGCAGGTGGACGGTGACCACCCGGCGGCGCGGCAGGCCCTTGGCGGTGGCGGTGCGGATGTAGTCCGAGCGCAGGTTCTCCGCGATCGAGGTACGGGTGAGCCGGGAGACGTAGGCCAGCGAGACACCCGCCAGCACGATGCCGGGCAGCAGCAGTTCGTCCAGGGTGGCGTCGATGGAGACCGCGGGTGCGGCCCAGGCGAGCTTCACGCCGACGAAGTACTGCAGCACGTAACCGGTGACGAACGTCGGGATCGAGATCACCAGCAGCGTGAAGATCAGCACGCCGGTGTCCACGAGCCGCCCGCGGCGCAGGCCCGCGATGACGCCGAGCGTCAGGCCGACCACCAGCTCGATGACGAACGCGACCAGCGTCAGTCTGATGGTGTTCGGGAAGGCGTTGCCCATCAGTTCCACGACCGGGGTTCCGTTGAAGGACGTACCGAAGTCGCCCTGGAAGATCCCGCCCATGTATTGCAGGTACTGGCTCCACAACGGGTCGTTGAGGTGCAGGGACTCCCGGATCGCCGCGGCGGTGGCCGGGTCCGGTGTCCGGTCTCCGAACATGGCGGCGATGGGATCGCCGATCGCGTAGACCATGACGAAGATCAAGAAAGTGGTGCCGATGAAGACGGGCACCATCTGGAGCAGTCGTCGTATGACGTAGCGCCCCATGTGTCCTCCAGGAAAGCGCCGACGCGGGAGCAGCCGGACCCGTCGTGTGCGGGTACCGACTGCCCCCTGCCGCCGTAAGCGGTTATTTTCTGCGCGCCCCGCTCAGGGGCGGCTGCGTCGGATCAGCCCTTGAGCTTGATGTCGCTGAAGACGGGGAAGCTGAAGGGGTTGAGCGCGACGTCGGAGACCTTCTCCGACCAGCCGACGGTGCCGTTCTGGTAGAAGAGCGGGATGTTCACCGCGTCCTGGATGACGAGCTTCTCGGCCTGCTTGTAGATGTCGGTGGCCTTCTTGATGTCCGGCTCGGCCGCCGCGTCTTCCATCAGCTTGTCGAATTCCTTGTTGCTCCACTTGCCGTCGTTGGAGCTGGACCCCGTCTTGTACAGCGGGGTGAGGAAGTTCTCGACGTGCGGGTAGTCCATCTGCCAGCCGGCGCGGAACGGGCCGTTCAGCTCACCCTTGGTGATCTGGTTGCGGAAGTCGCCGAAGGTGCCGACCGGGTTGCCCACGCACGCGTTGTCGTTGCCGAGGGCCGCGTTGATGCTGTTGCAGGCCGCGTCCGCCCACTGCTTGTGGGAGTCCTTGTCGGCGTTGTAGCTGATGGTCAGCTTGCCGCCCGGGATGCCGCCGCCCTCTTCGATGAGCTTCTTGGCCTCGGTCGGGTTGTAGGTGCAGACGTCGCCGCACATGTTCTTGTCGTAACCGCCGGCCTCGCCGAGCACCGGGGAGGTGAGGTCCACCATCGGCGTACGGGTGCCGTTGTAGATCTTCTCCGTGATGCTCTTGCGGTCGATCGCCATGGAGATGCCCTTGCGGACCTTCTCCATGCCCGGCTTGTTCCACTCGGGCTTGTAGAACGGGAAGGTGACGGCCTGGTAGATACCCGCGGGCTGGGTGAGGTAGTTGCCCTTGAGGTCGTTCTTGGCGTTCTTGATCTGCTCCGCCGGGATGTCGTCGTCGACATCGAGGTTGCCGGCCTGGAGGGCGGCGTACGCGGCGTTGGAGTCGGTGAAGACCTGGAGCAGGACGCCCTTGTTCTTCGGCTTGTGCGTACCGGCGTAGTGCTCGTTCGGGACCAGCTTCATCAGCTTGCCGCGCTCGTACGACTCGACGGCGTACGGGCCGTTGCCGACCGGCTTCTTCAGGTATTCCTCGTGCTTGTCGAAGAACAGCTTGGGCAGCGGCGCGAACGCCTTGTAGCCCAGGCGGACCGGCCAGGTCGAGAACTTCTGGTTGAGCTTGACGGTGAAGGTGGTGTCGTCCACGACCTTCAGGCCCGAAAGCGTCTGGGCGGTCGGCTTGCCGTCCTCGGGCGAGGTCTTGTCGTAGCCCTCGATGTCCGAGAAGAAGTAGGCGTTCTTCTGCTTGTTGGTGGCCAGCGCCGCGTAGTTCCAGGCGTCCACGAACGACTTGGCCGTGAGCGGCTCGCCGTTGGAGAACTTCAGCCCCTTCTTGATCTTGATGGTGAAGTTCTGGGCGTCCGTGGTGTCAATGGACTCGGCGGCCGCGTCCTTGGCCTCGCCCGTCTTGGGGTCGTACTCCTTCAGATTCATGAAGATCTGATCCAGCACCTTGCCGCCGAGCACCTCGTTGGTGTTCGCAGGCTCCAGCGGGTTCTGCGGGTCACCCCAGTTGGCCCGGATGAATCCGGCGTTGGCTCCCGAACTTCCGCTGCTTCCACCGCAAGCCGTTGCCGTCAGGGCAATGGCTATCGCACCTGCGACCCAGATGGCGCTCTTGGCACCGCGCATGGGACTGCCTCCTCATGAGTCCATTCACTTCATGGAAAGGAGCCGCCCGCAGCTGACACCCCTGACAGCCAGCGACCAGCCCCTGCTGCTCGTGAGTCGGCGCTCCCCACAGCGCGTGACCCATTGACCCGAGCTCAATGCACCCCAGTCTCAGTCACGTTCGCCCCATAAACCACGTGTAAGGGGTCTCGGTTTGGTCACATCCGTTTGCCGTACGTTCGGAATCCGGACAAATCAATCAGTCCAGGTAGCCGCAAAACGGACTCCCGGAGGCCGGTTGTGACGCGTGGCGTTCTCAATACGGACAGTGGTCGAACAACTTCCGCCCGGAGGCGCGGACCCCGGAGGGCGGTCACACACAGTGACGTGCCCACCGGGCCGTAGCGCCCCGGCGGGCACGTCCGCACGCGCGTGCCGGCCGCCCGGTGTCAGTCGTGCGAGGTGTACTTGCCCGGCTTCAACTGGAACAGGAAGGTGCCCTGCCCGTAGCAGCTGACGGGTTCACCGCTGGGCGCCTGGTCCGTGGTGAACGGCAGGGTCAGCTGCATCGGCTTCGCCGAGCTGGCCGCCACCGTCTTGTTGATCTTGTAGTTCCGCGAGTCTTCCTTGCTCGGCTTGTACGGCGCGGGCCGCCACGTCGTCCGCCACGCCGCCTTCCCGTCGCCGCCCACCAGGTAGTAGCCGCCCATCCCGGCCCCGCGCAGGCCCTGGAACTTCACGTCAACGGACTTGACCTCGATGCTGCTCTTGGTGACCTTGCCCAGGTGCCACGTCACCCGCCCCGTGAAGAGCGCGGTCTTCAAGCAGCCCTCGCCGCCGCGGTGGTCGACCCCCGCGAGGCTGGTCGTGATCGAGTTGTTCGGGGTGCTGATCGCCGCCGTCTCCGTGGAGCCGGGCTTGATCGCCGCCGAGGCCGGCTCGGTGCCCAGCACCACGGCCATGCCGCACGCCGCCGCCGCGAGCGCTGCCTTCTTCCCCCTGTGCTGCATATAAATCTCCCCGCATATAAAACAGCCCCGCCCCCCGATTCCCGGGCGGGATGTCGTGCTGTTTGGTCACCAAGGACGCTAGACGAGCGTCTTGGCGGAGATCAATGAAAAAAGGCCGGCAGATCGCGGTTTTACGCGACCACAACGCGGTCCGGCGCCGCTATGGGGCGGCAGGGGCGGACTGTTGCCCCTTCGTCCCGATGTATCCACGCAAAACGGAAAACATGCCGCGACCGCAAGTGAAAAGCCTCGCGGAATACCCGCGGAAAAAGCGAGGAGCGCCCCGTCGGCCGGAAAGCCGTCGGGACGCTCCTCGTTATGCAATTCACCGGGCCCGGACCGGGCCGGGCGCGCTGTTACCGCTTGGCGCGCGAAGCGGTGCGGCCGCGCTCCTTCTGGTCCAGGACGACCTTGCGGATACGGACGGCCTCCGGGGTGACCTCGACGCACTCGTCGTCGCGGCAGAACTCCAGCGACTGCTCCAGGGAGAGCTTGCGCGGCGGCACGATCGCCTCGAACGAGTCGGCCGAGGAGGAGCGCATGTTGGTGAGCTTCTTCTCCTTGGTGATGTTCACGTCCATGTCGTCGGAGCGCGAGTTCTCGCCGACGATCATGCCCTCGTACACCTCGGTGCCGGGCTCGACGAAGAGCACGCCGCGCTCCTGGAGGTTGGTCATCGCGAAGGCGGTGACCGCGCCGGCCCGGTCGGCGACCAGCGAACCGTTGTTGCGGGTCGTCAGCGTGCCGAACCAGGGCTCGTGGCCCTCGTGGATGGAGTGCGCGATACCGGTGCCGCGGGTGTTGGTCAGGAACTCCGTACGGAAGCCGATCAGACCGCGGGACGGCACGACGAACTCCATGCGGACCCAGCCCGAGCCGTGGTTGGACATGTTGTCCATCCGGCCCTTGCGGACGCCCATGAGCTGCGTGACGGCGCCCATGTGCTCCTCGGGCACGTCGATCGTCATGCGCTCGACCGGCTCGTACGTCTTGCCGTCGACCTCCTTGGTGACCACCTGCGGCTTGCCGATGGTCATCTCGAAGCCCTCGCGGCGCATCTGCTCGACCAGGATGGCCAGCGCCAGCTCACCGCGGCCCTGCACCTCCCAGGCGTCGGGGCGCTCGGTGTCCAGCACGCGCAGCGAGACGTTACCGATCAGCTCGCGGTCCAGACGGTCCTTGACCTGGCGGGCGGTGACCTTGCGGTCCTTGGTCGCGGCCTTGGCGTCCGCGCCCTTGCCGGTGCCGCCGCGGCCGACCAGCGGCGAGGTGTTGGTGCCGATGGTCATCGAGATGGCGGGCTCGTCGACCGTGATCAGCGGCAGCGCGACCGGGTTCTCCGGGTCGGCCAGCGTCTCGCCGATCATGATGTCGGGGATGCCGGCGACGGCGCAGATGTCACCGGGGCCCGCCACCTCGGCCGGCTTGCGGGTGAGCGCCTCGGTCATCATCAGCTCGGTGATGCGCACGTTCTGGACCGACCCGTCGCGCTTCATCCACGCGACGGTCTGGCCCTTGCGCAGCTCACCCTGCTCGACGCGGAGCAGCGCGATACGGCCGAGGAAGTTGTCCGCGTCGAGGTTGGTGACGTGGGCCTGGAGGGGCGCCGACTCGTCGTACTCGGGGGCCGGGACGGACTCCAGCAGCGTGCTGAAGAAGGGCTCCAGGTTGGTGCTGTCCTGCGGGACCGTGCCGTCCTCCGGCTTGGTCAGCGAGGCGACGCCGTCACGGGCGCAGGCGTAGACGATCGGGAACTCGATCTGGTCCTCGTCCGCGTCCAGGTCCAGGAACAGGTCGTAGGTCTCGTCGATGACCTCGGCGATCCGGGAGTCCGGGCGGTCGGTCTTGTTGATGCACAGGATGACCGGCATCTTCGCGTCCAGCGCCTTGCGCAGCACGAAGCGGGTCTGCGGCAGCGGGCCCTCGGAGGCGTCCACCAGCAGCACGACCGCGTCCACCATCGACAGGCCGCGCTCGACCTCGCCGCCGAAGTCGGCGTGGCCGGGGGTGTCGATGATGTTGATGGTGATGACGTCGCCGCCATCCTTGGGGTGGTACTTCACCGCCGTGTTCTTGGCCAGGATCGTGATGCCCTTCTCACGCTCCAGGTCGTTCGAGTCCATCATGCGGTCGTCGAGGGACTCGGCTGCGTGCGCGGCGAAGGAGCCGGCCTGCTTGAGCATGGCGTCGACCAGCGTGGTCTTGCCGTGGTCGACGTGAGCGACGATGGCGACGTTACGAATGTCGTGGCGCGTGGGCATACTGCGGCGCTTCTCCCGGATCGTGGATGGCGGCACGTACGGTCCGGTACGTGTGCCTGCCGGGCATGAAGACGCCACGGCCTCACCCCATGGTACGGGGCTGGCGCGGCTTCGGCAGCGTCAGGTCGCACGAACCGGCCCTGACCTGCGGTGATGCATATTCGAACAGGCGCCGCGCGCCGGGCGCGCACGCCCCCTTCGCCGCGCGGCCGCCTGAATGCCGTCCCCGCGTAACCGGTCCGCTACGTCACTTCTTGTACCCGATGTCCGCGAAGCGCGGGGTCGCGAACCCGAAGGCGCCCGCGTTGACCAGGTCCCTCCGCGCCGCGACCACCTCGGGGCGCTGGAAGAGCGGTACGGAGCCGGCCGCGGCCCAGATGCGGGCGTCGGCCCGCTCGACCAGCTCCCGGGAGGCGTCCTCGTCCAGCTCGGCTGCGGCCTGGTCGAAGAGCTGGTCGATGTGGTCGGTGCCGACCCGGGTGTAGTTCTGCTCGACGGTCAGGCTGCCGTCGGCCGCCGGCTGCGGCTTGGCGTAGATCGGGCGGCCGTCGGTGGCGGGGTAGGCGGAGCCCGGCCAGGTGTACAGCGCCAGATCGTAGTCGCCGGAGGCGATGTGGTCCTCGAAGTAGCTCTTGCCCGGCACCTTCTGGACGGCGGTCTGCACACCGATCCGGGCGAGCATCGCGGAGATCCGGCCCGCCACGGCGCGCAGCCGCTCGGAGCCGGCGCCGTCCGGGAGCACGAAGCGCAGGACGAGCGGCTTGCCGTCCTTCTTGAGCGCGGGGACCGGGCCGCGCGCCGCGGGGTCGGCGTTGCCGGCGTACGCCCAGGCGGCCGGGCCGGCCACATGCTCCGGTTTGCCGTCGGCCGTTCTGTCCCCGGCGGCCTGCTCGGCGCCGGCGCCCTGGCTGCCGGGCACCGGGGCCACCTCGATCGCCTCGGCGGAGCGCAGCGCGTACGCCGCCAGCTGCTCGTACCGCCGGTAGTCCGCGTACGCCTGGGAGGCCGTGTCGGCGTCGGCCGCGGCCCGGCGGTTCGCGGCCGCGTCCTTGTAGAGGGCGGCGCTCTGCCGCAGCAGCGCGGACCGCTGGATGTCGGCGGCCCGCACACCGGCGGAGGACAGCGGCGCGGCCGGTGCGGCGCCCGCGTGCACGACGCCCGCCTTGCCGTCGCCCGAAGCGCCCTTCCCGGCGTCCGCCTTCTTCTCCGGCTCCTGCTTCGGGCCAGGCTGCCGCGACTGCCCGGAGGAGCCGCCCGGCGCCCGCCAGCCCGCTTCGGCCAGCAGCGCCTGCGCGGCCTTGGTGTCCGGGCCGCCCAGGGCGCCGCTGTTGTCCTCGTAGGCGGGCTGGCCCGCCATCAGCAGGTGGCTGCCGAGCGGCTGGTTCGGCAGGCCGAGCGGCTTGAGGACGGTGTCGGCCAGCTTCTGCCGGTCGACGGCGCGGGCCACCGCGCGGCGTACGCGTTCGTCGTTGAGCGGGCTGGTGCTGCCGTTCAGGGCGAGCTGGGTGTAGGCGGGCTCGAGGGCCTTGCGGACGGTGTAGCGGCGCAGCGCGTCCTGCTCGGCGGTGGTGGCGCGGCGGGGCGGCGCGTCGTCGCCGCGCGCGCCCGGGGAGCCGCCGGCGTCGTGTTCGGCGCCTTCGACGCGATCGACCTCGGGCGATGCGCCGTCCGGCGCCCCGGCGCTCGGCGAACCGGCGCCGGGCGAGCCCGCGTCCGGGGACCCCGCGGGCGACCCCGCGCTCGCCGACCCGGACGCCGCCGGCTTCCGCGCCGCGGCGATCTTCTGCGCGTCGCCCGGGTCCACCTCGGCCAGGTCCACGGTCCCGGCGGCCAGCGCCGCGCCCCGCTTCTCGCGCGGCAGCGCCGTCAGCACCACCTTGTCCAGCTTGGCGGGCGCGCCCCACCACTTCGGGTTGCGTACGAGGGTGACGGTGCCGTCCTCCTTGTTCCCGCCCTCCACCGCGAACGGCCCGGCGACCGCCTTGAGCTGCTCGCGCGCGCCGTCGTTGAAGGCGTCCGCGCTGCCCATGACGCTCTTCGGGTACAGCGGCGTGAACAGCGACGTCCAGTCGGCGTACGGCTTGGTGAAGGTCACCTCGACCTCGCGCGCGTGCTTGCCCGGCTCCACCTTCTCGATGCGGTCGTACCCGGCGTTGCGCGCGGTCCAGTACGCGTTGTCCTTGCCGCGCAGCGCCTTCCACTGCGCGACGAAGTCCTCAGCGCCGACCGCCCGTCCGTCGCTCCACCGCGCCTTCGGGTTGATCTTGTACAGGACCTTCTGCCGGGGCTCCCGCTCGGTGACGTCGGCGGCGTCCAGGTAGTCCGCGTTGCGCTGGGCGCGCCCGCGCTCGTCCAGCGTGAACAGCAGGGGCAGTACGGCGTCGGTGACGCGCCGGGTGGCCGCGTCGGCGCTCGCCTGGAAGGCGTTCAGGGTGCCGGGCGCCGCGTCCACCGCCCACCGCAGCGTGCCGCCCCTGCGCACCTGGTCGCGCGCGGTGACGGCGATGTCCCGGGCGGCGGGACCGGCCTCCCCGGAGTCGTCACCCCCGCCGCAGCCGGTCAGTACCGGCAGCGGCAGCAGCACTCCGGCAGCGACGAGCGCGGCGCAGCGGCGCCCGCGGCAGGCCGCGCGGCCTGAGCTGACGGGGTGGGTCATGGCGGTTACCTCCGGGGCTCGCCCGCGCCGCGCCGCCGCGGCGGGCCGCGGGGCCACGGATCACGTTCGGCCGACTTTGCGGCTCATCACATCTATGGCTCCCCCACTGAATGCGACCTCCGCCCGTACGGGCGGGCGACACGTCGGCCGCCGCCGTGAAGGCCACCCGCCCGGCCCAACCGGGACCTTCCCCGGTCCGGCGGGGGCCGCCGCGCGCCCGCGGGCCCGGGAACGGCGTACGGGCCGGCACCGGCGGACGTACAAAACGCCGTACAAAAGCACGTCCACCGGTACGGGCCGACGGCGCACACCCGCCGAAACACGCCGGTCCGGTTCCGCAATCGCGGCAGATCCCTTCCCAATCGCGACTGTGACGCGCGACACTCGCAGGCGCACGCCGCTGCACCCGGCCCACGGGCCGGGACCCGGCCGGAATGACGCCGACCACACCCGCGGAGGTGAGGGCAAGTCATGTCCCTGCAGGACGATCTGACGGCAGTTCAGCGCCACTTGGACGACCTGGAACGGTCGGTGGGACGACTGGAGCAACGGGTCGGCGGCGGGCTGGAGATGCGCCGCGTGCGCAGTGACACCGACCACCTGCGCGAGAGCCTGCAACTGCTGCGGGAGGGCGCGGGGGACCCGCCGCCCGGGCGCCCCTCGGCCGCCACCCGCACCGGCGCGGCCCCGCGTACCGGCCGCACCCCCGTGCCCGGCCCCGAGATGGTGACCATCCCGGACGCGCCGTACGACGCCGCCCTGTGGGCCGACGCGGAGGACGAGGGTCTCGGCGCGCGCGACCGCCGGGCGCCGTAGCCCCGCACGCCGCCCGTCCCACCCCCAGACAGCCGTCCACGGAGACCGACGTTGGCCACTGGCACCGAACCCCAACCGCATACCGACGCAAGCGCCGCGAAGCGCGCGGCCGGTACGTCCGGCACCGGCGTGCACGCCCCTTCGCGTGCCGCGATCCCCGCCCGCCACCTGCGGACCGACCGCTGGTGGCTGTACCCGGCCACGACCGCGGCGGGCCTGTTCGCCTTCGTCGTGTACTCGACATGGCGGGCGTTCGCGAACGCGGACTACTACGCGGCGCCGTACGTCTCGCCGTTCTACTCGCCGTGCCTGGCGGAGAACTGCCACCCGATGCGCGGCGGCCCCAACTGGGAGGTCTTCGGCAGCTGGTGGGGCCTGTCCCCCGCGCTGCTGATCCTGATCTTCCCGCTGGGCTTCCGGCTGACCTGCTACTACTACCGCAAGGCGTACTACCGGGGTTTCTGGGCCTCCCCGCCGGCCTGCGCGGTCGCCGAACCGCACAAGAAGTACACCGGCGAGACCCGCTTCCCGCTGATCCTTCAGAACGTCCACCGCTACTTCTTCTACTTCGCGGTGCTCGTCGCGGGCATCCTCACTTACGACACCGCGCTCACCTTCCGCAACGCGGACTACGAGTGGGGCCACATGGGTCTGGGCACCCTGGTCTTCCTCGTCAACATCGCGCTGATCTGGGCGTACACCCTCTCCTGCCACTCCTGCCGGCACATCGTCGGCGGCCGGCTGCGGCACTTCTCCAAACACCCGGTGCGCTACCGCCTGTGGGGCTGGGTCGGCAAGCTGAACGCGCGGCACGCGGCCCTCGCCTGGGCCTCGCTGATCAGCGTGGCCGCCGCCGACTTCTACGTCTTCCTCCTCGCCACCGGGGCCTTCGACGACCCGCGCTTCTTCTAGGAAGGGTGCCTTGTGATGACGCAGCTCGACCGGCAGGAGTGGGACGTTGTCGTGGTGGGCGCGGGCGGCGCCGGGCTGCGCGCCGCCATCGAGGCCCGTGAACAGGGCATGCGTACGGCCGTGATCTGCAAGTCGCTGTTCGGCAAGGCCCATACGGTCATGGCCGAGGGCGGCATCGCGGCCAGCATGGGCAACGTCAACGAGGGCGACAACTGGCAGGTCCACTTCCGCGACACCATGCGCGGCGGCAAGTTCCTCAACCACTGGCGGATGGCGGAGCTGCACGCCCGCGAGGCGCCGGAGCGGGTCTGGGAGCTGGAGACCTGGGGCGCGCTGTTCGACCGCACCCCGGACGGCCGGATCTCGCAGCGCAACTTCGGCGGCCACGAGTACCCGCGCCTCGCGCACGTCGGCGACCGTACGGGCCTGGAGCTGATCCGCACCCTCCAGCAGAAGATCGTCTCCCTCCAGCAGGAGGACGAGCGCGAACACGGCGCGTACGACGCACGCCTGAAAGTGTTCCAGGAGTGCACGGTCACCCGCGTGCTCAAGGACGAGGGCCGGGTGGCCGGCGCCTTCTGCTACGAACGTGAGTCCGGCCGCTTCTTCGTCCTCCAGGCCCCCTCGGTGGTCCTGGCGACCGGCGGCATCGGCAAGTCCTTCAAGGTCACGTCCAACTCCTGGGAGTACACCGGCGACGGGCACGCGCTCGCGCTGCTCGCCGGGGCCCCGCTGATCAACATGGAGTTCGTCCAGTTCCACCCGACGGGCATGGTCTGGCCGCCCTCCGTCAAGGGCATCCTCGTCACCGAATCCGTCCGCGGCGACGGCGGCGTGCTGCGCAACAGCGACGGCAAACGCTTCATGTTCGACTACATCCCGGACGTCTTCAAGGAGAAGTACGCCCAGTCCGAGGCCGAGGGCGACCGCTGGTACGACGACCCCGACCACAACCGCCGCCCGCCCGAACTGCTGCCCCGCGACGAGGTCGCGCGCGCCATCAACGCCGAGGTCAAGGCGGGCCGCGGCTCCCCGCACGGCGGAGTCTTCCTCGACGTCTCCACCCGTATGCCGGCCGAGACCATCCGGCGGCGGCTGCCCTCCATGCACCACCAGTTCAAGGAGCTGGCGGACGTGGACATCACCGCCGAGCCGATGGAGGTCGGGCCGACCTGCCACTACGTGATGGGCGGCGTGGAGGTCGACCCGGACACCGCGGCCGCCACCGGCGTCCCCGGCCTGTTCGCCGCCGGCGAGGTGGCCGGCGGCATGCACGGCTCCAACCGGCTCGGCGGCAACTCCCTGTCCGACCTGCTGGTCTTCGGCCGCCGGGCGGGCCTGTACGCGGCCGAGCACGCACGCGCCAGGGCCGGGCGGCCGGCCGCCGACCCGCTCCAGCTCGACGCCGCGGAGGCGGAGGCGCTGCGCCCGTTCAGCGCCGAGGGGCCCGACGCCCACCACACCGGACGGCCCGCCGAGAACCCGTACACCCTCCACCAGGAACTCCAGCAGGCGATGAACGACCTGGTGGGCATCATCCGCAGGCAGGGCGAGATGGAAGAGGCCCTGGAACGCCTCGCCGACCTGCGGGTACGGGCCCGCCGGGCCGGCGTCGAGGGCCACCGGCAGTACAACCCCGGCTGGCACCTGGCCATCGACCTGCGCAACATGCTGCTGGTCAGCGAGTGCGTGGCGCGGGCCGCACTGGAACGCAAGGAGTCCCGCGGCGGGCACACCCGGGACGACTACCCGGAGATGGACCGGCGGTGGCGCCGGATCAACCTGGTCTGCGAGCTGGCCGAGAACGGCACGGACCTCCCCCCGCAGGACCCGGCCGTCGGCCAGATCCGCCTGACCCGCCGCGAGACCCCGCCCATCCGTACCGATCTCCTCGGCCTCTTCGAACAGGACGAGCTGGCGAAGTACCTGACGGACGAGGAACTGGCGGCGGGCACGGCGGGGGCACCAGGAACCGCGGACGACGAGGAGACGAACCGGTGAGCGCGCAGTCCGACGCCTACAAGGCGCACTTCAAAGTCTGGCGGGGCGACGCGGACGGCGGCGGCCTGGAGGACTTCCGCGTGGAGGTCAACGACGGCGAGGTGGTCCTCGACATCGTCCACCGCCTCCAGGCCACCCAGGCCCCCGACCTCGCCGTCCGCTGGAACTGCAAGGCGGGCAAGTGCGGCTCGTGCAGCGCGGAGATCAACGGGCGGCCCCGCCTGATGTGCATGACCCGCATGTCCGTCTTCGCCCGCGACGAGACGGTCACCATCACCCCGATGCGGGCCTTCCCGGTCGTCCGCGACCTGGTCACGGACGTCTCGTTCAACTACGCCAAGGCCCGGGAGATCCCCAGCTTCGTACCGCCGCCCGGTCTGGAGCCGGGCGGGTACCGGATGCGGCAGGAGGACGTCGGCCGCTCGCAGGAGTTCCGCAAGTGCATCGAGTGCTTCCTGTGCCAGGACACCTGCCATGTCGTCCGCGACCACGAGGAGAACAAGACCGCCTTCGCCGGCCCCCGATTCCTGATGCGGATCGCGGAGCTCGACATGCACCCCCTGGACGCGGCTTCCGAATCCGGCCTCGACCGCAAACGCGCCGCCCAGGACGAGCACGGCCTCGGCCACTGCAACATCACCAAGTGCTGCACCGAGGTCTGCCCCGAGCACATCAGGATCACCGACAACGCCCTGATCCCCATGAAGGAACGCGCGGCCGACCGCAAGTACGACCCGCTGGTGTGGCTGGGCGACAAGATCAGGCGACGGAACGGGACCGACTAGCCACCGCCCCGCGGCACCCGGCCGGACGCCGCGGCCCTCTTCGGAACAGGCCGCTCAGAAAAGACTCAGCAAGGCGTCCGCCGGGTCGGGGATGACGGTGTCGCCGTCGGGCAGCGGGAGCTCGAACCACACGGTCTTGCCCCGGGGGGTGCGGCGGCTGCCCCAGCCGGCGCTGAGCAGGCCGACGAGCTGGAGCCCGCGGCCGCCCTCGTCCGTGTCACGGGCCCTCCTGCGGCGTGGCTGGGCCAGGTCCGCGTCCCACACCTCGCACACCAGGGTGCGGTCCAGCAGCAGGCGCAGCCGGATCTCGCCGTGGCCGTGCCGCAGCGCATTGGTGACCAGCTCGCTGACGAGCAGTTCGGTGGTGTCGACGAGCGCCTCCAGGCCCCAGTCCGTGAGCTGGTCACGGGCCAGCTCACGGGCGCGGGAGACCGAGCGGGCCTCGGGGGCCAGGTTCCAGTCGCCGACGGAGTCCTTGGGCAGGCCGTGCACGCGGGCCATCAGCAGCGCGATGTCGTCCTCGCCGTGCCGGGTGTCCAGCGCGTTCAGTACGTGGTCGCAGACGTCCTCCAGCGGACGCCCGGCCTCCGACAGGGCCGTCTGGAAGGCGCGCAGGCCCTCGTCCAGCGGGTGGTCGCGGGATTCGACCAGGCCGTCCGTGTAGAGGGCGAGCAGCGCCCCGTCGGGCAGCTCGACCTCGGTCTCCTCGAACGGCTCGCCGCCGACACCGAGCGGCATGCCGGGCGGTACGTCCAGCAGCAGGGCGTCTTCGCCGTCCTCGACCAGGATGGGCGGCAGATGCCCGGCGTTGGCGAACGTACAGCGCCGGCTGATCGGGTCGTACACGGCGTACACGCAGGTGGCGAGGTAGACCTCGGAGAGGTCGGCGGTGCCGGAACCCGCGCGCGGCGCCTCGGCGGAGGGGTTGGCGGAGGGATCGGCGGACGCCCCGGCGGGACCCGCCGACCGGCTGCGCGGGGCGCGCGCGCTCGTCCGGGCGCCCCCGCCGGTCGCGCCGAGCCCGCGTGCGATCTCGTCGAGCGCGGAGAGCACCTCGGCCGGCTCCATGTCGAGCAGCGCCAGGGTCCGTACGGCGGTACGCAGCTCGCCCATCGCGACGGCCGCGCGCAGCCCGCGCCCCATCACGTCGCCGACGACGAGCGCGGTGCGGTGGCCGGGCAGCTCGATGACGTCGAACCAGTCGCCGCCGACCTCGGTGGCGGTGGTCCCGGGCAGGTAGCGGCAGGCGATGTCCAGGCCCGCCGCCTCGGGGTCGCCCGGCGGCAGCAGGCTGCGCTGCAAAATCAGCGCGCGCTCGTGCTCCCGGCGGTACAGGCGGGCATTGTCGATACAGACCGCGGCGCGCGCGGCCAGCTCGACGGCGAGGGCGGTGTCGCGCTCTCCGAACGACTCACTGCCCTTGGTACGGGAGAACTGCACCAGCCCGACGACCGTGTCGCGGGCGACCATCGGCACGGCGAGCGTCGAGTGGACCACCGCGCCCAGCTCGGGCCCCTCCTCGTTCTCCCGGCCCGGGATGATCTGCGCCTGGGCGGTGCGCAGCGCGCCCGCGCACGGGGAGTTGAACGGGTACCGGTGGACGGCGCCGACCGCCACCGGACCGGCCTCGCCCTCGGGTACGCAACACGTCGTGGTGGCCAGCGGCGCGTCGGACACGGCACTGGCGAACGCGACCCGGCGCAGCTCGGCACTGCCGTCGGCCATGCCGGGCGGCGCCTCGTCACCGGCCAGCAGCCCCTGGTAGAGGTCCACGGAGGCCAGGTCGCAGAACTGCGGCACGGCCACGTCCAGGAGCGTGCGGGCGGTGGTCTCCAGGTCGAGGGAGTTGCCGATCCGTGCGCCGGCCTCGTTGAGCAGCGCCAGGTTGCGGCGGGCGCTGGCGGCCTCCCGCTCGGCCCGCCGCCGGCCCGTCACGTCGGCGGCCAGCGCGGCGACGCCGATGGGGCGGCCGCTGGCGCCGTGCAGGCGGTACAGGGAGACGGACCAGCGGCGGCGGTCGGCCTCCGCCGGCCCCGGGGCGGAGCCGGCAGGGGCGGGGGACCCGGTGGCCTGCGCGGGCACGGCCGGGGCCGCCGGCACCGTACCGACGAGCTGCATCTCCGCGACCGGCTCCCCCGTCTCCAGCACCCGCCGCAGCGCCGCGTTGAGCCGTTCCGCCTCGGTACGCGGCAGGAAGTCGTGCGGCCCGCCGCCGCTGTACCTGGACGCGGGACCGCCGAAGACGGTCGCGAAGCGCTCGTTGACGCGCCGGATCCGCAGGTCCGTGCCGAAGAGGAGAAACCCCATGGGAGATTGGCCGAAAACGGCCTGGGAGGCCGCCAGGTCGGTCTCGATGCCGCGCAGCGCGCGGACGTCGACGACCAGGCAGACCGCCGCGCGCTCGCCCGCCGCCGTCTCGGACGGCATCACGTAGATCTCCGCGAGCCGGCTGTCGCCCGCGTCCGGCGTGCCGGGCCCGTCCGTGCCGCGCGCACGGTACGGGACCAGGCCGGTCCACTCCCGGCCGTCCAGGATCTCCGAGACCGTGCGGTGCGCCCTGTCGTGCAGCTCGTGCGGCACGAACGCGGCCACCGGGTCCTTGCCGACGGCCTCCCTGGCGGGGATGCCGAGCATCTCGGCGGCGCGCTCGCTCCACCGGTCGATGCGCCCGTCGGGGCCGAGCGAGAACGACGCGACGCGGATGTAGTCGTAGATGGAGCCGGGCGGGCTGCTCTGCCATATCGGCGGGCCTTCCGGGCCTTCGGGCCCCGCGGGCCGCGCCGGGCCGTCCGTACCACCCGGCCCGGCCGGCTGCGCGGGTCCTGCCCCGCCAGATGACTTCTCGCTCACGAGCCCCGTCCCCTCCAGCTCATCGTGCCCGGACCGGACGAACCGAGTATCCAGCACCGCGGCTATCCGGAACACGGTCTTCACGATCACAGCACAGTCTCGATCGCAGGCCGTCCACAGAATGTCAATGAAACGGCAACGATCAGGCCGCCACCAGACTCCTAACCCGCCACAGACAGCTCGAACCACACTGTTTTACCCGTCCTACCGTGCCGGGTGCCCCAGCGCAGCGACGTGCACGCCACCAGCTGCAACCCGCGGCCGCCCTCGTCCTCCGGCGTCGCCGTCCGCTCCCGCGGCGGATCGGGCACCGGATCGGACACCTCGACCAGCAGGTTGCCCCCGCTCTTGAGGACCATGCGCAGGCCGATGGGCCCGCTGGCGTAGCGCAGCGAATTGGTGACCAGCTCGCTGACGAGCAGCACGGTGAGGTCGGCGGCGGAGTCCAGGCCCCAGTCCTCAAGGGCCTCGCGCACCACGGCACGGGCGGTGCGCGCGGAGCCCGGCTCGGCCGGAAAGCTCCACTCGGCGATGGGAGAACCGGAGATCACACCGCGCCGGGGCGCGTACGGGGAGGATTCCTGGGCCCCTGCCGCTGCGCTGTCGCTCACGCCGATCACTTCCCAGCCCGGTGCGAACACCCTCCGGATTGTCCGTCTTGAGGGGGTAAACAGCACATACCCGGTATCAGGGCTTCAATATCGCCCTCAATGGCGCACTGTGGCACAAACGGCGTACGGGGCGGACGGGACCCCGTCGCGTACGCCTGGTACGCCGCGGGCCTCTCCGGCGCGCCGCCCGCCCCGCCGGGCAGCCCCGTACGAGGGACCCGCGTAATCCGATGATCGGCCCGTACGGGGGAACCGGCGCGCGGCCGGGCGACCCGCCCCGCACGGGGCAGGCCGGCTCAGACGCCGCCGGACGCGTACGAGGAGCCGAGGCGCCGCATCGCCTCAGCGACCGCCGGGCGGTCCTGGTCGAGCCAGTCGACCTCGTGCTCCTGGTCCGGCGCCAGCCAGCGCAGCGCGTCGTGGTCCTGGAGGGCCCGCGGCTCGCCGGACACCAGGCGGGCCGTCCACACCCGCAGCACGAGGCCGGGGCGCAGCGCCCACTCCCCCGGAATCCGTTCCAGCGGCTCGGCCTCGATACCCAGTTCCTCCCGCAGCTCGCGCGTGAGCGCCTCCTCGGGCGTCTCTCCGGGCTCCACCTTGCCGCCCGGCAGCTCCCAGCGGCCGGCCAGCGCGGCGGGCGCACTGCGCCGCGCGGCCAGCAGCCGCCCCCGGTCGAGCACCGCACCACCCACCACCACACGCACGTTCGTCATGCGCGGCAGCCTACGTCCCGCCGTGGCCGCCCCTCCGCGTCAGGCCGTGGCGTGCCCCACCCGCTCCACGACGTACAGCTGCCCGTGCCGGCGGGTATCGAGCCGGTCGGCCACCTGTTCCGCTTCCGCACGGGTGGCGTAGCGGCCGACGCGATAGCGATTGCCGCCCTCGTCCTGGCGAATGACGAGCCAGGGCAGCACCGCGCCACTGTCGGTCATCGCGCCCCTCCGTCCGCCGTCCAGCGCGCCGTCGCGCGCCCCTCCTGAACCGTTACCGAAACCGCATGCCGCATATGCCCGAGCCTACGCCCGACCTTTACGCACCGGATACGCCTTTGCACAAAGAGATACCGAACCGGCCATCGAACACGGCGCAGGACGGCGCACGGCCCCCGCTCGCCCCCGCCCCCACACACGAACGGGCGCCGCCGGCGGCCCCTGCCGCCGACGGCGCCCGTCGGATGATGCCTGCGTGGCTGCTAGGACGTGCCCGCGTCGCACTTGGCGCCGGACGCGGCCTCCCCCTCAGCCTCCCCCTCAGCCTTCCCCTCGGCCTTTCCCTCGGCCTTCTCCGCGGCCTTCTCGGCCTCGATCGCCGCCAGCGACTCCGCCTCGGCCGCCAGCAGCGTCGGGTTGCGCCAGGAGCTGCGGACGCCCCACCAGTAGAAGACCAGGCCGATCACCGCGACCACCACGATGTCCCAGCCCGGCGCCAGGTAGCCCTTGCCGCCGAACTCCGTGCCGCCCATGTACGACACGCACGCCATGACCAGCAGGTACGCCACCATCCAGGCGCCCGCCTTGAGGTGCGGCTTCAACTCGGCCCACGGCTTGCGCAGCTCGTACCAGGCCCAGACCGGCAGGCCGACCGCCATGATCAGGATGACCTTGCCGGTGAGCGGCCAGCGGCCCCAGTACAGGACCAGCGAACCGAAGACCATCGCGATCGGCGCGACGACCGGCATGATCCGCAGCTTCACCGGCCGCTGCAGGTCCGGCGCGAGGCGGCGCAGCGACATCACCGCGACCGGCCCGGTGATGTACGAGATCACGGTGGCCACCGAGACGATCTCGGCGAGCGAGCCCCAGCCGCGGAAGACCGCGAGGAAGAGGAAGGCGATGAACAGGTTCAGGACCAGCGCCGGACGCGGCACACCGGTCTTCTTGTCCACCCGGCCGAAGATCTTGGGCAGGTGCCCGTTCTCCTGCACGCCCTGGATCATGCGCGAGGTGGTGGCCGCGTAGATCATGCCCGTACCGGACGGCGAGACGAACGCGTCCGCGTACAGCAGCAGCGCCAGCCAGTTCAGGCCCCAGGCGACGGCGAGGTCGGCGAGCGGCGAGTTGTAGCCGAGGTGGGCCCAGCCGCCGGCGGACTCCAGCTTGCCGCCGGGGACGGCCATCAGGAAGGCGACCTGGAGCGCGACGTAGATGACGAGCGCGATCACGATCGAGTAGACGACGGCCTTGGGCAGCGACTTGCCCGGGTTACGGGCCTCGCCGGCCATGTTCAGCGGCGACTGGAAGCCGTTGTAGGCCCAGACGATGCCGGAGAGGGCGACGGCGGAGAAGACCGCGCTCCACCCGTTGGGCGTGAAGCCGCCGTGGTCCTTGATGTTGCTCGTGTCGAAGTGCGCCATCATCAGCGCGCTCGCGGTCAGGATCGGTACGACGACCTTGAAGACCGTGATCGCGGTGTTGGTCTTCGCGAAGAGCGAGATCGCGAACCAGTTCAGGAAGAAGTAGAAGACCAGCAGGACGCTGGCGACCGCGACACCGCTGCCGGTCAGCTCCTTGCCGTCGTACAGGGCCTGCGCCCACCCGAAGTTCCAGGAGCTCATGTACTGGACGGAGGCCGTGGCCTCCCCGGGTATGACGGAGACGATCGCGATCCAGTTCGCCCAGGCGGCGAGGTAACCGGCGAGCGAGCCGTGCGAGTACTGGCCGTAGCGGACCATGCCGCCCGCCTTGGGGAACATCGAGCCCAGTTCGGTGTACGTGAGGGCGATCGTGAGCGCGACGACCGCGCCGATGACCCAGGCGAGGATGGCGGCGGGACCAGCGATGGCGGCGGCCCGCTCGGCCCCGAAGAGCCAGCCGGAACCGATGATCGACCCAAGACCCGTGGCGGTCAGGGCAATGGTCCCGAGGGACCGTCGGTAATTCGAGTGGGAGCCCTGCTCCGCGCTCTGGGTCTGCGTCGTGCTCAACGTGCTTGGTCTCCTGATCTTCCCCCGTGCCGTGCACAAACTTCGCCATCGTAAGAGCGAATTGGAAGATCGGATTCCCAAGCGGGGTCAAAACTCCCTCCCCGCTGAGGGTGTGTGAGGTTTCCCACTCACCAATTGGCCGTTCAAATCCCGACATAGACACACATCAAGGGTGGCTACTGGCGGGTTACGCATCAGTACGCACCGTGCGATCTTGCCCGCCGAGCACCGAACGAACGGCGCGCGACCGGAGAACAGGGCATCGCGCGTGTGCGCGAGAACGCCACGTGGGCGCGGGAACGCCACATGGGCGCGGGAACGCTTCGTTACGCGTGGGGGTGCGGGAGGGGCGGGGCGCGCGGAAGGCGGGGCGGCGCGGTGCTTCTCGCCTTGGTGGCGGCCGACGTAGCGCCGGCCGCCACCGCCGGGGATGTTCCCGGGCTTCTTCACGTCCACGTGCACCAGTGATCCCGGATGGTCGTGCTCATACCGGCGGACGGGCTCACCGGTCTCACGGTCGACGTAGGCGAGTCCGTTCAGGCGGGCCGATCGCAGGATTCGATGCATTGTCGACGGGGCGGTATCGAGTCTCGCAGCGAGCTGGACCGGCCCTTCCGCAGACGGAGTCGCAGGCTGACGCACCTCTTCGTCACGGTCTTGGGTGTCTTGGCCGGAGAGCTCCGCGGTCGTGAGGATCGGTCCGGCATGGACTCGCCTGCGAGGTAGCGATCGCCCCAGCGCTTCACGGTCGGCCAGGACACCTGGAAGCGGGCCGCGACTTCGCTGATCGGCCAGCCGTCTCAGCGACGAGAGCGACCTTCAGCCGGTGGCGCGGGGTGAGGGCCGCGTCCGAATGCGACATTTCTGAGCTCCTGGACAGGCTGAAAGGCCGGCCATGGTGGGTGGCCGGCCCTTCAGCTTGGAGATATGCGAGGAGGGATAGTGCAGGTCAGTCGACCGGGGAGACTCGGATGAGGTTGCCGTCAGGGTCCGTGATCACGAATGTGCGGCCGAAGACAGCATCATGCGGCTCCTGCACGACGTGGACCCCCTTCGAGGCCCACCTCGTGAAGATCTCGTCAATCGCCTGCGATGGCCCCGGCACCATGAGTCCGATCTCTGTCGTACGAGGGAGGCTCGGGACCGCGTGCTCGCTGTAGCCCGTCCACAGTGCGAACAAGACACCGGGGGCAGCTTCGAACGCTACGTAGTGGGGACTGGTGAAGGTCGGCTCGATCTCGAACAGGTCGCTGTAGAAGGCGGTGGCGGCCTCGGCGTCGCGGACGCCGATCAGGAACAGATTCGGTGCGGGCATGGAGCGCTCCTCAACTCGTTGATTTCCCGGTCCAGCACCCAGTGGATCAACCAATCGCGACGGAACCTGTCACCTTTTCTGAAAACATGGGTAAGCATGAAGGCGTCAAGGCTCCTGCATCTCCTGCTGCTCCTGCAGACCCGTCAGCGGCTCACTACTACGGAGCTCGCCGCGCGTCTTGAGGTGTCCCGGCGGACTGTGCTGCGGGACGTCGAGGCGCTATCGACAGCGGGCGTGCCCGTCTATGCCGAACGTGGGCGAAACGGCGGGATCGTCCTGCTCCCCAGTGCACGGCTCAGCGCATCCCATCTGGAACCACCAGAACTGGAGGCCCTGTCCGTGGCCGGCTTGGACAGCGCACTACGTGAGCGAATGGGCCTGACTGCGGCGTGGGAGTCGGCCGAGCGCAAGATCGCCGCCCGCCAGGCTGCAGCACCAAAGTCGCCGAGCCCGCTGCGGCTGGCCGACCTTGTGCTGGTCGACAGCACTGCGTGGTTTGCTGCCCCCGAGGCAGCGGTCGAAGTATCGGACCTGGCCTCGACCCTGCGACACCGGCGACGCCTTCGAGTCCTGTACCGGCGCAGCGCCGAGAGCCAGGCCTCGACACGGGTGGTCGACCCGTACGGGCTCGTGGCGAAATCAGGTCGCTGGTATCTCGTCGCCGATGACCAGGGCGACAGCCGGCTGCTCGCTCTGGAACGACTGTTGGCCTTCGAACAGCTAGACGCACCAGCCGTGCTCCAACCGGGCGAAACCCTCCGCACCAGATGGGCCGTGTTGAAGAGACGCACTGAGGAGCAAGATCGCGTGAGCGTGACCATCCGCCTGCCGGAAAAGGGTCTCGACCTGGCGCGGCGCATCCTCGGCACCCGCATCCACCATGTCTCCGACGCGGAAAAAGGCTCGTGCGTCGTCGTCGTGCGCTACCCCGACATCGAGTCGGTGCGTCAGCTTCTTCAGTTCGGCGACCACATCGAGGTGCTCGCCCCTGAGACGGCCCGCGCACGCATCAGTCAGCTCGCCAGGGACCTGGCCAACAGGCACTCAACCCCCGCATCGTGATTGCCGATCAGGCCCCCTGTTCTCCATCAACGTGCCCGGTCAGTACAGCTAGTGCACCGGCAAGTGGTAGGCCACCCGGTGGCGGTCGGCGAGCGTCACGACGTCGGCCGTCTCCACCGGGCGGCCGCCCGCGAAGTACGTACGCGAGATGACCAGCACCGCATGCCCCGGAACCCCGCCCAGCGCCATGGCCTCCTCCGCCAGCCCCGGCCGCGCGCCGACCTCCTCGACCACGTTGTCCACGATCACGTCGATGGCCGCCATCCGCTCGACCACCCCGCGCCCCGCCAGCGGCCCCTCCTCGGGCAGCATCACGGGCGTACGCCCGGTCAGGTCCAGCGGCTCCCAGGACGTGGAGAGCATGGACGGCTCGCCCTCCGCCCGGAAGAGATAGCGCGTCCGCATCACCCGGTCGCCCACCTGGATGCGCAGCCGGGACGCGACGGCCGGGTCGGCCTCCTCCCGCTCGCTGCTGGACTCCCAGGTGCCCTTGACCCGCTCGTCGGCCTGCTCCTGGCGGAAGGGCGTGGCTCCGACGCCGGTGCGGTAGCCGGCACGGGCGATGCGGCGCGGGACGGGCTGCTCGCGCACATACGTCCCCGACCCGGAGCGGCCCTCGACCAGTCCCTCGGCCATCAGCACCTTGCGGGCCTCCAGGGCGACCGTGTCGGAGACGCCGTACTCCTCGCGGATGCGGGCCTGGGAGGGGAGGCGGGTGTGCGGGGGCAGCACACCTTCGACGATCTTCTGGCGCAGGTCGCCGGCGACGCGGAGGTACGCGGGCTGCTCACCGAAAGGCACATGCCCCTCCCAACAGCTTGACAGTCAGCAACAGCCTGGCAACCGCGTGTTGTTGACCGCAAGCCTGGGCCAGTAATTCACTCGATGTGATGAAGCCCAGCTCAACCGGCCTTGTGATCATGGAACTTGACCGTCGGAAAGCGTCTGTTCCCGGCCGCCCGGCGATGCCGTACGTTTCGTGCGAGAGTCTGTACGAGCTGCCCGCCCACACGAGCCGCGCCCGAGCGGCAAGGGAAGGAGCACACCGTGCGAGACGCCCCCGCCGACACTCCCACCCCCTCCACCCTCCTCTCCCCCATGCCGGAGGACTGGCAACGCGCGCTGGCCGTCGTCGCCCACCCCGACGACCTCGAATACGGCGCGGCAGCCGCCGTCGCCGAGTGGACGGCGGCCGGGCGCGAGGTCACGTACCTCCTGGTCACGCGCGGTGAAGCCGGTATCGACGGCCTCGGCCCCGAGGAGTGCGCCCTGGTCCGTGAGGCGGAGCAGCGGGCCGGCGCGGCCGTGGTCGGCGTACGGACGGTGGAATTCCTGGACCGGCATCGCGACGGCGTCATCGAGGTTGGGCTGCCCCTGCGCCGCGACCTGGCGGCCGCCGTCCGCCGGCACCGGCCCGAGCTGCTGATCACCCTCAACCACCACGACACCTGGGGCGGAGTCGCCTGGAACACGCCCGACCACCGGGTGGTGGGCCGCGCCGCCCTGGACGCGGCCGGCGACGCGGGCAACCGCTGGATCTTCCCCGACCTGACCACCGAACTCGGCCTCGCCCCCTGGAACGGCGTCCGCTGGGTGGCGGTGGCCGGCTCCCCTTATCCGACACACGCCAAGGAGGTCGGCCCCGGAATCGACCGGGCGGTCGACTCCCTCGCCGAGCACCGCGCGTACATCACGGGCCTGGAAGACGCGGGCAAGGACCCGGCCGCGTACGCCCGCGCCTTCCTCGAACCCATGCTCCGCGCGGCGGGCGAGCAGTACCGCGGCACCCCCGCCACCCTCTTCCAGCTCTACCCCCGCTGACTCCCAGCACCGCCCCCACCAGACACAGCACCCCGCGCCACAAACCCCGCCACCCGCCCGGGCTACGCATACACCTGCCCACCCCCGGTCTCCCCCACCGACCGCCGCAATCCCGCCTCCACCAACCCGGCCGAAATCCCCAACCCCTCCCCAACCGGACGCGCCCGCCACGCACGGACATGACCAAGGGGCCGGCCCCCGGAGGAGCCGGCCCCTTCTGGCCTGTATGCCTGATGAACTACCCGACTTGCAGTAGCTACCCGCTCACACGTTAAAGCGGAACTCCACCACATCCCCGTCCTGCATCACATAGTCCTTGCCTTCCATTCGCGCCTTACCAGCAGCGCGGGCTTCGGCCACCGAGCCTGTTTCGACCAGGTCTTCGAAAGAGATGACCTCGGCCTTGATGAAGCCCTTTTGGAAGTCGGTGTGGATGACGCCGGCTGCCTCGGGGGCCGTGGCGCCCTTCTTGATGGTCCAGGCGCGGGTTTCCTTGGGGCCGGCGGTGAGGTAGGTCTGCAGGCCGAGGGTGTTGAAGCCGACGTGGGCGAGGGTGGCGAGGCCGGGCTCTTCCTGGCCTACGGACTGGAGGAGTTCGAGGGCCTCCTCCTCGTCGAGTTCGGCGAGGTCGGCTTCGAGCTTGGCGTTGAGGAAGATGGCCTCGGCGGGGGCCACCAGGGCGCGCTGCTCGGCCTTGAAGTCCTCGTCGGTCAGCTCGTCCTCGTCGACGTTGAAGACGTAGAGGAAGGGCTTGGTGGTGAGGAGGTGCAGGTCGTGGAGGAGCTCTTCATTGCCGGAGCCCTGGACGATGCCCGCCGAGAAGAGGGTGTCGCCCTTTTCCAGGATCGCCTTGGCCTCCTCGACCGCCTTGACCTTCGGGGCGACGTCCTTCTTGATGCGCGACTCCTTCTGGAGGCGCGGCAGGACCTTCTCGATGGTCTGGAGGTCGGCGAGGATCAGCTCGGTGTTGATGGTCTCGATGTCGTCCTTGGGCGAGACCTTGCCGTCTACGTGGACGACGTTCTCGTCCTTGAAGGCGCGGATGACCTGGCAGATCGCGTCCGACTCGCGGATGTTCGCGAGGAACTTGTTGCCCAGGCCCTCGCCCTCGGAGGCGCCGCGGACGATGCCGGCGATGTCGACGAAGTCGACGGTGGCAGGGAGGATCTTCTGGGAGTCGAAGATCTCGGCCAGCTTGGCCAGGCGGGGGTCGGGGACGCCGACGACGCCGACGTTGGGCTCGATGGTGGCGAACGGGTAGTTGGCCGCCAGCACGTCGTTCTTGGTCAGGGCGTTGAACATGGTCGACTTGCCGACATTCGGCAGACCGACGATTCCGATCGTGAGCGACACGGTGGCGACTTCCCGGGAGAGGACTGGGCGGCGGTACGTACGGGCCCGCGGGGGGCCGGAGCGGCCCTTTGGGGCCAGGTCGGCCCGCGACGGGCCGGTCGCCCAGTCTACGGGGCGGCCGACACCGCCGGGCGGGTGGCGGGGAGGGATGGGGAGGAGGGGTGTGGGGGAGGGGGGATGTGGGGGTTGGGTGCGGGGTAGGAGGGGAGGGGTGGTTACGGTGGGTGATGGGGCGTGGGGTGGTTTGTCCACCGAATGGGCCGGTCTGGTCGGACAAAACGCGTGTCCTGTAACCGATTAATCCCACTTAGCGGCCTACCGTGGCCGAGTGGAGCAACACAGAGCGCGCAGCCCCCAGCACAGTCCGCCCCGGACCGTCCGTCCGGCAGCGGGCCAGGACGCACGGCTTCCCCGCCCCGCGGAAGCCGTTACGTCGGACGCTTCGGATGCCTTGGACGCCCGGGATGCCCGAGGTATGCGGGTTTCCTCGGGGAGTCCGGGCGCCCCGCGGGCGCCAGGTGCCCCACGGGCCCCCGGAGCCCCACGTGCGCCGGGCGCGGACGAGCCCGGCGGTGAGAGTTCGACCGTGTACCGGGTACGGCCGCGCCGCCGCGGGCCCCTGGCTCCGCTGGCGGCCGCGGCCGCGCGGTTTCCCGCGCCGCGGCTCACCGGGCTGGGCTGCGGCCTGCTCGGTGCCCTCGCGCTCTTCGCCTTCGCCGCCCTCGACCAGTTCCTGTTCGACGGCGCGCCGACGGTGTACGGGGTCTTCTTCGTGCTGGTCAGCGTGTGCGCGGGCTTGTGGGTACGGCCGTACGACCTGATCACCGCCCCGATCGCGCTGCCCATCGCGTACACCCTCGGCACCGTTCCGATCAGCCACAGCGCGGGCGGCATCGCCGGGCTGCTGATGGGCGTCTTCACGGTGATGGCGACGCAGGCCGGCTGGCTCTACACGGGGACGCTGGTCTGCGCGCTGATCGTCGTCGTCCGCAAGGCGGCGGCCATCGCGCGGCGGCAGGCCGCTCGGCAGGCGCGCCGGGCGGCGGGCTGCGCGCCCCGGGGGCGTACGCCGCGGCAGGCGCCCCCGGCGGCCGGCCAGGCGCCGGCGCGCAAGGCGCGGATGCGGCAGCGGCTGGAGCAGGGGCCGGGACCGGGGCAGCGCCCCGGCCTGGGCCAGGGGGCGCACCACCGTGGTCCGGGGCAGCCCGCGGGCCAGGTCAGGGATCGGCCGGCCAGCCGACCTGCGACGTAGCGGCCGCGTCGGCACCGGTCGCGGCCGCGGGGCCCGGCGGGGCGCCCGCGCCCGCCGGGGCCGCGGGGCCGTCCTGGAGTGCGGCGCGGGCGGCCATCGCGGCGCCCACGATGCCGGCGTTGTTCTGCAGTTGCGCGGGGACGATCTCCGCCTTGACGCCCTCGATCAGCGGCAGGAACTTCTCCGCCTTGCGGCTGACGCCGCCGCCGATCACGAACAGGCGGGGCGAGAAGAGCATCTCCACGTGGGCGAGGTACTTCTGCACGCGGCGCGCCCACTGCTGCCAGCTCAGGTCCTCGTCGTCCTTGACCTTGGTGGACGCCCGTTTCTCGGCGTCGTGGCCGTGCAGTTCCAGGTGGCCGAGCTCGGTGTTGGGGACGAGCTTGCCGTCGGTGAAGACGGCGCTGCCGATGCCGGTTCCGAAGGTGAGCACGACGACCGTGCCCGTCGTACGGTCCCTGCCGGCCCCGAAGTGCATCTCGGCCAGGCCCGCCGCGTCCGCGTCGTTCAGGACGGTGACCGGGCAGCCGCCGGTGTCGCCGCCGAGGCGGCCGGCGAGCAGCGCGGCGGCGTTCCGGTCGATCCATCCCGGGTCGACGTTGGCCGCCGTACGGGTGACGCCGTCGGTCACCACTCCGGGGAACGTCGCGCCGACCGGCCCTGACCAGCCGAAATGGTCCACGACCTGCCGGACGCAGTCCGCGACCGCGTCCGGGGTGGCCGGATGCGGGGTCAGCACCTTGAACCGCTCGTCCGCCAGGTCGCCGCGCTCCAGGTCCACCGGGGCGCCCTTGATGCCCGACCCGCCGATGTCCACACCAAAGACCTTCATGCCTACGAGGCTAGGCGGGGACGGGCCGGTTCACCCCTCGACCTCCGAGATCACCGGCCGGGCCGGTAAGCCGGGCCGGTGGGCCGGCCCGGCCGCCGCTCTCAGTCCTCCGCGGCCGTCTTGGCCTCCGCGCGCAGGTCGCGGCGCAGCTCCTTGGGCAGCGAGAAGGTGATGGACTCCTCGGCGGACTTGACCGTCTCGACGTCCTCGTAGCCGCGCTGCGCGAGCCAGTCCAGTACGCCGTGGACCAGGACCTCGGGGACGGAGGCGCCGGAGGTGAGGCCGACGGTGCGCACGCCCTCCAGCCAGCTCTCGTCGATCTCCTCGGCGCCGTCGACCAGGTGGGCGGCGCCGGCGCCCGCGCCGAGGGCGACCTCGACGAGGCGGACGGAGTTCGAGGAGTTCTTGGAGCCGACGACGATGACGAGGTCGGCCTGGGCGCCCATCTCCTTGACGGCGGTCTGCCGGTTCTGGGTGGCGTAGCAGATGTCGTCGCTGGGCGGGGAGAGCAGGTTGGGGAAGCGGCCCTTGAGGGCGCCGACCGTCTCCATGGTCTCGTCGACCGACAGGGTGGTCTGGGAGAGCCAGACGACCTTGTCCGGGTCGCGGACCTCGACGTTCTTCACGTCGTCGGGGCCGTCGACCAGGGTGATGTGGTCGGGGGCCTCGCCGCTGGTGCCGATGACCTCTTCGTGGCCCTCGTGGCCGATCAGGAGGATGTCGAAGTCCTCCTTGGCGTACCGGACGGCTTCTTTGTGGACCTTGGTGACCAGCGGGCAGGTCGCGTCGATGGTGGCGAGCTTGCCGCGCTTGGCCTCGTCGTGGACGACCGGGGCGACACCGTGCGCGGAGAAGATGACGATGTTGCCCTCGGGCACCTCCGCGGTCTCGTCGACGAAGATCGCGCCCTTCTTCTCCAGGGTCTTGACCACGTACTTGTTGTGGACGATCTCGTGGCGCACGTAGACGGGCGCGCCGTACTGCTCAAGGGCTTTCTCGACGGCGATCACGGCACGGTCCACGCCCGCGCAATAGCCGCGGGGGGCGGCGAGCAGGACCCGGCGGCGGTCCTCGCCGCGCGAGACGTCTCCGTCCTGGGCGGTGGCTGGCGACGGGCTGGGCGTAGCAGCAGTCATACGAACCATCGTACGGGGCCGACTTCGGGGTACGTGATCTGCCGGGGCGCGATGGAGTGACCCCGGTCGCGGGCCCGCGGGGGCGGTGCGCCGGGCGCACGCCCGCGCGGACGAAGACGGACGCGCCCACCCGATCGGCATCGCGCGCGTCCGTCCCGTTCCTGGCGCGTCCATCCCGTTCCTGGCGCGTCCATCCTGCCGCTGACGCGGCCTTGCCCGAAGCTGGTGGACAACCGACGATCATCGTCGGCCCGTATGCCCCCTGCCGAGGTGTCCGTCATGACCGCACCGTCCGAGCCGAACCCGTCCTCCCCGCCGCCCCCCGGCGCGCCCGGAGCGTCCGCAGCGCCGGACGGCGGCGGGCTGCGGCGCACGCTGTCCTTCCGTGACCTGATCGTCTACGGGCTGCTGTTCATCGCCCCGATGGCACCGGTCGGCATCTTCGGCACGCTCCAGGCCAAGTCGCACGGGGCGATCACCGTCGTCTACGTGGTGGCGACGGTCGCGATGGCCTTCACGGCCTATTCGTACGCCCAGATGGTGCGGGTCGCACCGCAGGCCGGCTCGGTGTTCACGTACGCGCGGGTCGGGCTGGGCGAGGGCGCGGGCTTCGTCGCGGGGTGGATGGCGATGCTCGACTACCTGCTGATCCCGGCGGTCGCGTACCTCTTCTCCGGCATCGCGATGCACGCGCTGGTGCCGTCCGTGCACCAGTGGGTCTGGACGGCGCTCGCGGTGGTCGTCACCACGCTCCTGAACCTGTCGGGGGTGCGGGCCGCGGCCGTGGTCGGCTTCGCGGTGCTGGCGATGGAGCTGGTGGTGCTGGCGGTCTTCGTGGTGGCGGCGTTGTGGGTGCTGGCCACGGACGGGGCGCAGCGGGGCTGGTCGGAGCCGCTGACCGGCGAGGGGGCCTTCTCCACGAGTGCGGTGCTGGCCGCGGTGTCGGTGGCGGTGCTGTCGTACCTGGGGTTCGACGCGATCGCGTCGTTCGCGGAGGAGACGACGGGGGGATCGGCGCGGGTGGCGCGGGCCGTGCTGACCTGCCTGGTGGCGGCGGGGGTGCTGTTCGCCGTACAGACGTATCTGGCGGCGCTGCTGGCGCCGATGTCGGCGGCCGAGCTGGCGGCGAAGCCCGCCGAACAGGGAGACGCTTTCTATACGACGGCGGACGCGGCCGTCGGCGAGTGGCTGCAGAAGCTGGTGGCGGCGAGCAAGGCGATCGGTGCGGCGTTCGCGGCGCTGGCCGGGCAGGCGGCGGCCGGGCGGCTGCTGTTCGCGATGGCGCGGGACCGGCGGCTGCCGGGCGCGATCTCGAAGGTGGACGCGGGGAGCGGGGTACCGCGGCGGGCGCTGCTGGGCGCCGCGGTGGTGACGCTGGTCGCGGCGGTGTGGGCGGCCCGGCGCGACGACGGTCTGGACCATCTCTCCTCGATCGTCAACGTGGGCGCGCTGACGGCCTTCGGTCTGCTGCACGCGTCGGTGATCGGCTGGTTCTGGGTGCGCAAGCGGGCCGCTCACCCGAATCTGCTGCGGCACGTCCTGGTGCCGGTGCTGGGCTTGGCGGTGGTGGTCGCGGTCATCGTGGAGGCGTCCGGGACCGCGCAGGTCGTGGGCGCGGTCTGGTTGGCGGTGGGGCTGGTGGTGCTGGCGGTGCAGTACGGGCGGCGGAAGGGCGGGGCGGCGGGTGGCTGACGCCGCGGCAGCCCGTACAGGGCCGGAGTCGCGCACCCCGCCGCTGTCGGTGCCGGGCTATACGCTCAAGGGATGAGTGTGAGGACGTCTGCGGAGGCGCCGATCCCGGTCGGCGAGGTGTCGCGGCTCATCGGGGGGTGGATCGACCGGCTGGGGGCCGTCTGGGTCGAGGGGCAGATCACGCAGCTGTCGCGGCGGCCCGGGGCCGGTGTGGTCTTCCTGACGCTGCGCGACCCGTCGTACGACATCTCGCTGAGCGTCACGTGCTACCGCCAGGTCTTCGACAAGGTCGCGGACGTGATCAGCGAGGGCGCGCGCGTCGTCGTGCACGCCAAGCCCGAGTGGTACGCGCCGCGCGGCCAGCTCTCGCTGCGGGCCGCCGAGATCAAGCCGGTGGGCGTCGGCGAGCTGCTGGCACGGCTGGAGCAGCTGAAGAAGTCCCTCGCCGCCGAGGGCCTGTTCCGGGCGGAGCGCAAGCGCGGGCTGCCGTTCCTGCCGCAGCTGATCGGCCTGGTGTGCGGCCGGGCCAGCGCCGCCGAGCGGGACGTGCTGGAGAACGCCCGGCTGCGCTGGCCCGCCGTCCGCTTCGAGGTGCGCAACGTGCCGGTGCAGGGTGTGCACGCGGTCCCGCAGGTGATCGAGGCGGTCAAGGAGCTGGACGCGCTGCCCGAGGTCGACGTGATCATCGTGGCGCGCGGCGGCGGCAGCGTCGAGGACCTGCTGCCGTTCTCGGACGAGCAACTGGTACGGGCCGTGGGCGCGGCCCGTACGCCCGTCGTGTCCGCGATCGGGCACGAACCGGACTCGCCGCTGCTGGACCTGGTCGCCGACCTGCGGGCTTCGACGCCGACGGACGCGGCGAAGAAGGTCGTACCGGACGTCGGCGAGGAGTTCGCCCGTATCCAGCAGCTGCGGGAGCGGGCGCTGCGCGCGGTCGGCGGCTATCTGGACCGCGAGGAGCGGGGCCTGGCGGCAGCCCTGAGCCGACCCTCGATGGAGCGACCCCACCGGATGGTCGAGGAGCGCGAGGACCAGGTCACGGCGCTACTGGAGCGCGGCAGGCGCACACTGGGGCATCTGCTGGACCGGGCCGACTCCGAGCTGTCGCACACGCTGGCGCGGGTGGTCGCCCTCTCCCCCAAGGCCACTTTGGAACGGGGTTACGCGGTGCTCCAGAAGCCGGACGGGGAGGCCGTGCGCTCCCCCGGCGAGGTCGCGGACGACGACGTGCTGCGGGCCCGGGTCGCCGAGGGCGAGTTCCAGGTCAGGGTGGCCGGCTCACGGTCCGATGTCACAGCCCCGGAAGATGTCACAGCCCCGGAATAGGGTGGGAAGCATGGCGAAGGCGAAGACGGACGACACGGCGGCGGACGGTACGGCGGTGGACGGCACCGCGGACGCGGCGCAGCCGGACGGGTCCACGCTCGGGTACGAACAGGCCCGGGACGAGCTGATCGAGGTCGTCCGCAGCCTGGAGGCCGGCGGGACCACGCTGGAGGAGTCGCTCGCGCTCTGGGAGCGCGGTGAGGAGCTGGCGAAGGTCTGTCGCCGCTGGCTGGACGGGGCCCGGGCGCGGCTGGACGCGGCGCTGGCGGAGGAGGAAGCGGCCGAGTAGCGGCCGGGCGCCCGCCCCGGACGGTTCCAGGCGGTCCCGGGCACCCCCGGGCGGTCCCGGACGGTTCCAGGCGGTCTCAGGCGCCCCGGACGATCCCGGATGCCCCCGCATGGTTCCGGTCAGTCTCCGGCGGCCGCGGACGGTTCCGGTCGGTACAGAGCACCCCCGGACGGTACCGAGCGCCCCCGGCCAGTATCGGGCGGCCCCGGCCCCCGCACGGTTCCGGTCAGTCTCCGGCGGCCGCGGACGGTTCCGGTCGGCACCGAGCGCCCCCAGACGGTTCCGCTCACCCCCCGAAGCACCCCCACTCCCCCTGTGAATCAGGTCACGTTCCCCCCGTATTAGTTGAAACTTAATCTATCTTGGTTACAGTTGACATCGAACACGGATAAACCACGACCCCCGAGGTGCCCTCATGTCTCTCGCTCTCGACGCCGCCGCTCAGGACCTCCTCTTCCGCGAGGCCCAGACCGCCAACTCGTTCACGGACGAGCCGGTGACGGACGAGCAGGTACAGGCCATCTACGACCTGGTGAAGTTCGGCCCGACCGCCTTCAACCAGTCGCCGCTGCGCATCACCATGGTCCGCTCCGAGGACGCCCGCGAGCGCCTGGTGAAGTACGCGATGGGCGCCAACGGCCCGAAGACCCTGAGCGCGCCGCTGACCGTGATCCTCTCCACGGACCTCGACTTCCACGAGAAGCTGCCGACGCTGTTCCCGCACGCTCCCGGCATCAAGGACGCCTACTTCGCCGAGCTGGCCGTCCGCGAGGCCGCCGGCGCCCAGAACGCGACGCTGCAGGCCGGCTACTTCATCGTCGGCGTCCGCGCCGCCGGCCTGGCGGCCGGCCCGATGACCGGCTTCGACTTCGCCGGCATCGACAACGAGTTCTTCGGCGACGGCAAGCAGAAGGCGTTCATGGTCGTCAACATCGGCAAGCCCGGTGCCGACGCCTTCTTCCCGCGCTCGCCGCGGCTCGGCTTCGACGAGGCCGTCACCACCGTCTGAGCCATTCGCGCGAGAGCGTACGACGAGGCCGCCGCACCCGGCGCGGGTGCGGCGGCCTCGTCGTACGTCCGGGCAGGCCGGCACGTCGGCCGGTCGGCCGGTCAGCCCTTCTTCGCCTCCAGGGACGCGGCCAGCTCCGCGAGGCGCCCGTACGGCGCGGTGCCCGTGAGGACCGTCGTGACGCCCTCCTCCTCGCGGACCAGGGCCCGGTACTTCTCGCCCTTGTAGCGGTCCCACTTCACGCCGCCGACGGCCTGCTTGCCCGCGGCCTTCTCCGCGCCCAGCGTGACGTCCTGGACGAACTTCTTCGCGGGCGCGTCGCTCTGCTCCAGCGCCGCGTACTCCTGCTCCGGGTCGAGCATGCCCAGGTGCCAGGCGCCGCCCTTGCCGTCCTTGCTCGCCTTGTACGAGACGGAGGTGGCGCGCCAGCCCTCGGGCAGCCCCTTGGGGGCCGCCACCGGGTACGGCGCCGCGCGCCGCGCGGTCGCGACCTCGACGCGGTAGTCGACCGTCTTGACCGCGTTGACCTCGGCGGTCCTGCTGTCGTTGTGCGGGATGAAGAGATAGATGCCCGCGACGAGGGCGCCGATCACCGCCATCGACAGGACCATGTCCCGAACCGTCTGCTTGCCTCGCATACCTGCCACGCCCTCTATCGTCCCCCATGCCCGGCTCTGCCGGGAGGCACCCCCCGCCCTTCGCGGGGCCGGGGCCGCCGTACGCGGACGCGCCCGGTTCGCGCCTTGACGCCGCTCATGCGTGGGGTCTGCTGCTCATTTTGGCGACGTACCGATAAAGTCATAGCCACCCTCACCATTCCGGCCGTCGCCGTACAGAAAGGTGCGCTCGATGACCGAGCATCATCTGCCGTCCCAACTCGAGGTCAGCCCCGAGGCTCCCGACCGCAACCTCGCTCTGGAACTCGTCCGGGTCACCGAGGCCGGAGCCATGGCCTCGGGCCGGTGGGTCGGCCGCGGCGACAAGAACGGTGCCGACGGGGCCGCCGTCAAGGCCATGCGCGCCCTGATCCACACCGTCTCCATGAACGGCGTCGTGGTCATCGGGGAGGGCGAGAAGGACAACGCCCCGATGCTCTACAACGGCGAGCGGGTCGGCGACGGCACCGGCGCCGAGTGCGACGTGGCCGTGGACCCGGTCGACGGCACCACCCTGACCGCCAAGGGCATGGCCAACGCCGTCTCCGTGATGGCCGTCGCCGAGCGCGGCTCCATGTTCGACCCGTCCGCGGTGTTCTACATGGACAAGCTGGCGACCGGCCCCGAGGCCGCCGACTTCGTCGACATCACCGCGCCGGTCGGCGTCAACATCCGCCGGATCGCCAAGGCCAAGAAGTCCTCCGTCGAGGACGTCACCGTCGTCATCCTGGACCGGCCGCGCCACGACGGCCTGGTCAAGGAGGTACGGGAGGCCGGGGCGCGGATCAAGTTCATCTCCGACGGCGACGTGGCCGGCGCCATCATGGCGGCCCGCGAGGGCACCGGCGTCGACCTGCTGCTGGGCATCGGCGGTACGCCGGAGGGCATCATCGCCGCGTGCGCCCTCAAGTGCCTGGGCGGCACCCTCCAGGCCAGGCTGTGGCCGAAGGACGACGAGGAGCGGCAGCGCGCGATCGACGCCGGTCACGACCTGGACAAGGTCCTCCAGACCGACGACCTGGTCCGCGGTGACAACGTCTTCTTCGTCGCCACCGGCATCACCGACGGCGACCTGCTGCGCGGGGTGCGCTACCGCGCCGAGACCGCGACCACCTCGTCGCTGGTCATGCGCTCCAAGTCCGGCACGATCCGCCGGGTCGACTCCGAGCACCGGCTCTCCAAGCTGCGCGCGTACAGCTCGGTCGACTTCGAGCGCCCCAGCTAGCGCGCGGGCCGCACGCGCCACCGCCGTACCGGCGTACGGGCCGCGCGTATCCGCTCAACGTACGGGCCGGGACTCCGCCGTTCTTCTCAGGCGGGGCCCCGGCCCGTTGTCGTGCCGGTCATGCCGGCCTCAACCAGCGGCCTGCATCCGTGCCGAGCGCTGCAATTCGGTTTCCCTGCGCCGGCGGCGGGCCAGGACGACCCGGCGCTCGGCGGCGGTCAGCCCGCCCCACACTCCGTAGGGCTCCGGCTGCATCAGGGCGTGCTCCCGGCATTCGATCATCACCGGGCAGCGGGCGCAGACCCGCTTGGCGGCTTCCTCCCTCGCCAGGCGCGCGGCGGTCGGCTCCTTGGACGGTGCGAAGAACAGTCCCGCTTCGTCACGGCGGCACACCGCCTCCGCGTGCCAGGGACCGGCCTCTTCGCGAGAGGGAACTCGCTGGGGCGGAACAACTGCGGTGTCCTGCAGAGGCTGATGCGGTAGCAGCACGGTCTACTCCTGACGACGGCTTCGGCGAAAGAGTCACCCTTGCCCGTCTCGCTGCGCACGACTTTTCGCACCCCGCAGCCGTACGAGAGACGATGCACCAGCCCTACCCGCTGTGCGCGGGCTTATGCACACGGTTGCGAACCGTCCCCGAGCAGTGCGTATTCGGGCCCGGGAAGCCCGGAACACCGCCGTCCGTGCCGCCTCAGTCGCCGTACCCGCCGTGCAGCCGCCCGTGCCGCTCGTCGCGGCGGTGCTCGTGCCAGGAGCGCCGCTCGTCCCGGCGCTGTTCGTGCCACGCGCGCCGGGCGTCGCGCAGGTCGTCGCGCAGGTCGCGCAGCCACTTGCCGCGCTTGGGCTTGGCTTCGACGCTGCCGAGGACCGCGTAGCCGTTGACGATCACGACCGGGGCGTCGGCCTCGACGGAGTCGTTGGCCTCGACCTCGAAGGAGCCGAGCACGCCGGAACCGCTGCTGCGCAGCGTCACGTTCTCCGGCACCCGGATCTCCACGCTGCCGAAGATCGCGGTGACGTTGATGTGGACCTGCTGCTGCTGGAAGATCCCCTCGGTCAGGTCGATCTCCACGCTGCCGAAGATCGCGACGGCGTTGATACGGCCGGGCACCCGCCAGCGGCCCTTGCGGGTCGAGGCGCTGAAGATCGCGACCATCGTCTGGTCCGGCGGCGTGCCGCCCGGCCCGGCGCCGTACGCGGCGGGCGCGGGCTGCGGCCTGGGGGCGCCGCCCTCCGCCGGCAGATCGCGTACCAGCGGCTCCAGTTCGCCCATCGTCTTCGCGCGGTAGACCAGGTCGATGCGCTCGGCGTGCTCCTCGGCGTCCAGCCGCCCGACCGCCAGCGCCTCGCGCAGGATCTCCGCGATCCGGTCCCGGTCGGCGTCGGAGGCCCTCAGCTCCGCCTCGGCCACGGGCTTGGTCAGATTCACCGGCTGCTGGGCTCGCTTGGCGAGCGACGATTCGTCCACGGGGGCAGCGTACCGAAACGCGATAGATCGCGACTAGAGGACGCGCGGCCCCCGGGCCGGCTCTTGGTGAGCCTTACCTCACAACGGCGACCGGCGGCGGGGGTTCTACGCTGTTCAGGCGCTGCCGCAGATGTCAGCCGAAAGCCACCGTCGAGTGAGGAATGGCCCCTGATGCCGGAATTCGCCTATACCGACCTGCTGCCCGTAGGCGAGGACAACACCCCGTACCGCCTGGTCACTTCCGAGGGCGTGAGCACCTTCGAAGCCGACGGGCGCACGTTCCTCAAGGTCGAGCCGGAGGCGCTGCGCAAGCTGGCGGCCGAGGCGATGCACGACATCTCGCACTACCTGCGCCCGGCCCACCTCGCCCAGCTGCGCCGCATCCTGGAGGACCCCGAGGCGTCCGCCAACGACCGCTTCGTGGCCCTGGACCTCCTGAAGAACGCGAACATCGCGGCGGCCGGCGTGCTGCCGATGTGCCAGGACACCGGCACCGCGATCGTCATGGGCAAGCGCGGCCAGAACGTGCTGACCCAGGGCCGTGACGAGGAGGCCCTCTCCCGCGGCATCTACGACGCGTACACCCAGCTGAACCTGCGGTACTCGCAGATGGCCCCGCTGACCATGTGGGACGAGAAGAACACCGGCTCCAACCTGCCGGCCCAGATCGAGCTGTACGCCAACGACGGGGACGCGTACAAGTTCCTGTTCATGGCCAAGGGCGGCGGCAGCGCCAACAAGTCCTTCCTCTACCAGGAGACGAAGGCCGTCCTCAACGAGGCGAGCATGATGAAGTTCCTGGAGGAGAAGATCCGCTCGCTGGGCACGGCCGCCTGCCCGCCGTACCACCTGGCGATCGTCGTCGGCGGCACCAGCGCCGAGTACGCGATGAAGACCGCGAAGTACGCCTCCGCGCACTACCTGGACGAGCTGCCCGCCGAGGGCTCCCCCACCGGCCACGGCTTCCGGGACAAGGAGCTGGAGGAGAAGGTCTTCGAGCTGACGCAGAAGATCGGCATCGGCGCGCAGTTCGGCGGCAAGTACTTCTGCCACGACGTGCGCGTGGTGCGCCTGCCCCGGCACGGCGCGTCCTGCCCGGTCGCCATCGCCGTCTCCTGCTCCGCCGACCGCCAGGCCGTGGCGAAGATCACCGCCGAGGGCGTCTTCCTGGAGCAGCTGGAGAAGGACCCGGCGCGCTTCCTCCCGGAGACGACCGAGGCGGAGCTGACCGAGGGCGCGGGCCCGGACCTCGACGCCGTACGCGTCGACCTGAACCAGCCGATGGACGCCATCCTGGCCGAGCTGACCCGGCACCCGGTCAAGACCCGCCTCTCGCTCACCGGCACGCTGGTCGTCGCCCGCGACATCGCACACGCGAAGATCAAGGAGCGGCTGGACGCGGGCGAGGGCATGCCGGAGTACCTGAAGAACCACCCGGTCTACTACGCCGGCCCGGCGAAGACCCCCGAGGGCTACGCGTCCGGCTCCTTCGGCCCGACCACGGCCGGCCGGATGGACGCCTACGTGGAGCAGTTCCAGGCGGCGGGCGGCTCGAAGGTCATGCTGGCCAAGGGCAACCGCTCCAAGCAGGTCACCGACGCGTGCGCCGCGCACGGCGGCTTCTACCTCGGCTCCATCGGCGGCCCCGCGGCCCGCCTGGCGCAGGACTGCATCAAGAAGGTCGAGGTCCTCGAATACGAGGAGCTGGGCATGGAGGCCGTCTGGCGCATCGAGGTCGAGGACTTCCCCGCCTTCATCGTCGTCGACGACAAGGGCAACGACTTCTTCCAGGACCCGGCACCGGCTCCCACGTTCACGAGCATTCCGGTTCGTACCGCCTGACGGACGAAACGTGTCGGTGGCCGGGAACAGAATCGGCGTTCCCGGGCACTGACACAGGTATGAGCGACAACGGCCTGAGCGGCGACAACGGCGAGTACCGGACCGAGCACGACTCGATGGGCGAGGTGAAGGTGCCCGCCCGTGCCAAGTGGCGGGCGCAGACGCAGCGGGCGGTGGAGAACTTTCCCGTTTCCGGGCAGCGGCTGGAGCGGGCGCACATCGAGGCGCTGGCCCGGATCAAGGCCGCGGCGGCCAAGGTGAACGCCGAGCTGGGGGTGCTGGACGGGGACGTCGCGGGGGCGATCCAGGAGGCCGCGGCGGAGGTCGCCGACGGGAAGTGGGACGAGCACTTTCCCGTCGACGTCTTCCAGACCGGCTCCGGTACGTCCTCCAACATGAACACCAACGAGGTGCTGGCCACCCTCGCGACCGAGCGGCTGGGGCGGGACGTCCACCCCAACGATCACGTCAACGCCTCCCAGTCGTCCAACGACGTCTTCCCCTCCTCGATCCACATCGCGGCGACCGCGGCCGTCACCCACGACCTGATCCCCGCGCTGGAGCACCTGGCGGGCGCGCTGGAGCGCAAGGAGACCGAGTTCGCCGAGGTGGTGAAGGCGGGGCGGACGCATCTGATGGACGCCACGCCCGTCACGCTCGGCCAGGAGTTCGGCGGCTTCGCGGCGCAGGTCCGCTACGGCGTCGAGCGGCTGCGGTCCGCGCTGCCGCGGCTGGCCGAACTGCCGCTGGGCGGCACGGCGGTGGGCACCGGCATCAACACCCCGCCCGGCTTCCCCGCCGCGGTGATCGCCGAGGTGGCGCGGACGACGGGGCTGCCGCTGACCGAGGCGCGCAACCACTTCGAGGCGCAGGGCGCGCGTGACGCGGTGGTGGAGACCAGCGGGCAGCTGCGCACCATCGGCGTCGGCCTGACGAAGATCTCCAACGATCTGCGGTGGATGTCCTCGGGGCCGCGCACCGGCCTCGCCGAGATCAACCTGCCGGACCTCCAGCCCGGTTCGTCCATCATGCCGGGGAAGGTCAACCCGGTGATCCCGGAGGCCGTGCTGATGGTGGCCGCGCAGGTCACCGGCAACGACGCGACGGTGGCCGCGGCGGGCGCCGCGGGCAACTTCGAGCTGAACGTGATGCTGCCGGTCATCGCGAAGAACGTGCTGGAGTCGGTGCGGCTGCTGGCCAACGTCACGCGGCTGCTGGCGGACCGGACGATCGACGGAATCACCGCCAATGCCGAACGGGCCCGGGAGTACGCGGAGTCGTCCCCGTCCGTGGTTACTCCGCTCAACAAGTACATCGGGTACGAAGAGGCGGCGAAGGTCGCCAAGAAGTCGCTCGCGGAGCGCAAGACCATCCGCGAGGTGGTCATCGAGTCGGGGTACGTCGAGAAGGGCCTGCTGTCCGAGGAGCAGTTGGACGAGGCGCTGGACGTGCTGCGTATGACACATCCGTAACGGACCGTGCGGTATACGTCACGGCGCGGACATCGGCGCCCCTCTAAGATCTGCGCATGACAGCGGACATGGTGGAGACGAGGAAGGGCGCCGCCGGGGCGAAGGGCACGCGAAGCGCCGCGGACGGACCGGTGCGCTGGGCGCCCGGGGACCAGGTCCTGTGGCGCTACCGCGACAACGCCGGCGACGGCATCCACATCTGCCGTCCGATGACCGTCGTACAGGACACCGACGAGCTGCTCGCGGTGTGGATGGCCCCCGGCACGACCTGCGTCAAGCCGGTGCTGGCCGACGGGACGCCCGTCCACCGCGAGCCGCTCGCCACCCGTTACACCAAGCCGCGGCGCACCGCCCGCGACCAGTGGTTCGGCAGCGGGGTGCTGAAGCTGGCCAGGCCCGGCGACCCCTGGTCGGTGTGGCTGTTCTGGGAGCGTGGCTGGCACTTCAAGAACTGGTACGTGAACTTGGAGGAGCCGCGTCGCCGTTGGGCGGGCGGCATCGACTCCCAGGACCACTTCCTGGACATCTGCGTGTACCCGGACCGGCATTGGGAGTGGCGCGACGAGGACGAGTTCGCGCAGGCGCAGCGCGACGGGCTGATGCCGCCCGCGCTGGCCGCCGACGTACGGGCCGCGGGCCGCGCGGCGGTCGCGCACATCGGCGCGTGGGGGGAGCCGTTCGCCTCCGGGTGGGAGAACTGGCGTCCGGACCCGGCGTGGGAGGTGCCGGGACTGCCGGAGGACTGGGACCGGGCGGTGACCGGTCGCTGAGCCGGCGTACGGGGGCGCGGGCCGGTGGCCCGGGTCTTCGCCCCGGCGCGCCGGCGGGCAGGTGAGGGCGCGGTGCGGCGTGCGGGTGAGCCCCCTTGATGCGCCCCTGGGGATCAACCGTAGGATCGTCCTCCACAAGACTGCACAGGCGTAACTCAAGACTGCACGGAACTGCACGGACGTGGCTCCCGATCCGGGGCACGGAACTTGACCGCGGTCGCAGGAGAGGCGAGGTCGTGAGCGCTGAAGGCTACGACGGATACGAGGGCCTGAACCGGTTAGTCCTGGACCGGGCGGGCCAGGCGGAGGCGTTCGACGCGATCGGCGACCGGTACGACGAGGTCTTCCCGCACAAGGAGGGCCAGCTCGCCGCCGGCGCCTGGCTCGCCGCCGGGCTGCCGCCCGGCTCCCGGGTGCTGGACGTCGGCTGCGGCACGGGCGTGCCGACGGCCCGTCAGCTGGCGGAAGCGGGCCACAAGGTCGTCGGGGTGGACCTCTCCCCCACGATGGTCGGGCTGGCCCGGGAGAACGTGCCGGAGGGCGAGTTCCACCGACTCGACGTCGCGGCGCTCGGGGACGACCGGCTCGGTGGTGCCGCCTCCTTCGACGGGGCCGTCGCCTTCTTCTCGCTGCTCATGCTGCCCCGCAAGGAGATCCCGTACGCGCTGCGGTCGCTGCACACCTTGCTGCGGCCCGGCGGGCTGCTGGCGCTGTCCATGGTCGAGGCCGATCTGGACGACTGCGCGATTCCGTTCCTGGGTGACACGATCCGGGTATCGGGTTACCTGCGGGACGACTTGCGCCAGGTCGTGCACGACGCGGGCTTCGAAGTCACCGGGGAGGACTCGTATGCGTATGCCCCGGCCAGTACGGACCTACCACCCGAGATCCAGCTCTTCCTGCACCTGCGACGCGCTTGAGACGCGGCGCGCCACGCGCGCAGCCCCGGACGGATGGAATCCCACGCGTGACGGAGCACCCGACCTCCCACGAAACGCGGCAGGCCGCCCCGCCTGCCGCGGCCTCGGCGACCCCGCACGGGGGTCTGCCCGAGCCGGCGCCCTTCGGTACGGCCGCCGGTCCCCGCAGTTCGCCGGGGCAGCCGGCGCCGCCCGGTTTTGGCCCGGCGGCGCCCCGGCCGGCCGGGGTGGCTGAGATGTCCGCCGCGGCGCCGCGCGGTGACGATTCTGCGTACGCCGCCGACGGTGGCCCCCGGCACGCCGCCGGCCACGGACCGGCGGGCGGCAGACCGGACGACGGGCTGGAGGGCCGGGGCGAGGAGCCCGGCGCCGGCCGGCCGCGCTCGCGCACCGAAGGGCCGCCCGCGGTACCGCCGCCCGCCAGGTCGGCGCACCCCGCGCAGACGGCCGAGAGCGCCGAGGTGCTGGCGGCCCGTCAGGCGGGCGGCGACCGGCTGCGCTTCATCGGCGCCGCGACCCGGCGGATCGCCCGCGGCATAGATCTCGACGAGATCGTCCTGGGGCTGTGCCGGGCGACCGTGCCGACGTTCGCCGACGCCATCCTGGTGTACCTGCGCGACCCGCTGCCGGTGGGCGACGAGCGGCCGACCGGCCCCGTGGTGCTGCGGCTGCGCCGTACCGACCGGATTCCCGAGGAGCCGGACACCAACGGCGGCCGGCTGCCGATGCTGCCCGCGCAGCCGGACCTGAGCCCGGCGATGGGCGGCAGCGCGGCGGAGCTGTCCGAGGTGCTGCCGGGCGGGCCGCTGGCGGAGGTGCTGCGTGGCGTACGGCCGCTGTTCGGCGAGGCCCAGGCGGCGCGCGCCGCGCTGCCCGAACTGCTCGGCCCGCTCACCCACCTGCCCACCGGACACCGGGTGATCCTGGCGCCGCTGCGCGGCCGCCGCCGGGTGATCGGTGCCGCGGTGTTCCTGCGCCGCCCCGACCGCCCGGCCTTCGAGGCGGACGACCTGCTGGTGGCGGCGCAGCTGGCGACGCACACCGCGCTGGGCGTGGACAAGGCGGTGCTGTACGGGCGCGAGGCGTACATCGCGGACGCGCTCCAGCGCACGATGCTGCCGGACTCGCTGCCGCAGCCCACCGGCGTGCGGCTGGCCAGCCGCTATCTGCCCGCCGCCGAGACGGCGCGGGTGGGCGGCGACTGGTACGACGCGATCCCGCTGCCCGGCAGCCGGGTGGCCCTGGTGGTCGGTGACGTCATGGGCCACTCCATGACGTCGGCGGCGATCATGGGCCAGCTGCGCACCACCGCGCAGACGCTGGCCGGTCTCGACCTGCCGCCGCAGGAGGTGCTGCACCACCTCGACGAGCAGGCGCAGCGGCTCGGCTCCGACCGGATGGCGACGTGCCTGTACGCGGTCTACGACCCGGTGGCGCACCGCATCATGGTCGCCAACGCCGGGCACCCGCCGCCCGTGATGCTGCACCGCGGCGGGCGCGCGGAGGTGCTGCGAGTGCCGCCGGGCGCGCCGATCGGCGTGGGCGGGGTGGACTTCGAGGCCGTCGAGCTGGACGCGCCGGCGGGCGCCACGCTCGTGCTGTACACGGACGGCCTGGTGGAGTCCCGGATCCGGGACGTGTGGACCGGCATCGAGCAGCTGCGCGAGCGGCTGACGGAGACGGCCCGGCTGACCGGGCCCAACCCACCGCCGCTGGAGCCCTTGTGCGACGAGGTGCTGGACATGCTCGGTCCCGGCGACCGGGACGACGACATCGCGCTGCTCGCGGCCCGCTTCGACGGGATCGCGCCGAGCGACGTCGCGTACTGGTACCTGGACCCGAAGGCGCAGACGGCGGGGCAGGCGCGCCGGCTGGCCCGCAGGGCGCTGTCGCGGTGGGGCCTGGAGGAGCTGACCGACCAGCTGGAGCTGCTGGTCAGCGAGGTGGTGACGAACGCGGTGCGCTACGCGGAGCGGCCGATCACGCTGCGGCTGCTGCGTACGGACGTGCTGCGCTGCGAGGTCGGCGACGACGTGCCGCAGCTGCCGCGGCTGCGGCAGGCGCGCCCGTCCGACGAGGGCGGCCGCGGCCTGTACCTGGTCAACCGGATGGCCCGGCGCTGGGGCGCGACGCGCCTGAGCACGGGGAAGGTGGTGTGGTTCGAGCTGTCCATGCCGTTCGGGGGCGCGCAGTAAGGCGCGCCCCCGCGCCCGGACTCCGTCCCGAACTGGACCGTGTCCAACGGTTGCCGACGCCGCGTCGGCGGAGTTGACTTCTGAGGTGCACCAGGGACTGACGACCCCACCTCCGGGAGGCGCTGCTCCATGACCAGTTCCGCGCACGACGTCCCGCGTACGACGAACAACGCCGGTATCCCGGTCGAGAGCGACGAGCACTCGCTCTCCGTCGGCCCGGACGGCCCGCTCCTGCTCCAGGACCACTACCTCATCGAGAAGATGGCCCAGTTCAACCGCGAACGGGTGCCCGAGCGGGTGGTGCACGCCAAGGGCAGCGGCGCGTACGGCTTCTTCGAAGTGACCAACGACGTGAGCCAGTTCACCAAGGCGGATCTCTTCCAGCCGGGCCGCCGCACCGAGATGCTGGCCCGCTTCTCGACGGTCGCGGGCGAACAGGGCTCGCCGGACACCTGGCGCGACCCCCGCGGCTTCGCGCTGAAGTTCTACACCGAGCTCGGCAACTACGATCTGGTCGGCAACAACACGCCGGTCTTCTTCGTGCGGGACACGATCAAGTTCCAGGACTTCATCCGCTCGCAGAAGCGCCGTCCCGAGAGCGGGCTGCGCGACCACGACATGCAGTGGGACTTCTGGACGCTGTCGCCCGAGTCGGCGCACATGGTCACGTGGCTGATGGGCGACCGCGGCATCCCGAAGACGTACCGCCACATGAACGGCTACGGCTCGCACACGTACATGTGGGTCAACGGCGGCGGCGAGCGGTTCTGGATCAAGTACCACATCAAGACGGACCAGGGCGTCGACTTCCTCACCCAGGAGGAAGCGGACCGGCTGGCGGGCGTGGACGCCGATGTGCACCGCCGCGACCTCCACGACTCCATCGCGGCCGGCGACGCCCCGACGTGGACGATGTACGTGCAGGTCATGCCGTTCGACGACGCGCCGGACTACCGCTTCAACCCGTTCGACCTGACCAAGGTGTGGCCGCACGGCGACTATCCGCTCGTCGAGGTGGGCCGGATGACCCTGGACCGCAATCCCGAGGACTTCTTCGTCCACGTCGAGCAGGCGGCGTTCGAGCCGTCCAACATGGTGCCGGGCATCGGCCCCTCGCCGGACAAGATGCTGCTGGGGCGGCTGTTCTCCTACCCGGACACCCACCGCTACCGCATCGGCCCGAACTACGCGCAGCTGCCGCCGAACCGCCCGCACGCCACGGTCAGCTCCTACGCGAAGGACGGCCCGATGCGCTACGAGCCGTCCAGCGCGGCCCGCCCGTACGCGCCGAACTCCTACGGCGGCCCGGCGGCCGACACCCGCAACTTCGGCGACCCGGCGGGCTGGCACTCGGCGGGCGAGATGGTGCGCGAGGCGTACAAGCTGCGCCGCGATGACGACGACTGGGGCCAGGCGGGCACCCAGGTGCGGCAGGTGCTGGACGACGCCGCGCGGGGCCGGCTGGTGGACAACATCGTCGGGCATCTGTCGCAGGGCGTGAGCCGTCCGGTGCTGCTGCGCGCCCTCCAGTACTGGCGCAACGTCGACAAGGCGCTCGGCGACCGGATCGCCGCGCGGTTCGACGGCGGCTGAGCCAGCACCGCACCGGCGGCCCGCCCGTACGCGAAAAGGCCGTACACGAAGGCCGTACGCGAAGACCGTACGCAAAAGGCCGTGGCCCCCACCAGGTGGTGGGGGCCACGGCGCGGCGTTGTCGGGCGGCCGTCACCCGAGGTCGTCGAAGCCGCCCGGCCGGTTGTTGCGGCCGCTGCCGCCGCTGTCGCCCGACGGGCTGGCCGGGGGCGTCTCCGGCGGCTTCGAGGGCGTCCGCGACGGGGAGCGCGAAGGCGTCTGGGACGGCGTCTGGGAAGGCGTCTGCGACGGGGAGTGCGACGGCGTCTGGGACGGCGTCTGCGACGGGCTCTGGGACGGCGTCTGCGAGGGGGGGCCGGACGGCGGCGGGGTGTTGGTCGGTGCCACTCCGGCGCCGAGGTCGGTGTCCAGGTCGAACTTGCCCCCGGAGTCGTCGCCGAGCGCGGCGGCGGTGTACGCGGCCCAGACCTCGGCCGGGTAGCCGCCGCCGTTCACGCGGCCGCCGCCGCCGGTGCCCTTGAGCGTGACCTGCTTGCCGCCCTTGGCCTCCTCGCCGAACATGCCGACCGCGGTGACCAGCTTGGGCGTGTAGCCGACGAACCAGGCCGACTTGTTGTCGTCGGAGGTGCCGGTCTTGCCCGCCGCCTGGTAGCTGGTGCTGCCGATCGCGGACTTGGCCGTACCGTCGTTGACCACGCCGCGCAGCACGGAGGTGACGGTGTCGGCGGTGCCGCGGGTCATCACCTGGGCGCCGACGGGGTCGGGCAGTTCGGTCTCCTGCGAGCCGTGCTCGGCCTTGACGACGATGGCCGGGTCGACCTTCTTGCCGTGGTTGTCGAGGGTGGCGTAGGCGCCGGCCATCTGGAGCGGGCTGGCGCCCATGGTGCCGAGCGTCATGGCGGGCTTGACCGGCATCTTGGCGTCCAGGCCCAGGCCGACGGCGGTCTTCTTGACCTCGTCCAGGCCCACGTCCACGCCCATCTGCGCGAAGACCGCGTTGACGGAGTTGTTGGTGGCCTGCTGGACGGAGATCTTCCCGTACGAGTGCTCGTCCTCGTTGGGCGGCGCGAACCCGACGGGGCCGCTCTTGCCCACGACCGGGCGGCGGTTGCGGCCGTCGTAGACCGTGTCGGGCGTGATCGGTACGCCGGACTGGGTCTTGGCGTGGTTCTCCAGGGCCGAGGCGAGGACCAGCGGCTTGAAGGTGGAGGCGGGCTGGTAGTCCACGCGGGTCGCGTTGTTGCGGAAGTGCTTGGTGTAGCCCGCGCCGCCGTACATGGCCACCACGCGCCCGCTGCCGGCATCGACCGAGACGGCGCCGAGCTGGGCGTCCGCGTCCACCTTGCGGCGGGTCGGGTCGAGGTCGTCGGTGAGCTTGCGCTTGACGGCCTTCTCCAGCTCCTGCTGCTTCTTCTTGTCGATGCCCAGGGTGATGGTCCAGCCGCCCGCGGCCAGTTCCTTCTCGTCGACGCCCTTGGCCCGCAGTTCCTCGTCGGCGGCGTTGATGAAGTAGCCAATCTGGCCGGCCACGCCGGGCAGCGGCTTGGGCTTGATGGGCTGCTGGAACTGCTGCTTCTGCCGGTCGTCGGCGCTCAGCCACTTCATCTCGACCATGTTGTCGAGGGTGTACGCCCAGCGCTCCTGCACCCGCTTCTTGCCGGCGTCGGAGGCGATGGCCCAGTCGTACTGGCTCGGCGCCTGGAGCAGCGAGGCCAGGTAGGCGCCCTGGCTGACCGTCAGCTTTTCCACGTCCACGCCGTAGTACGCCTGGGCGGCGGCCTGGATGCCGTAGGCGCCGCGGCCGTAGTAGCTGGTGTTCATGTACCCGGCGAGGATGTCCTTCTTGTCGAGCTTGTTGTCGACCTTCAGGGAGATGACGATCTCCTGCAACTTGCGGGAGACCGTCTGTTCCTGGCTCAGGTAGTAGTTCTTGACGTACTGCTGGGTGATGGTGGAGCCGCCCTGCTTGCCCTGGCCCCTCAGGGTGTTGAGGATGCCGCGCAGGGTGCCCTTCATGTCGACGCCGGAGTCCTGGTAGAAGGTCTTGTTCTCGGCCGCGACGAAGGCGTGCTGGACGGGCTCGGGGACCTGGTCGATCTTGACCATCTCGCGGTTCTTCACGCCCTTGCGGGCCATGATCGAACCGTCGGCGTACTTGTAGACGTTGCTCTGGAGCGTGGCGTCGGCGTTGGCCTCGTCGGGCACGTCCACGTACAGGTACAGACCTACGAAGCCGAGGATGCCCAGCAGGCACACACCGAGGAAGGCCCCGAGGAGCTTCTTCCAGGTGAAGAAGCGGCGTATGCCACCTTTTTTACCCTTCGGCTTCGCCCGGCGTTTACGCCCCTGAGCCGCTCGCCTCGCGTCCGCTCGCCCCATCGCTCCCGCAACTCCAGTCGTTCCGCCCCCAATACTCAGCTCACGAAGCTAACACCGCATCTGTCAACAAATGCTCATCGATCAAGGCTTTTCCCGACGTGACAAAGAGCACCCGGCCTGGGGGAACCGTTCCGCGGAGGATGCCGTACCAGCCTGAGAAGGTTCTTAAAGTGATAGCACTTTGATAGTCTGACGACAGCACAGACGAAGACACGGCACCGGCCGCCGCACCGACCACGCGGCGGCCGACGAGAAACGGGGAGAGAGCATGACCGACCAGACACCGGCCGGCGGCGGCGACGGGGCGAACGGCGGCGCCGGACTCGCGGTCGACGCCCCGGAGATGCCGCAGCCCCAGGTCCGCGAGACGGTGGCGCACAGCATCCCGGGCGGCCTCGGCCTGCTGCTCACCGTCCTCGGCGCGTTCGCGGGGCTGGCCCTGATCATCGTCGGCGGCGTCACCGGCTCCGGCGGCAACAACGCGCTCGGGGTGCCGCTGCTGGTCGTCGGCATCCTGCTGCTGGTGGGCTCGCTGTTCTGCATGACCGGCGTGAAGATGGTCGCCCCCGGCGAGGCCCGGGTCATCCAGCTCTTCGGGCGCTACGTCGGCACCATCCGCGAGGACGGCCTGCGCTGGGTCAACCCGCTCACCACCGCCCGCAAGATCTCCACCCGCGTGCGCAACCACGAGACCGCGGTCCTGAAGGTCAACGACGCCTACGGCAACCCGATCGAGCTGGCCTCCATCGTCGTGTGGAAGGTCGAGGACACCGCGCAGGCGCTCTTCGAGGTGGACGACTTCCTGGAGTTCGTCGCCACCCAGACCGAGGCGGCCGTGCGGCACATCGCGATCGAGTACCCGTACGACGCGCACGACGAGGACGCCCTGTCGCTGCGCGGCAACGCCGAGGAGATCACCGAGAAGCTGGCGGTCGAGCTGACCGCCCGGGTGCACGCCGCGGGCGTACGGATCATCGAGTCCCGTTTCAGCCACCTCGCGTACGCGCCGGAGATCGCCTCGGCGATGCTCCAGCGGCAGCAGGCCGGCGCGGTCGTGGCGGCCCGCCAGCAGATCGTCGAGGGCGCGGTCGGCATGGTGGAGATGGCGCTCGCCCGCATCAGCGAGCAGGACATCGTGGAACTGGACGAGGAACGGAAGGCGGCCATGGTCAGCAACCTGATGGTGGTGCTGTGCGGCGACCGGGCCGCGCAGCCCGTACTGAACACCGGATCCCTCTACCAGTGAGTGAGGGCGGCTCCCCGGAAGCGCCCAGGGACGCTTCCGGGGCCGCCGGGCCGGCGGACGAGGACCCGGCACCCAAGCGGCGGCCGCAGCGGCGCAAGCAGATGCTGCTGCGGCTCGACCCGCTGGTGCACGACGCGCTCGCGCGCTGGGCCGACGACGAGCTGCGCAGCGCCAACGCGCAGATCGAATTCCTGCTGCGCAAGGCCCTGGCGGACGCCGGCCGGCTGCCGAAGGGCGCGGGCGCCCTCCCTCGGAGGGGGCGTCCGCCGAAGGCCGCGGAGCCCGGGGAGCCGGAGCCTCCGTAAGGGCCGGGCCTCGTGGAGAGCGCCGGACGCCGGGAGGCCCCCCGTACGAGGGGCCTCCCGGCGTTTGTCCGTGCGGGTATACACCGCGCGTATACACACCATGTAGAGTGCTGTCATGTCCACTGGGGCACGCTGGGAACCCCACCCGGTACGCCCCGGACGCGTCCTCCGGCAGCGCCCCCCAGCCCTGCCGGGGACGGCACCTGTCCGCACCATCGGAGGCCCTCGTATGACCCCGGCCGGTTCTCTTCTCAGGGCCAGCGCGCTGCACAAGGCGTACGGCTCGACCCCCGCGCTCGACGGCGCGGACTTCTCCATCCACCCCGGCGAGGTGGTCGCCGTCATGGGCCCCTCGGGCTCCGGCAAATCGACCCTGCTGCACTGCCTTGCCGGCATCGTCCGCCCGGATTCCGGCAGCGTGCTCTACGACTCGCGCGACCTCACCCGGATGTCCGACACGCAGCGCAGCGCCCTGCGCCGTGCCGACTTCGGCTTCGTCTTCCAGTTCGGCCAGCTCGTCCCCGAACTGACCTGCGTCGAGAACGTGGCGCTGCCCCTGCGCCTGAACGGCGTCAAGCGCAAGGAGGCCGAGGCCCGCTCACTGGAGTGGCTGGAGCGGCTGGAGGTCGGCGAGGTACGGGCGAAGCGGCCCGGCGAGGTCTCCGGCGGCCAGGGCCAGCGCGTCGCCGTCGCCCGCGCCCTCGCGGCCCGCCCCCGCGTCATCTTCGCCGACGAGCCCACCGGCGCCCTCGACTCTTTCAACGGCGAACGCGTCATGAGCCTGCTGACCGACGCGGCGCGCAGCACCAACGCCGCCGTCGTCCTGGTCACCCACGAAGCCCGGGTCGCCGCCTACTCCGACCGCGAGATCGTCGTCCGCGACGGCAAGGCCAGGGAAATGGCGGGCACCGTATGACCGCCCTCGACCACCGCCCCGGCGCCACGGACCACGACGAGCCCCCCGCCAAGGCCCCGGCCGGCCTCGCCGTCTGGGTCCGCGACCTCGTCATGGGCATGCGCTTCGCCGTCGCCAGCGGCCGCGAGGGCTGGACCCGTACGCTGCTGACCGCCGTCGGCGTCGGCCTCGGCGTGGCGCTGCTGCTGGGCGCCTCGTCCGTACCGAACCTGCTGGCCGCACGCGGCGAGCGGAGCGACGCGCGGATGATCGCGCTGGAGGACCACGCGCAGCGTTCGGACAGCTCCTTCCTCTTCGAGGGCATCGGCACCAAGTTCCGCGGCGCCGACGTGGACGGCTTCGCCCTGCGCCCCGAGGGCAGCCACCCGGCGCTGCCGCCCGGTGTCGACCGGATGCCCGGACCGGGCGAGGCGTTCGTCTCCCCCGCCCTGAAGAAGCTCCTGGAGTCCCCCGACGGCGCGCTGCTGCACGACCGGCTCCCGTACCGCGTGGTGGGCACCATCGGCAAAGCGGGCCTGATCGGCCCCAGCGAGTACCTCTACTACGCGGGCAGCGACAAGCTCGTCCACGAAGAGGGCGTCCCCCGCTCCTCCGGCTACGGGCGGCAGATGGAGTCACCGCCCCTGGAACCCATCCTGCTGGTCCTGATCCTCGTGGGCTGCATCGTCCTGCTGATGCCGGTGGCCATCTTCATCGCCACCGCCGTCCGCTTCGGCGGCGAGCGCCGCGACCGGCGGCTGGCCGCGCTGCGCCTGGTGGGCGCCGACAACCACATGGCACGCCGGATCGCCGCCGGCGAGGCCCTGCTCGGTGCGGTCTTCGGACTGGCCGTCGGAACCGGGCTGTTCCTGTTCGGCCGGGAGTTCATCACCACAATGGACATCCGCAGAGTCAACTCCTTCCCCGCCGACCTGTCGCCGATGCCCGCGCTGGCCGTCCTGATCGCGCTGGCGGTACCGGCGTCCGCCGTCGCCGTCACGCTCTTCGCGCTGCGCGGCATCGCCATCGAGCCGCTGGGCGTCGTGCGCAGTGCGGCGTCGCGCCGGCGGCGGCTGTGGTGGCGGCTGCCGATCTCGGTCGTCGGGCTGGTGCTGCTGGCGGCGTTCGGCTCGATCGACGAGCAGAAGGGCACCGTCAACACGTTCCTGATCGGCACGGGCGCGGTCCTGACGCTGCTGGGCCTGAGCATGCTGCTGCCCTGGCTGGTGGAGGCGGTCGTAACGCGCTTCAAGGGCGGCCCGGTCCCCTGGCAGCTGGCCACCCGCCGGCTCCAGCTGAGCAGCAGCAGCGCGGCCCGCGCGGTCAGCGGCATCACCGTCGCCGTGGCCGGCGCCATCGCCCTCCAGCTGCTGTTCGCCTCGGTCGGTGCGGGCTACACCAAGCGCACCGGACAGGACATGTCCCGGGCGCAGCTCCAGATGCTGCTGCCGGTCAAGGACGGCGCGGCCACGCAGAAGATGATCGACGAGTTCGGTGCGACCAAGGGCGTCAGTGGCGTCATCGCCACCATCAACGCGCCGGTCACCTCCACCGGCCCGGAGCGCGGCGAGAACGACGACCCGCTGGGCACCTCGGTCACGGTCGGCAGCTGCGCGACCCTCCAGGAGATCGCCCGGCCGGTCCCGTGCAAGGACGGCGACGTCTTCGTGATCAACGGCGCTCCCGGCTCCCCCGTGGACCAGGACCTGCCCAGGATCGCCCGCCCCGGCGCCCGGCTGCTCCTGAACGGCGTCGACGCGAACGGCAAGCCGGAGGGCCCGCACCGCACGTGGCAGCTGCCCAAAACGATCCGCCCCGCCCAGGGCCGGCCCGACCCGACCGGCGAACGGACCACCGGCCTCTTCGCCACCACCGGCGCGATCGACGTCACGAAGCTGGACCACCCCACGGCCCGGGCCATGATCCGGCTCGACCCGTCCGTCCCGGACGCCGCCGAGCACGCCCGCAACGCCGCGGCCCGCATCGATGTGGCGGCCACCGTCTTCCAGCTCATGGACACCAGCGACGACCAGCGCTTCGCCAGCGTGCGCAACGGCCTGATGGTCGCGTCCGTCGCGACCATGGCGCTGATCGCCGCCAGCATGCTGGTCACCACCCTGGAGCAGCTGCGCGAACGCCGCCGTCTGCTGTCGGTCCTGGTGGCCTTCGGCACCCGGCGCGGCACGCTCGCCTGGTCGGTGCTGTGGCAGACCGCCGTCCCGATGGCCCTCGGCCTGGCGCTCGCGGTCGCCGGCGGCCTCGGGCTCGGCCGGGTGCTGCTGGGCCTGGCGGGCAAGAGCGGCATCGCGTGGTCGGAGGTCTGGCCGCTGCCGCTGGTCGGCGCCGGTCTGGTACTGCTCGTGACGCTGCTCAGCATGCCGCCGCTGTGGCGCATGATGCGCGCGGACGGGCTGCGTACGGAGTGATCCGTCCGCCGTTCCCCGGGCCCGTGGCACGCGGGGCCCGGGGAACGGCGCGGGGCTAGGGCGTTTCTGATGGATCTCCGTGGAGGACGGAGCGGCGTTCGGTGCGTGCGCTGGGGGTCCCCCCTGCTCGAAGAGCTTGGGGGAGTGCGGTGTGAAGGGTCATGTGGCGGAGCCACCTGTCCCTTTGCGCCGTGCGGCGAGGGTGCGTGCCGGGCGTCGCGATGCCGCGGAGATCCGTCAGAAGCGCCCTATGTGCTCCGCGTATACACCGAGGCTGTACGTACGAAGTAAGGTGGTCGGCATGTCAATCGGTCATACGCTTCTGGGCCTCCTGGAATCCGGCCCCCGCCATGGCTACGACCTCAAGCGGGCGTTCGACGAGCACTTCGGCCACGACCGCCCGCTGCACTACGGACAGGTCTACTCGACCATGTCCCGGCTGCTGAAGAACGGCCTCGTCGAGGTGGACGGCGTCGAGGCGGGCGCGGGCCCGGAGCGCAAGCGCTACGCCATCACGGACGCCGGCGTCACCGACGTCGCCCAGTGGCTGGCCCGGCCCGAGAAGCCCGAGCCGTACCTCCAGTCCACGCTCTACACCAAAGTGGTCCTCGCGCTGCTCACCGGCCGCGACGCCGCCGAGCTGCTGGACACCCAGCGCACCGAGCACCTGCGGCTGATGCGCGGCCTGACCGAGCGCAAGCGCAAGGGCGACCTCGCCGACCAGCTCATCTGCGACCACGCCCTGTTCCACCTGGAGGCCGACCTGCGCTGGCTGGAGCTGACCGCGGCGCGCCTGGACAAGCTGGCCTCGGTGATCGGCTCGTGACGCCCGCGGGCTCGCTGCTGGCCGCCGAGGCGCTGCACAAGGCGTACGGGCAGACCACCGCGCTGGACGGAGTGGACTTCTCCATCCACCCCGGCGAGGTGGTCGCCGTCATGGGCCCCTCGGGCTCCGGCAAATCGACCCTGCTGCACTGCCTTGCCGGCATCGTCCTGCCGGACTCCGGCACCGTCCGCTACGGCGACCACGACGTGACGCGGCTGAGCGACGCGCAGCGCAGCGCCCTGCGCCGCTCCGACTTCGGCTTCGTCTTCCAGTTCGGCCAGCTCGTGCCCGAACTGACCTGCCTGGAGAACGTGGCGCTGCCGCTGCGCCTGAACGGCGTCAAGCGCAAGGAGGCGCAGCGGGACGCCCGCGAGTGGCTGGAGCGCCTGGAGGTCGAGGACGTTGGGGCCAAGCGGCCCGGCGAGGTCTCCGGTGGCCAGGGCCAGCGCGTCGCCGTCGCCCGCGCCCTCGCGGCCCGCCCCCGCGTCATCTTCGCCGACGAGCCCACCGGCGCCCTCGACTCCCTCAACGGCGAACGCGTCATGAGCCTGCTGACCGACGCGGCGCGCAGCACCAACGCCGCCGTCGTCCTGGTCACCCACGAGGCCCGGGTCGCCGCCTACTCCGACCGCGAGATCGTCGTCCGCGACGGCAAGGTGAAGGACATGCTGGCGGGCCTCATATGAGCCCGCCGGCGGCACCCGGCCCGGCCGTCGCCCGCGCCCCGATCGGCACCGCCGGATGACCTTGCTCGGCCCTCGCACCAACGGCGGACGCGCCGGGCGCGGCGCCCCGCCGGGCGGTCACCGCCCGCCTACTCTCCCGGCCATGCCCCACTCCCCGCCCACCGGCCCCGCCGCCTGGGCCCGTGACCTGGCCATGGGGCTGCGCTTCGCGGCCGGCGGCGGCCGCGAGGGCTGGATCCGTACGGTGCTGAACGCCGTCGGCGTCGGCCTCGGCGTCGCCGTACTGCTGCTCGGCGCGTCGGCGCCCTCGCTGCTGGACTCCTGGCACGGCCGGGAGAAGGCGCGCGAGAACCTGGGCCAGGAGCACGAGCCGCGGCCCGCCGACGACACGCTGCTGTACGCCCACGCCGACACCCGCTTCCACCACCAGAACATCCGCGGCAGGCTCGTCCGGCCGGACGGGACCCACCCGCCGAAGCCACCGGGGGTCGCCGCGCTCCCCGGCCCCGGCACCATGCTGGTCTCGCCCGGCCTCAAGGAGCTGCTGGACTCCTTCGACGGCAAGGCGCTGCGCGAACGGCTGCCGTACCGCGTGGTCGGCACCATCGGTGACGCCGGGCTCCAGGGCCCGGCCGAGCTGACCTACCTCGCGGGCAGCAGCACGCTGACCGAGCGGCTGGCCTACCGCATCGACCACTTCGGTTTGCGGTACACCGACCGTCCGATGCGGGCCCCCGCGGTGGTGCTCGTGATCATGACGTGTGTGGCGCTGCTGACGCCGGTCATGGTCTTCATCGGGACCTCCGTACGGTTCGGCGGCGAGCGCCGCGACCACCGGCTCGCCGCGCTGCGCCTGATCGGCACGGACATCCGTACGACCCGCCGGATCGCCGCCGGCGAGGTGCTGCTCGGCTCGCTGGCGGGCCTGGTGCTCGGCGCCGCGTTCTTCCTCGGCGGCCGGCAGTTCGCCTCGGTGGTCACCCTGTGGGACATCAACGTCTTCCCTTCGGACATCGCCCCCGACCCGGTGCTGGCCACGCTGATCGCCGTGCTGGTGCCGTCGGCCGCCGTCCTGGTGACGCTGTTCGCGCAGCGCGGGGTGACCGTCGAGCCGCTGGGCGTCGTCCGCAACCGGCCGGTTGTGCGCCGCCGGCTGTGGTGGCGCCCGCTGGTGCCGCTGGCCGGCGCCGGGCTGCTGCTCACCGTCTCGCGCGACGGCGACCGGGTGGACAGCGCGCTCAACACCTCCCGGCTCGCGATCGGCGCGACGCTGCTGCTGCTTGGTGTCACCGCGCTGCTGCCGTGGCTGGTCGAAGCGGTGGTACGGCGGCTGCGCGGCGGCCCGGTCCCCTGGCAGCTGGCCACCCGCCGGCTCCAGCTGAACAGCGGCGCGGCCACCCGCGCGGTCGCCGGCATCACCGTCGCGGTCGCCGGGGCCATCTCCGTCCACCTGCTCTTCACCGGCATGCAGGCCGGCTTCGCGGACAGCTACGCCCGTACCGGGCGCCCGGTGGTCGAGATGACCGGCGGCGCCGACGGCTGGCGGCAGACCCGCGACGCGGTCCGGCAACTGCGCGAGACCGACGGGGTCCGCTGGGCGAGCGGCACGATCGAGACGTCCGTCTCGGCGGCGGGCGACCGGGGCCGCGTCATGGAAGGCAGCGACTTCCTCATGACGGACAGCGCCCACGTCACGGTCGGCGACTGCGCCGAACTGGCCCGGCTGGCCGACCTCGGCTCCTGCGCGGACGGCGACGTCTTCCTCACCGACAACCTGGACGGCGTCCCCTTCGCCAAGCCGGGAGCCCGGCTCAACCTCGACCCGCCCGAGGGCACGGGGCCCGCCCGCCCGCCGCAGCCGTGGACGCTGCCCGCCTCGGCCCGCTTCGTGCACGCCAAGGCGGACACCGACGGCCTGGCCGTCCACAGCATCCTGATCACCCCGTCCGCGGTGGACATCGGCCGTATCCACCGCCCGCTGATGCACCTGACGGCCGGTTACGACGCGGACGAGCCGAACGCACTGGAGCACATCCGCACCACCGCGGCGCGCGTCGACCCGACGCTGGCCGTGGTCTCGATGGCCGAGAACCGGCACGACGGCCAGTACGACAGCCTGCGCACCTGCATGCTCGTCGGCGCCGTGATCACGCTGCTGCTGATCGGCGCGGGCCTGGTCGTCTCCACCGTCGAGCAGCTTTACGAACACCGGCGCCTGCTGTCGGCGCTGGACGCGTTCGGCACCCGGCGCGCCGTCCTCGGCTGGTCGGTCATGTGGCAGACCGCGATTCCCGTGGCGCTGGGCCTGGCGCTCGCCGTCACGGGCGGGCTGGCGCTGGGCACGCTGCTGCTCTGGATGATCAAAAGTCCGGTGTTCGTGGACTGGCCGGTGGTGGCCGCCATGGCAGGCGCCGGCGGCGCGGTGATCCTCCTGGTGACCCTGCTCAGCCTCCCGCCGCTGTGGCGGATGATGCGGCCGGACGGCCTGCGAACGGAGTGAACCCCCAGGTGTACGACCACCGACGGCACCCGGCCCGCCGCTGGTTCCGCGACTTCGCCATGGGCGCGCGGTTCGCGGTCAGCGGCGGTCGTGAAGGCTGGATCCGTACGGCCCTGACCGCGCTCGGGGTGGGGCTGGGCGTCGCCGTACTGCTGGTCGCCGCGGCCGTGCCGCACGCCGTCGGCACCGCCGTCGCGCGCGACCACGCCCGCGACGACAGCCTGGCCGTCACCTCGCCCGCCTCCGCCCGCACGGTGCTGGTCGCCCGGACCGACAGCGCCTACCACCAACAGGCCGTACGCGGGCGCCTGGTGCAGCCCGAAGGGGACCGGCCCGCCCTCCCGCCCGGCGTACCGCGCCTGCCGGGACCCGGCGAGATGGTCGTCTCACCGGCCCTCGCCGCCCTGCTGGCCTCCCCCGGCGGCGCGATGCTGCGCGAGCGCTTCGCCGACGTCCGCGTCGTGGGGCACATCGGCGACGAAGGGCTGGCCGGGCCGGGCGAACTCGCGTACTACCGGGGGACGGACCGGCTCTCCGGCACCGGCTCGGAAGCCGTACGGATCGCCTCCTTCGGCCGCGGCACCGACGCGCCCTTCACCACCAACCCGCAGCTGGTGACCGCGCTCCTCGTCGGGAGCGTCGCGCTGCTCGCCCCGGTGGCCGTGTTCATCGCGGCGGCCGTGCGCTTCGGCGGGGAGCGCCGGGACCGGCGGCTGGCGGCGCTGCGGCTGGTGGGCACCGACCGGGCCACGACCCGGCGGATCGCGGCCGGCGAGGCGCTGGCCGGGGCGCTGCTGGGCCTGCTGGCCGGCGCCGTCCTCTTTCTCGCGGCCCGCTACCCGCTGGCCCGGATACGGGTGCTGGGCCTCGGCGTCTTCCCCCGCGACGTCGTGCCCGACCCGTGGCTGACCGCCCTGGTCGCGCTGGCCGTCCCGGTGGCTTCGGTCGGCGTCGCCCTGTTCACGATGCGCCGGGTCACGGTCGAGCCGCTCGGCGTGACCCGGTCGGCGCCGGTGGTGCGGCGCCGCCTGTGGTGGCGGCTGCTGATGCCCGCCGCCGGCGCCGCGCTGCTGTGGCCCGCGACGGTCCGCGGCACACCGACGGTGGGCGTCTGGGCCGGAATCCAGGTGGCAGCCGGCACCTCGCTGCTCCTGCTGGGGGTCGCGGCGGTGCTGCCGTGGCTGCTGGACGCCACCGTCTCCCGGTTCGGCGGAGGCGGCGTACCGTCCTGGCAACTCGCCACGCGGCGGCTCCAGTTGAGCACGACAGCCGCCGCCCGCTCGGTCAGCGGCATCACCGTGGCGGTCGCCGGGGCCGTCGCGGTGCAGTTGCTGCTGGCCGGTATCGGGACGAACGGCCTGCCCGAGCCGTACCACCCGTCCGACCGCAACCAGGTCCAGGTCGCCTCCTGGCAGCGGGCGCTGCCCGCGTCGCGCGCCCCCGAGACGTACCAGCGGCTGCGGGAGACCATTGGCGTGCGGGAGGCGTACGGCGCGCTGATCGGCGGCGCGGGCCCGGTGCCGGCCCGGCCCGACCCGGCGGAGGCGGACCAGGCGTACGACCCGGAGCCGTACCGGCTGGCCGTCGCCGACTGCGACGCGCTGCGCCGGATGGCCGGGATCGGCCGGTGCGCCGACGGAGACGTGTTCCTGACCCGGGTCGGCGACATGCCGGAAGACACGGCGCCGCTGCCGGCCCCCGGCGCCCGGCTGGCGGTGGCCCCGGCGTCCGGCGGGCACCCCGCCACCTGGACGGTCCCGGACACCGCACGCACCGTCGCCGCACGCGACAGTTTCTTCTCCCTGCACGGCGCCAACGTCCTCGCCACGCCCGGCGCCCTGGACCCCGCGCTGCTGCGGGACCCGCTCACCGAGGTCGAGGTGCACCTCGCGCCGGACCGGCCGGACGCGATCGAGTACGTACGCAACACGGCGGCGCGGATCGACCCGCGCCTGCACGTGATGGCGACGGGGGACGCCGGGGACGAACCCGGCCTGTACGACATGGTCCGCTCGGCGCTCCAGGCCGGCGCGGTGGCCGTGCTGTGCCTCATCGGCGGCGGCCTGCTCATCTCCGCACTGGAGCAACTGCGGGACCGCAGACGGCTGCTGTCCGTCCTCGACGCCCACGGAACACCGCGCGGCACGCTCGGCCGGTCGGTGCTGTGGCAGACCGCCGTGCCCGTCGTACTCGGCCTGGCCCTGGCGGTCGGCTGCGGCCTGGGCCTCGGCCTCCTCCTGCTGCACCTGGTCGACCGCCCGGTGCTGCCGGACTGGACCGGCATCGCCGTCCTCACCGGCACGGCAGGCGCGGTGATCCTCGCGGTGACCGCGCTCAGCCTGCCGCTGCTGTGGCGGCTGATGCGGCCGGAGGGCCTGCGGACGGAGTAGGCGGTACGGGCGCCCGGCCGGGCTTAGGGCACCGGGCCCTACTCCGCGATCCGTACCGGCAGGCCCTTCATCGCCTCCCGCAGCGCGGCCGCGAACTCCTCGAACTCGGCCTGGCGGGCCGCGCCCGCCCGCATCGCCAGCGCGATCCGCCGCGACGGCGCCGGGTCGGCGAAGTACCCGGTCGTCAGCTGGTCGTTGCGCGCCGTCTCGACGCGCAGCGCGGTGCGCGGCAGCAGCGTCACCCCCAGGCCGCCCGCGACCAGCTGCACCAGGGTGGAGAGCCCCGCCGCGCTCGTCGTCACCGGCGCGCCCTCCTCGCGGCCCGCCTCCCGGCAGATGTCCAGCGCCTGGTCGCGCAGGCAGTGCCCCTCGTCCAGCAGCAGCAGGTCCATGTCCTTGAGCGCCTCGCGCGGGATGTCGCCGCGCCCGCCCAGCCAGTGGTCCTTGGGCGCGACCAGCACGAAGTCCTCGTCGAACAGCGGCAGTTCGGCGATGGTGGGGACGCCCAGCGGCACGGCGAGCAGCAGCAGGTCCAGCCGGCCCTGCTGGAGCCCGTCCAGCAGGGAGCCGGTCTGCTCCTCGTGCACCTGGAGGTCGAGGTCCGGGTACCGGTCGCGCACCAGCCGCAGGACGGTCGGCAGCAGGTAGGGGGCCACGGTCGGGATCACGCCGAGCCGCAGTACGCCGGTGAACGGCGCGCGGGCCGCCTCCGCCTCCTCCAGCAGGTCACCGACCGCCTCCAGGACGGTACGGGCCCGGGCCGCGACCCGTTCCCCCGCCGGCGAGAGCAGTACCTTGCGGGTCGTGCGCTCCAGCAGCTGCACCCCGAGGGCCTCCTCCAGGGCGGACACGGCGCCGGACAGCGCGGGCTGGCTCATGCCGATCTCGGCCGCCGCCTCGCGGAAGTGCAGGTGTTCGGCCACGGCGACGAAGGCGCGCAGCTGAGCCAGGCTGGGCTGCCGCGGCCGGGTCCCGGCATGCGAGGGGGACGCCACCGATAGCCACCTCCGATCAACGCGATCCAGTCTAATGGCGCTCGGGTGCGTCCCGCGGAATGCGGACTTTCCGGGTGGCGGGTACGGGCGGCCGGGCCGTGAATGGCGCGTCGCGTTACCCGCGGGTTTCGCCGTACGCGTCCGCCGGCGCGGGCCGGAGAGCGGCGCGGGCATTACCACGGCGGGGAATCGCGCGGACCGTTTTCCGGCGATCGCCGGGAGATTGGCCGCGGCGTGCACCGGCCCGGATTCTCCGGGGCCCGCGCCACATTCCCCGGAGGCGGCCCAAGGCGTCCCACACGCCACTTTCCGCCGGGGCGGCGCAGGACCGCCTCACGCGCCGCTTCCGATACGGCACCGCTCCGTATACGATCCGTTCCGGATACGTGCCGTTTCCGATTTTCGACGGTCGCGACCGGCCACAATTCGGACGGCGGCAGCCGGCGTCGTTTCCCCGCCACCCCGGCTGCCACCAGCGCGGTCGGCCGGACCGCGGGCCGGAACGCGGCGAATGCCGTCCCGGCCCGGCAGCAAAGAACCGGCGCCCGCAATGACTACTTGTTGGCGTTCTGGTACGCCTCACGGATATCGGCCGACACACGGCCGCGCTCGTTCACCTCGTAGCCGTTCTCCTTGGCCCAGGCGCGGATCTTCGCGGTCTCGCCCGAACCCGAGGATGCGGCGGCGCCCGTCTTGCGCGGGGCGGCGCCCGCCTTGATACGCCCGGTGCGGCGCCCGGCCTTCAAGAACGGCCCGATGGCCTCCAGCAGCTTGTCGTAGCTGTCCGGAGTGAGGTCGACCTCGTAGGCAATACCGTCCACCGCGAGAGTGTGCGTTGCGGCCTCGGCGGATTCTTCACCGGTGAGGTCATCCGTGTAAATAGTGACGATCTTCTGTGCCATGCGGGTGATTGTACGTCTCACGGCTCGCGATTTGTCGAATCTTTGGCGAGCTTCCCGGTCCGGGGAACATCGTTTCGGAGATAGCCGGTGGATTTCTTGGTTTAGTGTCCCTTTTCGACCGATCCGGCATTGTTACGCACGCCCGTGGACGCCTCCCGATCACCCGACCCACCGGAGCCACCCTCCGGGGCACTGATAGCCAGCACCGATCAACGCGGCTTGATCTAGCTATTTCCCTGATCAATGTTGCCTGTGGCAGTGTGGGCACCCGTCCAACCCCTCGCGTAAGCCCTGTAACGGACTTACGGCACACGAAGGAGAGCCCGTGCTCACTGTCGGTGACAAGTTCCCCGAGTTCGATCTGACCGCCTGCGTGTCGCTGGAGAGCGGCAAGGAGTTCGAGCAGATCAACCACAAGACCTACGAGGGCAAGTGGAAGATCGTCTTCGCCTGGCCCAAGGACTTCACCTTCGTGTGCCCGACGGAGATCGCCGCCTTCGGCAAGCTGAACGACGAGTTCGCCGACCGCGACGCCCAGATCCTCGGCTTCTCCGGTGACTCCGAGTTCGTGCACCACGCCTGGCGCAAGGACCACCCGGACCTGACCGACCTGCCCTTCCCGATGCTGGCCGACTCCAAGCACGAGCTGATGCGCGCGCTCGGCATCGAGGGCGAGGACGGCTTCGCGCAGCGCGCCGTCTTCATCGTCGACCAGAACAACGAGATCCAGTTCACCATGGTGACCGCCGGTTCCGTCGGCCGTAACCCCAAGGAGGTCCTGCGGGTCCTCGACGCGCTGCAGACCGACGAGCTGTGCCCCTGCAACTGGAGCAAGGGCGACGAGACCCTCGACCCGGTCGCGCTGCTCTCGGGCGAGTGAAGCACGGCTAGCAGCGAACCGGAAGGAGATCCGTCATGGCTCTCGATGAACTGAAGTCCGCCGTTCCGGACTTCGCCAAGGACCTGAAGCTGAACCTCGGTTCGGTGATCGGCAACAGCGAGCTGCCCAAGCAGCAGCTGTGGGGCACCGTCCTGGCCTGCGCGATCGCCTCGCGCTCGCCGAAGGTGCTGCGCGAGCTGGAGCCGGAGGCCAAGGCCAACCTCTCCGCCGAGGCGTACGCCGCGGCCAAGTCCGCCGCCGCCATCATGGCGATGAACAACGTGTTCTACCGGACCCGGCACCTGCTGTCGGACCCGGAGTACGGCACGATGCGCGCCGGCCTGCGGATGAACGTCATCGGCAACCCGGGCGTGGAGAAGGTCGACTTCGAGCTGTGGTCGCTGGCCGTCTCGGCCATCAACGGCTGCGGCATGTGCCTGGACTCGCACGAGCAGGTGCTGCGCAAGGCGGGCGTGGACCGCGAGACGATCCTTGAGGCCATCAAGATCGCTTCCGTCCTCCAGGCCGTCGGCGCCACCCTCGACTCCGAGGCCGTCCTCGCCGAATAGGTGAACCGGAGGCGCCCGGCGGGCGCCCGGCCGGTACGACAGAGCCCCGCGGACCGTGTGTCCGCGGGGCTCTGCGCATAATGAGAGCAAATGTCCGCCCTGCACCTCGTCGTCCGGTGGCTCAGACGCCCGTACTGGGACGCCCCGGACCCCTCCTGGATCGTCCGCCGCTGGCCCGACCTCACCGCCTGCTGCGTCGCGGCGCTCTTCTTCTGGCTCTCCCTCACCCCGTCGCTGCTCCCCCGCCCGTGGTATCTCCAGGGCCTGGTCGGCGGCATCACCGCCGCCATCGGCTACGCCGCCGGCGCCGCGGCGAGCAGCCTCTTCCGCGCGCTGTGCCGACGCCGCCCCACCGAACGCACCCGCGCCCGCTGCTGGCTGGCCTTCCACGCCCTCGGCATCGCGCTGTCCACGGCCGCCGTCTCCTGGAGCGCCCACGCGCAGCGCCGCCTGCGCCGCCTCCAGGAGGTCGAGCCGTCCCTGGTCTGGCACACCCCGGTGATCATCCTGATCGCGGTGGCGGTCTGCGTGCTGTTCCTGCTCCTCGCCCGCTGCGTACGCCTGGTGGCCCGCCGGCTCGCCCGGTTCTTCGGCCGCTGGGTGCCGCGCCCGGCCGCGTACGCGATCGGTGTGGCGCTGACCGCCCTCCTGGTCGCCGTGGGCTCCAAGGACGTCCTGTACGAACGCGGCTTCATCGACATCGTCGACCGCATCTCCAAGGCCGCCAACCTGAGCACCGCCGACGGCATCACCCAGCCCGCCTCCGCGTACGTCTCCGGCGGCCCCACCTCCGTCGTCGACTGGGCGGAACTGGGCGCCGAAGGCCGCAACTTCATCGGCTCGGTCCCCCGCAAGCAGGACATCGCGGCGTTCACCGGCCGCCCCGCCAAGGCCCCGGTCCGGGTGTACGTCGGCGAACAGGAGGGCGGCGGCGCGCACTTCCGGCGCACCGCCGACCTCGCCGTACAGGAACTGGAACGCACCGGCGGCTTCGACCGCAAGGTGCTGGCCCTGCTGGGCACCACGGGCAGCGGCTGGGTGGACCCGCGGATGCCGGAACCGCTGGAGTACATGTACGGCGGCGACTCCGCGATCGTCGCCACCCAGTACTCGTACCTGCCGTCCTGGATCTCCTTCCTCGTCGACAAGGAGAAGGCGGCGCGGGACGCCCGCGCGGTGTTCGACGCGGTCTACGCCAAGTGGTCGACGCTGCCCGCCGACGACCGGCCCAAGCTGGTGGTCGGCGGCGAGAGCCTCGGCACGTACGCGACCGAGGCGGGCTTCGACGGCCTGGACGACATGCTCGGCAAGGTGGACGGCGCGCTGCTGGCCGGGCCGCCCAACGTCAGCCCGATCTGGCGGGAGGTGACTGCCGGGCGGGACCCCGGCAGCCCGGTGTGGCGGCCGGAGTACGACCACGGGCGGCACGTCCGCTTCGCCCAGTACCCGGAACGCGACCTCAAGCGCCCCGACGGCCCGTGGGAGCACCCCCGGGTGGTCTACCTCCAGAACGCCTCGGACCCCGTGGTGTGGTGGTCCCCCGACCTGCTCTTCCACCGGCCCGCCTGGCTGGACCGGCCGCTCGGCCCGGACGTCACCGACGAGATGCACTTCTTGCCGGTCATCACCTTCTGGCAGACCACCGTCGATCTCGCGGTCTCCTTCGGCGCGCCGCCCCCGCACGGGCACCGCTACGGCACCGGCGCGGTGGACGGCTGGGCGGCGGTCGCCCCGCCGCCGGGCTGGACCGACCGGGACACCACCTGGCTGCGAGCGTACGAGGCCGGGAGGGACGCGCCGTACTGATGCGGCACGCCTCCCTCCGGCGTACCGGACCGTCCCCCCGACGGACCGTTACTTCAACGGTTCGGTGCCCGGCGGCTGGGTCGGCGCGATGTCGAGGGCCGTGGCGCCGTGCGGGGGCGGCGTCATCCTGAGGGCCTGTTCCCTGGAGTACGAGCGCAGATAGCCGACGACGGTGTTGGTGACCGCCACCAGCGGCACCGCGACCACCGCGCCGCCGATGCCGGCGATCAGCCCGCCGGCCGCCACCGACAGGATGACGGCGAGCGGGTGGACCCGTACCGCGCGGCCCAGGATGAAGGGCTGGAGGATGTGGCCCTCGATCTGCTGCACCGCCAGCACCACCGCGAGCACCATCAGCGACGCGAAGACGCCCTGCGTCACCAGCGCGACCACGCACGCCAGCGCGCCCGAGACCACCGCGCCCACCAGCGGGATGAAGGCGAACAGGAAGATGAAGACGGCGAGCGGCACGGCCAGCGGCACGTCGAGGAAGTAGATGCCGATGCCGATGAAGATGGCGTCGATCAGGGCCACTATCACCGTCCCGCGCACGTAGGCGGTCAGTGTGCGCCAGGCACGCGGCCCGGCGCCCGCCACGCCCTCGCGCGCCGCGCTCGGCACGAGCCTGAGCACCCAGTTCCAGATGCGCCGGCCGTCGTACAGCAGGAATAGCGTGGTGAACATCGCCAGCAGGATGCCGGTGAGCACCTCCAGGACGACCGTGACGCCTTCCAGGCCGGCCGAGGTGATCGCCTCCGTGTTGGCGCCGACGGCCTCCTGGAGGTTCTTGGCGATCTTGTTGATCTGGTCCTCGGTCACATGGAACGGGCTCTTCAAGAGCCAGCCCTTGAGCTCGGTGATGCCTTCCTGGATACGGCTGGACACCGAGTCGATGTTGTCCTGGACCTGCCATACGACGAACCAGCCGACCAGGCCCATGACGACGAACCCGGCGATGAACGTCAGGGCCGTCGCCAGCCCGCGCGGCAGGCCGCGCCGCTTGAGCCAGGCGACGGTGGGCTGGAGCAACGCGGTGATCAGCAGCGCCGCGACGAACGCCAGCACCACGAGCTGTATGGAGGTGATGGCCTTCGCCAGCACCCAGATCGTCCCGGCCAGCACGAGCAGCCGCCAGCCCGCTTCGGCGGCGACCCGCACGCCCCACGGCACGGCGGCCACCGGGTCGGGCCGCGGCGCGACGGCGGGCGCGTACGTCGGCGGGGCCGGAACCGAGTCCGGCTGCCGCTGCTGGGCCTCCTGCGCGGTACCCGGACCGGCGGCCCCCGCGCCGCCGGACCGCCCGGCGCCGTCCGGCCCGTACGCGCCCTTGGGCGGCGTCCGCTCCCCGGCAGCGTGCCCAGCGGGCCTCAGCTCTTCCGGATCGTTTTCTCCTGCCGCGGCCTCCGCGCGCCGGCGCTGGTCCTCCAGCCGCTGCGCGAGCCGCGTCAGGCCGGCGCCGAGGCCACCGACCCACTGAGGCAATCTGGACATGTCGCTTCCTCTTCCCCTCCCGCCCCCCGGTGCTGTCAGGACGACGTTACCGGTGCGGGACGCACAAAACCCCCGGCGCCGTCGCGGCCGGGGGTTTCGCGTACGAAGCGGAGAGGCGGACCACCTTACGCGGTGTTCCGCCCACGCGTTCTAGTACCAGTGGTTGTTCTGCCAGAAGGACCAGGCACCACAGGGGCTGTTGTAGCGGCTGTTCATGTAGTTCAGCCCCCACTTGATCTGGGTGGCCGGGTTGGTCCGCCAGTCGGAGCCCGCGGAGGCCATCTTGGTGCCGGGCAGCGCCTGGACGAGGCCGTAGGCGCCGGAGGAGGCGTTGGTGGCGCGGTAGTTCCAGCCGGACTCGTGGTCCACGATGTTGCTGAAACACTGGAACTGGTCGGCCGGCAGCATCTGCCGGGCGATCGCCTGCGTCTCGGCTATCGAGTACGACGCCTTGGCGGTGAAGCTGCTCGCGTCACGCGCGGCGGAGCGGGAGGATTCCTTCTCCTTCTCGCGCTCCTTGGCGTCCTGCTCGGCCTTGGCCTTCTTGTCGGCCGCGTCCTTCTTGTCCTGCGCGTCCTGGGCGGCGGCCTTGCGGGCCGACTCCTGCGCGGACTTCAGCGCGGCGGCATCCGCCTGGGTGGAGGCCTCGTCCGCCTGCCGCGTCAGGGAGGCCGTCTGCACCTGGGCCTGCTGGCCCGCAGGTATGTCGGCGATCGTCGCGTCGGCCGCGGCGGCCTCGGTGTGGGCGACCGAGCCCTGCTCCTGACCTGACGCGACACCGACAACGGCGCCGACGGTGGTGACCGCGGTGGCGGAGGCCACGGCGAATCCCCGGACCGAAATCCGGCTCACACGCATTCCTTCCAGCATCGTCCGCATAGGTGACCTCGCGGACGCAATCGTGCCCCTGGCGCTGGTCTCCCCTTGTTCCGCCCCCGATTGAGCGGTGGGGACGGCTGGTCACGGGAGGCACTGGCCCGGTACGTCCCCCTCGGGGTCCGCGTGGTGCTCGGGCGGCATACGGCGACGCTATGCAGTTCTCGGGGTTCCGCACCGCTGGGGGTGCTGGTGTGCCGTATGCGGGGCCTGACAGGACCCAGACTCTGCCCGAACCGGACGCGCGGAATCAATTCATCGTTGCGTGTGAAAGCTCACACCCCGTTTGCAGCACGGGATGTGCGGAAATGCCAGCGCAACGCGGCGCCGCCCGGCTAAGCTCCTGCGCTCTTGCCGGACGGCGCCGCGTTCCACATGGGGTCAGATCCGGCCGTCCTCCAGCATTTCGGTCACCAGCGCCGCGATCGGCGACCGCTCCGAACGGGTGAGGGTGACATGCGCGAACAGCGGATGGCCCTTGAGCTTCTCGACGACCGCGACCACGCCGTCGTACCGGCCGACCCGCAGGTTGTCGCGCTGCGCGACGTCGTGGGTCAGCACGACACGCGAGTTCGCGCCGATCCTGGACAGCACCGTCAGCAGCACGTTGCGCTCCAGCGACTGGGCCTCGTCGACGATGACGAACGCGTCGTGCAGCGACCGGCCGCGGATGTGGGTCAGCGGCATCACCTCCAGCATGCCGCGGCCCACCACCTCTTCGATGACGTCCGAGGTCGTCACCGCCGACAGCGTGTCGAAGACGGCCTGGGCCCACGGGCTCATCTTCTCGGCCTCGGTGCCCGGCAGATACCCCAGCTCCTGCCCGCCGACCGCGTACAGCGGCCGGAAGACCATCACCTTGCGGTGCTGACGCCGCTCCAGCACCGCTTCCAGGCCCGCGCAGAGCGCCAGCGCCGACTTGCCCGTGCCGGCCCGCCCACCCATCGAGACGATGCCGACCTCCGGGTCGAGCAGCAGGTCGAGCGCGATGCGCTGCTCGGCGCTGCGCCCGTGGATGCCGAAGACCTCCCGGTCGCCGCGGACCAGCCGTACGCTGCCGTCGGCCGTGACCCGCCCGAGGGCCTTGCCCCGCTCGGACTGGAGCACCAGCCCGGTGTGCACGGGCAGTCCGGCGGCCTCGGGGAGGTGGACGCTCTCCTCGGCGAAGAGGCCGTCGATCTGCTCGGCGGTGGCGCCCAGCTCCGCCATGCCCGTCCAGCCGGAGTCGGTGATGGCCAGTTCGGCGCGGTACTCCTCCGCCAGCAGGCCCACCGCCGACGCCTTGATGCGCAGCGGCAGGTCCTTGGAGACGACCGTGACGTCGTAGCCCTCCGCCTGGAGGTTGCGGGCCACCGCGAGGATCCGCGAGTCGTTGTCGCCCAGGCGGAAGCCGGCCGGCAGCACTCCGGGGTCGGCGTGGTTCAGCTCGACCCTGAGGGTTCCGCCCAGCTCCCCGATGGGGATCGGGGCGTCCAGCCGCCCGTACCGCACCCTGTACTCGTCGAGCAGGCGCAGCGCCTGCCGGGCGAAGTAGCCGAGTTCCGGATGATGCCTCTTGGCCTCCAGTTCGGTGACCACGACGACCGGCAGCACGACCTCGTGCTCGTCGAAGCGGGACATGGAGCCTGGATCCGCCAGCAGCACGCTGGTGTCGAGGACATAGGTGCGCCGGCCGTTCTCACGGCGCTGCTTGCTGTTCACCACGGGTGGACGTACCCCCTCGGATGAGGTCGGGGTGCGACGGCGTCGCGGAAGTGGAGCCGCCGCGCCGTCAGGCGGCGGGCGACGGGGCCGGGCTCGGGCCGCGATGCACGGGCCGAGCGCCGGCCCTCCGCGTCGTCCGTGCTGTCCGCACGGTCGTCCGTGATGCGCAAAGGGCCTCCCGGGCGGACGGCCCCGTGCCGTCCGCTGAGATACGGCATCCGATGACTGGTACTGCCGGATACCGACCTGGAAGGGATATTCCCGCGAACGAGCGCACCCATGCAATGGCATATGACGCACGGTCGGTGAACGCTTGGTTACGGATTTGGCGCGGGTGTGATCCCGCGCCGGGAGGGGCGCGCCGGTTGGCCTAAAAGCCGTAACGCCGGTGGCGGGCGGCGTAGTCGCGCAGGGCGCGCAGGAAGTCGACCTTGCGGAAGGCGGGCCAGAAGACCTCGCAGAAGTAGTACTCCGAGTGGGCGCTCTGCCAGAGCATGAAGCCCGACAGCCGCTGCTCGCCGCTGGTGCGGATCACCAGGTCCGGGTCCGGCTGCCCGCGGGTGTAGAGGTGCTCGGAGATGAGGTCGATGTCGACGACGTCGGCGAGTTCCTCGAAGGAGGTGCCGCGCTCGGCGTGCTCCAGCAGCAGCGAGCGCACCGCGTCCGCGATCTCCTGCCGGCCGCCGTAGCCGACGGCGACGTTCACCAGGACGCCGGTGTGGTCGGTGGTGGCCTCCTCGGCCTCCTTCAAGACCCGCTGGGTGCCGGCGGGCAGCAGGTCGCGGTTGCCGACGTGGTGCACCCGCCAGCGGCCGTCGGCCGCCAGGCCGCGCACCGTGTTCTCGATGATCCCCAGCAGCGGGGTCAGTTCCTTCTCGGGCCGGTCGAGGTTGTCGGTCGACAGCAGCCACAGCGTGACGACCTCGACGTCGGTCTCCTCGCACCAGCCCAGCAGCTCGGTGATCTTGTCGGCGCCGGCCTGGTGGCCCTGCACCGTGGTGCGGCCGTCGGCCCGCGCCCAGCGGCGGTTGCCGTCGAGGATGACGCCGATGTGCTTGGGGACCTGGGCATGGTCGAGGCGGCCTTCGACCCGGCGGGCGTAGAGCCGGTAGACGAGGTTGCGCAACGCAGGCGGGTACGGGATACGCACCCCGGAAGATCGCAGCATGTGTGGTCCAGCCCCTCCGTGCAAATGGCGGTCGCCCCCGTCGCCTCAAGTCGGCAACTTTACGTCGCGGACGTCCCGGCGACCCAATCAGGTGTGTCACAACTCCGTGATAGGGAGATGACCATGACTGGCACCTCTCCCCACATTGCCGCGGAAACGCGCTACGACTCGATGGAGTACCGCCGCACCGGCCGCAGCGGACTCAAGCTCCCCGCCGTCTCACTGGGACTGTGGCACAACTTCGGCGACGACCGCACCTTGGAGTCCCAGCGGGCGATCCTGCACCGCGCCTTCGACCTGGGCGTGACCCACTTCGACCTGGCGAACAACTACGGGCCGCCGCCCGGTTCGGCCGAGCTGAACTTCGGAAAGATCTTTTCTCGGGACTTCCGGCCCTACCGCGACGAGATCGTCCTCTCCACGAAGGCCGGATATCTCATGCACCCCGGGCCGTACGGGGAATGGGGTTCACGGAAATACCTGCTCTCGTCACTGGATGCGTCCCTGAAGCGGATGGGCGTCGATTACGTCGACATCTTCTATTCGCACCGATTCGACCCCGGCACTCCACTGGAGGAGACGATGGGCGCGCTGGCGTCCGCCGTCCAGCAGGGCAAGGCGCTGTACGTGGGCGTCTCGTCGTACTCCTCCGAGCAGACCCGCGAAGCCGCCCGCATCCTGCGGGAGATGGGCGTACGGCCGCTGATCCACCAGCCCTCCTACTCGATGATCAACCGCTGGACCGAGGACGACGCGCTGCTGGACACCCTGGAGGCGGAAGGCATGGGGTGCATCTCCTTCGCCCCTCTCGCCCAGGGCCTGCTGACGGACAAGTACCTGAACGGCGTCCCGGAGGGCTCGCGCGCGTCCCAGGGCAAGTCGCTCGACCCGGGCCTGCTGTCGGACGACGTACGGCGGCGGCTGCGCGGCCTGAACGACATCGCCGCGCGCCGCGGCCAGTCGCTCGCCCAGCTGGCGCTGTCGTGGGTGCTGCGGGACGAGCGGATGACCTCGGCGCTGATCGGGGCGAGCAGCGTGGCGCAGTTGGAGGCGAACGTCGCGGCGGTGGGCGCTCCGAAGATCACGGATGAGGAATTGTCCGAGATCGAGGAATTCGCGAAGACGACCGATGGTGTGAACATCTGGGCCAAGCGCGGCTGATTCTGTTCGGTCTGCGGCGCCTCCACGGAGCGGCCCGCACGTTCCGTAGAGATGTTCGTACGTTCTGTGTGCGCAACCCCGCCTGAAGTGATCATGGCGAGATCCGAACGCGGACACAAAAAAGCGGGCCGGTCCGTGGGGGGGATACGGACCGGCCCGAGGGGGGGTTTCCACCATAACCCCATCGAGGGGGTGCTCAGTGCATCTTCACCCGGAACAGCACCGGCAGTTTTTTGATCAAGGCGCTGCCGCGGCTCCCAGAAGCACCCCGAGAAACACCCCGATGATCATGAATGGCCCGTACGGCATGGCCTGTTTGAGCCCATCATTGCGGCCTTCGGCGCGTACGGAGCGGCGCAGCAGCAGTCCGCACCCGTAGAGCGAGCCGAGCAGCAACCCCGCGAACGCGCCAGTGATCAGAATTGCCCAGCCGTACCACCCGAGAGGGACCCCGAGGCCGAACGCCAGCTTGACGTCGCCGAGCCCCATTCCTTCCGGATTGATCCGATACAGCACGTAATAGAACCCGCCCAGCGCCAACCCCCCGAGCACCGCGCCACCCCACGAGCCCGCCGCCCGCGCGGACGGCGCGGCCAGCCCCAGCAGCAGCACGGCACCGGCCGCCAGCGGCAGGGTCAGGACGTCGGGCAGGCGCCGCACCCGCCAGTCGACGACGGCGAGCAGGACCGCCACGGGGACCACCGCCAGCCAGACGGCCAGCTCGGGGCGCGCCCCGGTCGCGGCGGCGAGCGCGGCGCAGGCCACCGCGCTGACCAGGGCGGTCACCACCGCCCTCGGCCCGTACGGACCACAGGCGCGGCACCGCCCCGGCCCCAGCCAGCCCCGCGCGGGCCCGGTGACCGGGTGCCCGCCAGGACAGTCGGCGCGCCACGCCTCCCCCGGCTCCACGGCCAGCCGGTGAGCGGGGCGCGGCACGAGCAGCCCCACCGCGCCGCCGTACGCCGCGGCGAAAATCATCAGCATCACAGGCACACAGCCGACCCTAGGCTGATACAACGCTCCCCATGACCCGCTGGCAGAACGGATCAGGAACGCTCCGCTTCGTGCAGTCCGACACCGGAAAAACGACCACCGCGGAAGGCGCCCCAGACGCCGCCGCCCCGTCGGCAACGGCATCCATCCCCGTGGAGATCGCCGCGTCCTACCGGGCACGCTCCCGCGGCCTCCTGGGGCGCGACGGCATCGACGGCGCCCTCCTCCTCACCCCGGCGAGCGGCGTACACACCTTCCGCATGCGCTTCCCCCTCGACGTCGCCTACCTCGGCCGGGACCTCACCGTCCTGGCCGTACGCACCATGCGGCCCGGGCGGCTCGGACTCCCGCGCCCGCGCTCCCGGCACGTACTGGAGGCAGAGGCCGGCGCCATGGCCCGCTGGGGGCTCCGCGCCGGCGTCCGCGTCACGATCGACACCCGCTGACCGCCCGTCCGCTCCACCCTCCCGGTCCACAGCTCGGCACCGCCGGGCACGCCGCATCAGCTGGTGGCTCGTCTCCCTGCCGCGGGCCGGCCTCTCCCAGGGCAGGAGCAGGCAGGCAGGCCCACGCGATGCGCTTCCAGCTGATCGCGGTTGATCGGTGCGAAAACGACCATAGGGCACATACCCCCATATGTACTATCTTCCAGCGCCAACGTGCTCACCTGTGGCGCGCAATTACCCCTTCCAGTCGCCACCCCCGCCCCCCACCCCCGATTTCAACGCCCCACCCCGTCAACCCAGCGGTACCCCCACCCCCACCAGTACGACTATGTACGCCCCAGCCGCTCCCCCTGAACGACCCGCACCAACCCACCAAGCGCGGCGGAACCGACGGTGACGACTATGGAAGGGACGTCGCTCTCGCGAAGGAGCACCGTCTCCCCGGAAGACGCCGCGATTTCGACGCAGTTGCTCGCGTTGCCGCTGTAGGAAGACTTCTGCCAGTTGGTTATGGACACGATCGAGCCCTCTCAGAGGTCGTTGATGACGGTGTGGATGAAGTCACGTGAAGCGGTCTCTCCGAGCGCCATGGCTTCGAAGCGCTTCATGAACGTGCGGTACCTGTCCAGCTGGGCATCCGCGTACTCGAACACCGCCCCGTGCTCAGTGTCGAGTTGCACCGTGTCCATCTGCGGGACCACCCCCTCCGCATAGACCACCGTCTGCCCGGCACCCGGAAAGATCCCCGCCGAGAACGGAATCACCAGCACCCTGACCCACTCCCGCTCACTCATGGCGGCGATGTGCTCAAGCTGCTTTCGCGTAAGGGAGTGCCCGCCGAACTCCATACGCAACGCGGCCTCGTGAATGATTGCCGTGTACGGCACCGGAGCGTCCCGGTACAGAACTTCCTGGCGTTTGATCCGATGGGAAACCAGGTGCTCCACGTGCGGCGGCGAGGGCTCGGGGACATTCTGGCAGTCGCGTGCTGCTCCGTCTCCGCGAGGTCGAGCAGGTCGGGAGGCAGCTTCTCCCGGTACTCCTCCCACCAGCCGCGTTTCCCGCTGGCCGCCATGACGGCTAGCGCCTCTGCAAGTGTGGCGTCGGCGCAACCGTAGGCCCGCGCCAAGGTGCGCACCCGCTCCGCGCTCACACCGATGCGCGCCACTTCGATGTTGCTGACCCGCGATTGCCCCAGACCGGTCAGCGTGCCTGCCTCGGTGGCGCTCAGACCGGCCCGCTCACGCAGCTTTCGCAGCTCGCCTCCTAGGCGCCGCTGCCGGACAGCCCGCTCAGCCCCGGTGTCGCCCGTGCCACCGTGCGGCTCGTACTGGACCGGCACTCGCTCGACGAACTCGGCGACAGTGCGCAGCTCCTGGCCTCGGAGCTGGCCACGAACTGTTACCTGCACGCCCCCGGGCCGGCACGGCTTCGGCTTTCCTGGGAGGGCGGCGTGGTGCGGATGAGCATGTGGGACACCGGCCGGGTCCTGCCCGGTGTCGCCGAGCGGTCGGCGGCGGACGGCGCTGTTGCCGGTACCGGGCGCGGTCTGCGGCTCGTGGGGGCGTATGCCGACGACTGGGGCTGGTACGCGCTCGATCCGAACCGCCTGGGCGTCGACGGCAAGATCGTGTGGTGCGAGCTGTACCGCTGAAGGCACTGTCGGGCCGTCGCCGTACGGGGCTTCGTACCGCGTTTGATCAGGGCGGGCAGGACGGGCGGTCGGGAGAACCCGGCTGGCGGGCCGCCTACATGGAGGTCGGTCGGGAGCACGCCGGCTCGGGGCGTTCCGGGTTCGGGACGAAGGCGGGTAGCGCGGCGAGGCTGTGGCGCACGGCTTCGCCTCCGTACTCGAACATCTGCCGCTCGTAGCTGTCGACTGCGGTGAGGAGATCTTGACGGCCCTCGGCGGCCTTGATCAGGCAGCGGCCCAGCAGGTCGGCGTCGCGCAGGGCGGTGTTCGCACCGTTGCCGCCGGTCGGAGAGGTGGCGTGGATGGCGTCACCGAGCAGCGTGACCGGGCCGGGTGCCCAGCGCTCACCTGGTTCGACCACCCCGATGGACAGCAGGGTGCTGTTGTCCGGGTCGGCCTGTTCGATGAGCGCCCGCAGGTCCGGGTGCCAGCCTTTCATCCTGGACAGCGCGGCCTCCTGTGCCGTCAAGGTGCCGAGAGAGCCGTTCGGCGGGAGGATCATGGCCCAGCGCACGTAGTCGTGGATGTCGGGGAGCGTTACTTCGGGTGCCAGTTTCTCCGCCGCTTCCTTTGGCGGAACGGGGAACCGCATCGCCCCGAGCAGCAGACTCACTCCGTCCCCGACGATCTTCCCGCCGTAGGCCCGGGACAGGCCGGCGAACTGCTCCGTCAGCGGCGTGCGGCCGATGACGAACCGAACGCCGGTGTCCCTCGGGGTGGTCTGCGGCGTCAGCACCCGGCGCACCGCGGAACCGATCCCGTCCGCCCCGACGAGGAGATCGGCGGTTGCCGGATCGCGTTGCGCGAACCGGGCTTCGACCCTGCCGCCGTCCGACACGTCGTAGCCGGTCAGCGCGGCCCCGGTGTGCACAGTGAGTCCGGTCAGCAGCAGGTGCCGGAGTACGTGCCGGTCGACCACGATCCCGCTCCTGGCAGGGCCGAGTTCACCGATCTTGTTCAGCTGGGCGTCCAGGGCCAACCGCTCGACGCGGGCGTCACCGGCGACCGCGTCCAGCAGCGGGTGCCAACGCTGTGGCAGGCAGCTGCGCAGCGCCTCGAATCCGATGGGATCCAGTACGAGCCGGTACCCCTGAAATCGTGCGGTGATCGCGGGGTCCCGCTCGTAGACGTCGACCTCGATCCCGGCACCGCGCAGCCCCTGCGCCAAGCACAGACCCCCCAGACCGGCCCCGACCACGGAAACGCGCATCACACACCTCCTGAACAGACTGTCCGAACCGACCACGAGGACACGAACTTAGTTCTGCGTGCACGAACAACGTTCTACGAGACGAACTTAGATCGTGTCAAGCTATAGTGACCGGCATGCCCTCCGTGCCCTCCGATCCCCGGCAACGCCGAGCAGCTCGTCACGCCCAGCCCGCCGGGGCACCCTCGGCGGCGTCCCCGCGCAAGAAACCCATCACGGTCGACCGGATCACCGACGCCGCCCTACAGGTCGTGGCCACCGAGGGCTACGACGCGCTGACCATCCGCCGGGTCGCCGCCGTACTCGGCACCGGGCCGTCGTCGCTGTACGCGCACATCGTCAGCAAGGAGGACATCGACGATCTGCTCGTCGGCCGGCTCTGCTCCGAGGTCGTACTGCCCGAACCGGACCCGGCCACGTGGCGCAAGCAGATCCTCGACGTGTACGCGCAGATCCGCGACCAGTACCTGGAATACCCCGGAGTCTCCCGTGCCGCGCTGGGGGTGGTCCCGACCAACCTCTCCACGTTGCGGGTCAGAGAAGGGCTTTTGGCGATCCTGCTCGCCGGCGGAATCGAACCGCGGACCGCTGCCTGGGTGCTCGATGCCCTGTCCCTCTACGTCAGCGCCTACGCCTTGGAACAGTCGCTGGTCCAGCAGCGGCGCAGCCACCCGGACCAGGAATGGGTCCTTGGCCGCGAGGAGTTGATCCGTCGGTTCACCGCGCTGCCGGCCGACACGTTTCCGCAGACCCGGCGCTATGCCGCCGAGCTGACCTCCGGCACCGGACACGACCGGTTCGACTTCACCCTCGGGCTGATCGTGGACAACCTCACCCAGTCCTGCTGACCCTTTGTGGGGTTCCCTCGGCGATGCCCCGAAACGGACTTACGACCCCGTGCGCGGGAAGCTCACCTCGACGCGGCGGTTTTTCTTGCGGCCGGCTTCGGTGGTGTTGTCGGCGATCGGGTATTGCTCGCCGTAGCCGCGGATCTGGAACGCGACCGTGGAGTCGAGGCCCTTGGCCAGTTCGCGCTGGACGGCGTTGGCGCGGTCCTTGGACAGTGTCAGGCCGTGCGCGGCGGAGCCCAGGTCGTCGGTGAAGCCGAACACTCGCAGGCTTTTGGCCTGCTGTTTCTTGACCTCGGCGGCGATGGCGGCGATGCGTGACAGTGCGTCGGGCGTCAGTTCGGCGCTGTCCTTGCCGAAGAGGACCTCGGCCTGGAGGGCGAAGGTCACGTTGGAGTTGGTGTCCTGCCGCCGCTCGGAGCCGTCGTCGGTTTCGACGATGGACTTGATGTTGAGGACCTTGGCGGGGGCGAGGGTCGCGCCCTGGACCATGCGGAGGTCGGGGTCGCGCGGGTCGATCTTGACCGGTGCGGTGGTGTCCTCGGCCACGCCGGGCGGGTCGGCGGCGCGGGCGGCGGGCGCGCCCGTCGTAAGGGCGAGGAGGAGGGCGGCGGCCGCGGCGACGGCGGCCCGTGCCGTGCGGGGCGTGGTCCCGGGCGTGGTGGCCATGGGGTCAGTCCGAGATCGTGACGGTGACGGGCGGCATGGTCGGCAGTTGGAAGTCGACCTCGGTCACCTTCTCCGGCGGCGCGGGGAACTGCGCGAACAGCGGCCGGCTCTCGCCCGGTTTCAGGCCGCTCAACCCGGTCGTGCACAGGCATTCGCCCTCGGTGTCCCGCAGGACCAGGTAGCGCTTCTTGCCGGCCTTGTCGACGAGGGTGGCGCCGGAGACCGAGGACCGCGAGCGCATGCCGGTTTCGTTGGAGCGCCAGTTGATCGCGTTGAAGATTTTGGTGCCCTTGTTGGTCACCGTGCCGCTGAGGGTGACGAAGCCTCCGGAGTCGCGGACCGCGGAGTGCAGGGTGACGACCACCCCGTCCGGTCCTTTCATCTCGCCGATGGTGCGCGTGGCGTCGGCGGCCGGGGTGCCGTGCCCGTTGTCCTTGGGGGTGGTGGCCCGCGCCGGCGGCTTGGCGTCCGGGTTCTTGCCGCCGCCGTCGTCTCCGCCGCAGCCGCCCACGACGAGAGCCAGGCCGGCGGCGATCACCGCGGCGGCCACTCTCCTGGTGGCCTTCGAAGGGCGCCCAGTACTCATGGATGCGATTCCCTCTGCTCGTCGTCGGCTGGTCATTCGGCTAGGCGTACGGAGAACAGGTCGGCGGCTTCGGGCAGTCCGCGTGGGTCGGCGGGGTCGATGGTCCAGTCCACGCCGTCCTCGCATTCGAGGTCGACGGGTGGGTCCTTGGCGGGTGGCTCACCGGCGGGTGGGTCCTCGGTGGGTGGCTCTCCGGGCGATGGACCGTCGCCGTCGTCCTCGCCGGGGGCGGAGTTCCCCGGCTCCGGCGGGCGCGCGGGCCCGGCGGTGCAGCGCGGCGCGACCACCGCCTTGGCCGCGGCGGACGCGTGGGTGTTCTCGGTGCCAGGGATGACCGAACGGCCCACCGTCTTACGGGTGTCGGCCCGCACGGCGAAGGAGGTCGGGTACGAGCCGGGGGTGCACCGTACGTCGGCGTCGTTGCGGCCCGCGAACCACTGCGCGTTCCGGCACGCCTCGTCGCCGGGCACTCCGCGGGCGCCGAGGAAGTCTTTCCAGGGCGCGCCCGTACGGATCGCGCCGAGGAGCTTCTCGGTCAGCTGGTCGCGGTACTTCTGGCCGGCGGCGAGGGCGGCGGCGTCCGCCGCGGTCTGCGCGGAGTTGCGCGTCGCCGCCGCCTGCCCGACCGCGAAGAACGCGAAAGCGAGGAAGAGCAGCGCCGCCACCGCCACGATGTAGAAGGGGAACGCCTGCCCGGCGTCCCGCGCCCGCGGTGGCGGCACCGGGGTCAGATGTTCACGACGTCGGAGATCTTGTTGGAAATGGCCGTCGCGATCTGGCTGCCGAAATCCGTGGTGGACAGGACCAGGACGATCGCCACGACCACGGCGATGATGCCCAGGTACTCGATCGAGGTCTGCCCCCGGTCGTTCGAGATCAGGCCCCGGCCGTTCGAGGTCTGTCCCCGGTCGTTTCCGAACAACCGCTTCGCCATCGTGTTCCCCTCCATGGGCGGCCGGGCCGCTCCGGTCCGGATGGTCTCCCCCCGTGCCGTCGCCCCGCATGCGCACGCTCGCGACACGAGAAAAGTACGCCGGAACACCCGTCCCGGAACAGGGCAACCGCCCCCATTCCTTTCCCGTGCGGACGGGTTGAAGCATCAGAGGGGCTTTTTTGGCACTCGGCACTATCTGCGCCTCATTCGCACCGGGTGCATCACACGACTCGCCCCGCGCATCCGGCTCACCCGGAACGCCTGATCCGACCGACGGCATCCGTCCCACCCCCGCCCCGTCCTCGTCGGCAGCGCTGTCGTCCACCCGCCCCGGTGTGCCCGGCGGTGCGGCCGGGGCCGGGGGTTGCACGGATGCCGACTGTGCCACATACCGTTGCGTACGCGAAGGGTGTTTGGCCAACAGAGACCGATTCCGGGTGCGCAAGGGGCGCATGGAGGCGGGGAGTTGCCGCTCGGCAGCCGGGGTGCACGTCAGTCGCCCATCAGGGAGCCGAAGTTGGTGCCCGAGCCCAGGAAGAAGCCCGCGACCAGGAGAATCATCGTGGCGGGGACCATGAACGTCGTGACGACCACGGTCGCCTTCGGCACGGCGCGGGCGGCCCGGCGGCGGGCGTTCTGGGCGTCGGTGCGACGCATGTCGTCGGCGATCTGGATGAGCGTGTCGACGATCGGGGAGCCGAGCTCCTCGCCCTGCTGGAGCGCGGTGACGAACTGGGCCACCTGGTCGGAGTCGTTGCGCCTGCGCAGCTCCTCGAAGGCTTCGCGGCGGCTGACGCCCATGTCCAGCTGGCGCAGGGTGATCCGCAGCTCGTCCGCCCAGGGGCCTTCGTACTTGTCGGCCACCCGGTCCAGTGCCTGCCGGAAGCCGAGCCCGGCGCTGACCACGACGGCGAGTACGTCGAGGAAGTCGGGCAGGGTGCGTTCGATCGTGTCCTTGCGTTGGCGAATGGCGGCCCAGATGCCGACCTCGTTCCAGAAGAGCCCGAAGGCGACCAGGAGGAGGGCGAGCAGGAACTGGGAGCGCAGCAGCATGACGAACGCGCCGCCGAAACCGAGGAAGCCGTAGACCGCGCGGCGGGCGGCGTAGCGGTCCACGGTCAGGCCGCCGGGGTTTCCGGCCAGATCGATGCGCCTGCGCACCTTGGCCACCCGCTTCTCCCCCATCAGGCGTAGGACGAGCGGTGCGTAGCGCATGCCCGCCCGGTCCACCGCCGAGCCGACGGCCGTGGTGCGGGACGAGCCGACCTCCAGGGCGACGGCGATGTCCGGCGGCAGCCTGGCCTCGCGGCGGTAGAGGGCGATGCCGTAGCAGATGCCCGCGACGGAGAGGGCGAGCGTGAGGGCGAGGAGGAGTCCGGTCGGTCCGATTCCCATGGGTGGGTGCCTTCGGGTGGGGTGGCGGGGGATGCGGCGGGGCGGTCAGACGTCGATCTTGGAGATGCGGCGGATGACGAAGAAGCCGACGGCGTACAGGACGAACGCCGCGACCACGGCGGCCTGGCCGAGGAACGAGGCGGTCATCCGGTCGATGGCGCCGGGCGCGATGCGGTCCATCAGCAGGAGGGTGCCGAGGCCGAGGAACGGGACGACGTACGCCGTGACGACGACCTGGGAGAGCTGGGTGCGGACCTCGCGGCGGGTCTCCTTGCGCTCCTCCAGGGTCCTGGTGAGGTTGCGCAGCGAGCCGACGACGGTGCCGCCCGCGCGGTTGGACAGGACCAGGGTGGTGACGAGGACGACGAGTTCGCGCGAGGGCAGCCGGGCGGCGAGTTCGTCGAGGGCGTCGTCGAGGGAGTGGCCGACGGCCAGCTTGTCGGAGACCTTGGCGAGTTCCTCGCCGGCCGGTGCTTCCAGTTCCTCCGCGGCCATGGCCAGGGCCGTGCGCAGGGCCAGCCCCGCCTGGGTGGCGTTGGCGAGGATGCGGGAGAGTTCGGGCAGTTGGTTGATGAACCTCTCGATACGTTTCTGCCGCTGCCAGTTGAGGAAGGCGTACGCGCCCCAGACGGCGGCCACCGCGGCGAGGGGCCCGAAGAACGGCGCGAGGACGGCGTGCGCGGCGGCCCACAGCCCGGTGACCACGGCGAGCAGGCAGACGAAGAACTCGCCGGGGGTGACGTTCAGGCCGGTGGCAGCCAGCCGCAGTTCGAGGCCGCGGCCCAGGCGGGTGGCGCGCAGCCGCCGGTCGAGGGCGGGGAAGCGGCGGCCGTGGCCCGCGCGGGGCAGGCCGTGGTCGTCGGAGAGCCGGTCGACGAGGGCCTGGTGCCGCTCGCGCCCGGTCGCGTACGTCCGCAGGCCCACGACGGCCAGCACCGCGCAGAGCAGGGCGGTGCCGAGGGTGAGGAGGGTGAGGCTGTCCAGGGGCATGGGCGGGGGTCCGTCCTCCGGTTACGAGGCTTCTCGGGTGGCGAGCTGGTCGGCGGTGGCCGCGACGCCGAAGGCGGGGGGTACGGGTTCGTCGGCCAGGTAGAGGCGCTCGGCGACCCGGCGCGGCAGCGGGAAGTAGCGGAAGCGGCCGCGTACGGTCCGGTCGGCGCCGCTCGGCTCGGCCTCGAAGCGGCAGACGGTGGCGAGGCGGTAGTCGGCGTGGCCGTGCGAGTCGAGGATGGCGATCTCGCCGATGCGGCGGGAGCCGTCGGCGTGCCGGCTGATCTGGACGATGCAGTCGACGGCGCTGTTGATCTGGTCGCGCAGCGCCTCGAAGGGGATCTTGACGTCGGACATGGAGGCGAGCGTCTGGAGGCGCATCAGGGCGTCCTCGGCGCTGTTGGCGTGCACGGTGGCCAGCGAGCCGTCGTGGCCGGTGGACATGGCCTGGAGCATGTCCAGGGTCTCGCCGCCGCGCACCTCGCCGACGATGATGCGGTCGGGGCGCATGCGCAGGGAGTTGCGTACGAGGTCGCGGATGGTGATGCGGCCGGCGCCCTCCACGTTCGGGGGCCGGGACTCCAGGCGGATCACGTGGGTCTGCTGGAGCTGGAGTTCGGCGGCGTCCTCGACGGTGATGATGCGCTCGCCCTCGGGGATGAGGCCGGAGAGGGCGTTGAGGAGGGTGGTCTTGCCGGCGCCGGTGGGGCCGGAGACGACGACGTTGAACTTGGCCCGGACCAGCCCGGCCAGCAGCATCACCATCTGGTCGTCGAGCGTGCCCATGCCGATCAGTTCGGGCAGCGTGTACGCGCGCGGGAAGCGGCGGATGGTGAGGGTGGCGCCGTTCAGGGCGAGCGGCGGGATGATGACGTTGACGCGCTCCCCTGAGGGCAGCCGCGCGTCGACCATCGGATTGGACTCGTCCACGCGGCGGTTGACGGTCGAGACGATGCGTTCGATCGTCTGCATGAGCTGCTCGTGCGAGGCGAACCGGACGGGGACCAGCTCCACCCGGCCGTGGCGTTCCACGTAGACCTGGTCGGGCCCGTTGACCATGATCTCGGTGACGGAGGCGTCTTCGAGGAGCGGTTCCAGGACGCCGAGGCCGAGCGCTTCGTCCACCACGCGGCGGATCAGCTGGGCGCGCTCGGCGGTGGACAGGACGGGGCCCTCGCGGCTGATGATGTGGCCGAGGACGCGTTCCAGGCGGGTGCGGCGCTCGGCGGCGGCCAGCGCGGACATCTCGGCGAGGTCGATCTCTTCGAGCAGCTTGGCGCGGTACACGGCGACGAGATGGCCGTCCCCGCGGGCCGTCGACGGGGCCTCCGGCGCGACGATGCGGGCTTTGAGGCTCATGGGGCGGTCGTTCCTCCGGGGTCGGCGGGCAGGGCCATGGTGGCGCTGCGGGTGACGTGCAGGTCGCCGATGCCGGGCAGCAGCACGGGAATCTTGACGGTGGCGGTGGCCTGGACCTCGTCGCCGCCCTCGGTCGCCACGACCTTGGCGCCCGCGGCGGCCCAGTCGCTCATGGCCGCCTTGCCCGCCGCCACCGGCGTCGTCTTCCGGTCGGCCTCGTCCAGGGTTGCCGTACGGGCCGCGGCGCGCGCTCCCGTACCGGCCTGCTGGACGGCGTACGCGGCCAGCCCGAGCTGCACCACGGCGAGGGCGACGAGCAGCAGGAGCGGCAGGAAGCCGATGAATTCGACGGAGACCTGGCCGCGGTCGTCGCGCCGGGAGCGCGGCCACCTGCCCGGCCGGTCCCGTACCGTTCCCGTGCCCCTCACGATCCCTCCTCGGCCGCGCCCGCCGTGCCCGTGACGGTCCACGGGTAGTTCCCCGCGCCGGGGAAGAGCACCGGCACCTTGAGTCCGACCCGCGCCTTCCACAGGCCGCCCTCGGCGCCGCACGAGATCTTGGCGCCGCCCTGCCACGCGCCGGGCAGGTCCTCCTTGGCCGCGGCCATGCACGCGCCCGGGCCGCCCGTCTCGGTCGCGGTGCCCGCCCGCGCGCCCTTGTCCGCCGAGTTGGCGGCGAGCGCGTACGTGTAGCCGACGAGCACGAACTGCCAGACCAGGACGAGGGTGGCCAGGATCAGCGGCGCGAGGCCGAGGAGTTCGACGGAGACCTGGCCGCGGTCGTCGGCGGGCCGCGGGCGCCCGGTGCTCCCCCGCACCCCTCAGCCCTCCTCGTAGGCGCCGGGCGGCCCGAACCTGCCCCGCTCCCCGGCGGGACCGGCCGTCAGCGCCTTGCGCCGGCGCCCGGCCAGCGAGGGCCGCGCGCGGTGGCTGCCGCGCCCCTGCCGCCCGGCCGGCGCGTCGACCAGGCCCAGTTCGCCCGCCAGCGCCCACAGCGCCTGCCGGACCGCCGACCGGGCGTCCAGGTCCTGCATCCGGCCGGCGTCGACGTACGGCTGGAGTTCCTTGAAGCCGGCGGGGACGGGGGTGCGGGCGACCCGGGTACCGGTGGCCTTCTCCACCAGCGGTGGCTGGATCTCGGTGTGACGGGTGAGGCGGTTGACGACGGTCGTGGTGTCCTCCGCCTTGCGGATCTGGAGCCGGTCCCACAGCCGTACGAGCCGCTTGGCGGCCCGTACGCACACCACGTCCGGCGTGGTCACCAGCAGGGCGGTGTCCGAGAGTTCGACGGCGGCGGCGTTGGCCGACTGCATCTGGGCGCCGCAGTCGACCACCACCAGCTCGTAGCGGGAGCGCAGCGCGGCCAGCACCGTACGGGCGGCGCGGTCGTCGACCTCCTCGCCGCGCTCCCCCTCCTCCGGCGCCAGCAGCAGGCCGAGGCCGGTGTGGTGGGCGTGCACGGCGTCCTGGAGGACGCGTACGGAGATGTCCCGGATGCCCGCGAGGTCGACGATCGAACGGCGGAACTGGACGTCCAGGTAGGAGGCCACGTCACCGGACTGGAGGTCCATGTCCACCAGCGCGACGCTGCGCCCGGCCGCGCGCGCGGCGAGTGCCAGCTGCACGGCGGTGACCGTGGTGCCGACGCCGCCCTTGGCGCCGGTGACGGTGACCAGGGTGCCCGCCGGCCCCGCTGCCGTCTCGTGCCCGCCGCCGAGGTGCACCCGTACGCCGGATGCCCACTGCGCCGCGGCCTGCACCCGGGCCGCCAGTTCGTCGTAGCCGAGCGGCAGCCCGACGATGCCGCGCGCGCCCGCGTCCATCGCCGCCGCGAACAGGGCGGGCCCCGCGTCGGTGGTGATCAGGACGACGCCGACGGCGGGGAAACGCTGCGCGATGTCGCGGATCAGCTCCAGCGCGGGCACCGGGCCGATGCGCTCGTGGACGAGAACCACCTCCGGGAGTTCGTCCACGGCGGCGGACGGCGGCCCCGGCGGCTCCGCCGACCCGGCGGCGCCCCGGGACGCGGCCTGGTCGAGGGCGTTGACCAGGGCGGTGGAGTCGGCGACCGGTGGCGCGGGCTCGGCGCCCGGCAACTGGCTGAGCAGCGAGGACACCGCGCGTGCCGCGTCGGGCTCGCCGACGGCCGCGAGGATGCGGATGGTCACCTGTGCCTCCGGGTCAGTTGTCGCCGTCGAGGGTGTAGGTGCGCTCGCCGGGCGGGACGGCGGCCTCGGTGCCGGGGGCGACGAGGGCCAGCCGTACGTGCGCGGCGAAGGACTCCGCGTAGGCGACGCGCTGGGCGTCCTGGGTGCCGAGCGCGAAGGTGATCGGCACCGCCTCGGAGCCGCGGCGGGTGCTGGAGGAACGGGTGTCGCCGGGGTCCTTGTTCTCCAGCGGCGTCAGCTTGCCCCGGTCGATGACCTGGGCGTTGGCCACGATGACCTTGGAGACGGGCTTGTCCTGCGGCCGCTTGCCCTCGAAGGTGGCGTAGATGTTCACCCGCGCCCCGGGGTTGATCTTCCCGGCCACGCCGGTGGCCGCGTCGATCATGATGGCGATCTCCTGCTGCCCCGGCTTGAGCGCCGGGCGGTCGACGACCATGTCGTCCTGGAGGAGCGAGCCCTTGTGCAGCGGCGTCACGGCGATCTTCCCGCGGACCGCGGCCAGGTCGGTGACGGCGGTGGGCGGCAGCCACCGCTCGGGCATCGCCACCTTCTCGAACTGCCCCGGATCGAGCGTCTGGTAGGCCGCCACGTCCGCCTTGAGCCGGTACGCGGTGCGCTCGGGGCCGACCTTGGACTCCACGTTGCGGATCACGGACAGCACGCCGACGAAGGCGCCGAGCGCGCAGAGGACCGACAGGAGCAGCAGTATCACTCCGCGGCGCTGGCGAGAGTTCATGGGTGCGGGACCTCGATGGGGACGGGGCGGGCAGGGGCCTGGCGGTACGGTCGCGGGCGGGCGCGTACTCCCGGACGGGCCGGTGGGAGCGGTCTCAGCGCACCCGTACCGCACGGCGCGGGCCCGGCTCCGGTCCTGGTACGCCGCCCGGTGACACCGGCGCCAGGCCGCGGCGCCGCAGCAGGGAAGAGGCCGGTGAGGCGTCGGCAGCGGCCGGTGCGGCCGGCGCGGTGAGGGACCGCGCGGCCCCGTTCGGCCGCCGTCCGCCGCCCGTACCGTCCGTCGCGCCCGGCGCCGCGGCGGCCGACGGGGCGGCGCAGAACGCGCACCGGTCGCCGATGAGTTCGAGACCGCACCAGCGGCACTCCTCTCTCCGTACGGACGCCACGAGCTGGTAGAGCACCGAGAGGTCCGGTATGGCCGCCGCGAACTCGACCAGTTTGGGCGTGCCCCACCACGCCGCCGACTCGGCGGGCAGCGGTACCTCGTACGCCCCCTGCACCTGCCAGGACGGCACGAGGACGCCCTCGACCCACTCGCCGGACAGCCGGCCGCCGGCCCGCGCGAGCCGGGTGGCGAAGCCGGGCGCCCGCAGGCCGCACTCGGCGGCCCGATCGGCGTGCCGGTCGAGGCGGACGAGCTGCGGCTCCGGGTTGGCGAGCACCGCGAAGTGCGTGCCGGGCACCCACGAGCGCAGGTGGTTGCGCAGGTCCGTCTCGACCCGGTCCAGCCGTGCCACGCTGCCCAGCAGGGCGCCCGCGTGCACGTAGTGGGCGAGCAGGCGGGCGGCGCAGGCCAGCAGTCCCGGGCTGAAGTCGCACAGCGACAACTGCCGGAGCTGGTGGGCGAGTACGGCCAGGCCCAGCGGCGGCAGGTCCATCGGCAGGATCGCGAAGCGGTCGGTCTCCAGGACCGCGCGCAGGGTGTGCAGCCGCCGGACGTGGTCGGGCGGGCACGCGGTGGAGTACAGCGCGACGAGGTGGCCGTGGTGTTCCAGTACCGCGCCCAGTTCGGTGAGCGCGTCGTCCAGCGGCTGGGCGTGCGGGGCCCGTACGACCACGGCGGCCGGGGTGTGCCGGTCGGTGGCGGGCAGCGCGAGGTCGGCGCTGGTGACTGCAATCGCGGTCGGCACGTCGCGTCTCCCACTGCGCTGCTGGCGCTGTCGGCACTGTTGGCGCTGTCGGCACTGCTGTTGGCTCAGCACCATATCGGCGAGTTACGCCCCGGAGAACACGTTCTGGGGTACTGGGCGTACGCCTTGGCATCTCCTTTCCCTCGCGGACCGGCGTACGCCACCGCCGCGTCCGCGGAACGCCGGATTCCGCACGGGCTCCGACCAGGGGCCGCGCGACGACGCGCGGCCCCTTCACACCCGGCGGAAAACCGGGCCCGGCGGGAAACCTGACCCGGACGGGTCACCGGGCCCGGCGCCGAGGCGTCACGGCTTGGGCAGCACGCACCCCGCCCGCCCCAGGTCCAGCTTGTTGCCGGTGCCGAAGCACTTGGGGATCGCGTAGACCTGCTGCGCGTAGTTGATGCCCTTGCGGACCGTGACCTTGCCGTTCTCGTCGATCTCGCACGGGTTGTTCATCGTGCAGCGACCGCCGTCCTCGTTGCCCGTGTTGTTGATGGCGGCGACCTTGCCGGAGGCGACGTCGATCACCGGCGAGCCGGACGTACCGCCGATCGTCTTGCACGCGGCGGTGTAGCGGACCGAGTCCTTCATCACGTAGCCGCCCTCCTTCAACTGCGGGACGAACCCGTCGATGTTGCAGGAGTAGGTCTTCTTCCAGTACCCGGACACCACGGTGATCGCGGAACCCTTGGCCGGGTGGGTGGTGGCGATGTCCAGCGCCTTGATGCCGTAGCGCTGCTTGATCTGGGCGTAGGTGGAGGAGAGTTCGTAGAACGACACGTCGGTGTCGGTCATGGTGGCGTACGCGACCTTGGTGGCACGGACCGTGCCGAGGTTGCCCGCCGAGGCGCTGAGCACGGTGAAGCTGCGGCTGGAGGGCTGGTCGACGACGACCTCGCCCGGGTCGGGCATGCCGGACTCCAGGCAGTGCCCGTTGGACATGACCAGCGCGGGGTCGTTGTCGGTCGAAGTGGGCATCCGGACGATCGAACCGGAGCAGTTGCTGAGCGCCACCGTACCGGCGAAGTTCACGGCCTTGGCCTTGGGCGCCTTGGCGGGCGCTATGAGCGCGCCGTCGGCCACCGCCGCGGTCCGGGCCGCACCCGGGGCCGCGTCCTGCGGGGTGGCCGCGGTGGCCGTGCCGGCGGCGCCGGCCAGCGCGGTGGCGCCCAGGACGGCCGTGGCCAGGGCGGCGGCGAGAGGTCTGTTCATGTGGGGGTCCCCTCAAGGTATGAGTCCGGGCTGCGCCGGACTTGTCGTGCGCATTGTTGGTGCGGGAGGGGCGGGTGGCAACGATGTTGCGAGAACCGGGGAAAAGTTGGCGGGTTTCCGTCACCGCGAGCCATTGACCGAGCCATGCCAACGCACAACGCTGTCGCCGTCGTTCGCCTCACACCCCCACGGAGGAGACCGCATGCGACCACGCTCACGCGGCAGACGGACCACCGTCCTCACCGCGCTCGTCTCCCTCGCCCTGGCCGCACCCCTCGCCGCCCGGGCCGAGGACTCCCCTCGACAGCACACCCCGCAGCAGGCCGCCGTCGGCACAGCGGCCGCGGACACCGCGACATCGCGCCAGTACGAGATCACCGGGCCCGCCACCGCCGCCCAGCGCAGCGCCCTCGCCTCGACGGGCGTGTCCATCGACGAGGTGCACGGCCGCACCGTCGTCATCACCGCCGACGCCGCGCAGGCCGCCCTCGTACGCAAGCTCGGCTACCGGCTGCGGGCCCTGCCCGCGCCCCCGTCGGGCACCGGCGAACGCGTCAAGGACTTCCCCTCCGGCTACGGCAACTACCACAACTACGCAGAGGCCACGGCCGAGATCAACGGACTGGTGGCCAAATACCCCGCCATCCTGAGCAAGCAGGTCATCGGCAAGACCTACCAGGGCCGGGACATCCTCGCCCTCAAGCTCAGCAAGAACGTCGCCCAGGACGAGAACGAGCCCGAGGTCCTCTTCACCGCCCACCAGCACGCGCGCGAACACCTCACCGTGGAGATGGCCCTCTACCTGCTCAACGACTACACGTCCAAGTACGGCAGCGACCCGCGCGTCACCAAGATGCTCGACTCCCGCGAGATCTGGGTCATCCCGGACGTGAACCCGGACGGCGGCGCGTACGACATCGCCACCGGCTCCTTCCGCAGCTGGCGCAAGAACCGCCAGCCCAACGCCGGCTCCGCCAACGTCGGCACCGACCTGAACCGCAACTGGGACTACAAGTGGGGCTGCTGCGGCGGCTCCTCGGGCAGCACCGGCTCCGAGACCTACCGCGGCCCCTCCGCCGCCTCGGCCCCCGAGGTCAAGGTCGTCTCCAACTTCGTGCGCAGCCGCGTCGTCGGCGGCAAACAGCAGATCAAGACCGCCATCGACTTCCACACGTACAGCGAACTGGTCCTGTGGCCCTTCGGCTACACCTACAACGACACCGCCCCCGGCATGACCCAAGACGACCGCGACGCCTTCGCCGCCGTCGGCAAATCCATGGCCGCCAGCAACGGCTACACCCCCGAACAGTCCAGCGACCTCTACATCACCGACGGTTCCATCGACGACTGGCTCTGGGGCGACCAGAAGATCTTCGCCTACACCTTCGAGATGTACCCGTCCTCGGCGGGCCAGGGCGGCTTCTACCCCCGGGACTCCGTCATCGCCCGCGAAACGTCCCGCAACCGCGACGCCGTCCTCCAGCTCCTGGAGAACAGCGACTGCATGTACCGCTCGATCGGCAAGGAGGCGCAGTACTGCAAGACCGGGTGAGGTGACCGCCCACGCGGCCGGGGCCCGCCACGGCGCGGGCCCCGGCCGTCCGCGTGCCGTAAGGAGTTGGCAAATGACATGCCCATGCGCTTGGGTACATGTCAATTGATCAACGAGAGGGAACGTACGTGTACAAATCGGTACGGGGGATCGCGGCCGGAGCCCTGCTCGCCGCGACACTGACGGCATGCGGCAGCGGCAGCGGCGACACCGGTGGCAACACCGGGACTTCCGGCGGGGAAAAACCGAAAGCACCACTCGTGCTGGCCGCCGACCAGGTGCGCACCGCACTCGTGAGCAAGTCCAGCGCACCCCAGGGCTGGAAGGGCAGACTCCCGAGGTCCGTTTCCCCCACCGACGCCCTGCGCAAATGCCAGGACGAAACCGAAACGAACTGCGGCGGCTTCGTCAGCTACGGCTCGACCTATTTCTTCAAGACCGAACAGGACGCGGAAGGAAAGCAAGGCCACCTCTACTTCTCCCTCTTCTCCTTCAAATCCCCCGAGGACGCGCAGGTCGCCATGAAGGGGCTGACCAAGGAGGCCCGCCGCAAGGCCGGCGCCGACGCGAAGCCGTTGGACATCTCCGCAGGCGCGGAGGAAACGGACGCCTACACCGGCAAGCACACCGAGATCGCCCTACGCCTGGGCGGCGTCGTGGTCCGCCTCCAGTCCGCAGACCTCACAGCAAACGAGCCCTACGCCGCCTTCGCCAAACTCCAGATCGACCGCATCAAGAAAACAGCAGAGGGCAAGAACCCCGACGCTTGACCGGTGCGGCGCGCGGCACCTCCGGAGCACCGGCTCCGGAGGAGCCGCGAACCGGAAGCCGGGGCGGGCGCGGTCAGTCTCAGACCATGAAGCCCGGTCACACCCTTCCGGCGCGCCCCGCCCGCACGGCTTCGGTGTACATCTCGCTGGTCAGGTCGTCTTCTGCAACCCCCAGCTCGCCGAGCACCCCGCGCAGATCTTCCAAAGCCGACCGCAATCCCTCCTCCCCCGGCACCTGGGTTTCCAGCTCGATATACGTCCCACCGATGTCCGGAACCCGAACGAGCGTGGCGAGCATCGATCGGCCCCGGGCGGCAAACTCGTAATTGCGGCAGTGCTTCTCGAAAGCGATCGCCTCCACATATCCGAGCCCGCCGAGCAGGGCCCGGACGGCCTCCGGATGACCGACGCTCGTCTCGAACTCGGGCTTGGAACCCGACGATTCGTCGACCCGCGCTCCTTTGTACGTCAGCAGGGACCGCGCACCGTCCACGCCGTACACGGTCCGAAGCCGCAATTCGCGGTCACCCGCCTCCAACGCCGCGCCCGACGTGTCGAAATACGCGTCCCGGTACACCTCGTCACGGCCGACGGCCAGCGACTCCAACCGCTCCCGCAACACCTCCGGTTCACGTACGCGCGCTTTGATCTCGGCTTCGATCACGCCCCGCCTCCAGTCGTCACACCGTACGTTCGCCATCCGCCACGATCGCGTCCAGCATGCGCCGGAACCCACGGAACAGCGGCCCGTGCGGCGTCTCCAGCACCTTGTACGTCGCGGACTCGTGCCCTTCCCAGCCAACGTCGAAAGCAGACACGAACATGGTGGAGCCGAGTCGGATGACACGCCATGTGGGCAGGGTTCTGTACCGGTACACCGTTACGTCGCCCTCGGCTCCGAGTTCCCGTAGCCGCGCCTCGGTAAGCCGTACCCCACTGGCCAGCGAATCTGCCGATTCCCCGATCTCAGTCGCCCGATGTGCCAGAGCAGGCGTCCCGGGGTCAAGGAGGAGTACTCGTACTCACGGTGCCGCTCGCTGTGGCCGTGTCAGAGCGGGACGTAGCAACGAGTCGTTCAGCCCGATCAGACCGAGCCCACGCACGGCAAGCACGTCCCATTCCGCGGCGGTGCGGGCCTGCTCGCGGATGTCCTGCGCCGCTGACGACTGTGTCTGGTAAACGCGGACCACTTCGGGGAACGATGCCAGCTCGAAGGCCGGGCCGCCCCCACGGCGTTCGCGTCCGGCGGCCAACCCGAGAAGGTGCCGCGCATCATCGGGCATGCACAGCCCCTCGGCAACCCGCTCGAACACGTCGAGGCGTACCACTACCCGGCGCCCGTTGATGACCTCGTTGACGCGGGCCTGCGTCATGCCCACCGCCATGGCGATACGGGCTTGGCTGGCGCCACCGTAGTGCTGCACGTGGCGGAACACGGCGCCGACGTCCCGGGAACGCAATGCCTGTCGCATGTCCGGGTGCTGCCAAGCCCACTCCGGCAGTTCGACCGGCACCGTCGCCGTCATCGCCCCTCGGGCTCACGGTGGGATGGAAAGTCATCCCACCGTGAGATTACCGACTGGATATCGAATGCCGAGCCAGCGAGCACGAACCTGGTCGAGTGAACACAGCCACCACACCTCCGCTCGTCTTCATCTACGACCGCAACGCAACGCGGTCCAGCGCCATCCTCGATCTGCGGCTTTCCGGCTGCGTCAACTACGCCGACCGCCACGGCTGGCAGGTCGCGGGCCTGTGGGTCGACCGGGGAGACGACGCGCTCGGCGACACCCGGCCGCAGTTCTCGGCGCTTGTCGAGTCGCTGCGCGCCCAGGCGGGAAGCAGGGCATCGATCTGCCTGGTACACACTTGGTGCAGGCTCGCTCATGATGACGGGTTGCGTCTCTTGTTCCAGCAGCGTGTGGCCCAAGCCCGTGGGTGCACGGCCACGACCTTCGGCGACTCTGACGAACGAGCGCACACGGTACTCGCGGGACAGTCAGGTTCCGTACGCGGGCGGCGACAAGGGTCCGCACGCGCGCGGTAAATCCGGCGACGCCGGTGATCGTGTCGGGGTACTTGTCGTCCATGGATGAAGTCGAAGTCGTCGTCGCTCATTCCGAGCGTGCGACCCTGCGTGTCGGTGACGTGTTTTTGAAGGTGGATACCGATCAGGCGCGTATCGACGCCGAGGTCGAGGCGATGGCTCTGGCGCCGGTTCCGACGCCGGAGGTGTTGTGGCGCAAGCCGCCCGTGCTGGCGATCGCCGCGGTCCCGGGGGCGGCGCTCGGGCGGCTCGGCGTGCCGTCGGCCGCGTCACCGGCGGCGTGGGCCGCGGCGGGTGCGGCCGTCGGGCAGTTGCACCGGGCGCCGTTGCCGCCCCGGACCGGCAGGGCCGGCCGGGGTCTGGACGAGTTGGCGGCGGAGCTCGACGGTGAGTGCGAGTGGCTTGTGGCGAACGGCGTTCTGCCCGCCGGCCTGGTCACCCGCAGCCGCCAGGTCGCCGAGGCGGTGTTCCGGCCGTGGACGCCGGCGTTCACGCATGGCGACCTGCAGATCGCTCACGTGTTCGTTGAGGGCGAGGAGGTCACCGGCGTCATCGACTGGTCCGAGGCGGGCCGGGGGGATGCCCTGTTCGACCTCGCCACCTTGACGCTCGGGCACGAGAAGCACCTCGGTGACGTCGTCGCCGGCTATGGCTCCGACGTCGACCTCGACGTGATCCGGGCGTGGTGGTCGGTGCGCGGCCTGTTGGGGGTCCGCTGGTTGGTCGAGCACGGCTTCGACCCGTTCGCGCCGGGTTGCGAGGTCGACGTACTGAGGTCCTTGAGGTGAGGGGGCGCCGGACTACGGCCGTCAGATCACCGTGCTCATCAGCGCAGCCACCGCGAATCCCACCACCGACAGGACCGTTTCCAGGACCGTCCACGACTTCAACGTGTCGCGTTCGGAGATGCCGAAGTACTTGGCGACCATCCAGAAGCCGCCGTCGTTGACGTGGGAGGCGAAGATCGAGCCGGCCGAGATGGCCATGATGATCAGGGCGAGGTGGGGCTGGGAGAGGTGCTGGCCGTCGATCAGGGGGAGGACGATGCCGGCGGTGGTGACGATGGCCACGGTTGCCGAGCCCTGGGCTACGCGAAGGACTACGGACACCAGCCAGGCGAGCAGGATGACGGGCAGGCCGACGTTCTGGAAGGTGTCCGAGAGGGCGTCGGCGACGCCGCTGCCCTTGAGGACGGCGCCGAAGATGCCGCCCGCGCCCACCACCAGCAGGATGTTGCCGACCGGCTTGAGGGACGCGGTGGAGACCGTCTCCAGGGACTTGCGTGACCAGCCGCGGCGGATGCCGAGGAGGTAGTAGGCGAGGAGCAGGGCGATCGTCAGGGCCACGAAGGGGTTGCCGAAGAATTCGACGACCGAGCGGAGGGTGGAGGGGGCCAGGGCGATCGAGGAGAAGGTGGCGAGGAGGATGAGGACGAGGGGGGTGCCGATGATGGTGAGGACGGTGCCCAGGGCGGCCGGCTTTTCGTGGGGTTGTACGCCTGCCGCGGTCTGTTCGGCGGTCACTGCCGCCCGGGCCTCCTCCGCGGCCTCGACCATGTCCTGCGGTACGGGGACGAACAGGCGCTTGCCGATCCACGCGGCGTAGGCCCAGGCGGCCAGGACGGCGGGGATGCCGCAGGCGATGCCCATGAGGGTGATCCAGCCCAGGTCCACCTTGAAGAGGCCGGCGGCGGCTACCGGGCCGGGGTGGGGCGGCAGGAACGCGTGGGTCATGGAGAGGCCGGCGAGGAGGGGCATGCAGTAGAGGAGGATGCTCTTGCCGCTTCGCTTTGCCGCTGCGTAGACGATGGGTGCGAGGACGAAGATGCCTACGTCGAAGAAGACCGGGATGCCGAAGATGAGGCCGGTCAGGCCCATCGCGAGGGGGGCGCGGCGTTCGCCGAAGAGGCCGAGCAGGCGCGCGCTCAGGACTTCCGCCCCGCCGGAGACTTCGAGGATCGCGCCGAGCATGGTGCCCAGGCCGATGATGATGGCGACGTGTCCGAGGATGCCGCCCATGCCGCTCTCGATGAGGGAGGGGAGGGCGGATTTCTGGACGGTGCCGAAGAGTTCGGTGACGGAGAGGCCGGCTGCCAGACCTACGGCTATGGAGACGCCCAGTAGCGCTACGAAGGGCTGGAGGCGGACTTTGATGATGAGGAAGAGGAGCAGGAGGATGCCGAGGGCGGCGACCGTGAGGAGGCCGGGGGTGCCCGGTATGAGGGCGAGCAGGCCGCCGGTGTGGGGCGGGGCCGGTGGTGCGGCGGGGGCCGCGGCAGCGGCGAGGGCAGCGTGGACCATGTGATGACTCCGTTGTCAGACAGGGAAGTTCCAGGCAGGGGGGACCGCGGCACGGCGCCCCGGGCGTTCGGGGCGCCGTGCCGTGCGGCGGGTTCAGCGGCGGTAACGGCAAGGGGAGGTCCCGGTCAGCCCAGTACCGCGAGGGCGTCGATCTCGATGAGCAGGCCCTTGGGGAGGCCGACGTACACGGTCGTACGGGCGGCCGGCGCCTCCTTGAGGCCCTCGGCCTCGAAGTAGGCGTTGTAGATCTCGTTCATCTCGGCGAAGTGGTCGACGTCGGTGAGGTAGACGCGCATCATCATGACGTCGTCCCAGGTCGCGCCGCCTTCCTCCAGGATCGCCTTGACGTTGGCGAAGGTCTGGAGGGTCTGCTCGCGCAGGGTGGGGCCGGCCGGGGTGGGGGCCTGGCCCTCGACGGCGGACAGGAAGCCGACCTGGCCGGCGACCTGGAGGATGTTGCCCTTCTTCACGCCGTGGGAGAACTTGGCGGGCGGGGTGGTGTGGGTGGCGGGGGTGAGGGCGGTCTTCTCGGTCATGGTCAGGCTTCCTTACTGGTCCTTCTGCGGGGTGTTGCCGGAGTACTCCCGGCTGATGGCGTCCGCGGTGCGGCGTACCAGCGGGAGCAGGGTGAGGAGTTCCTCGGCGGTGACGACGACATTCGGCGCGGAGACCGACATGGCGGCGACGAGCCGGCCGTCCGCGCCGCGGATGGGGGCCCCGACGCAGTTGATGGATTCCTCGTGGCCGCCGAGGTCGGTGGCCCAGCCCTGTTCGCGCACCTTGGCGAGCTCGGCCAGGAATGCCTGCGCGTTGGGTGTCGAACGGGACGTGTAGAGGGGGTAGTCGAGCTTTTCGGCGAGCGCGCGGCGCTCGGGCTCGGGCAGGTCGGCGAGGAGCAGCTTGGCGACGGCCGCGACGGTGATGGCGACCGGTTTGCCGATGCGCGAGTACATCCGTACCGGGTAGCGGCTCTCGACCTTGTCGATGTAGAGGACCTCGTTCTCCTCGTACACCGCGAGGTGCACGGTGTGCCCGCACTTCTCGTTGAGCTTCGTCAGGTGCGGGTGGGCGATCTCGCGTACGTCCAGGTTCTCCACGGCCTGCTGGGCGAGCGCGAAGAGCCGGGCGCCGAGGCGGTAGCGCTGGTCGCTCTGGCGGTAGACCATGCCGTGCTCGTGGAGCGTGCGCAGCAGCCGCAGGGCGGTGGACTTGTGTACGTCGAGGCGGCCGGCCACCTGCTCCAGGTTGGCGGGGCCTTCCGCCAGCAGCGGCAGGATGCTCAGTGCGCGGTCGACTGTCTGACTCATGGTGTACGGACCTCCACCCGTGGGTTGTGCACCCCGTGGCTGTCGGTGTCGCTGCTGGGGTTGTCGGGTGCGTCACCGTGGGTCGTCCAGCCGGGGCCGAGTCGCAGTCTCCCCCAGTCGGCAGGGTCGAGGCGCGCAAGGCGGTCGGCGAGGCCGCGGGACGGGGGTGTGCCGAGGTCGCCCGGGACGGTGAGGGAGGCGGCGGCCATGAGGTGACCGTGCCGGATGCGTTCGAATACGGGCAGGTCGCGGAGGGTGGCGGAGAGGAATCCGGCGGCGAAGGCGTCGCCGGCGCCGACGGGTGCGACGACGTCGACGGCGAGGGCGGGGGCGGTGGTGACCGTGTCGCTGCCGTCGGCCTGGCGGGCGTACGCGGTGGCGCCGTCGGCGCCCTGTTTGACGACGAGGACGGCGGGTTCGGGCAGCGCGTCGCGTACGGCGCCGGGGCCGTGCAGGTCCCAGGCGGCCGCGGCCTCGTCCTCGCCGACGAAGACCAGGTCGCAGCGGCGGGCGAGGTCGAGGAGGAGGCCGGGGCCGCGTACGGTGCGGTCGCGCCACAGCCCGACGCGGTAGTTGACGTCGAAGGAGACGAGGGGGCGCCCGGGGGCGGGGGCGGTGAGGGTACGCAGCACGTCGAGGCAGCTGTCGGAGAGGGCCGCGGTGATGCCGCTGAGGTGGATGACGCGGGTGTCGCGCAGGGCGTGGTCGTCCAGGAGGCCGGGGGACATGGCGGAGGCGGCGGATCCGGCGCGGTAGTAGGCCACCTCGGCTTCGCCGGCGCCCGTTTCCGTACCGGTGGCGCGTTCGCCGGCCGTACGGAAGTAGACGCCGGTGGGGCGGTCCGGGTCGCGCTGGACGTGGGTGACGTCCACTCCGCAGGCGGCGACGGCGTCGCGGATGTGGTCGCCGAAGCCGTCGGTGCCGACGCGGGAGATCCAGCGGGCGCGGTGGCCGGTGCGGGCGAGGGCGCAGGCGACGTTGGACTCGGCGCCGCCGATGCCGCGCTCGAAGGTGGTGACGTCGGCGAGCCGCCCGGGTCCGGCGGGCATGAAGGTGACCATGGTTTCGCCGAGGCAGACGACGTCGGTGCCCGGCCGGGCGTGTGTGGTGCCGTCCGTGGCGTCGCTGCCGCCGGTGCCGGCGTTGCTGGACGTGGTCACGATCTCCTGCACTCCTTTGCGTACGGGCTGTGTTGAGCCGTTCCGCGACGTGTTACGCACCATTGACCCGGCGATGGCTCGGATGTTAGACAGCAGTGAGCGATATGCGCAATGGGTGTTGCACGTAGTGCAACAAGGACTTTTGAGGAGGCCCCATGGCCGCCGAGCGGCACGCGAAGACCCTCGCGGACGAACGGGTCGACCACCGCTTCAAGGGGCTTCCCCCGGACGCCGCCGGGCGTACCGTCGGCGAACTGACGGCCGAGCGGCGCAACCTCTTCACCGGCGGCTTCACCACGCCCGTCCTCGCACTGTCCGCCGAGTCGCTGGAACACAACCTGGCGCTGATGGAGACGTACACCGAGCGGCACGGCCTGGCCTTCGCGCCGCACGGCAAGACCTCGATGGCGCCGCAGCTCTTCGCCCGCCAGCTCGCCCGCGGCGCGTGGGGCATCACCGCCGCCGTCCCCCACCAGGCCCGCGTCTACCGCGCCTACGGCATCCAGCGGATCTTCCTCGCCAACGAGGTCGTCGACGCCGCGGCGCTGCGCTGGCTGGCCGCCGAACTGGACGCCGACCCCGGCTTCCGCTGCGTCTGCTACGTCGACTCGCTGCGCGGCGTGGAGCTGATGGACGCCGCCCTGCGCGAGGCGGGCGCGACCCGTCCGCTGGACGTGGTCATCGAACTGGCCGCCGGCGAGGGCGCCCGTACCGGCGTCCGCACCGACGCCGAATGCGTCGAACTGGCCGACGCCCTCGCGGGCGTGGACACCCTGCGCCTGGTCGGCATCGCCGGGTACGAGGGCGAGGTGCCCGACGCCACGCCGGAACGGGTGACCGCCTGGCTGCGCCGGCTCCTCTCCCTCACCGTGGCCTTCGACCGGGCCGCGCGCTTCGCCGACCTGGACGAGATCGTGCTCAGCGCGGGCGGCAGCGCCTGGTTCGACGCGGTCGCCGAGGTCTTCGACGAGGCGCCCGAGCTGTCCAGGCCGCTGCTGAAGCTGCTGCGCTCCGGCGCGTACGTCTCCCACGACGACGGCCACTACCGCCGGCTGACCCCCTTCAACCGCGTCCCGGACGAAGGCGCCCTCCAGCCCGCCTTCCGCCTCTGGGCGCAGGTCGTCTCGCGCCCGTCCCCCGAGCAGGCGTTCCTGAACGCGGGCAAGCGCGACGCGGCGTACGACCTCGACCTGCCGCAGGCCCAGGTCGTACGGTCCGGGCGGGACGGCACCGAGCGGCCCGCCGCGGGGGTCACCGTCACCGGGCTCTCCGACCAGCACGCCTGGGTCCGTACGGAGCGCTCCGGCGACCTGGAGGTCGGCGACTGGGTCGGCCTGGGGCTGTCGCACCCGTGCACGTCCTTCGACAAGTGGCAGCTGATCCCGGTGGCCGAGGCGGACGGCACGGTCGTGGACTACGTCCGCACGTTCTTCTGACGGTCCCCACGGCCCCCTGAGGGCCGCGAGACTTCGGCGCGGGGCGACCACCCCCGAGTCCCGCACCGAACGCCGGGGGCAGCCCCCTGCCCCCGGCCGGCGCGCCCGCCCCCGGGCGCGCCCGGCCCCGCTCCGGTGCGTCCCCCCGTCACCGGAGCGGGGCCGCACAGCCACCGCCGCGGGGTCGTGCAGCCACCGCCGCGGCGCGGCCCGGCTCACAGGAAAGGCAGTTCGGTCATGGACACCGTGGTCCGCGACGTACGCGTCATCGACGGCACCGGCACCCCCTCCTATAGGGCGGACGTCGCCCTCGACGGCGGCCGGATCGCCGAGATCCGCCGGGAATCGGACTCCGGGCCGCGCCCCGGCGCCGCACGCGTCGTGGACGGCGCGGGCCTGGCCCTCTCCCCCGGCTTCATCGACATGCACGCGCACAGCGACCTGGCGCTGCTGCGCGACCCGTCGCACGAGGCGAAGGCGGCGCAGGGCGTCACCCTCGAAGTGATCGGCCAGGACGGCCTGTCGTACGCGCCGGTCGACGACCGCACCCTCGCCGAGGTCCGCGCGCAGATCACCGGCTGGAACGGGGACGGCTCGGACATCGACTTCGACTGGCGCACGGTCGGCGAGTACCTGGACCGCCTCGACCACGGCTTCGGCGGCCAGGGCATCGCCGTCAACGCGGCGTACCTCGTCCCGCAGGGCACCGTGCGGATGCTCGCGCTGGGCTGGGAGGACCGCGCGGCCACGCCCGGCGAGCTGGCCCGGATGCGGCAGCTGGTCGCGGAGGGCCTGGAGCAGGGCGCCGTCGGGCTCTCCTCCGGCCTGACGTACACCCCCGGCATGTACGCGGACGACGCCGAACTCACCGAACTGTGCCGGGTCGTGGCCCGCTACGGCGGCTACTACTGCCCCCACCACCGCTCGTACGGCGCGGGCGCGCTGGAGGCGTACCAGGAGATGGTCGGCCTCACCCGCCAGGCGGGCTGCGCCCTGCACCTCGCGCACGCCACCATGAACTTCGGCGTGAACAAGGGCCGCGCCCCCGAACTCCTCGCCCTCCTCGACCGGGCGCTGGCCTCCGGCGCCGACATCACCCTGGACACCTACCCGTACACGCCCGGCTGCACGACGCTGGTCGCGATGCTGCCGAGCTGGGCGAGCGAGGGCGGGCCCGACGCGATCCTGGCGCGGCTGCGGGACGACGCGACGGCGGAGCGCATCCGGCACGTCATGGAGGTGACGGGCGCGGACGGCTGCCACGGCGTGCCGATCGAGTGGGACACCATCGAGATCTCCGGCGTCTCGAACCCCGCGCTGGAGCCCCATGTCGGCAAGACGGTCGCCCGCTCGGCGCTGGAGCGCGGCGAGGAGCCGTGGACGACGGCCCGGCGCCTGCTGGTCGAGGACCGGCTCGGCTCGACGATCCTCCAGCACGTCGGGCACGAGGAGAACGTCCGGGAGATCATGCGCCACCCGGTGCACACCGGCGGCAGCGACGGCATCCTCCAGGGCAACAAGCCGCACCCCCGCGCGTACGGCACGTTCCCGAAGTACCTGGGGACGTACGTGCGGGAGCTGGGCGTGCTGTCGCTGGAGGAGTGCGTCGCGCACCTGACCGGGCGTGCCGCGGCCCGGCTGCGGCTGCCCGACCGCGGTCTGGTCCGCGAGGGCTACCGCGCCGACCTGGTGCTGTTCGACCCGGACACGGTTGCCGCCGGGTCCACCTTCGACGCGCCGCGCACCCTGCCGACGGGCATCCCGCACGTCCTGATCGACGGCCGCTTCGTCATCGAGGACGGGCGGCGTACGGACGTACTGGCGGGGCGCTCGGTCCGGCGAACGCGCCGCTGATCAGCCGTATCAGCTCGTCCGCGTCGGCTGCCACGCCCAGTGCGCCCAGGTCGCGGGCGGTGTCCTGACGGGCGGGGGTGACCCGGCCGGCGAAGAAGACGACGGGGCCGGTGTAGCGCCCCTCCCGGCGCAGGGCCGCCACATGCGTGAAACCGGCCCGGTCGTCCGTGCCGCGGGCGATGTCGGAGATGATCAGGGACGGCATCCGGGCGGCGATGGCGGCGTCGGCGGCCCCGGAGTCCACGGCGATCTCCACGGTCGCCCCTTCCCGGCGGAACCAGGCGGCCAGCGAAGTGTTGTTCTCGGGGCGGTCGTCGACCCAGAGAATCGTGCGGCCGACGAGGGGCGCCTGCGGGTCGAAGCCCGGGAAGCGGGCCCTGGACCGTCTGCGAAGACCGGTCCGCGCGCCCGGCACCACCCCGCCGAAGATCTCCGGCTCCTCCCGCCGCTCCACCGCCACCAGCGCCGGCGCGCCCTCGCGCAGCCTGCGCACCAGTTTCTCGGAGCGCGGCAGGCCGAGCAGGCCGTCGAGCAGGGAGTTGAACGCGGCATCGGCGGCCATGCGGGGGAAGACGGTGGGCAGTTCGTGTTCCAGCCGCTCCAGCGTCGCGGCCGGGTCGGTCAGGCTGCGCGGTACGTCGCGCCGCTCCAGGAAGGCTTCGACCCGGGGCCGTTCGGCCTCGGGTACGGGCTCCGCCGTCCGCAGCAGCGTCCGCACCCGCCGGTACGTGCAGAAGTCCGCGATCACATCGCCCTCGTCGGCGCCCGGCGGGCTGGTCATCATCCGGTAGAAGTCGGCGTAGAAGTACTGGATCAGCAGCGTGCGGAGCACCGCCTCCGGCGGGTGGTCGGCCCACATCGGGTTCAGGGTGGCCTCCAGGACGAAGCCGTTGACCAGCCGTTTGATGCGGCGCGGGTTGCGGGCCGAGCGCTCGGCGAGCAGGTCGACCAGCGGCTCGTCGAGGAGTTCCTCGATACCGACGGTGCGCGCGCACCACTTGATGTACTCCTGTACGCCCTGGCCGTCGGCCACCGGGATGCGGTAGCTGGTCTGGAAGATCTTCTCCATGAAGGCGCTGCCGGCGGGTGACAGGTCGCGCAGCAGGCCGCTCGGCCCCAGCACGGACCGGTCGCAGCCGATCACGAACGCCAGCCCCGGCACGTCCAGGTAGACCTTGACCGCCTCGCACACCGCGAGCACCGTCTCCTCGGAGCAGCGGTCCAGGTCATCGATGAAGACGACGAGCATCCGGCGCGGCGAGTAGGCCGCGTTGCCGGCCCACTCCTGGGCCAGGTCGCGGATCGCGTCGCGCATCTCGTTACGGGCCTGGGAGTTGACCGACAGGCTGCTCCACAGCTCGTCGACCAGCCCAGCGGCGCCGAGCGGACCGGCCGCGACGGTCGCCAGCGCCCGCAGGGCACGCAGCAGGGCCCGCTGTTCGGACACCCGGTGCAGCGCGCGCCGCAGCAGCCTGCGGTCGAAGCGCATCAGCACCGACTTGATCAGCCCTTCCAGTGCGTCAGCGCCGGTCGAGGTCCAGGCGTTGTACCAGACGGTGTGCACCTCGGGAGCCGTCGCCAGCTCCGCGTCCACCAGGCGCATCAGGCTGCTCTTGCCCATGCCCCACCCGGCGTCGACGGCGAGTGTGAAGGGGGTGGAGGACCGGGAGTCGACCAGCAGGCCGGCCAGTTGCCGGGCGGCGCGGCCCGCTCCCAGCAGGTCGGTGCCGGCCGAGTCCACCGGCTCGTCGTTGAGCAGTGCGAGCCGTTGCTGCGTTGTCACCGTGTCGCCCCCCGTGATCGTCCCCTCACAGCCCCGGAGCGTACCGCCGACGCGCGCGGGCGCGAGCCCCGCCGTACGAGCCCTTCCGTACGCCGGGCGCTCGGGTGCGCGCGGCGGCGCACGCCGTGACGGCGGGTGAGCAAACCCACACCGCCGGTCCCCCCAAGGTGAACAAAAACACCAGGCAGCCCGTGTTACGCGCCCGTAAGGTGGCTGGCATGCAGGTGATCCAGTCAACGAAGCTCGCCAACGTCTGCTACGAGATCCGGGGTCCGGTCCTTGAGGAGGCGATGCGGCTCGAAGCAGCGGGGCACCGCATCCTCAAGCTGAACACCGGCAATCCGGCGGCCTTCGGCTTCGAGTGCCCGCCGGAGATCCTGGAGGACATCCTCCGCACGGTCGGCACCGCGCACGGCTACGGCGACGCGAAGGGCCTGCTGTCCGCCCGGCGCGCGGTGATGCAGCACTACCAGACCAAGGGCATCGAGCTGTCGGTCGACGACATCTACCTGGGCAACGGCGTGTCCGAGCTGATCCAGATGTCGATGCAGGCGCTGCTGGACGACGGCGACGAGGTCCTCGTACCGGCGCCCGACTACCCGCTGTGGACGGCCTCGGTCTCGCTGTCCGGCGGTACGGCCGTGCACTACCGCTGCGACGAGCAGGCGGACTGGATGCCGGACCTCGCCGACATCGAGCGCAAGGTCACCGACCGCACCAAGGCCATCGTCGTCATCAACCCGAACAACCCGACGGGCGCGGTGTACGACGACGAGCTGCTGCGCGGCATCGCCGAGATCGCCCGCCGGCACAACCTGATCGTCTGCGCCGACGAGATCTACGACAAGATCCTCTACGACGGCGTCACCCACACCCCGTTCGCCTCGCTCGCCCCCGACCTGCTGACCCTGACGTTCAACGGGCTCTCGAAGTCCTACCGGGTGGCGGGCTACCGCAGCGGCTGGATGGCGGTCTGCGGCCCGAAGGCACACGCGGCCTCGTACATCGAGGGCCTGACGATCCTCGCCAACATGCGGCTGTGCGCGAACATGCCCGCGCAGCACGCGGTGGCCACCGCACTCGGCGGGCGCCAGTCGATCAACGACCTGGTGCTGCCGGGCGGCCGGCTGCTGGAGCAGCGGGACACCGCGTACGACCTGCTGACGCAGATTCCGGGCGTCACCTGCACCAGGCCGAAGGGCGCGCTGTACGCCTTCCCCCGGCTGGATCCGAAGGTCTACAAGATCAAGGACGACCGGCAGATGGTGCTGGACCTGCTGCGCGCCGAGAAGATCATGATCGTGCACGGCACGGGCTTCAACTGGCCCGAGCCGGACCACTTCCGGCTGGTCACGCTGCCGAACAAGGACGACCTGACGGACGCGGTGACCCGCATCGGCACGTTCCTGGACGGCTACGGGCAGTACTGAGCGCGGCGCGGGACGACGCCACGCCGACTCGGCGCCTGTACGGATCACAACTTTAGACAGTGTCTAAGCTAGGATGGTCTCCTAGCCGTTGAGTGTTGCCAGGAGGCCGTCCCATGTACGAACCGATCCGCACCAAGTCGGTCCACTCCATGGCCGCCGACCAGGACGTCCCGCACCGCTCCCGCGCGGAGGAGCTGGACATCCGGCTCGCCGGCCACCTGACCGCGCTGCTCACCGTCACCGACGAGCTGCGCACCGCCGTTCCCGATCCCGCGCTGGACGACGCAGCCGAGCGCCTCGCCGACCAGGTGACGCGGCTGCGCGGCGGGGCGTACCCGCTGCGTGCCGCGCCGACCGGCGGCGGCGACCCGTCCCGCGCGCCCCGGCTGCACCGGCGCGCCCGGATGCTGGCGGGCAGCGCCCTGGCGGTCGCCACCTCGCGGTCCGACCGGGCCGCCGCCGCGCTGGCGGCGGAGCGCATGGAGGCCCACGCGGCGGTGCAGGAGCTGGCCTCGGCCTGATCCGCCGGCGGCGGGCCCGGGCCGCCGGGACCACGAAAAAGACGGCCGGAGCCACGTGTTCGTGCACGTGGCCCCGGCCGTCGACCGTGGCGGTCCGGTGCGCGTCCGCGTCTGTGCCTGCGTCCGCGCCGGACCGTTTCGCCGTACTAGCCCAGGCGGCGTACCAGCGCGTGGTACTCGTCCCACAGCTCCTTCGGCGTGTGGTCACCGAAGGTGTTCAGGTGCTCGGGGATCAGCGCCGCCTCCTCGCGCCACACGTCCTTGTCGACGGTGAGCAGGAAGTCCAGGTCGGCGTCGGCCAGGCCGAGGCCCTCGGTGTCCAGCGCCTCCTTCGTCGGCAGCACGCCGATCGGGGTCTCGACGCCCTCGGCCCTGCCCTCCAGGCGCTCGACGATCCACTTGAGCACCCGGCTGTTCTCGCCGAAGCCCGGCCACACGAACCGGCCCGACTCGTCCTTGCGGAACCAGTTGACGTAGTAGATCTTCGGCAGCTTCGCCTGGTCCTTGTCCGCGCCGACCTTGATCCAGTGGCCCATGTAGTCGCCCATGTTGTAGCCGCAGAACGGCAGCATGGCGAACGGGTCGCGGCGCAGCTCGCCGACCTTGCCCTCGGCCGCCGCGGTCTTCTCGCTCGCCACGTTCGCGCCGAGGAAGACGCCGTGCTGCCAGGTCAGCGACTCGGTCACCAGCGGTACGGCGCTGGCGCGGCGGCCGCCGAAGAGGATGGCCGAGATCGGCACGCCCTTGGGGTCCTCCCACTCGGGCGCGATGATCGGACACTGGCCCGCCGGCACGGTGAAACGCGCGTTCGGGTGGGCCGCCGGGGTGCCGGACTCCGGCGTCCAGTCGTTGCCCTTCCAGTCGGTCAGGTGGGCGGGCAGCTCCTCGGTCATGCCCTCCCACCACACGTCGCCGTCGTCGGTCAGCGCGACGTTGGTGAAGACCGAGTTGCCCCACATGGTCTTCATGGCGTTGGCGTTGGTGTGCTCGCCGGTGCCGGGCGCGACGCCGAAGAAACCGGCCTCGGGGTTGATCGCGTACAGCCGGCCGTCCTCGCCGAACCGCATCCAGGCGATGTCGTCGCCGATGGTCTCGACGGTCCAGCCGGAGATCGTGGGCTCCAGCATCGCGAGGTTGGTCTTGCCGCAGGCGCTCGGGAACGCGGCGGCGACGTACTTCGACTCCCCCTGCGGCGGGGTGAGCTTGAGGATCAGCATGTGCTCGGCGAGCCAGCCCTCGTCGCGCGCCATGACGGAGGCGATGCGCAGCGCGTAACACTTCTTGCCCAGCAGGGCGTTGCCGCCGTAGCCGGAGCCGAAGGACCAGATCTCGCGGTCCTCGGGGAAGTGCGAGATGTACTTCGTGGAGTTGCACGGCCACGGCACGTCGGCCTCGCCCTCGGCGAGCGGGGCGCCGAGGGTGTGCACGGCCTTGACGAAGAAGCCGTCCTCGCCCAGTTCGTCCAGGACCGCCTGGCCCATCCGGGTCATGGTGCGCATCGAGACGGCCACGTACGCCGAGTCGGTGATCTCCACACCGAGCGCGGAGAGCGGGGAGCCGAGCGGGCCCATGCAGAACGGGACGACGTACATCGTCCGGCCGCGCATCGCGCCGCGGAAGATGCCCTGCTCACCGGTGAAGACGTCGCGCATCTCCGCCGGGGCCTTCCAGTGGTTGGTCGGGCCCGCGTCCTCCTCCTTCTCGGAGCAGATGAAGGTGCGGTCTTCGACCCGGGCGACGTCGGAGGGATCGGACGCGGCGTAGTAGGAGTTGGGGCGCTTGATCGGGTCCAGCTTGCGGAAGGTGCCCTTGGCGACGAGCTCCTCGCACAGGCGCTCGTACTCCGCCTCCGAACCGTCGCACCACACGACACGGTCCGGCTCGGTGATGGCTGCGATCTCGTCGACCCAGGAGACGAGTTCCCGGTGGGTGGTCGGTACGGGGGAGGGAGCCGCGTTGTCGCGCGCCACGATCGCTCCTAGATGAGGGTTGGACGGACCGCTGCCCGGAAGGCCGGCAGGGCCCGCTGTTGAAGATGTCTGCCCCTTGGGGGCTGCGACCCGGATGCTTCGCGACCGCTCATCCGGTGCCGACCGCACTCATATGATCATCCGACCCCGATCCATATCTGTCCAGAGGAGGTTCTCGTGACCGTCACCACTTCCGGATCAATCCGTAACCTACGGTTGCGTAGGTAGCATGGCCGCCATGACTTCCGCGCCCGACGCCGCCGAAAGCCACACATCCCCTGTGACCAGCGCGGCCGCCGACGCCGTTTCCGCGGTCGCCGGCCTGGCCGCGCCACTCAAGCCCAAGCTGCGGGGCTGGCTGCACGCCGGAATGTTCCCCGCCGCCCTCTTTTCAGGAGTCGTGCTCACGGCCCTGGCCGACAGCACCCGCGGCCGGATCGCCTGCGCCGTCTACACCCTCTCCGCCTGCCTGCTCTTCGGCATCAGCGCCCTCTACCACCGCGGGAATTGGGGCCCACGCGCGGGCGCCGTCCTGCGACGGCTGGATCACGCCAATATTTTCCTGATCATCGCGGGCACCTACACCCCGCTGACCATGCTGCTGGTCCCCGGCACCCGCGGACAGATGCTCCTGTGGGCCGTCTGGGCGGCCGCCCTCGCCGGCATCGCCTTCCGCGTCTTCTGGGTGGGCGCGCCACGCTGGCTCTACACCCCCTGCTACATCGCGATGGGCTGGGCGGCCGTCTTCTTCCTGCCCGACTTCCTGCGCGCGGGCGGCATCGCCGTCCTCGTGCTCGTCATCGTCGGCGGCGTCCTCTACAGCGCGGGCGGCATCATCTACGGGATCAAGCGCCCCAACCCGTCACCGCGCTGGTTCGGCTTCCACGAGGTCTTCCACTCCCTGACGCTGGCGGCCTTCGTCGTGCACTACGTCGGGATCTCACTGGTGGCCTATTCGCATTCCTGAGGCCCCCGCCCCGCCCGGGGAACCACCCCGGCCGCGGGGCCCGGCGCCCTTGCCCCGCCGGCGCCACGCTCCCCCGCCCGCCCGTGGCCGCGGCCTCGACGCCGCGGCCACCTGCCATGTCAGGGCGGCCACCCCGGCCAGGACCAACGCCACCACCGTGGCCGTCCCCCCGACGAGAAAACCTCCGACGCACGCTGCTGCCGCGAACACGGCAAACACGTCAACTGCGGTACGCATACGCGCAACACCCCCTCCAAGAATCACTGACAGTGACCTTGCCCTGGCTAAAGCGTTACACACACCACTGACAAACAAGGAGACATCAAGAATGCCCCCAGGGCCGACAGTTCTCACCCCTCAATAGCTCCTGTTTCCCGGCAGCGGCCGCCGGGGCCGCCGGCCCGGTGCCGGACAATGACGCCCATGGCCTCCGCACAGAAGACCGCCGCGCAACCGGGCGCCCAGCAGCCCGGACTGCGGGAGCGGAAGAAGATCCAGACCCGGCGGGCCATCCGCCGGGCCGCCTACCGGCTCTTCGAGGAGCAGGGGTACGACGCGACCCCGGTCGACCGGATCGCCGAGGCCGCCGACGTCTCCCCCAGCACGGTCTTCCGCTACTTCCCCACCAAGGAGGACATCGTCCTCACCGACGCGTACGCACCGGTACTGGCGGCCGGCCTGCGGGCCAGGCCCGCAGGCGAACCGGTGGTCGAGTCGATGCGGCACGCCGCCGTCGGTACGCTGCGGCGGCTCGCGGCGGAGGAGCGCACCGAGCTGGTCCAGCGCATCCGGCTGGTCCGCGAGGTGCCCGCGGTCCGCGGCCGGACGGCCGAGAACACCGCGCGGGACAGCGCGATGATCAGCGCCGTACTGGCGGAGCGGACCGGCAGGCCGGCCGACGACCTGGAGGTCCGGGTGGTCGCCGCGGCGATCCTGGCGGCGCTCCAGGAAGCGCTGATGCGCTGGGTCGCGGACGGCCGGCGGGACGACCTCGAAACCCTCATCGGCCGGACGACGGACGTGCTCGCCCGCGGCCTGACGCTCTGAGCGCCCCGCGGCCTGAACCGCTCCGAGTGTCCCCGGCGGAGAAGCGCCGCCGCCCGCCTCACTCCCTCAGGGCACTGCCGTACGGGGCCACCCGCCCCGGTTCCCTGGCCGGTTCACCGAGCCGCCGCGCCAGCCGAGCGCGCAGCCGGGTCAGCCGCTCGATGCGGGCGTCCAGATCCGCCAGCCTGCGGCGGGCCACCACCTCCGCCGCGCTGCGGGAGCCCGCCCCCGCGCCGCCCCCGGCGCCACTCTGCCCGCCGTCGGCCGGCCCGTCACCGGTGAACAGGACCTCGGGCACGCCTTCGGGCGGCAGCGTGTCGAGGAGGTGCGCGAACGACCTGATGTCACCCACCGTCAGCCCGGCTTCGAGGAGTTCGCGCACCATCCGCAGCCGGTGTACGTCCTCCGGCCCGTACACGCGGTGCCCCGACGGCGTGCGCCGGGCGGTCACCAGCCCGTGTTCCTCGTAGTAGCGCAGCGCTCTGGCCGTCAGGCCCGCGGCAGCCGCGGCGTCCCCGATGCGCATCCGGTCCTCCCCCGCCGGGGCCCCTGGCAGGCGGTGCCCCGGTACGTACGTCCGCTCCTGCGTCAGACCGTACGTCGCCAGGACACCGCACCGCCGGTCCGGCCGGCCGAACCGTCAACACGGCGGAGGCCCGGATACTCCGTCGATCTCTTACAACTCCACCAGTACGGCCCCCAGGTGCCGCCCCGCGATCAGCTCCTGGAGGGCGCGCGGCGCCTCCTCGATGCCGTGCAGCCGGGCGTGCGGGAACGTGAGCGTGCCCTCCTTCAAGCCGCGCCCGAACTCCTCGTTCCACTCGTTGATCAGTTCGAGGTGGTCGTAGAGAGCGACGCCGCGCAGGGTGACACTGCGGGCGAGCAGGGACAGCGTGTCAATCTCCGTCGTGCGCGCGCCGGAATCCGAGAGCTGGGCGGAAAGCGCGCCGACCAGCGCGATACGGGCGCCGCGGTTGGCCAGCGCGATGGCCGCCTGCAACTGCTCGCCGCCCACGTTGTCGAAGACCGCGTCGACGCCGTCCGGGGCCGCCGCGCGCAGTTGCTCCTCGATGGGGCCCGCCCCCCGGATCACCACCGCGTCGTACCCCAGCTCCTTGACGAGGCGATCCGCCTTGCGCTGCGACCTCGTGCTGCCGATGATCCGTACGGCACCCCGCAGCCGGGCGATCTGACCGGCCAGCGACCCCACGCCGCCGGCCGCGCCGGTCACGAACACCGTGTCACCCGAGCGCACTTCGGCGCCCCGCACGACGCCCATGTAGGCGGTCGGCCCCTGGGAGAGATAGGCGGCCGGGTCGGGCAGCAGGTCCGGGTCGCGGCGCTGCAGCGCCGCCGCGTCCACGAGGGCGTACTCCCGCCAGCCGAGGGTGTGCTCCACCAGGTCGCCGGGGGCGAACTCGCCGCCGGGCGCTTCGGCCACCTCGCCGATGGCCGACCCGTACAGCGCCTCGCCGGGCACGAAGGACGGCATCGGGACGCCGGTGGCCTCGTCCATGAGCGTGCGCATCACGGCGGCGACGGCCATGGTCGTGTTGCGCACGAGCACCTGCCCGGGCCCCGGCCGGGGAACCGGCACCTCGACCACCTCGAAGAGGTCGTCGGTGAGCGGCCCCTCGGGCCGGCCGGTCAGGCGGACTTCGCGGTGGGTCGCGGGCAGGCTGCCCTCGGTACGGTTCGTCATGCCCTCACGCTAGAACTTGACGCCCGCGTGAAGTTCAAGTCCGCTCCTGGACCTAGGACTTCCGGCGGGCGGCGCCCACCGCCCTTTCAGGAACGCAGCCGCTCGCCGAGTCCCTCCGGGTCGGTGACCGGGCGCTCGCACGTGAAGTGGCGGCAGACGTACGCGGCGGGCCGCCCGTCGACCAGGGGGCGGTCCTTCAAAAGCGGCACCTCCTCCGTACCGGGCTCCCCGAGGGCGACCACCGCGCCGGGTGCCGTGCCCAGGAGGGCGGCGCGGTGCAGCGCCCGGGTGGCCGGGTCGTCGCCCGGGCCGACGACCGCGATCTCGCGCGGCCCGTCGAGCGCCGCCTCCGCGACGGCGAGGCCCCACCCGATGAAGCGCGGCGCCCGGCCGCCCAGCGCCTTGACGACGCCCAGGGCGCGTTCGGCGGCGTCCCGGTGCAGTCCGCTGCCGGTCAGCGCGGCGTACGACAAGAGCGCGCCGGCGGCCGCCGTCCAGCCGGACGGCGTGGCGTTGTCGGTCGGGTCCTGCGGGCGGCGGATCAGCTGCTCGGCGTCGTCCGCGGTGTCGTACAGGGTGCCGTCCTCGGCGCTGAAGTGGACGAGCACCGTGTCCAGGAAGAGGCCGGCGAACTCCGCCCAGACGCCCTCACCGGTGACCGAGGCGAGCGCGAGGAAGCCCTCGGCGACGTCCGCGTAGTCCTCCAGGACACCGGAGTTGGCGCCGGCCACACCGTCCCGCGAGGTGCGGTGCAGCCGCGCCTGCCAGTCCATGTGGACGCGTACGAGCAGGTCGGCGGCGTCCGTCGCGGCCTGCACGAAGTCCGGGCGGTCGAAGTAGGCGCCGGTCTCGGCGAGGGCGGCGACGGCCAGGCCGTTCCAGGCGGCGACGACCTTGTCGTCACGGCCGGGGCGCGGCCGGGTGTCCCGGGCCGCGCGCAGCCGCTCCTTGACGCTCTCGATCCGGTCGGCGTCCACCAGGTCGTCGGTGTCGGGCAGTTGGAGGACGGAGGCGCCCTCCTCGAAGGTGCCCTGGTCGGTCACGCCGAAGTAGTGCGCGGCGAGCCCGGCGTCCCGCTCGCCGAGGACCTCGCGCAGCTGTCCGGGCGTCCATACGTAGTACGCGCCCTCGACGTGCTTGCCGGTGCCGTCGTCGGAGTCGGCGTCCAGCGCGGAGGCGAAGCCGCCCTGCTCGGTGCGGAGTTCGCGGACCATGAACTCGGCGGTCTCGACGGCGACGCGCCGGGCGAGGTCGGAGCCGGTGGCCCGCCACAGGTGCGCGTACGTGCGGCACAGCAGCGCGTTGTCGTACAGCATCTTCTCGAAGTGCGGCACGGTCCAGGTGGCGTCCACCGCGTAGCGCGCGAAGCCGCCGCCGAGCTGGTCGTAGATCCCGCCGCGTGCCATCGCCTCGGCGGTCGCCTGCACCATCTGGAGGGCCGCCTCGGACTCCGTACGGGCGTGGTGGCGCAGCAGGAACTCCAGCACCATGGACGGCGGGAACTTGGGGGCGCCGCCGAACCCGCCGTGCACGGCGTCGAAGTTACGGGTCAGGGCCAGCAGCGCGGCCGCCAGGTCCTCCGGGCCCGGCGGCACCTGGTCGCCCTTGGCCAGCGATTCGGAGAGCGAGCGCCCCGACAGGTCGGCGACGATCCGCCCGGCGACCTCGCCGACCTCGTCGCGGCGGTCGGCCCAGGCGCCGCGCACGCCCTCCAGGACCTGCGGGAAGGAGGGCATGCCGTGGCGCGGCGCGGGCGGGAAGTACGTACCGAAGTAGAACGGTTCGGCGTCGGGGGTGAGGAAGACGGTCATGGGCCAGCCGCCCTGGCCGGTCGCCGCCTGGACGGCCTCCATGTAGACCGCGTCCACGTCGGGCCGCTCCTCGCGGTCCACCTTCACCGACACGAAGTGCTCGTTGAGCAGCGCCGCGATCGCCTCGTCCTCGAAGCTCTCGTGGGCCATCACATGGCACCAGTGGCACGAGCTGTAACCGACGCTCAGCAGTACGGGCACCCCGCGCCGGCGCGCCTCCTCGAACGCCTCGGGGCACCAGGGCCACCAATCGACCGGGTTGTCGGCGTGCTGGAGCAGATACGGGGAAGTCTCATGAGCCAGGCGGTTCGGCATGGGGCCATCCTCTCTCACCGCGGCTGCCGCGGCGGGGAGCGGAGGGGCGGCGGAGGAGTTATCCACAGCCCTGCCGGATTTCGCGCGGAAGCGGAAGACTGTGGGTACGGAGCCGATCACCGCGGGTCTGGGCGCAGGAGCTGCCCCGGCCGCCGGGACGGGCCGGGAGGCCGGGGAATTCCGGGAGCACCGGAAGCCGCCGGGACGCTGGGAACTGCAGGAGGGGGAGAGGCATGCCGGGCTCACTGGCCGGGCTGCGCGACAGCCACCGGGCGGATGCGGAAGGGCTGCTGGCGCGGGCCGTCGAGGAGGAGGTCCGACGCTCGGGAGGGTCCCTGGACCGCGGTGTCCTGCTGTCCAGGGCGCAAGCGGTGCTGGACGATCTCGCCGGCAAGGCGGCCGAGGAGTACGGCGCTTACGTGCACGCGCTGGACGAGGCGGCGGCCGGGCACCGGCCGCTGTCCGAACGGCTGACGCGCAAGGAGTTGAGCACGCCCGCGGTGGCCACGCTGGTCGCGGCCGTGGCCGCCTTCGGCACCGACCTGGCGTACGGGACGGGCCCCGGCACGGCCCTCGGCGTCGGTGCCGCGGTGGTCGCGGCGGGCGCCGCGGCGACGGTCGTGAAGCTGACCGCGGGGCACTGGCCCGCGGCGCACCGGCAGGCCGGGATGCGCGGCCAGCCGGGCGGCCCCGAGCAGCTGCGGCTGCAGTGGCTGACGGCGTTGGAGGTGCGGGGCATCCGGCCGTTCCTCGACCAGCAGCGGATGCTGACGGCGGCGACGCGCGGCGGCCCCGCCGGCAAGCCCGCCGCGTCGCGGGCCACCCGGATGCCGCCGCTGCGCGGCACGGACCGCAGCGCGGCGGCGCGTCAGCGGTCGGTGCTGGAGCAGTCCTTCGCCCACCTGCCGCAGCCCGAGCAGCCGTTCGCCGGGCGGCGCAGGCACCTCACGCAGATCGCGCAGTGGGTGCACGCGGCCCGCGCGAGCACCGAGACCAGGCCCACGGTGGTCGTGCTGCACGGCGAGCCCGGCTCGGGGCGTACGGCACTCGCGGTGCGGGCCGCGCACCAGCTGCGCGACCAGTTCCGCGGCGCGTGCGTGGTGGACCTGCGCGGCGACACACCGGGCGAGACGCCGCTGCCGACCCGGGACGCGCTGCTGCACCTGCTCAACCGGCTGGGCGCGCCGCGCGAGCAGCTCCTGTTCCGGGAGCGGCCCTCCCTGGACCAGCACGTCAAACGGCTCACGGAGCTGTACCACAAGCACCTGACGGGCCTGCCCGTGACGGTTCTGCTGGACGACGCCTCCGACCCGGAGCAGGTGCGCCTGCTGGTGCCGGACCGCTCCGACAGCCTGGTGCTGGTGACCACCCGCGAGCCCATGGAGCTGCCAGGCGACCTCCAGGCGTGGGTGCACCAGCTGCCGGTGGGCGCGCTGGACTCGGCGGGCACGGAGGAGCTGCTGCGGGCCACGGCCGACGAGTCCCAGGGCGAGACGGGGCCGTACGACCACGGGTCCGTCGAGCGCATCGCGCAGCTGTGCGCCGGGCTGCCGCTGGCCCTGCGGGTGGCCGGGTCCTCGCTGGGCCCGCGGTCGCCCGCCACGCTCGCCGCCGACCTGGAGGAGAGCGCCGCACGCCACCCGTCGGCCGAGGACCGGGCGGCACCGGTCGAGACGGCGCTGTGGCTGCGGTACGCGGACCAGTCGGAGACGGCGCGGCGGCTGCTGCGCCGGCTCGCGCTGGTCGGCCGGGCCAGCCTGGGGGCCGCCGCCGCGGCGGCGCTGCTGGGCGTGGCCGAGCCGGAGGCCGAGCGGCAGCTGTCCACGCTGGCCGCCGCCGGGCTGATCGAGCGCGTGCGCAGCGACCGCTATCGTCTGCACGCGCTCGTGCACCACTTCGCGCACGCCCGCCTGCTGGACGAGGAGGACCCGGCCGAGCGCGGCACCGCCCAGGAGCGGCTGATCCGCGGCTACGCGGAACTGGCGGACTCGGTGATCCGCCTGGTCGACGGCCGGACGTCCACCCGCGCCGACCGCTTCGGCTCGCACGGCTTCACCTCCCTGGACGCGGCCCTCCAGTGGCTGGACGACGAGACCAGCTTCATCACGGCCGCCCTGCGCCACGCCGACCAGGACGTGGACCAGGCCGCCGTCTCCCACCTGCTGGGCGCGCTGGCCGACTACTGCCTGCTGCGCGGCGACCTGTACCGCCTCGGTGAGCTGAGCGAGCTGACCAAGGCCGCCGACCAGGGGCTTCTCGTCCGGTCCGTGCAGTGGCGCACCGGTGTCGCGGCCCGCCAGCTCGGCGAGCTGGACAAGGCGCGAACGACCCTGGCCTCGGTCGTGGACCTGTATTTCGAGGCGCAGCATCCGGTGGGAGCCGCGCGCGCCCTGCGTGACCTGGGCATCACGCTCCAGCAGCAGGGCAACCTGACGGAGGCCGCGGTCAAGCTGCGCGAGGCCCTCGCGATGCAGTCCGAGGCGGACGTGCGCGGTGACCGGGCGTGGACGCTGCACGCCCTGGCGGCGGTGGAGCGGGACCGCGCGCAGGTCGCGGTGGCGCTGGATCTGCTGCGCGAGTCCCTGGAGCTGCACCGCGAGAGCGAGAGCCTGCACGGCCAGGCGTGGGCGCACTTCCAGCTCGGCCAGGTGTATCTGCGGATGGGCGAGGTGCCGCGGGCGGAGAGCGCGTTCCAGGCGGCGCTGGAGCTCTACGGCCGTACGCACGACGATCGCGGCGAGGCGTGGGCGATGACCCAGCTGGCCCGTGCGCGGCTGGTGGACGGCGACCCGGGCCCCGCGGTGGACCAGCTGCGGCAGGCGCTGCCCCTGCACCGCCGCTACGAGGACGCCCGCGGCGAGGCCTGGACGCTGTACTACCTCGGCCAGTCGCTGGAGGAGCAGGGCGACCTGGACGCGGCGCTGCGGCACCTGGAGCGTTCCCGGACGATGTTCAGCCGGATGCAGGACGGCTACGGCCTCGCCTGCGCCCGGCACCACTCCGGGCGTGTCACCCGGGACCTGCGGGCCGCGCAGACCGGCTCGCTGCGCAACAGCGGCTTCGCCAGGCAGCTGCTCCAGGACGCCCGCAAGGACTTCCAGCGGATCGGCGTTCCGCACGGCGAGGCGTGGTCCTGCCTGGAGTTGGTGATCATCGATGCGGGGAACGGCCGGACGGCGCAGGCGCTGGAGCTGGCCGACGAGGCGGCGCGGACGTTCGCCGGCTACGGCGACCGGCGCGGCGAGGACTGGGCCCGTTTCCTGCGCTGCACCCTGCTGCCGTTCGCCTCGCCGGGCGGTTCGGTGGTGGGCACGGCGGTGGCGCAGGAGGAGCTGGCGCAGCTCGTGCGGGAGCGGCACGCGACCCGCGACTCGAAGCTGGAGGACTGCGCGGAGACGTTCGCGCTGCTGCTGGACCGCGGCGTCGAGCCGGAAACGGGGTGGGAGGCATGGCGGCTCGGCATGGTCCCGAACCGCCACGCACGCGAGGTCATGGGCGTGTCCATACCCTCGTCGCAGTGACGCCGGGCGGGCCGGTGGACGGTTTCCCGTCCCACCCCGCCCGGCGTCGGGGGAAGCCGCTCAGCCCGTCTTGGGCTGCGCCTTCCCCGAGGGCTGCCCCTTGGCCTGGCTCTGCTTCGCCTGGCTCTTCGCCGTGCCCTTCGTCGCCTCCGTGCCGCCGGGGGCCGTGCCGCCGGGGGCGGCGGGTCCCTCGGGCGACTCCTCGAAGTCGACCTTCTTCATCTGCTTGTTCATGGACTTCATCAGCAGCCATACGGCGCCGCCGATGACCGCGAACACGATGAAGCCGAGGACGCCCGGGGTCACCTTGTCCTTGTCGAAGCTGTCGGCAAGGGTGACGAAGTGCGTCACGGCGAGGGTGCTAGTCGCGCTCATCATGGACTCAATTGTTGCGGATGCCCGCGAAGAGGTCGTCCTCGGGGAGGGACGTGTCGACGAGCGACTTGGCGAGCTCGTACTCCTCCGTCGGCCAGACCTCCTTCTGGATGTCCATCGGCACCCGGAACCAGCCGCCGTCGGGGTCGATCTGCGTCGCGTGCGCGATCAGCGCCTTGTCGCGGATCTCGAAGAAGTCGGCGCACGGCACGTACGTGGTCAGCGTGCGCTCGCGGCGCTCGAATTCCTTCCAGCGCTCCAGCCACTCCCCGTACGGCGACTCCAGGCCGCGTTCCAGCAGCGCCTCGTGCAGCGCGACGGTGCGCGGCCGGTTGAAGCCCTGGTTGTAGTAGAGCTTCTGCGGCTGCCAGGGCTCGCCCGCGTCCGGGTACTTCTCCGGGTCGCCGGCCGCCTCGAAGGCCACCATCGAGATCTTGTGGGTCATGATGTGGTCGGGGTGCGGGTAGCCGCCGTTCTCGTCGTAGGTCGTGATGACCTGCGGCTTGAACTCACGGATCAGCTTCACCAGCGGCTCGGCCGCGGCCTCCACGTCCTGGAGGGCGAAGCAGCCGTCGGGCAGCGGCGGCAGCGGGTCGCCCTCGGGCAGCCCGGAGTCGACGAATCCCAGCCACTCCTGCTTGATGCCCAGGATCTCCCGGGCCTCGTCCATCTCCTTCTTCCGCACTTCGTGGATGTGCTCCTCGATGTACGGGTCGCCCTGGAGCTTGGGGTTGAGGATGGAGCCGCGCTCCCCGCCCGTGCAGGTGGCGACCAGCACGTCCACCCCCTCGGACACGTACTTGGCCATGGTGGCCGCGCCCTTGCTCGACTCGTCGTCGGGATGGGCGTGCACTGCCATCAGTCGCAGCTGCTCAGTCAAGACTCGATCCTCAGTGAAAGGCCGGAGAAGATGTTTCCTATAGTGACCGAAGCGCGGGGCGATTAATTCCGGAGCCCCCGGCAGGAGGACGATCATGACGGCGGTGCGCCAAGGGATTCCCGACGGGCGCTACGGCCGCTCTGCCGACCGGCGTGCGGACCGCAAGCTGAAGATCGTCGGCGCGGTCCTGGGCGTGGCGCTGCTGGGCGTGGTCGGCTGGTCCGGCTTCTCCTACATCTCCGGACAGGACCTCAGCGGCCGCGTGATCACCTGGGAGCGGGTTTCGGACCACGCCGTCAAGGTGCACCTGGAAGTCGTCAAGGGCAAGGACGACACCGGCGTGTGCACGCTGCGCTCGCAGTCCGACAGCGGCGCCGAGGTGGGGCGCAAGGACGTCACCGTCGACCAGCCCAAGGAGCAGGTGGACATCGAGGTCACCGTGCGCACGACGGCGCGCGCGACCAACGCCGTACTGGTCGGCTGCACGTCCTCCGGAGGCTGACCGGCGCCGGCCGGGGCCGGTGTGTCGCGGGGTCGGTGTCTCGCGGGGCCGGTGTGTCGCGGCGCCGCCGCGTCCCGGCGCGCTGACCGGCGGTGATGCCGTCGAACGCGTTCTCAGCGAAATTCCCCTTCCCCGTTTTGTGCCGGAATTGTTAGGCTCGTGGTTTCGCCCACCCGTGGAGGCGCAGCCTTCCTGGTAGGGCGTTTGATTTATCCCCAGCACCGACGAGGAGCACCTGTGACCCAGACCAGCGACAACGTCACCTGGCTGACCCAGGAGGCGTATGACCAGCTCAAGGCCGAGCTGGAGTACCTGTCTGGTCCCGCACGCGCCGAGATCACCGAGAAGATCGCGGCGGCCCGCGAGGAAGGTGACCTGAAGGAGAACGCCGGGTACCACGCGGCCAAGGAAGAGCAGGGCAAGCAGGACCTTCGCATGCGCCAGCTCAAGCAGCTGCTGGAGACCGCGAAGGTCGGCGAGGCTCCCGCCGCCACTGGTGTCGTGGCCCCCGGCACGGTCGTCACCATCGCGTTCGACGGAGACCCGGACGACACGCTGACGTTCCTGCTGGCCTCGCGGGAGTACGCGAGCTCGGACATCGAGACCTACTCCCCGCAGTCCCCGCTGGGCAGCGGCGTGAACGGCAAGAAGATCGGCGAGACCGCCGAGTACGAGCTCCCCAACGGCAAGAAGGCTTCGGTGAAGATCCTCGAAGCCAAGCCGTACACGGCCTGAGCGTCCCCGGCGCCGCCGAGCAGCGCGACGACCGGCCCGGAGCCCGCTGGCTCCGGGCCGGTCGTGCGTCCGCGGCCGGTCGTGCGTCCGCGCGGGCGGCCGCGGCCCGGCCCGCCGCCCTCAGGCCGTCGCCGACCGGTACTTGCGCACCGCGAGCGTGCGGAAGGCCACGATGATCAGGACGGACCAGATCAGCGAGGCCAGGACCGGGTGCTGCATGGGCCAGGCGTCGGGCGCCTTGTAGTTCGGCGGCAGGTTGCCGAACAGCTCGCGGGCGGCCTGGACCGTGGCGCTGAACGGGTTCCACTCGGCGATGTGCCGCAGGAAGGTCGGCATGTTGTCCGACGGCACGAAGGCGTTGGAGATGAACGTCAGCGGGAAGAGCCAGATCAGCCCGCCCGAGGTGGCGGCCTCCGGCGTCCGTACGGACAGGCCGATCAGGGCGCCGATCCAGGAGAACGCGTAGCCGAGCAGGAGCAGCAGGGCGAAGCCGGCCACGACCTTGGCGATGTTCTCGTGGGTCCGCCAGCCGACGATGAAGGCCACGACCGCGAGGACGACCAGCGTCAGCGCCGTCTGCACCAGATCGGCGAGCGTACGGCCGGTGAGGACGGCACCGCGCGCCATGGGGAGCGAGCGGAAGCGGTCGATCAGGCCGCGGTGCATGTCGTCGGCGATGCCGGCGCCCGCTCCCGCGGTGGCGAAGGTGACGGTCTGCGCGAAGATGCCCGCCATCAGGAACTCGCGGTAGGCGGCGGGCGAGGTGCTGCCGCCGACGGCGATGGACCCGCCGAAGACGTAGCTGAACAGCACCACGAACATGATGGGCTGGATAAGCCCGAAAATGACCATTTCCGGAATGCGCAGCATGCGGATCAGGTTCCGCTTGGCGACGACCAGGGAGTCCCGTACGGACTGGCTGACCGCGCCACGCCGCTTCGGCACCCCGGCGCGCGGGGCGGCTTGCGTCACGGTGCTCACTTGGCACTCTCCTTACCGTCCGAGGCCCGCTTCGGCCCCCGGCGTCCGCCGCGCTGCGCCTTGCCGCCCGCGCCTTCGCCCGTGCCGTCTCCCCCGTTCTCGCCGCCGCCCTCCGCCATTTCGGCGACGTGGCCGGTGAGCGAGATGAACACGTCGTCCAGGGTGGGCCGGCGCAGCCCGATGTCGTCGATCTCGACGCCGCGCGTGTCCAGTTCACGGATGACCTCGGCGAGCAGCTTGGCGCCGCCCGTCACCGGCACCGTGATCTTGCGCGTGTGGGTCTCGATCTTGGTCTCGCCCTTGCCGAAGCCGCGCAGCACCTCGTCGGCCGTCGCGATGTGCTCGGCGGCGTGCACGACGAGCTCCACCCGCTCGCCGCCGGTACGGGCCTTGAGCTGGTCGGACGTGCCGCGGGCGATGACCTTGCCGTGGTCGACCACGCAGATGTCGTGCGCGAGGTGGTCGGCCTCTTCCAGGTACTGGGTGGTGAGCAGCAACGTCGTGCCACCGGCGACCAGTTCCTGTATGACCTCCCACAACTGCTGGCGGTTGCGCGGGTCCAGGCCCGTGGTGGGCTCGTCCATGAACATCACGGGCGGGCTGACGACCAGCGCGGCCGCCAGGTCGAGCCGGCGCCGCATGCCGCCGGAGTAGGTCTTGGCGGGCCGGTCGCCAGCGTCGGCGAGGTGGAAGCGCTCCAGCAGCTCCGCGGCCCTGGCCTTCGCGTCGCGCCCGCTCATCTGGTAGAGCTGGCCGACCATCATCAGGTTCTCACGGCCCGTCAGGTACTCGTCCACGGCGGCGAACTGACCGGACAGGCCGATGGACCGGCGTACTTCGTCGGGGTGCTTGAGGACGTCGATCCCGGCGACGACGGCGGTGCCCCGGTCGGGTTTGAGCAGGGTCGTCAGGACTCGTACGGCGGTGGTCTTGCCCGCACCGTTCGGGCCGAGCAGTCCGAGGACGGTTCCTTCGGGGACGTCGAGGTCGACGCCGTCCAGAGCCCTCACCTTGCCGAAGGTCTTGACCAGACCCTCGGCGTAAATGGCGCCTGGCATGTGGGTACTCCCAAGGTATGGGTTAACTCCAGGAAGAATTTTACTTTTAACGGACACACTTGCCCAATGGGTGCATATCCGCCGAAGAGGGCGTGCCCGCGCACGGCAGCACTCCACGTCGACCCGGACCATACCGCACTCGCGATACATCGCGATATACGTCAGATGGCGTTTGCGTACGGCGGCGCCATCAGCCGCGTACCTCGGGCGCCTGTCAGCCCATGACGGTGTAACCCGCCTCGCGCAGGGCCGCGCCGACCTCGGTGCAGTGCTCCGGGCCCTTCGTCTCCAAGTGCAACTCCACCTCCGCTTCCGTGAGTCCGAGCCGCGGATCGGTCCGCACATGGCTCACGTCGAGGACATTAGCGTCGACCACTGACATCACCCCGAGCAGCGTCGCGAGGGCCCCCGGGCGGTCCGTCAGCCGCAGGCGCAGCGACAGGTAACGCCCCGCTGCGGCCATGCCGTGCCGCAGGGTGCGCTGCATCAGCAGCGGGTCGACGTTCCCCCCGGACAGCACCGCGACCACCGGCCCCTCGAAGGCCCCGGGCCGCGACAGCAGCGCCGCCACCGGGCTCGCCCCGGCCGGCTCCACGACCAGCTTCGCCCGCTCCAGGCAGAGCAGCAGAGCGCTGGAGAGCTCGTCCTCGGTGACCGTACGGACCTCGTCCACGAGCTCGCCGATGATTTCGAACGGGACATCGCCGGGTCTGCCGACCTTGATGCCGTCCGCCATCGTCGTCGGCGCCTCGATCGAGACCGGGTGCCCGGCCGCCAGCGAGGGCGGATAGGCCGCCGCGCCCGCCGCCTGCACCCCGATGATCCGTACGTCGGGGCGCAGCGCCTTGACCGCCACCGCGATGCCCGCCGCCAGCCCGCCGCCGCCGATGCCCACCACGATGGTGCGCACCTCCGGGCACTGTTCGAGTATCTCCAGACCCACCGTGCCCTGGCCGGCGATGATGTCGCGGTGGTCGAAGGGGTGGATGAAGACCGCGCCGGTCTCCCGCGCGTACTCCTGGGCCGCGGCCAGCGTCTCGTCCACGACGTGGCCGTGCAGCCGCACCTCGGCGCCGTACTCACGGGTCGCGGCGACCTTCGGCAGCGGGGCGCCGACCGGCATGAACACCGTCGAGCGCACCCCGAGCAGCGAGGCGGCCAGCGCGACGCCCTGCGCGTGGTTGCCGGCGCTGGCGGCGACCACGCCGGCTGCCCGCTCCTGCGGAGACAGGCCCGCGATCCGCACGTACGCGCCACGTATTTTGAAGGAGCCGGTGCGCTGCAGGTTCTCGCACTTCAAATGCACCGGCGCCCCCAGCAAACCGGACAGGTGCCGGCTCCCCTCCAGGGCGGTGGACCGGGAGACACCGGACAGGATCTTCTGCGCCTCCCGTACGTCCTCGACGGTCAGCGCGGCGGGGGCGACCGCGGCGCCGCTCCGGGGCCGTACGGAAACGGAGGCGGAACCGGAACCCGGCGCCGCTCCGGGCTCCCCGCCGGACGTCTCCGCGCAGGCCGGGCCCGACCCCGCCCCGGGCCTTCGACCGGCGGTGGAACCGGAAGCGGAACCAGAAGAGGAACCGGAGGCAGGAGTGGACTCGTGCGGCGTGTGATCGGCCATGAAGCCCAGTCTTACAGGCCGGACCGCGGCGGGTCCGCCCGGGCACCGGACCGGTGTCACGGAGATACGTCTTTGGACAGCGCCGGTACGGTCCGCGCCCGGGCCGCGTACTCTGTCCCCCAATCCGTACGCATCCCATGAAGCGAGCTCCCGGCCATGCCCACCTCTTCGGACATGACGACCCACACCGACCCCGCTCTTCTCGACGCGCTGCAACACCAAGTCGCCGTTTTCGCCCGCCGCGCCGAACAGAGCCGGCTCGGCGGCGTCGGCCAGGCACGCAATTCCATGGACCGTGCCGCCTATCTGCTCCTCAACCGCCTGGACAAAGAGGGCCCGATGGGTGTCAAGGCGCTGGCCGCCGGCATGGGCATCGACTCCTCCACCGTCACCCGCCAGGTCGCGCCGCTGGTCGACTCGGGCCTGGTCAACCGCGCCTCGCACCCCGAGGACGGGCGTGCGGTCGTGCTCCAGCTCTCCGAGCGCGGCCGGGCCCGCCTGGAGGAGGTGCGCGCCTCGCGCCGCGCGCTGATGGCCCTGGTCACCGAGGAGTGGACGGAGGAGGAGCGCGACGCGTTCTGCACGCTCCTGACCCGCTTCAACGCCTCCCTGTCCACCGTCACGGCGACCCTGCCCCCGGTGCCTTCCAGCTCCTGACCAGCGGTTCCCGGCAGGCCGCCGGGCCCGCGGCGGGCACCCCGCCGCCCCGCAGCCGGGCCGCGGCGAGGCCGGGCCACGGACTCGCGGCCCGGTTTTTCCCGGCCGCCTCTTGACCCGGTGCCGGGCCTGCCGTGCCATGTAGCTGTGCGAGAGCGGCGGGCAGCACAGGAACGCCGTCGTGCCCGGGAGTTCGAGGCGTTCGTCGCGGGCGCGGCCGGCCGTCTGCTGCATGCCGCCACGCTCCTGACCGCGGAGCCCGGCGACCGCCCGGCGCCCGCCGCCGAACGGCTGCTCACGGTGGCGCTGGCGCGCACGTACGTCGTCTGGGACCGGCTGCGCGGCGAGGACCCGTACGACCGCGCCCGCCAAGAGATGGCCGCCCACTACGCGCATTCCGCCTGGCGCCACCGCCTCCCCCGCGCGCTGCTCCCCGGGGCGGGGCCGCCGGCCGGCGGCCTCCTGGAGCGGCTGACCCCGCAGGAACGGCTGGTGCTCGTCCTGCGGCTCTGCGAGGGCGTGGCCGAGGAACAGACCGCGGCACAGCTGGGCCTGCCCGCCGAGCGCGTCCACGCGCTGTGCCTGCGGGCCGTGGGGCAGATGCGCAGCAAGCCGCCCGCCGGCCGTACGGGGCTCACCGGAGCGGCGGCGCCGTGAACCTCCCGGACCGCAAGGAGGCCGAGGTGCGGCGGATGCTGGACGGGCCGCACCCGCTGGTCCCGCCCGACCTGGCGCTCCGCGCGGCCGAGCGCGGCCGCCGGCTGCTCGTCCGCCGGCGCCGGACCCGCCACGCGCTGTGGCTGCTGGCCCTGGCGGCGCTGGCCGCGCTCCTGGTCTGGGCGGCCGTCGACCAGCCGTGGCTGCCGCCGCCGGTGCGCACCACCCCTCCTCTGGAAGGGTGGTGAGCCGCGGCGCACCGGCGCGCTCCCTCAGCCGAGCGCCTGGGTGAGGTCCGCCACCAGGTCGTCGATCGCCTCGATGCCGACCGACAGCCGTACGAGGTCGTTCGGCACCTCCAGCAGCGACCCCGCCGTCGAGGCGTGCGTCATCCGGCCCGGGTGCTCGATCAGCGACTCCACGCCGCCCAGCGACTCGCCGAGGGTGAACAGCTTGGCGCGGTTGCAGACCTCCACCGCGGCCTGCTCGCCGCCCGCGACGCGGAAGGACACCATGCCGCCGAAGGAACGCATCTGCTTGGCGGCGGTCTCGTGACCGGGGTGCTCCGCCAGGCCCGGGTAGTAGACCTGGGTGACCTTGTCGTGCGCGGCGAGCAGATCGGCGATGCGGGCCGCGTTGGCGCTGTGCCGGTCCATCCGTACGGCCAGCGTCTTGAGGCCGCGCATCACCAGCCACGCGTCGAAGGGGCCGGCGACCGCGCCCATCGCGTTCTGGTGGTAGGCCAGTTCGTCGCCCAGCTCGGCGTCGTTGACGACGAGCGCGCCGCCGACCACGTCCGAGTGGCCGCCCATGTACTTGGTCGTGGAGTAGACCACGACGTCCGCGCCGAGGGCGAGCGGCTGCTGGAGGTAGGGGCTCGCGAAGGTGTTGTCGACGACCAGGCGGACCCCGGCGTCGCGCGCGACGGCCGCGAGCGCGGCGATGTCCGTGATGCCGAGCAGCGGGTTGCTGGGCGTCTCCACCCAGATCGCCTTCGTACGGGGGCGCAGGGCGTCCCGTACGGCCTGCGGGTCGGAGGTGTCGGCGACGGACCACTCCACACCCCACCGCTCGACGACCTTGGAGATGAGGCGGAACGTACCGCCGTACGCGTCATTGGGGATGACCACGTGGTCCCCGGGGACCAGAAGGGTCCGCAGCAGGCAGTCCTCGGCCGCGAGCCCGGAGGCGAAGGCCAGGCCGCGGCTGCCGCCGTCGAGGGCGGCCAGGTTCCCTTCCAGGGCGGTACGGGTCGGGTTGGCGCTGCGGCTGTACTCGTAGCCGCCGCGCAGGCCGCCCACGCCGTCCTGCTTGTAGGTGGACACCTGGTAGATGGGCGTCACCACCGCGCCGGTCGCCTCGTCGGGCTCCTGACCAGCGTGGATGGCGAGGGTTTCGAAATTCTGGGGGCGCTGTTCGCGCTGATCGCTCATGCCTGCCGAGGGTAGTCGTCCACACCCGCGAACTTTTCGGAACTTTCTGCTTCGCTGGATAGTGGATACATACAAGACACATTCGCGCCCCACCCACAGCCCGCCTCCCTCCCACGACCGGAATCCGAGACTCACCACATGGACGCTCTGCTGGTTCTCTTCGCCGCTGCCGCCCTCGGCGGTCTCGTCCTGCTGCCCTGGCTACGGCGCAGGCAGGCCGCGCAGCAGGCCCGGCAAGGGCTGACGGTGGCCGCCGACCCGACGGCGGGCTACGGATTCGTACCGGCCCACGAGCTGGACGTACGGCTGCCGGGGCCCGACCGGGAGCTGGAAGAGGCCCTCGACGAGATCCGGCGCACCCACGACTGGCGCCCGGCCGCCCAGCTGCTCAGCGCCACCGGCGAGGACTGGGAGCGCCGCTGGCAGCGCGTGCAGACGCTCGCCGGAGCCGCCGCGTTCGAGCTGGCGGAGCGGCCCGGGCAGGGCGGCATCTGGCTGCGTACGTGGCGCTCGGAGGCGCCCAAGGACCCCGGCGGCGCCCAGACGCACGCCCAGTTCCTCGTCCTCCAGGCGCTCCGCGATCCCGGCTCGCAGGACTTCCGCATGATCCTGGAGGAGGCCCGCACGGTCTGCCACGAGGCGGCCCTGCTGGCCCCCGGCAGCCCCGTCCCGTACATCACGGAACTGGCCGTCGCCCGCGGCCTCGGCGACCGCCGCGCCGACTACGACGCCCTGTGGTCGAAGGTCTCCCAGCGCGCACCGCACCACATGGGCGCCCACCTCGCCGCCCTGCCCTACTGGTCGCAGAAGTGGCACGGCTCCAAGGAGGAGGCCGCCGCGTTCACCGAGAGCGCCGCCTCGGCCGCCCCCGCCAAGAGCCTGCTCCCGGCCCTCCCCCTCTTCGCCGTCTACGACCACCTCCCCGAGGCCAACATGGTGCGCGGCCTCTTCCAGAGCGCCGTCGTCGAACGCGCCATGGAAGGCGCGCACTTCGCCCTGCGCGAAGCCCCCGCCGACCACCCCATGGCCCCGCACGTCCGGCACCTGCTCATCTGGTTCCTCGTCCGCGCCGAGCGCTACGCGGAGGCACTGGAGCAGCTCCGCCTGGTCGACGGCCACGTCGGCGCGGTCCCGTGGTCGTACGGCAGCAGCCCCGCCGCCGAGTACGCCGCGTACCGCGCCCTGGCCGTCGCCGGCTGGGAACGGGGCGGCGGCACGTCGGCGGACTTCCGCCCGCAGCCGTAGCCACCGGCGGCCTCCCGCCTCCGCTCCCGGAATGCCCCCCGCCCCCGAAACGTTCCCTCAGAGACCACCTGAGAGCCCCCTAGAGGCCACCTCTAGAGGCCGCCCGACGCCCCTCCTCACCTCCCGGAGCCTGATCACATGCTGTTCAACCGCTTCAAGAACGCGCTCCCCACCCCCGAGGAGGCCCTGAAAGGCCGTCCCGAGCGCGACTTCACCGTCCCCGACCGCCACACGGTCCTCGGCAACCCGCTCCTCGGCCCCTACCCCGCCCACCTCCGCATCGCCGACTTCGGCCTGGGCTGCTTCTGGGGCGCCGAACGCAAGTTCTGGCAGACCGAGGGCGTCTGGACGACCCTGGCCGGCTACCAGGGCGGTCACACCCCCAACCCCACCTACGAAGAGGTGTGCAGCGGCCTCACCGGCCACACCGAGGCGGTCCGCGTCGTCTACGACCCCGCGCAGGTCTCCTACGCCACCCTCCTGAAGCTCTTCTGGGAGTCCCACGACCCCACCCAGGGCTTCCGCCAGGGCAACGACACCGGCACCCAGTACCGCTCTGCGATCTACACCCACTCCCCCGCCGACCAAGAAGCCGCCGAAGCCTCCCGCACCGCCTACCAGTCCGTCCTCCACTCCTCCGGCTACGGCGACATCACCACCGAAATCCTCCCCGCCACCCCGGACCGCCCCTTCTACCCCGCCGAGGGCTACCACCAGCAGTACCTGGACAAGAACCCGGCAGGCTACTGCGGAATCGGGGGCACGGGGGTGAGCTGCCCGGTGGGGGTGGCGAAGGCGGAAGGCTGAGGCCCTCCCGCCGGAGATCGCGACGACGCTGAGCGCGCTGCGGGCTCAACTTCCGTACGCCCGGGTGACCGACAGGTGCGGTTGCGACTGCGCGACGGCCGACCTGCGGCCGGAGCCCCGCTTCGCCGAGCGCTGATCAACGCAGACCACGAGCAGCTCCCCGCCAGCTCTCCGCCCCGAGCGGGCGAAGATCTCGGCGCCTACTACCTGGCCTTGAAGTCAACCTTCCCTGTGGGGTGTTACTCGCGGGCCGGGGCCGGTGGATCGGTGGGGTGCCTGCTGCGGAAGGCCCAGTCTCACTTTCAGACGAACGGCTCTTTCCGGGCGTCATCGTGCCCCCGAGCCGCCACCCTTTTCTCATGGCGACTTCGGGGGCACGGGGCGGACGACTCGGCGGGCTGCGGCAGTGGTGGGGTGTTCTGGCCGGTGTTTTGCTGATTGCGGCGTGGGTGCATGCCGCGGCGGGTCCTGCTGTGGTGGTCGTCCTTTCCGCTGCCGTGTTTTTCTGGAGCTTCTTCCAGGCGCCGATGCCGTGCGGCGCCCCGGTCCGCGGACGCTCGGGCGGCTGTCGCAACAACGCCTACGGGTTGCTGTTGGGGTGCCACATCCGCCAGCACCGGTGGCAGAAGCTGAAGATGCTGATCGTCCGGCGGCAGGTGCGCACGTTCTGCGCGGGGCTGTTCTCGGACGGTAAGGCCGTCGTCGTCACGCTGGCCGGGCTGGGGAGTTTCCTCTCGGGGCTCGTCGCCCTGGTCCCCGGGGTCGGCGTTCACTGAGCCGGCGTACGTGCCGCGGCCGCGGCGAGCCCGGGGAACTCCAGCAGGACGAGGTGCGGGTGGAGCAGGAGATCCGGCGGGTGGCCGACGGAGTGGTGGCGGCCCGGGTGACGGCGGGGGATGCGGGGGTGTTTGGGGTGGGGGTTTAGCCGGGGAGGCGGGGCTGGGCCGACCGGGTCGGTTTCTTGAAGACTTCGTGTACGGCCAGGTAGTTCTTGCCGCTGTGGCCCTGGGCGATCGCCTGTTCGGCGATCGCCTTCATGAGCTGCGGCTGGTCGGAGTTGATGCCCTGTTCCGCGCAGGTGCGGGTGATGTGGTCGAGCGCTTGGAGGTTCATCTCCATGGTGCCCGCGTCCCCGGGATAGTCGCCCTGGTCCAGGGCGGGCGTCTGTTCGGTGAGGGTTGCGGTCACCACTGCGGGCAGGAACCAGTCGAGGGCGAGCTCGGCGAACGTGGCCGCCGGGACGTTTGCCGAGCCGGCCAGCGCCGTGGCGTGCAGGAAGCCGTTCATGGTCGCGTACATCAGGTCGAGCAGTGCCGTGTTGTACAGCACTGCCAGGCCGGGGTCGGAGCCGAGGTACCGGGGGTCGCCCATGCTCGCCAGCGTCGCCCGGTGCTCGTCGAAGACCTGCTGCGCGCCGCTGTAGAGGAAGACGGACCCGGGGTTCCCGACGAGCGGCGGTGGCACCATGATCGCGCCGTCCAGGTAGGCGATGTGCCGTTCGGTCGCCCAATTGAGCGCTTTTCGGGCCTCGTTCGGGGTGCCGGAGTTGAGGTTCAGCAAGGCACGGCCCTTCAAGGCGTCGGCTGCGGAGTCGAGTACCGCGTACATGGTCGCGTAGTCCTTGAGGCACATGACCGTGGCGGGGCTCGCGGATATCGCTTCGGCAACCGTCTCCGCGCGGCGGGCGCCCTTGGCGACGAGGGTGTCGGCCTTCTCCGGGGTGCGGTTCCAGACGGTGGTGGGGTGGCCGTGTTGCAGCAGTGCTTCGGCGAGGGCGAGGCCCATGGGGCCGAGGCCGATGACCGTAACGGGGGTGGGGTGAGGCACTGTTGATGGCTTGTCAGTCATGCGGCCTAGACTGCTGTCTCACATCGGTGTGAGAGTCAACTGGACGTGGTGGTCGTCACATGCGTATGGGGGAGTTCTCCCGGCGGACCGGGGTCAGCCAACGCCTGCTGCGCTACTACGAGGAGCAGGGGCTGCTCAAGCCGTCGCGGCGGCCGAGCGGATATCGCGAGTTCGCCGAAGCGGACATCGCCACCGTCCGGGGCATCCGCATGCTGCTCGGCGCCGGTCTCGGTACCGCCACGATCGCCGAACTGATGCCCTGCATGGTCGACGACGGGCAGATCCTGGCGCCGGCCTGTTCCGGCATGCTGCCGGACCTGCACCGGGAACGTGAACGCATCGACGAGGCCGTGGCCGGCCTGCTGGCCGCACGGGAGAAGCTGGACGCCGTCATCGCCGCCACGGTGACGGCCGAGGGCGACGACGATCCGGGAGCCTGCCATGCGGTGAAACGGTCCGGCGAGGTCGCTGCGTCGCCGCTCGGCGTCGCGTCCGGCTGACGGTGGTGCGGGGGGCTTCGCGGACCGTCGCCGGGGTCAGGGCCTTTGGTGGCCCAAGCGGGCGCGGTCGGCCGCTGCGGCTCCCTGTTCCCAGCCGTCGGCGTCGCGTACGCCCCGCATCCGGACGGCGGCGGTGTCGGGGAACAGTTCGCCGGTGGTTTCCGCCACGGCGACCTCGCGGGCGGCCAGGACCGGGAGGAGGTCCGGGGCGCTATCCACGGCCTCGGTGGTGGCTTCGTCGGTGGCTGCCGCCAGGCGGGTGCGGATGCGGTCGGCGTACGCGACGAGGAACGTCTGCCGGAAGTCGCGGGTCCGGCGGGACCGGCCGCGGCTGTGGTGCTCGTCGCCCGCGCGGTGCATGGCGGTGGTGGCTTGGAGGAGCAGTGACGTGTAGAGGAGTTCGGCGGACTCCAGGTCGGCTTCGAAGCCGATGAGCGTGGAGAAGCCCACGTCGCCGGACCAGACCGCCTGGCAGCGGTTGGCGGCGGCGACGGCGTCGAGCAGCAGCGCCTTCGCCTGCTCGTACGGTCCTTCGATGCCGATGCGGATGGCGGAGGGGCCCGCGGCCCGGCCGTGGCCGGCGCTGCCGCCGTCGCCGGTGTGGTCGAGCAGCGCTTCGTCGATGCTGTGCCGGGCCATCAGCTCCTGGGCCTTGGCCGACAGCGCCTCCGCCTCCTCCGGGTAGTCCGTGGCTTCGGCCTTGGCGAGCAGGCCGCGGATACGGCCCAGGGTCCGGGACTCGGCGGGTGTGTTCGCGCGTGCCGGGCTGGCGGCCGGCAGGGGCGTGATGCGGGGCAGCCGCCCCAGGACGCGCAGCGCTGCCAGTACGTCGTAGGTGGCCTCGAAGCGCGACGTGCGGAGGCGGCGCGCCAGCTCCTCCAGGTAGCCGGTTTCCGAGGTCCACCAGACCTCGGCTTCGAGGTCGCGCAGCTGGGCCGCCCAGCGCGCGCCGCGGCCGGACTGCGCCGCGTGCCCCGTACGCCGTGCTTCGGCGGCCATCGCGTCCACGACGACAGCGGTACGCGGGCCGCCGCCCGTCTCCCGCCGTACGATCCGTTCCAGGTCGGCGGGCTGCCAGCCGCCCTGCCAGCAGCGACGTACGGCGTCCTCCGCCGCGGCCAGCAGCGCGGCGCTGACGACCTCCGGGCCCGCGGGGGCCGCTGCCAGCATCGAGGCCCCGGCCTCAAGGGCGTCTTCCGCGGGCGACCCGTCCTGGGCGTACCGGACGCTGCCCAGTACGGTGCCGACCAGTTCTCCGGCGGCGGCCCGGCCCTGCTGCCGCTGTCCGTCCTTGCGCTTGCTCACGTGGTCACGATACGGAGGGCGGGCCCCCGCCTGCGCACCGGCGGGGGCCCGCCCTCGGAGGGTCGGGGTGCGCTACTTCACGGCGCTGCCCGCGACCCACTCGTTCCAGTCCATGTTCCAGCCGTTGAGGCCGTTGTCCGGCTTGATGGTCCGGTCCGGGGAGTTGACCATGTGGACGACGTCGCCGATCAGCGAGTTCTCGTAGAACCAGGCGCCGTCCGTGCCCGGGTCGCCGGCGCCCTTCACGTCCTCCAGGCCGATGCAGCCGTGGCTGGTGTTGGCGTTGCCGAAGATGCCCTTGCCCCAGTAGTTGCCGTGCAGGAACGTGCCGGAGCTGGACAGGCGCATGGCGTGCGGCACGTCGGGGATGTCGTACTCGCCTTTGCCGTCGTTGTTGGTGAAGCCGACCGTGGAGCCGTCCATCCGGGTCTGCTTGTACTTCTCCGAGACCACCATCTTGCCGTTGTAGGTGGGGTGGTCCTTGCTGCCCGCGGAGATCGGGATGGTCTTGATCGTCTTGCCATCGCGGACCACGGTCATCTTGTGGGTCTTCGCGTCGACGGTGCTGACCTGCGAGCGGCCGATCCGGAAGTTCACCGTCTTGTTCTGGACGCCCTTGACGCCGGGCGCGGCCTCGACGCCGTCCAGCTTCAGGTCCATGGTGATCTTGGAGTTGGGCTTCCAGTAGTCCTTCGGGCGGAAGTCCAGGCGCTGGTCGCCGAACCAGTGGCCGACGACCTCCTGGTTGCTGCTGGAGGCCACCTTGATCGCGGACTCGACGTCCTTCTTGTTCTTCACCGGCTTGTCGAAGTTGACCGACACCGGCATGCCCACGCCGACGGTCGAGCCGTCCTCCGGCGTGTAGTTGCCTATGAAGCTGTTCTTCGGGGAGACCGTGGTGAAGGTCGAGTTCTCCACCGCCTTGCGGCCGTCGGCGTCGGCGGCGTGGGCGGTGATCGTGTACTTGGTCGAGCGCTCCAGCTGCTTCTTCGGCTTCCAGGAGGAGCCGTCCGCCGCGAGCGTGCCCTCGACCGGCTTCTTGTCCTCGCCGGCGGTCATCTTGACGTCGGTGAGCTTGCCGCCTTCGACGGTGACCTCGGCGGCGCTGTTGATGCCCGCGTCGGTCGAGCCGTTCTTCGGTTCGATCTTGATTTTGGCTTCCGAGGCGTCCTTCGCCGCCGCCTCGTCGACCTTCTTCGTGTTGTCGTGGCCGCTTCCGTCGCCGCCGTCACCGCCACCGCACGCCCCGAGTGTCAGCACACCCCCGAGCAGCGCGGCGGTGGCTATGAGCCCCTTGCGACGCTTGCTGTCCGTCATCACACGATTCTCCATTGCCTTGCTGCCGAACCCGAAACCCCCGAGCCGGGCGCCGCACCGCAGACCGCCGGGCGACACCTCAGGAACGTCTGTTCCGTTTCGTCCGTTCCACACCCAAGACGTATGTGGGAAACGCCACCCGGCTCCCGGACGGCGGCGGGCGTCGTCCGGGAGCCGCGCGGCGGCGGCCGTGCGCCTCGGAGGCCGTACGCCTCAGAAGCGGACCCGCACCCCGTCCCGGTCGCGCGCGTCATCCCCGGCGCCCGCCTCGGCGTCGTCGTCCTCCGGGAGGCCGTCGTCCTCCGCGTCGTGCCCGAGGACCCACTCCGCGTCGGCGTCGTACTCGATCTCCTCACTGCTCCACGACGCCTGCGTCAGCTCCACGCCGGGCACCCCCTCGACCAGGTCGAAGGGGTCCACGAGGTACGCCAGCGCCTCCGCCGGATCGCTCTGGACCGTTTCCTGCGCATGCCCGCGCTCCTCAGCGGGTAGGGACGGGTCACCGTTGATGTGGTCGAGTGCCGCACCGGTCAGCCGGTCAGGGTCGGCGACCTCCATGACCAGTTCGACATGGAGCCGGACAAACCGTGATGTCTCGTCATTGCTCATGTCTGGGAGCGTAAGCACCACCGGGTCCTGACTTCCCCGCGACCCGCGGCTGTCACTAACATCTGTTTTCAACGGTCAATTCACCGAGCCCACAAGGGGGATCGTTTCCGTGCCCGTGACCGCACGTCGACCACTGCTGACCGCCGCAGCCGCGGGATCGGTACTGCTCGCCCTGTGGTTCGTACCGTCCGCGAACGCCACCGTCGAACACGGCGAACGGACGCCGCACGCCCCCCGGACGGCCCATCAGAGCCCCCGGACGCAGCCGCACAGCGCGCAGCAGACAGGCCAGGCGCAGCAGGCGCAGGGGACACTGCTCGCCGACACCGGCGGCTTCGACACCACGCCGTACGTCGTCGGCGGCGCCGCGTTCCTCGGCGTCGGCGCCGGGCTGGTCGGCTTCTCCGTACGCCGTACGCGCGGCGCCGGGATCTAGGACACCGGCCCGACCTGCCGAAGAAGAGCCGGCCTTCGATGCCGTCCGGCGGGGCGGGCCGCCCGCCCACCCCGCCGTAAACGCAGGTCAGAGCCGAAAACGCAGGTCAGGCCCTCAGGCCAGCTCGCCCGTGACCTTCTCGACCGCCTCGACCAGCCGGCCGTCGCGCACGAAGCCGTACGCCGCCTCCAGGTCGGGCGCGAGGAAACGGTCCTCGCCCGGCCCCTGGATACCCGCGGCCCGTACGGCGTCCAGCACCGCGCGGGTGGCCGGCGCCGGGGTCAGGCCCTCGCGCATCTCAACCGCCCGCGTCGCCGCGTACAGCTCGACGGCGAGCACCCGGGCCAGGTTGTCCACCGCGGTACGCAGCTTGCGCGCCGCCGACCAGCCCATCGAGACGTGGTCCTCCTGCATGGCGGAGGACGGGATGGAATCCACCGAAGCGGGCGCGGCCAGCCGCTTCAGCTCGCTGACCAGCGCCGCCTGCGTGTACTGGGCGATCATCAGGCCCGAGTCGACGCCCGGGTCGCCTGCCAGGAAGGCGGGCAGGCCGTGCGAACGGTTCTTGTCCAGCAGCCGGTCCGTACGGCGCTCCGCGATCGAGGCGAGGTCGGCCACCGCGACCGCGAGGAAATCCAGGACGTAGGCGACCGGCGCGCCGTGGAAGTTGCCGTTCGACTCGACCCGGCCGTCCGGGAGGACCACCGGGTTGTCCACGGCGGCGGCCAGCTCGCGGCCCGCCACCAGCCGCGCGTGGTCCAGGGTGTCCCGGCCCGCGCCCGCGACCTGCGGGGCGCAGCGCACGGAGTACGCGTCCTGCACACGCGGCGCGTCGTCCTGGTGGTAACCGGTGAGTCCCGAACCGGCCAGCACCTTGAGCATGTTCGCGGCCGAGGCGGCCTGGCCCGGGTGCGGGCGGATGGCGTGCAGCTCGGGCGCGAGCACCTTCTCCGTACCGAGCAGCGCCTCCAGCGAGAGGGCCGCGGTGATGTCCGCGGTGGTGAACAGGCGGGCCAGATCGGCACAGGCCATGATCAGCATGCCGAGCATGCCGTCGGTCCCGTTCAGGAGGGCCAGGCCCTCCTTCTCCCGCAGCTCGACCGGCGCGATGCCGTGCTCGGCGAGCAGCTCGCCGGCCGGCCGCACGACGCCGTCCGGGCCCTCCGCCTCGCCCTCCCCCATGAGCGTCAGCGCGCAGTGCGACAGCGGCGCGAGGTCGCCGGAGCAGCCCAGCGAGCCGTACTCGTGGACGACCGGGGTGATGCCCGCGTTGAGGATCTCCGCCATCGTGCCGACGACCAGCGGCCGGACCCCCGTATGCCCCGAGGCCAGCGTCTTCAGGCGCAGGAACATCAGCGCGCGCACCACCTCGCGCTCCACCCGCGGCCCCATGCCGGCGGCGTGCGAGCGCACGATGTTGCGCTGGAGCTGGGCCCGCAAGTCCGGGCTGATGTGCCGTACGGCCAGGGCGCCGAAACCCGTGGAGACGCCGTACACCGGGTCCGGCTTGGCCGCGAGGTCGTCGATGACCGCGCGGGCGGCGGCGACGGCGGCGGTGGCCTCCTCGGACAGCTCGATACGGGCGGCGCCGCGGGCGACGGCGATGACGTCCTGTGCGGTCGTGCCGGACGTCCCCAGCACCACAGTGTGCATATCCATATTCAGGCACCCTAGAGACTGAATCCCAGGATGTCACCACGGTGGCCACTGCGAAGGCCGCCACGAGGGCCGCTACGCGGCCGGGTCAGCGCCGGAACCGGCGACGCTCCTTCGACGGGGCCCGCTCCGGGGCGTCCGCCAGGCGCACCACCGGATCGTCCGCGCCGCCCTCCCGGCCCGCGACCACGGGGCCCCGCGAGCCCGCGCCCTTCGCCCGGTACTGCGCGGCGTCCGCCAGCCGGAACAGCCGCCGGGCCGACCACACGGGCCCGATCGGATCGCCGGTCGAGGCGACGCCGACGGCGACCCCCTCGCCCAGCTCCAATTCCTTGGCCCGCGCACACAGCTCCCCCGCCACCTTGGCCACCTCGTCAGCCGAAGGTCCCACCGTGAGCAGGCAGAACTCGTCCCCGCCGAGCCGGGCGGCGAGGGTGCCCGGCAGTATGGCGCCACACAGGGACAGCACCGAGCCGAATCGTTCCAGCAGCCGGTCTCCGACGGCGTGCCCGCGCGAGTCGTTCACCCGCTTCAGCCCATTCAGATCACACACCACCAGGCTCACCACCGCACCGTCCCGCCGGTGCCGCTCCAGCGCCTCGTCGAGCCGCATGTCCACCGCGCGGCGGTTCGCCAGCCCCGTCAACGCGTCCGTGAACGCCAGCCGGCGCGCCTCCGCCAGCCGCTCCGTCTGCGCGAGCCCGGCCGCGGTGACCGCGGCCAGCACGGTGGCGAACTCCGCGTCCTCCCGCGTGAAAACCGGCTCGCCGGCCGCCCTGGCCACGTACACCTCACCCCACGCACGCCCGTGCAACACGATCGGAGCGACCACGCAGCAGCCGCGGCCGCGACGGCGCAGCGCGGCCGCGCGCTGGTGGTTGTACGGTCGCCCGTACGGCCGGTTGCCTGGCCCCTCCTCCGGTCCCGGCCCGCCGTCGGCGGTCTCGACCCAGGCGTCGGGCTGGCCGCCCCCCGCGATCTCCGGGAACTCGTGCACCGGGTACGACTCCCCTTCGGGGAACTCCACCTCGCCCTCGGCCAGTTCCCCGACGTTGACCAGCACCTTCAGCCGGCCCAGCTCCCGCTCCCACGTCGAAATCGCCGCGAAGGCGCCCCCCAGGGCCGCCCGCGTCCCCTCAGCGGCGGCCCGCACCGAGTCACACGGGGTGTGGGCGGCGGCGAGCGCTTGCGCCAGCGCCACCACGGCCCGAAGCCTGTTGTCCGTCACCGGACCTCGCAATCACATTCCGTCACGTTGGACACTACGTGTCACTCCAGCGTAGGAACGGATGCGCGCTTCGCGCGCGGTTTGTACGCGTTGCGCTGCGCGCGGCGTTCGCGCTGTCGCGCGGGGTTGCGGTGCGCGCTTCGCGCGGGGTTGCGGTTCGCGCTTCGCGCGGGGTTGCGCTGGTTTCGTTGTGGGTCGGGGCCGCGCAGGGGGGTGACTCCTCACCGCACTCGCGCGAACCATGTCTTGAACGCTGAACCTGGTGTTGCGAGCTGTCGGCTGCGGGGACACCCCCCTGCACGTCCCCTCCGGCCGGTTCCGCACCCCCGCGCGAGTGGGGGTGGGGGAGGAAAAAGACACCAGCAGCGCAGCAACCAGGGGCGATGTCGCCACCGGGCACCCGGGGAAAGGCAAAGAACTGCCCCCTTCGGGGGGCCTCGGCCACGACGGCGGGATAGTCGCCTACCGGCCTTGGGGCCGGGGACACGCAGGGGGCTCCCCGCAGCCGACACGTCGCAACACCAGGTTCAGCTTTCCAGACAAGGCTTCCGCGACTGCGGTGAGGAGAGACCCCTGCGGGGCCCCGGCCCCCCACCCACCGG